>JBGVKW010000001.1:0-37109 GCA_045123895.1 Agathobacter sp.
CCCCACCTTAGGCAGCTCCCTCCTTGCGGTTAGGCCACTGACTTCGGGTGTTGTAAACTCTCGTGGTGTGACGGGCGGTGTGTACAAGACCCGGGAACGTATTCACCGCGACATTCTGATTCGCGATTACTAGCGATTCCAGCTTCGTGTAGTCGAGTTGCAGACTACAGTCCGAACTGAGACGTTATTTTTGAGATTTGCTCACACTCGCGTGATTGCTTCCCTTTGTTTACGCCATTGTAGCACGTGTGTAGCCCAAGTCATAAGGGGCATGATGATTTGACGTCATCCCCACCTTCCTCCAGGTTATCCCTGGCAGTCTCTCCAGAGTGCCCACCTTATGTGCTGGCTACTGAAGATAAGGGTTGCGCTCGTTGCGGGACTTAACCCAACATCTCACGACACGAGCTGACGACAACCATGCACCACCTGTCATCCCTGTCCCGAAGGAAAGGACACATTACTGTCCGGTCAGGGAGATGTCAAGACTTGGTAAGGTTCTTCGCGTTGCTTCGAATTAAACCACATGCTCCACCGCTTGTGCGGGTCCCCGTCAATTCCTTTGAGTTTCATTCTTGCGAACGTACTCCCCAGGTGGAATACTTATTGCGTTTGCTGCGGCACCGAAGAGCTGTGCTCCCCGACACCTAGTATTCATCGTTTACGGCGTGGACTACCAGGGTATCTAATCCTGTTTGCTCCCCACGCTTTCGAGCCTCAGCGTCAGTAATCGTCCAGTAAGCCGCCTTCGCCACTGGTGTTCCTCCTAATATCTACGCATTTCACCGCTACACTAGGAATTCCACTTACCCCTCCGACACTCTAGTACGACAGTTTCCAATGCAGTACCGGGGTTGAGCCCCGGGCTTTCACATCAGACTTGCCGCACCGCCTGCGCTCCCTTTACACCCAGTAAATCCGGATAACGCTTGCACCATACGTATTACCGCGGCTGCTGGCACGTATTTAGCCGGTGCTTCTTAGTCAGGTACCGTCATTTTTCTTCCCTGCTGATAGAGCTTTACATACCGAAATACTTCTTCGCTCACGCGGCGTCGCTGCATCAGGCTTTCGCCCATTGTGCAATATTCCCCACTGCTGCCTCCCGTAGGAGTTTGGGCCGTGTCTCAGTCCCAATGTGGCCGGTCACCCTCTCAGGTCGGCTATGGATCGTCGCCTTGGTGGGCCGTTACCTCACCAACTAGCTAATCCAACGCGGGTCCATCTCATACCACCGGAGTTTTTCACACTGCATCATGCGATGCTGTGCGCTTATGCGGTATTAGCAGTCGTTTCCAACTGTTATCCCCCTGTATGAGGCAGGTTACCCACGCGTTACTCACCCGTCCGCCACTCAGTCACTAAATCGTCATTCCGAAGAAATCGTAATAAAGTGCTTCGTTCGACTTGCATGTGTTAAGCACGCCGCCAGCGTTCATCCTGAGCCAGGATCAAACTCTCATGTTAAAAGTTTAATCTTAGTCAAGTAAACTTGGCTAATTCGTTCATTCAGATATTTCTGAATTTACTGTTTTAAAGGTCTTCGATCAAATCGAAGCGTTCGTCAAATCTTTTTAGATTTGCCTGATTGATTCTCAAAATCTTTCAAGGTTTTTCACTGTTTAATTTTCAATGTTCACAACCACTTGTTTCGCGGTCAGCTTGATAATAATACCATTCAAAAGAAGAGATGTCAACAACTTTTTTGAAGTTTTTTCTTTCTTTTTCATTTCATATTATCTGTTCCTTTACCATCATTTTTCAGCGCTACGCCGTCCAATTTTAAGGCAAAAGAAAGCGCAGAGGGTGGGATTCGAACCCACGCGCCCTTGCGGACAAACGGTTTTCAAGACCGCCTCGTTATGACCACTTCGATACCTCTGCGTATCTTCAATCACCAGATAATCACCAGTTGACTGACTTTATTTATTTGTGCGTTTCCTTAACGCGAGATTTATATTACCATCTTTATTCTGCAGTGTCAACACTAATTTTATATTTTTTTAAATTTTTTTAAAAACAATTCTGCAACCCCCATATCTTCAGGTGTTGTAACCTTTATATTCTCATAATCACCCTGTATTATCCTGACCTTTTTTTCCTCTGCATATTCAACTATCATTGCATCATCAGTAATTATTGGCAGTGCTTTTTTATCCTGAATATCACTAAAGACTTTTTCATATGCATTGCATATAAGTTGATACTCAAATGTCTGAGGAGTCTGCACCTGCCACAAAGACGATCTTTCCGGAGTCCATTCTGCATATCCGGATTCATCTATTACCTTTATAGTATCTTTTACTGGAACACCAACTACACAAGCCTTATCCTTTTTTACCTGATTAATGGATTTTTCAATTATCTCATTACTAACAAGCGGTCTAGCACCATCATGGATTAATACATATTCACAGGATTTGCTAACAGCTTTTAAACCTTCATAGACCGAATTGTATCGTTCCTCTCCACCTTCCACTACCGCTTTTACTTTATCAAATGAATATTTTTCAACAATCTGTGTTTTACAATATTCTACATATGAAGCACTAGCCACTAATATTATTTCATTGACATCACTATCCTGAAAAGCTTTTAACGCATAATATAGAATCGGTTTTCCTGCCAGTTCCAGATACTGCTTTGGAATATCACTTTTCATTCTACTTCCACTTCCGCCAGATAATACAATTGCTGAAATCATCTTCTATTCTCCTAATTTTAAATTTGGAACTGCATTCAAATCCAGACCAGATCTTTTTCCCGCAACAAAATCATAATACGCCGCTGCTCCAATCATAGCAGCATTGTCGGTACATAATATCGGAGACGGATGATAAAATTTTACATTTTTTCTATTACACATTTCTTCCATTGCATTTCGAATAACTCCGTTTGAAGCCACTCCTCCTGCTATTGCAAATTTATCCATTCCAAATTCATCAATTGCATTTTCTGCATGGCTAACCAAAACATCCGTTACTGCCTTTTGGAAAGACGCAGCAACATCTGCCTGATTTATCTCAATATTTTTCATTTTGCATCCATTTAGATAATTTAATACCGCTGACTTTAGTCCACTAAAACTAAAATCATAGACTCCATCTGCCACCTTTGCGCGTGGAAAATCTATACTGTTTGGATCACCTTCATGTGACACCTTTTCAATTTTAGGGCCACCAGGATATCCAAGTCCAATCGCTCTTGCAACCTTATCAAAAGCTTCTCCAGCAGCATCATCTCTTGTTTTTCCAAGTATCTCATATTTTCCATAATCGCAAACCTTTACAAGGTGCGTATGACCTCCAGATACTACCAAACACAAAAATGGTGGCTCAAGTTCTTTATTTTCAATATAATTTGCACTAATGTGTCCTTCTATATGATGAACTCCAACTAACGGTATATTTCTTGCATAGCTTATGGCCTTTGCCTCGGCAACACCTACAAGTAACGCTCCAACCAATCCTGGTCCATATGTAACACCGATAGCATCAATATCATCAAGTGTCATTTTTGCTTCACTTAATGCCTCTTCGATTACCTGATTAATTTTTTCTATATGTTTTCTGGATGCAATTTCCGGGACAACACCACCATAAAGTGTGTGAAGTGCTATCTGAGAAGATATAACATTACTTCTCAAATCGCGACCATTTACAACAACTGCTGCTGCTGTTTCATCACATGAACTTTCAATTGCCAGTATTTTTATTTCTTTTTCAGTACTCATCTATTTCACTCTTCCTGCGCAGAGTCTCCCTCTACCTGATAAAAACTAAGAATTTTCCAATTTCCTTTAGAATCTTTTCTAAGAACATACTGCTGATATGTTTTTACATAATCACCATCATTATTAATAAAATATGATGCATTCACGTAAGCAATATCTTCACCCTTATCAGTAATGTATTTTACGTCATTGCTGTCACATACATCTGTCTGTGTCATTATTTTATTAGCATCATCATATTCAGCTATTTCTTTTTTAACAGCTTCCACATAAGACTTCTTCTCATTTACCTCTAAAAGTTGTTCATCAAAAAGACCAAGAGCCTTGTCTGCAAGAGCATTAATATCCTCATCTGAACATTCTCCGCGATAATAACACATAAGAATTCTATTATACAGTTTCACTACTTCTCGTGGTGTAGCAGGGTAATTTTTTATCAGATCCTTTGTTGTAATCTTTTGTACATCAGTCAGAGCTTTTTCCTCTACCGGACTCTTTCTTGCATTTTGACTTACGTAATAAAAACCACCACACAAAATACCTATAATTGCTACCGCCAATATTACAACACCTGTTTTCTTCATACCTATTCCTCCTGAAATACTAATTCAACATTTTTTCCGTCTTTTCCAAGGTAAGCGTTCTCAAAAATCTTTCTAACTGCCGGCATGTAATCCTCCGCTCTTACAAGAGATGGTGAAAAATGCGTAAGCCACATTTCATTCACCTTTGCCTGTCTAGCCATTTCAGCGGCTTCATAGAAAGTCATATGTTTATATTGTTTTGCTTTTACCAGCTTCTCTTTTTCTGCATACATTCCTTCACAGATAAACAGATCTGAATTTTTAGCCGCATCAACAATTGCCGGAAGAGGTCTACTATCTGTACAGTACGTAACCTTTAGTCCTTTTCTCTTTGGTCCTAACACCATATCCGGGGTATATACCTTTCCATCAAGCTCTACTGTCTCACCTTTTTGTAGTAAATTCCATATTCTGACAGGAATTTCAAGGCTGTTCGCCCTCTCTACAGAAAATTTTCCTTTTCTTTCTATCTCTACAGAATATCCGTAGCATACAACATTATGCTTTACCCTGAATGCATGTATATTATATCCGTTTATCTCAAAATATTCATCCTGCTGTGTCATCTCAATGCACTTTATCTCAAACGGCAATTCAGGCGCAATCATTCTAAGTGCGCTAACCACCTTCGTCAATCCCTTTGGACCGATTATCGTCAACGGCTCTGTTCTATCCGCATTGCCCATAGTAAGCAAGAGCCCCGGCAGCCCACTTACATGGTCTGCATGAAAATGGGTCAAACACAATATATCAATTGGTTTAAAACTCATTCCTGCTTCTTTCATGGCAATCTGAGTCCCCTCACCACAGTCAATCAACATACTGCTGCCATTATATCTAAGCATAAGTGCCGTAAGCCACCTATTTGGAAGCGGCATCATTCCCGCCGTTCCTAATAAACAAACATCTAACATTCTTTTGCCTCCGCTGTATAGGATAAAATCATTGCATCCTCAACAGGTTGTTCATAAAAATTTTTTCTAATTCCAAGTTCCGCAAATCCCATTTTTTTGTACAAACCAATTGCTGCGTGGTTCGACACTCTAGCTTCAAGAACAATTCTGTCCACTCCGGTCTGACTTGAAATCTGTTGAATTTCTTTTATTATCTGCTGTCCAATTCCATTTCCCCTCATAGACTTGTCCACAGCAATATTTGTAAGTTCACCTTCGTCAAATGAAACATAGGTACATGCATATCCATACACAATTCCATCTTCCTCTGCAACCAACATTATATTCTGTTCCATCTTTAAAGCATCCAAAAAGCCTTGTCTGCTCCACGGCATAGAAAAACACTCACATTCTATTCGGTGCACCGAATCAACATCACCGGCCTCCATGGGTCTGATTAACATATTTTAAAATCTCTCTCCTTCTCCTGACGTTCTCGCTCCGCCTGTGACAATCTAAGGTAATCCGGCTTATGTTTTGCCGCCTCTGTAGCCTGACCATTATCTGCAAGCTTCATCCCGAGACATGCAACTGCTGACGCTCTTTGTTTATTACACATAGCTGGAGCAAAATCATATTCAACAGTCAATTTTTCTGAAATAATTTCTTTAAATACGTTTACTCCATCTCCCAGAAAAATAACTTTTCTACCCAATTCATTTATTTTTTCTATTATCTCATCAATAAGTACAACGCACTGCGGCTCAATTATATTCATGTTACCATTTGTAAAATCATATAATCCTGTATACACCTGCTGTCTTCTGGCATCCATAAGCGGGCATACTAAATCTGCACTTCCCCACATATTATACGCAATAGCGTCAACAGTAGGTACAGATACAATCTTTTTATCTAATGCAAGCGCAAGCCCCTTTGCCGTTGCCGAACCAATTCTTAGTCCGGTAAAAGACCCAGGTCCTGCCGAAACTGCAATCACATCTATTGTACTCATATCCAATTCTATCATCTTTACCACTTCATCCAACATCGGAAGAAGTGTCTGTGAATGCGTTTTTTTGTGATTTATTGTGTATTCACCAAGCAGTTCATCATCCATAACAACAGCCACACTGGCCACAAGCCCCGAGCTGTCCAATGCAAGTATTTTCATTTAAGAAACCTCTTTTATTGTAATTTTTCTGTAATCAAAACCTTTTTCAAGGTCCTTCTCAATTATAATCTCTTTTCTCTTTTCAGGAAGAATTTCTTCTATGAGATTTGCCCATTCTATCATTGTTAGTCCTTCACCATAGAAATAATCTTCATATCCAATTTCATCCATTTCTTCTATATCTCCAATTCTGTATACATCAAAATGATAAAATGGCATTCTTCCTTCTTCATATACCTGAACAATGGTAAATGTAGGACTATTAATCGCTTCCTCAATTCCAAGCCCAGATGCAATCCCCTGTGTTAGAACAGTTTTGCCTACTCCCAAATCGCCTATAAGAGTATATACGTCTCCAGGTCTGGCGTTCTTTCCTAGTTCTTCTCCAAAGAGTCTTGTATCTTCGGCAGAAAAGCTTTCAAATACTAAATTTTCTCCCATCACAATCAACCTTTTCTTTATGTGTTTATCACTTTATCTTTACACGATAACTTTCTAATACTTTCTTGGCCAGTTCGTTTAACTTCTCGAAGTTATCTCCAAGCTGACTTTTTGAAAGAATATATGCATTTTGTCTATTGCTAAATACATATATGTCATCTTTACTCGCAATATACTTATAGACCATCTCCCATGGAAGTTCAGATTTCTCTTCGTCCTGACTTACAACGAATGCTTTTTCATCCACCTCAAAATGAAGTGGTTTTAAAAATGTCTTATTAGTCTTAAATGCCAACTTCACTCTCCCTTTCAAAGAAAGTGGAACGTAAAGTAAAAGCACCACACCGATTGCACCATACACTGCAGCATAGAGATATTGTCCCTTTGAAATATATACTCCCGCAGCCACAGCCAGTGAAAGAAAAATTAATATCGACACTACTCCCTGGCTTCCTTTATATGCCTGTCTTAGATTGAAAGAATATAAATCCTTCTCTGAAATTTTCACATCAAATTCAAGCTTCATAATTAACTTCTCCCTGGATAATTAAAATATCAAATCACATACTAGTTTTTCAAGATAATATTGTCAAAGAAATTATTCTTCTTTCCCTTGATGTAGTGTGGTTTTTTATTCTTCTGACGATTTTCGTTGTTTCCTTTTTTAGGCGCTGGTTTTTTCGCTGAATCATCCTTTTTCTTGACACCCGACTCACCAGTTCCAATTTTCATCGTCAGCTGAATTCTTTGTTTTTTCAAATCAACACTAATAACCTGTACATCAACTATATCACCAACACTAACAGCCTCGAGAGGATGCTTGATATATCTGTCACATATTTCCGAAATATGAACAAGACCGTCCTGATGAACTCCGATATCTACAAAACATCCAAAGTCAATTACATTTCTTACAGTTCCTTTTAACACCATTCCCGGAGTTAAATCCTTCATCTCAAGTACATCACTTCTTAGAATTGGTTTAGGCATATCTTCTCTAGGATCCCTGGCCGGTTTTTCAAGTTCTTTAACGATATCTGCAAGAGTAAGTTCTCCTACTCCAAGTTCATCTGCCAATGCCTTGTAATCTGAAACCTTCTTTGAGATTCCTACTACATTTCTATTTGTGACATCTTCCATTGAATATCCAAGTTTTTCAAGAAGCTTTTCTGTAGCTTCATAAGATTCAGGATGAACACCAGTTGCGTCAAGCGGATTTTGTCCACCTGTAATTCTCATAAATCCAGCACACTGCTCGTATGCTTTTGGACCTAGTTTTGCCACTTTAAGAAGTTGCGCTCTTGCAGTAAACTGTCCGTTGTGTTCCCTATAGTCAACTATATTCTTTGCTATAGCCTTTGATATTCCGGAAATATATTCTAATAGCGAAACAGAGGCTGTATTTAAATCGACACCAACCTTATTAACACAATCTTCTACAACTCCACTGAGTGCTTCTCCTAGTTTTTTCTGATTCATATCATGCTGGTACTGGCCAACACCGATTGATTTTGGATCAATTTTTACAAGCTCAGCAAGAGGGTCCTGAAGACGTCTTGCCATTGATGTTGCGCTTCTTTGTCCCACATCAAAATTTGGAAATTCTTCTGTTGCAAGCTTACTTGCAGAATAAACAGACGCTCCTGCTTCATTTACAATTATATATTGAACTTTTACAGGAATTTCCTTTAACAATTCTACAATAACCTGCTCTGATTCGCGGGATGCAGTTCCGTTTCCAAGAGAAATAAGCGTAACATTGTATTTTGAAATAAGCTGTTTCATTACAGCCTTCGCCTCATCCACCCTATTCTGTGGAGCAGTTGGATAAATAACGGTTGTATCAAGTACTTTTCCTGTTGGATCAACTACTGCAATCTTACATCCTGTTCTAAATGCCGGATCCCATCCTAGTACAACCTGTCCTGCAATTGGTGGCTGCATAAGAAGCTGCTCTAGATTCTTTCCAAACACCTTGATAGCTCCATCTTCAGCCTTGTCAGACAAATCATTTCTGATTTCCCTTTCGATGGCAGGTGCAATAAGCCTGTCATATGCATCTGCTATTACTTCTTCTAAAACTGCTGCCGTTTTGGCAGAAGCATCAGTAATTACTTTTTTCTTTAAGTATAATAAAATGTCATCAACAGGAGCTTCAATTTTTACAGTAAGGAATTTTTCTTTTTCTCCTCTGTTAAGAGCAAGAACTCTATGTCCTGCAACTTTTGATAACGCCTCACTGTATTCGTAGTACATCTCATACACAGACTCAGCCTCAGAGTCTTTGGCTGTTGATGTAAGCATACCCTTTGACATTGTAAGCTCTCTGATCTTAGTTCTATAATCAGCCTCATCAGAGATTGTCTCAGCAATTATATCCTTTGCCCCTGCTAATGCATCAAGCACAGTCTCAACCTCTTTTTCAGGATTAATAAAATTCTGCGCTTCTGTTACAGGATCAAAAGAAGGTTCCTGTTTTAAGATTAATTCTGCAAAAGGCTCTAACCCTTTTTCTTTTGCAATAGTCGCTCTGGTTCTTCGTTTTGGTCTGTATGGTCTGTATAAATCATCAACTGCAACCTGTGTAGTAGCAGCAAGTATCTGTGCTTTTAACTCGTCAGTAAGTTTTCCCTGTTCCTCAATGCTTGAAAGTACAGTATTTTTCTTTTCCTCAAGATTTCTAAGATAATTGAGTCTGTCAAAAAGATTTCTGAGAATCTCATCATTCAAAGCACCAGTTGCTTCTTTTCGGTAACGGGCAATAAAAGGAATTGTATTTCCCTCATCAATGAGCTTTACAGCAGCATCAACCTGTCCCTTTTTAATTTGTAATTCTTCTGCTATTGTTGCAATTATATCCATTTTCTTACCTCATAAAAAATATATTCTTTTCGTATTATAAATGAAGTGCTACAATAAAATCAACTTTGTTGGAAAGGAATTAACATAATGAACGAATATTATACCTTACCGGTAAACAAGCGCTCTGAAAAAATGGAAATTGCAGCTCTTTGTCTTGCAATTGTTTCAGCAGTATGTTGTACATGCATATATGCATCCATAGTCTGTGGAGCACTTGCAATTATTTTTGCATTCCTGTCAAAGGGAGGCGCAACATCCATGAGTTCAAGAGCAGTTGCCTCATTTGTGATTGCCCTGTCAGCAATGCTTTTATCAGTTGTAGTTTTTGCAACATCTTTTATAACACTATACAAACAGTATGGAAGTGTTAAAGGAATCGTAAACGCATATTCAGAATACACAGGTTACGATTACGATGACCTAATGAAGCAGATAAATCCCGCCAACGATGATGAATAAATTTTTCACAATCCAGTTGACTAAAATTATCCCGAGTGCCAGCCACAAATAAATCGGTCTAAAATGCATTCCGATTTTTATACGGTCTCTTGATAGTCTTTGTATGGTCTGGGATATCATAAACCATCCACATACTGTTATTGCATATAAATCAAAAGGATGATAATACAGTGAACGGAGTATATCCCCTCTTAGCAGGGCAAAAAATGCTCTTGTTCCGCCACATCCCGGGCAATACAGATTAAATAACTGGCTAAATGCACATGGCTTAATCGACATTAATAAATTCACCCCCATGATTTTTATTATTATCGATGATATCACTAATATTATGATGCAAATCCATCCGGTTATATAAAAACCATTATCTATTTTTTTATCAGGAAACATTTATCTCACTCTCTTTCTCTTTTGAAGTATAAATGCAGTGTTTACGTTTGTCAAAAATAATATTGCGTGCTATAATTTGTGTAGAAACACTTGCTTTTATCTGGTAGGAAAGGAGATGCCTATGACAGTTGGTGCAATTGGAACAAATAGCTTTTATAATTCGTATATTTATCCATCAAATAGCGAAGATGTACAATCAAAAAATCCATATGGCAAATCTTCTCCCGAAGAGTGTGAGACCTGTAAAAACAGAAAATATGTGGATGGTTCAGACAAGTCAAATGTGTCATTTAAAACTGCGACACATATCTCTCCACAGAGCGCCTCTGCTGCAGTAAGAGCCCACGAGGGTGAACATGTAACAAATGCGTACAATAAAGCCAGTAAAAATAATGGTGAGGTTATTTCTGCCTCTGTGCAGATCCACACTTCTGTCTGTCCGGAATGTGGACGCACATATGTATCTGGCGGAGTAACTAATACACAAATCAAATACATTAATGAGTCGAACCCTTATCAGCAGAACTTAAAATCTGCCGACTCGGCAAAATATCGAGGCGCAAACATCGACTACGTCTCGTAGATTAGGAGTTTATAATAATGAATAGCAGAAAATGCGCAGAATTAAAAAGAATTTCCAGAGAAAATCTAGATGGAAACTATAGAACAGCAATGGGGGCGTTTGTTACCATATTACTCATAAATATGTTAATAGACCTCCCATTTTCATCTTTACTCTACAATGAAAACTCTACATCATCACAGATAGCACTGTATTATGTCTGTAGTTCACTTATATCAATTATTGTTGGAGTTTTACAAATTGGTTTAGCAAAAATGCATTTATCAATTGCACATAACACCAGTTTTTCGCAAGGAGACATCTTCTACTTTTTCAAAAATCAGTCTAATCGATTTTTTATGGGTTCAATTGTTTATTTTGTTTTTGATGCAATTGCGCTATGCCCATATTATTTAGCTTTTGAGCATTTCGGTTTTTCGAAAGATACTCTCGGAATATCACTTGTTCTTATTGGTGTTTCCTTTTTACTTTTACTTCTTGTAAAAATACTTTTTTCATTCTTTTTGTATACATTGATAGAAAGAGACGACCTTAGTGTCTTTCTTTGTCTTAAGGAAGCTCTCCTTTTGGCTTTAAAAAACATCGGTCGCCTCATATATGTTTATCTTAGCTTTTTAGGAATGGGAGTTCTTGTAATCCTCTCCCTCGGGATCGGAATCCTTTGGGTTGAACCATATTACGAGCAGACAATGGCAAATCTATACCTGGATATCTGCGGTAAAATTCCAACTTCTGAACCTATTTTTGAGCAGAGAGTTTAATTATTTTATCAATTATTTTTTCTGCCACTTTGTCTTTTCCCATAATCTGCAATTCTTCACACTCATCCTGGGTGATGAGTGTGACTATATTTGTATCAGTGCCAAATCCAGCTCCTTCCACCTTTAAATTATTAGCTACTATCATATCAACGTTTTTTCGCTCTAGCTTACTTCTTGAGTTTTCAAGCATATTCTCTGTTTCCATTGAAAAACCACAGATTACTTGTCCTGCTTTTTTGTTCTTTCCAAGAAAAGAAAGAATATCCTCTGTCTTTTCAAGTTCAATAGCGCTTGTTGAATCTTTGTCCTTTTTCTTTATTTTTTCATCTGCCGGATTTTTAGGTCTAAAATCGGCAACTGCTGCTGTTTTTATTATCACGTCCTGTTCGTCTGCTATTTCTTTAACTGCCTGGGCCATTTCAGCCGCAGACTTTACATTTATTACATCTACAAACATTGGAGGCTCAACAGATACTGAAGCATTAACAAGTGTAACATCTGCTCCTCTTAACATTGCATTTTTTGCAACTGCTTTACCCATTTTTCCTGTTGAGTGGTTTGTGATAAATCTAACCGGATCAATCTTCTCCTGTGTCGCACCTGCCGTCACAAGAATCTTTTTGCCTACGAGATCTTTTTCAAATGCAATTTCTTTTAATATATATTCAAAAAGAATCTCTGGCTCTGGCATCTTTCCTGCACCGGTATCTCCACATGCAAGATATCCACTTGCCGGTTCAATGATTTGAAATCCATACCCCTTCAGTTTTTGGATATTATCCTGTACAATCTGATTTTCGTACATATTTGTATTCATGGCTGGCGAAACAAGTTTTGGACATTTTGCTGCAAGAACAGTTGTGGAAAGCATATCGTCTGCTATGCCATTTGCCATTTTGCCTATGATATTTGCAGATGCAGGCGCTATCAAAAATACATCCGCTCTTTTTGCAAGCGCAACATGTTCTACGTTAAACTGAAAATTCCTATCAAAAGTATCCACCAGACATTTATTTCCCGTAAGGGTTTCAAACGTGATTGGATTTATAAAATTCGTAGCATTTCTCGTCATTATTACATTTACATCTGCATGCTGTTTGACCAACATACTTGCAAGATTTGCAATTTTATAGGCAGCAATGCTTCCTGTAACTGCGAGTACTACTGTTTTATTTTTTAACATAATATATACCATCCTGTTTTTGAATAAACTTTAATGATAATATTATCACGTCAATTATTAATTTTCAACAGCACTACTTTTTCACTTTTTTATGGCTTTGTTTTTCATAAAAACATAATTCCATTAGTGTTGTTTGAATATCAATCATATGATAGAATAACAAAGTCCGAATAGAAGGAGATTTTGGATTTTGAAAAGTTTAAAAACTTTAGCGCCATGCACCGGCATATAGTTTTTTGTCGGTTAACGAGGATTCTGGTTATCGAAATTTCGGCGGATGCCAGAACACAGGTACGGCTGTTGATCTCTAGCGAAATATGATGGTAACATCAAAACAAAGCGAAAGAACCGTACAATGTAAATTTTTAATTTTATATTGAAAAGGAGATCAAACAATATGTGTGGAATTATTGGTTTTACAGGGCGTCTTGAAGCCCAGAAAATTTTGCTTGATGGATTAGCAAGTCTTGAGTATAGAGGATATGACAGTGCGGGAATTTCTTATTTCAAGAATACAGGAAAAATCTCTATCAGAAAGACAGTTGGAAAAGTAAACGATCTTCGAGCTATCTGTGATGATGACAACGACTCAACCTGTGGAATAGGTCATACACGTTGGGCTACCCATGGTGGGGTAACAAATGCAAACGCTCATCCTCATAAAGTCGGTGACGTTTCACTTATCCATAATGGAATCATTGAGAATTACCACGAACTTGTTACAAAGTTTGATTTAGCTTCTTCATTAATTTCAGAAACTGATACTGAAGTAGCTGCTGCACTTATCAATAAACTTTACGACGGTGACCCAAAAGCCACTTTGAAAAAAGTTGCAAATGAAATAACAGGTTCATTTGCATTCTGCGTAATGTTTAAGGATCAGCCAAACAAAATTTTTGCTATCAGAAACGTAAGTCCTATGGTAGCTACATACTGCGATGAGGGTTCCTTCATTGCTTCTGACTTAACTGCATTTATTGCATATTCAAAACGCTATTTCATCGTTCCTGAATATCACATTCTTACTATGGAAGCTGATAAAATTACAGTTGAGGATATGGATGGAAATGTAGTCGAGCCAGAGTTTCTTGAAGTCAACTGGGATGTAACCGCAGCTCAGAAAGACGGTTATCCTCACTTCATGATTAAGGAAATTCATGAACAGCCTACAGCTATCACAAGAACAATCACTCCTCGTATCAAGGATTTACTCCCAGATTTTACCGAGGACGATATTCCAGATTCGTTCTTCGAGGATGTAAGTGACATTACAATTGTTGCATGCGGAACAGCTATGTATGCAGGAATGGTTGGAAAGACAATGATTCAAAATCGCTTTCATATTCCTGTTACCGTTTCCATTGCTTCTGAATTCAGATATGAAGTTCCGGTGCTTAATGATAAGTCTATGGTTATTTTCGTATCTCAGTCAGGTGAAACAATAGATACACTTGAAGCATTAAGACTGGCTAACAAATATACAAAGAAAACCCTTTCTATTGTAAATGTTAAAGGTTCAAGCATTGCCCGCGAAAGTAATTATGTTTTATATACTCATGCAGGCCCTGAAATTGCAGTTGCAAGTACAAAGGCATACACTGTTCAGGTTGCAAGTTTCTATTTACTGGCATGCAAGATTGGTCTTATTTCAAATAAAATGACGGAATCTGAAGCAAGAGAATTTATTTCAAACCTTACAAAGGTTCCAACATTAATTGAGAATGTAATTTCTCAGGCTCCAACAATTGAGCAGCTTACAAAACGTATGACTAATGCCAACAATGCATTTTTCATTGGTCGTGGTCTCGATTATACATTGTGTATGGAGGGCGCACTTAAATTAAAAGAAATATCATATATTCACGCAGAGGCTTATGCCGCAGGCGAATTAAAGCACGGAACAATCGCATTAATTAGCGAGGGTGTGCCTGTGATTGCAGTTGCCACACAGAGTCATGTGTATAGCAAGGTTATTTCAAATATCAGAGAAGTAAAAGCAAGAGGAGCATATGTAATCCTTCTTAGCATGGATAAAAACATAACAGATAAATCAATTTGTGATGTGCATATTAATTTACCAGCTACAAATGATGAGTTTGCAATTTTTGAGTCTGTTGTTATTTTCCAGCTTATTGCATACTACACTTCTATTGGAAAAGGATTGAATCCTGACCAGCCAAGAAATCTTGCCAAATCAGTTACAGTCGAATAATTATGTGCGCCATCTGGCGCACATAAAATAGTCGTCGCATTTTGCGACGACTTTTTTATCTGAATCTTTATTGAATACTTATTAAGCTTTTCCAACTGATCCGAAAAGTTCCATTTTCTCTTTAACTGTTGCACGAATTGCATCAGCTCCTGGAGCAAGAAGTTTACGAGGATCAAATCCCTTTCCTTCCTGATCTTTTCCAGCTTCAATGTACTCACGTGTAGCTTCCTGGAATGCAAGCTGGCACTCTGTGTTAACATTGATTTTTGATACTCCAAGGTCGATTGCTTTCTTGATCATATCCTCAGGGATTCCTGTACCACCGTGAAGAACGAGTGGCATAATTCCTGTCTGCTGCTGAATAGCATCAAGTGTCTCAAATGAAAGACCAGCCCAGTTCTCTGGGTATTTTCCGTGAATGTTTCCGATACCAGCTGCAAGCATATCTACTCCAAGATCAGCTACCATCTTACACTCGTTTGGATCTGCACACTCACCAGCTCCAACTACTCCGTCTTCTTCTCCACCGATTGAACCAACTTCAGCTTCGATTGACATTCCCATTGCATGAGCAACTGCTACTAACTCTTTTGTCTTAGCAACGTTCTCATCGATTGGATAATGAGAACCATCAAACATGATTGAAGTAAATCCAGCTTTGATACATTTGTAACATCCTTCATATGAACCATGATCTAAGTGAAGTGCTACTGGAACTGTGATTCCAAGTTCCTCATCCATAGCCTTAACCATAGCTGCTACTGTTTTGAATCCTGTCATGTATTTTCCAGCACCTTCAGATACACCAAGGATAACTGGGCTGTTTAACTCCTGAGCAGTTAAAAGAATTGATTTTGTCCACTCTAAGTTGTTGATGTTGAACTGACCTACTGCATAGTGGCCTTCTTTTGCCTTTTTAAGCATTTCTGTTGCAGATACTAACATATTTTTTCCTCCTGTTAATCACGTGGCCAATAACGCCACAAGTTATATTGATTATATTACATATCAGTACAAAAATAAAGTTAAATTTTTAACACATTATTGTAATCTTTTTGTTTAAATTTCTGATTGTTAAATCAGTATGTTCTCCTCCGAACTCTCCATCTAATGTCCAAGAAACGGCTTCTTCACTTGTCACATGAATTTCATCTGCCTTAAACGAATAAATTAAATCGGTTTCTTTATCCCTGTTTGTAAGACCTCCAATAATCTGACTAAGTTCAATCGGATTCTTAGGAGCCTTTATTAACGTAACCTCAAACACGCCATCATCCAATTCTACATCCGCCCCCGCAATTCCTTTAAATCCACCTACAGATCTTGAATTTGTAACCATTCCATATATAAATTCTTCTTCAATAATCCGTTCACCATATTCAACCTTCATTTTAAAGGTTTTAATATCAAATACACGCTTTACTCCCTCTAATAAATAAGCAACGTGTCCTAAGATATTTTTCATCTGCTGTGAAGTCTGATATGAAACCTCTGTAAAAAGACCAAACGCAGCTACGTAAACAAATGTGTCGCCATTAAATGCCCCCACATCACACGGAAACTGAGTTCCTGACACAGCAACTTCTGCTGCTTTTTCCATCTCTTTAGGAATACCAAGCGAATTTGCAAAGTCATTTGTACTTCCTGCCGGAATATATCCAATAGGAACGTTTACCTCGCTCTGCTCCATTCCTGTTACAACCTCATCAAGAGTTCCATCACCACCCGAGCAGACAACTAAATCATACTTATGAGCATCCTCTTTTACTTTTGAAATTGCATCTCCCTGGCTCTGAGTAGTGTAAATTGTCACCTCATACCCAGCTTTTACCATAATGTCAACTATGTTAACAAGATGATCTTTTATCAGACCTTTTCCTGATTTTGGGTTAAATACAAATAATAATTTCATTTTAATTCCTCCGCAATCGCTGCAATTTTTCGAAATCTATGGTTCACTCCGGACTTTCCCACCGGCGGTTGTAAATAATTCCCCAATTCTTTCAATGCCATATCAGGATATTCCAAACGTAATAATGCTATCTCTTTAAGATTATCAGGCAAACTGTCAAGGCCTCTTTTCTCCCTGATTATTTCTATATCCTGTATCTGTTTTACTGCAGCATTAACAGTTTTACTAATGTTTGCAGTTTCACAGTTTACCTTTCTGTTTACAGCATTTCGCATATCTTTAAGAATGCGAATATTTTCAAATTTCATAAGAGAAACATAGGCTTCCATCACATTTAGGGCATCTACAATATTTTCACCTTCTTTAAGGTATACCACATAATGCCCCTTTCTCTCAACAATTTTTGCATCCGTGCCAAAATCTACAAGTATTTCCCTTATCTGCTTTGCCTGTTCCTCTACTTTACATACTATTTCAAAATGATATGATTTATTCGGGTCACTCACAGAACCTGATGCAAGAAAAACACCTCTAATAAAAGCTCTCTTGCAACAGGTCTGTATTAATATTTCTTCATCTGTCTTCTGAGCCGAAATCGGCAACTTCGTCTTCTTTATTGACGAAAGAATTATTCTGGTGTCCTCCCTGCTAAGCGCTACACTTATATCTATTCCAAAAAGTCTTTTCATCAGCAAAGCATATTTGGCAATCAAAACAGTATTATCTGACTCAATAACAAGGCTTCCCTTCTCTTCATCAATCCTTCCGGTAATCTCAATTATACCCGCCAATTCTGCCAACTGGCAATGCTTTGACTTTGCAAACTGTTTCCCCAGTTCTTCTTTTACATCACTCGAAAACGACATCTTATTTTCCTCTCAATGCATCTTTGCCGATATCCCTGTGCTGTATCTTTAGCCCAAAGTCTCTTCCCTGGTCTAATCTATTATATAATTCATTTGCCAAAGTAACAGAACGATGCTTTCCTCCCGTACATCCAATAGAAATAACCAACTGATTTTTTCCCTCTGCAATATAATTCGGTATCAAAAACTTGACCATATCTTCAAGCTTATCAATGAACTCTCTTGCCTCGGAATACTGCATCACATAATCCTGTATTTCCTTGTCATTTCCAGTTTTTGCCCGCAACCCTTCCACATAATACGGATTCGGTAAAAATCTGACATCCATAACAAGATCTGAATCAGAAGGTATTCCATACTTGAAGCCAAAAGAAAGAATTGTTATAAAAAGATTCTTGAAGTTTTTGTTTTCAACAAATATTTTTTCAAGTTCAGCCTTCAATTCTCTTGTAAGCAGCTGACTGGTATCAATTATATAATCAGCTTTTTCCTTCAAGTATATCATTTTCTGTCTTTCTAACTGGATTCCTGTCTTAATACGGTCTCCCGCTGCCAATGGATGATTTCGCCTTGTCTCCTTATATCTTTTAACAAGTACTTCATCTTCGGCGTCAAAAAACAACACTTCATATGAAAAATCCTTCTTTTCAAGAACCTCCAGAGTCTTTGGCACCTGTTCAAAGGCATCACCATTTCTGACATCAATGCCAACAGCAACTTTTGTAATATCACTTCCGAAGCTGTTTGACAAATCTACAAGCTTATCTAATAGCTGTACTGGTAGGTTATCTATACAGAAAAACCCCATATCCTCCATCATTTTCATTGCGGTACTTCTACCTGCACCAGACATTCCTGTTACAATTACAAATTTCACTAGAATTCTCCAATCATTTTAACTTCTGTTTCCAGGTTAACATCAAATTCCTCTTTTACTTTATCCTGTACATCTTTAATTAATGTAAGAATATCGTTTGCAGTAGCTTGGCCCTTATTTACAACAAAACCGCAGTGTTTCTCAGATACCTGAGCATCTCCAACACTATATCCACGAAGTCCTGCATCCATAATAAGCTTTCCTGCGAAATACCCCTCCGGTCTCTTAAAAGTACTTCCCGCACTTGGAAACTCCAAAGGTTGTTTATCGAGACGTTTATCCCTTAGTTCATCCATCTGAGCCTTTATCTGTGTCTTTTCACCATTTTTCAGGCCATATTTTGCCTCCACAACAATGTAGCCCTTGTCAGGTATGCAACTATGTCTGTATGACAAATCCAAATCTTTTGCATCAATTTCCTTAATCTGCCCATCTGCAATCAGAACAGTTGCGCTTATGAGAATATCTTTCATTTCTCCACCATACGCTCCTGCATTCATAACTACTGCTCCGCCTACACTTCCTGGAATTCCCGCTGCAAATTCCATTCCTGAAAGCCCTGCATCAAGCGCAACTGCTGCCACTTTTCCAAGAATTGCACCAGCACCGGCAGTAATGACTGTATCCTCAACCACTATGTCAGAAATCTGTTTTCCTATCTCAATAACAAGACCCCTTACCCCCTTATCACTAACTAGAAGATTACTTCCATTTCCAATAACAGTTACCGGCACATTATATTCGCCTGCAAGCTGTAAAACCGTCTGAAGTTCATCTTTTCGTGGACAAACAAACGCATCAGCCGGTCCGCCAACCTTAAATGTAGTATGCGATTTTAATAACTCATTCTTTTTTATTTCTAATTCCGGTAACTGTTTTGATAATTCATCTAAAAACTGTTGATTCATACTAATTCCCTTTTATACTTCATTTAAAAATGCTAAATATCCTCTATAAGCTTCATACAAATCTACTTTGCTTATTATCTCCCATGGCGCATGCATATTCAACACTGCCACTCCACTGTCTATAACATTCATTCCATAATTTGCCAGAATATAGGCTATTGTTCCCCCGCCTCCCTGGTCTACTTTTCCAAGTTCAGCAGTCTGGAATGAAACATCGTTATCATCCATTATCTTTCTTAATTTTGCGATATACTCCGCATTTGCATCGTTCGAACCTGATTTTCCTCTTGAGCCGGTATACTTGTTAAACACAAGTCCTTTTCCAAAAAATGCTGCGTTTTTCTTCTCCATTACAGATGGATAATTAGGGTCAAATGCTGCAGACACATCAGAAGAAAGCACCTTAGAATTTCTCATTGCACGTCTTACCGCAATATCTGTATATTCTCCAGATAAATTGATAATCTCTGCAACACAATCCTCGAAAAATCTTGAATGCATTCCTGTTGCTCCAACAGAACCTATTTCCTCCTTGTCGACAAGAAGGCACACACTTGTATACTCTGGTTTTTTCACATCCATAATAGCTCTGTATGATGGGTATGCACACACTCTGTCATCGTGACCATATCCCATTATCATACTTCTGTCTAAACCGTAGTCTCTTGCCTCTCCGGCTGGTACCACCTCTATCTCAGCTGACAAAAAGTCTTCTTCATCAATACCATATTCAGAAGAAAGAATTGATAAAATATTTGCCTTTACTCTCTCTTTAATCTTCTCATCTTCTTCATCCTTTTCTTCCTGCGGAATACTTCCAATAAGAACGTCAAGATTCTCGCCTGTTACAAGCTCTGAACCTTTCTTTCCAAGCTGTTCTGAAGAAAGGTGAATAAGCAGGTCACTTACTCCTACAACAGGATCGCCCGGTTTATCACCGATATTAATAATTACTGTTGTACCATCTTTTTTACAAACAACACCATGAAGGGCAAGTGGAAGTGTAACCCACTGATATTTTTTTATTCCGCCATAATAATGGGTATCAAGAAGAGCCATCTGGCTGTCCTCGTATAAAGGTACCTGTTTTAAATCCATTCTTGGTGAATCTATATGAGCTCCAAGAATATTCATTCCTTCCTGAATATTCCTTTTTCCAACGATAAACAAGGCCAGACCTTTCCCCATATTATTTGCAATTATTCTATCTCCCGGATTTAACTGCTTTTTGTTGCCGAGTAAATCCTGCAAATCTACAAAACCATTTTTTCTTGCATCTTCATACAATTCTTTTGTACATTCTCTTTCAGTTTTGCATCTTGAAATAAACTGTCTGTAATCTTGTGCAAAGTCAAATACTTTTTTTCTTTCTTTACCTTCTGGATATTTTTCCCAGGCATTTTTTCTTTCCATTCTATCCTATTCCTCCGAGCCTTTTGTCAGATTTTCCTGAACACGTCTGTACAACTCATGAGCTGCATTGTATCCCATCTTCTTCTGTCTGTGGTTAACAGCAGCTGTTTCAACAATTACAGCAAGATTTCGTCCTGGTCTGATTGGCAGAGAATGACATACAACTTTATTTCCCAAGTATTCTGTGTACTCTTCCTCTAATCCAAGTCTGTCATACTCAGCTTCTTTTCTCCAGTCTTCAAGTTTGATTACCAGGTCAATCTGCTGTCTTTCTTTTACACACTCTACTCCATATAGTGTCTTTACATCAATAATTCCTATACCTCTTAACTCAATAAAATGACGAGTAATCTCAGGTGATGTTCCCATGAGTGTATGTTCATTTATCTTTCTGATTTCTACAACGTCATCTGTTACGAGACGATGACCACGTCTTATAAGCTCTAACGCAGCCTCGCTTTTTCCAATTCCGCTTTCTCCTGTAATCATTACTCCTTCACCGTAAACGTCTACAAGAACGCCGTGTACTGTAATGCAAGGTGCCAGCTGCTCGCCAAGACAGTAAATCAACTCTGCTGTAAATTCTGACGTTGATCTTTCTGTCTGAAAAACAGGCACACCATTTTCCTTCGCTGCCTCAAGAAAAATCTCGTCAGGCTTAAGATTTCTACAGAAAATTATACACGGAATATCAAACTGCATAAACTCATTGTAACGTTCACTTTTTTCTTCGTTACTCATCTTCTCGATATATGCATACTCAACGTTACCTATAATCTGTACTCTTTTTTGCTCAAAATGTTCAAAATAACCTGTAAGCTGAAGAGCTGGTCTGTTTACATCGCAACAAGCTATCTGTCTTCCCTTTATATCAATATCATGTGTAAGATTTTTTAATTCTAATAATTCTGCAACCTTTGAAACTGCAACTTCATGTGTATGGTTCATATCATGTCCCCCTTTTTTCGCAATATTATAGCACAATTTCATTTCTTTATAAAGCATGAAAGAAGTCATAGACCGCTTTTGCTGCCTGCTCGTTCATAGACTCTGTCATTGCCAAATCCGAAATCGATGCTTCTTTTATTCTGTCTATTGACTGATATCTTCTCATAAGAGCTTTTCTTCTTACAGGACCAATTCCCTCTATATCATCTAAAACTGATTTCACCTGCGATTTTGACCTAAGTGTTCTATGGAATTCTATCGCAAAGCGGTGGGCTTCATCCTGAATTCGCGTGATAAGTTTAAAACCTTCACCATGCCTGTCTATTGGTATCTCTTCGTTATTGAAATACAAACCTCTTGTTCTGTGAAAATCATCTTTTACCATTCCACATACAGGAATACTTAGTCCTAATTCCTGTAACACCTGCAAGCACACGTTTACCTGGCCTTTTCCACCATCCATCATAATTACATCTGGAAATCTGTTAAAGCTTCCCACCTCATCAGGAAGATTTTGTTCTTTAATCTCCAGCTGTTCTTCTAAACCATGGCGGAATCTTCTGGTTAGCACCTCATGCATCGAACCATAATCATCAGGTCCCGTTATACTTTTTAATTTGAATTTTCGATAATCACTTCTCTTGGGCTTGCCTTTCTCATATACAATCATGGAACCAACCGTCTCAAAACCATTAATATTTGATATATCGTACGCTTCCATTCTATTGAGATTACTAAGCCCTAGAAGCTTTTCTATCTCCTTTACGGCGCCAATTGTCCTGCCTTCTTCTCTTTTAATTCTTTCCTTATCCTGGCTTAGAACAAGTTGTGCATTTTTTCCTGCAAGTTCAACAAGACGTTCCTTCATTCCCTTCTGAGGTACTCTGATAAATACTTTTGTACCTCTTTTCCTGCCTAGCCACTCCTGCAGAATTTCTCTGTCTTCAATATCATTTTGAAGCATAATCTCACGCGGAATGAAAGGAGTTCCGGAATAAAACTGCTTTACAAAGTTTGAAAGTATATCACTTTTTCCCTCTTCCGAACCAACTTTCACATGAAAATGGTCTCTTCCAATCAGTTTTCCCCCTCTGACAAAGAATATCTGTACAACAGCATCAGTATCATCACTGGCCATTGCAATTATATCCTTATCCTCTCCATCAGTGTGGGTAATTTTCTGTTTCTGAGCAATCTGTTTTACATTTCCAATCATATCGCGAAGTTCTGCCGCTTTTTCAAACTCCAACGCCATTGACGCCTCTTCCATTTTTGACTGAAGTTCTTCTAAAATCTTTGAATAATTTCCATTCAAAAAATCAAGCGCCCCACTGACTCGTTCTGCATATTCATCCTTGGAAATATACCCCTGGCAGGGCCCACTGCATTGATGAATATGATAATTAAGACAAGGTCTGTCTAACCCCATATCTCTTGGCAGTTTCCTGTTACAGGTTCTAAGCTTATATATTTTATTTATTAAATCAATTGTATCCTTGACTGCTTTCGAGTTTGTATACGGTCCAAAATACTTCGACTTATCCTTCTTCATCTGTCTGGAAAAAAGAACACGTGGATAGTCTTCACTAACCGTAACCTTTATATACGGATATGTTTTATCATCACGTAGCATGGTGTTATATTTAGGAGTATGTTCTTTAATGAGATTACACTCAAGCACAAGAGCTTCTAGTTCAGAATCAGTGATTATATATTCAAAATGGTCGATATGCTCTACCATCTGTTTCTTCTTGATTCCTTCATTGTGGCTCTTCTGAAAATACTGATGAACCCTTTTTGTCAGGCTTTTTGCCTTTCCAATATATATGATTTCATCATTATAATCACGCATAATATAAACTCCCGGTTGATCCGGGAGTTTTTTTAGTTCTTCTTGTATATCAAAAAGCTTTTCCATTAAATTTAATTTTCCTCAAATACATTGTTTGCTGAATTGTCCAAAGATACCTCAAGTGCCTGTTCGAAAAAATCTTTCCTTCCATCATCTTCCGGTTCAGGAATTCCTTTCATCTCACGGAACATCTTCATAAATTCTTTTCCTGTAATTGTTTCTTTTTCATAAAGGAAATCAGATATCTTATCAAGAATCTCTCTGTTTTCCTCAAGCATCTTCATTGCATCTGCATAGCTATCATTAATGATAGAAAGCACCTCTTTATCAATCTGTGCCGAGGTATCCTCTCCACAAATAAGACCAGCTCCACCATCAAGATATTTTGTCTCAACAGTTGCAAGGCACATCATACCAAACTTATCTGACATACCATACATTGTAACCATTGCACGTGCTATCTTTGTGGCATTTTCTATATCGTTTGCAGCACCACTTGTAGCTGAATTAAAAACAAGTACTTCAGCTGCACGGCCTGCCATATATGTCTTTATTCTTGCAAGAAGTTCATCCTTTGTCTCAAGGAACTTTTCTTCTTCCGGAGTCTGTAATGTATATCCTAATGCCCCCATTGTTCTAGGTACAATTGTAATCTTCTGAACTGGCTCTGAATTCTTCTGTAAAGCAGAAACAAGAGCATGACCAACCTCGTGATAAGCGATAATCTTTCTCTCTTTATCGCTCATAATCTTGTCTTTCTTCTCTTTTCCACCAACAGCAACAAGTTCAAATGCTTCGAACAAATCAGCCTGATTTACATACTGTCTATTGTTCTTTACAGCAATAATTGCAGCCTCATTTATCATATTTGCAAGATCCGATCCTACAAGACCTGCTGCAGCAAGTGCAAGTGCATCCAAATCTACTGTTTCATCCATCTTGACATCTTTTGAATGAACCTTCAATGTCTCAAGACGTCCCTTTAAATCAGGTTTATCAACAATGATTCTTCTATCAAAACGGCCTGGTCTAAGAAGTGCTTTATCAAGTACCTCTGGTCTGTTAGTAGCCGCTAATATCAGAAGTCCCTTCGAAGTATCAAAACCATCCATCTCGGCAAGAAGCTGGTTCAATGTCTGTTCACGCTCATCATTACCGCCACCATACTTACTGTCACGGCTTTTTCCAATGGCATCAATCTCATCAATAAAAATAATACATGGTGCCATTTTCTGTGCTTCCTTAAATAAATCTCTTACTCGTGAAGCTCCAACACCAACAAACATCTCAACAAAATCAGAACCTGCAAGAGAGAAAAACGGAACTCCCGCCTCACCTGCAACAGCCTTTGCCAAAAGTGTTTTTCCTGTTCCAGGAGGCCCCACTAAAAGAGCACCCTTTGGAAGCTTAGCTCCAATGTCGCGATACTTTTTAGGATTATGAAGAAAATCAACAACTTCCTGAAGTGATTCTTTTGCCTCGTCCTGACCGGCAACATCCTTAAATGTAACACCAGTGGATTTTTCCACATATACTTTGGCAGTTGACTTTCCAACTCCCATTCCCATGCTTCCGCCCATCTTCTTTGAAAGAAGGGCAAGTAATCCCCAAAGAAGAAAAACCGGAATAATGAAGCTTAATATATTCAACACCCAGGCTGAAGTATTGTCTGGAATCGCCACATTAATCTCAACACTTTCGCCCTTTTTACCATCTTTTCCAGTGGTCTTTGCTTCCTTAAGTGACTGAAGCAGTGTATCATCCGATATTCTTCCTGTGTAATAAGTCTTCTTATCATTGCCTACAAGTTTGTAATTAATTTCATACGTATCAAACTCTACAGATTCTACATTCCCCTTATCAAGTTCATTCAAAAACTCTGAATAAGAAGTTTCCTCTGTACTTGCACTGTATAGTTTATTGGAAATAAGAGCATATATAAAGAAGGCTACAAGAGCAAACATGATAAATCCCATTATGCTTGGGCCGTTTTTACCATTCTTTCCATTTCCATTTTTATTACCATTATTATTGCCATTTCGATTATTATTGTTTCCACCATTCGGCATATTATAATCAAATTTGTTTGGGCCGTTATTGTCCATAATTCCTCCATAGTGTTTAATGTACTCATTGCTCTATTATAAGAAAAAGTGCAGTTAAAATCAACTGCACCTTTCTAAACATTATATAAAATTATATTAAATTATCTTATTGTTTTCATAGAAGCTTCTACAAATCCACGGAATAATGGATGTGGTCTGTTTGGACGAGACTTAAGCTCTGGATGTGCCTGTGTTGCAACAAACCATGGATGAGAAGAAATCTCAACCATTTCAACAATTCTTCCATCCGGAGAAATTCCACAAAGTTTCATTCCGTTTTCTGTGAGTACTGTTCTATAATCGTTGTTAACTTCATATCTGTGACGATGTCTCTCAGCAATCTGAGTATTCTGATATACCTCATATGCTTTCGAATCCTCATCAATCACACATGGATATGAACCAAGTCTTAATGTTCCACCTATATCTTCAACACCGTTTTGATCAGGCATAAGCGCAATTACCGGATGTGTTGTGTTTGGATCTAACTCAATACTGTGAGCATCATTGTAACCTACAACATGTCTTGCATATTCAATAATTGCAACCTGCATTCCAAGACAGATTCCAAGATACGGAATATTATTCTCTCTTGCAAACTTTGCTGCGGAAATCATTCCTTCTACTCCACGGCTTCCAAAACCTCCTGGAACAATAATTCCCTGTATTCCATCCATAACCTGTGCAATGTTTTCATCATTTATTGTCTCAGAATCCACCCATTTAATATCAACTGTAACGTGTGCTGGAATTCCACCATGTTTAAGTGCCTCCACAACAGAAATGTATGCATCATGAAGAGCTGTATATTTTCCTACCAATGCAATTTTTACTTCTTTGTCCGCATGTCTTAGATCATCAACCATGTTCTTCCAATCGTCAAGATCTGGCTTAGGACATTCAAGATTGAGACATTCACACGCTACTTTTGCAAGATTTTCCTGTTCCATTGCAAGTGGAGCTTCATACAAATACTCAACATCCAAATTCTGAAGTACATGTGAATTTGGCACATTACAAAATAGCGCAATCTTATCTTTTATTCCCTGATCAACAGGATGCTCAGAACGGCATACTATGATATCAGGCTGAATACCCATTCCCTGGAGTTCCTTTACGCTTGCCTGAGTAGGCTTTGTCTTAAGTTCCCCTGATGCTTTGATATATGGGATAAGTGTAACATGACAAAGAATAGCATTTTCATGTCCCACCTCATGCTGAAACTGTCTGATAGCCTCAAGGAAAGGCTGAGACTCAATATCTCCAACAGTTCCACCAACCTCAATAATTGCTATAGTAGTTTCATCAGAAGTAAAATCTCTATAAAATCTGCTCTTTATCTCATTTGTAATATGAGGAATAACCTGTACAGTTCCTCCGCCGTAATCTCCACGACGTTCCTTCTGTAACACTGACCAGTATACTTTTCCAGTAGTTACATTTGAATTCTTTGTCAGACTCTCATCAATGAATCTCTCATAATGTCCAAGGTCAAGGTCAGTTTCTGCTCCGTCGTCTGTAACAAAAACCTCTCCATGCTGAATAGGATTCATTGTTCCCGGGTCAATATTAATATAAGGGTCAAATTTTTGCATTGTAACCTTATATCCACGGGCTTTTAACAGACGTCCAAGCGACGCTGCAGTGATTCCTTTTCCAAGTCCGGAAACAACTCCTCCGGTAACAAAGACATATTTTACAGGCATACTATTCCTCCTTTATACAAACAAATTTCAATACTTTTTTAAAAAATAACTTACATATTATACTTCCCTAAAAAAATATTTTCAATTTAAATTATTCGGTTTTTTATGCCTATTATTTTCTTTTTTTAAGTACTTGGAATAATCACATCTGATGTCTTACTACTTTATACTCGTCTCCCGATTTGAAAAAAGGGCAGGATTTATACGAGCTTTGCATAAATCTTGCCATATCATCTTCGTCCATGTTTACTGAGCAATAATATTCCTCATCTTCGTCGTCATACTCATTGTATGCACAAAAATCACAAATCATTTCCATTCTTATTTTCCTGCTTTTCTAATCAACTATTATTATCTAATTAATTTCAGAATTCTCCAGCGTCATTCAAACTTATTAGTGGCAGGATTATATACATAATTTATTCCAGCCAGTTTATCTGTTATTTCTTTCTCGTCAACCATATATGCCGCCGCCAGTTCAGAAAGAGTTGAATAATTATCTCTCAACTGGGTGTTTACAAAACTAAGCAGCATTACAGGATCCTTGGGCATGTTCATGTAATTCTCCTAATCTTCAAATACCTGTTTTATACTATCATAATGTAAGAAAATTCCCTCAGCTGCAAGGGCTTTAATTTCATCCAATGTAGCCACTTTAAAACCAAGAGCTTCTTCTGTCTGAATCTTTACATCAGCCTCATCAAAATCAAGTTCAAAACGATATACATCAACAAAGTAATTATCACCCTGACCTGGATTTTCTCTGTGGTATGTATAGGCAAGACCACCTTCACAGTTTGACACATCAAGACCAACCTCTTCTTTTACCTCACGACAAACAGCAGTAAATGAATCCTCACCTGCCATTGCAGCACCACCTGATACTTCCCACCATCCCGGTGCCCAGGCTTTTGTCATTACTCTTTGTGTAATTAGGAATTTTCCATCAGGTCTGTGAATCACTCCCAAAACAGAAAGATGGTATTCTCCATCCTGTAAAATCCAATCATTTTTCTTCATTGTACGACCTGTTAATTTTTTTTCACTATCATAAATATCCCAGTATTCCATTCTTATCTCCAATTCTATTTATTATCATTTATATGCCATTTGGCATTTTTCGACTCATTATATCACAACTCATAAGTATTTAGTATATTTTTTAAATATTGCATAAATTCTTCTTTAACCTCATCCGGTCCATAAATTGTAATCTTTTGCCCAAGTCCACACAGCCATCCAAAAAACTGTGGACTTACAGTAATATTTGCCCTCGCAAGCACCCTTTCATCGTCATATTTTCTAAGAGCCACATCAACCCCGAACCTGTCAATCAAAACTCCTGTCAATGACCGGTCTGCTAAAAGCGAAACCACCTTATCCTTTCCCGAAAACATTCCGAAGGTTTTCTTTGTAAATGCAGCAATATCAATCTGCTCAAAGCTTTCTTTACCCATTCTGGTTTTTTCAGATATTTCTATACTTAACATCTTGTCGACCCTGTAATGCTTCATAATCTGTGAAACTTCATCAAATGCAAGAAGATAATAATTTTCGTCATCCCAGTTTAACAGCCACGGGCTCACCTCATAGTATTGGCCATTTTTTCTCAAAACAGGTTTCTTATCCACTCCCCACTCAAAATATTTGAACCTGATCTTTACATTTTTTCTAATTGCCTCATGGATAACATCCACATTGTAATATATATTTTCATTATCTGCCTTTAACCTATCCGCCACCACAACCTGTCTTCGCAAGGTTTTTGCCTGATATGTACTTGTAAGCTTTTCGAGTTTTTTTATTAATTCCCTTGACTTTTTTGTAGTCAAAAACTTTGATGACTGAACCAAATCAACCAGAAGCTTCAATTCAGCCAGTTCAAAATCACGGCTTGCCAGAAAATACCCTCCTCTTGGTCCAGGATTTCTTATTATATCAAATCCGAAATCACAAAGAGTCTCTATATCCGTATAAATAGTTTTTCTGTCTGCTTTAATATCATATTGGTTAAGATATTCTATTATCCTCGGAGTCGTAACATCGTGCTCTTCATCAGAATTTAACATCAGGCATTCCATAATATAAAGTAGTTTTGCCTTTTGGTTTACAGATTTAGCCATCATTTTCTCCCTTCATTTTCTTGATATATTTTACATTTTTACCCAGTTTTTGTATACTGTTTTTGGACATAATGAGCCCTAATAATCATAAAGGAGAAAAAAATGGAATTTCAAAAATTAGTTGAATCAAGAAGAAGTATTAGATCTTATCAGGAAAATGTAACAATCTCAAACGAAGAATTTGAAGCTATGATTGAGTGTGCGCTTGAAGCTCCTTCATGGAAAAACACAGAAACTGCACGATACTACGTTGTAAATACTCCTGAAAAAATTGAAGAAGTATGTACATCATGCCTTCCAGAGTTTAATCAGAAAAACTGCAAAAATGCCTCTATTGTTGTAACAACATTTGAGATGAATCGTTCAGGATTCGAGCGTGACGGAAGCCCAACAAATGAAATTGGACAGGAATGGGGAGCCTATGACCTTGGTCTTTCTAACGCATATTTTGTATTAAAAGCAAAAGAAATGGGATATGATACATTAATTATGGGAATCCGTGATGCCGCTAAATTAAGAGAAAAATTGAACATCCCTGATTCACAGGAAGTTGTTTCTGTTATCGCTGTTGGCAAGCGTACTGAAGACGCTAAACGTCCTGTTAGAAAAACTTTAGAAAGAGTTGCTACTTTTATCTAATAAAATATGACAAAAAAACAAAGAGCCCTTGAGGTAATTAAAAGATTAAAAACTGAATATCCACAAACCACATGCACCCTTGACTACAATGAAGCCTGGAAGCTTTTGGTTTCAGTGCGCCTTGCAGCACAATGTACTGACGCCCGTGTAAATATTGTGGTGGTAGACTTATTTTCCAAGTTTCCTTCAATAGAAGCACTTGCAAATGCTGAAGTTGCAGAAATTGAATCCATAGTAAAGCCATGCGGCCTAGGAAAAAGCAAAGCGCGAGATATCAGTGCCTGTATGAAAATGCTAATGGATAAATTTGAATCACAGGTTCCTGACAACATGAAAGATTTGCTCCTGCTTCCTGGAGTAGGTCGAAAGAGCGCCAACCTTATCATGGGAGATGTATATGGTAAACCGGCTATTGTGACAGACACACATTGTATTCGTCTATGTAACAGAATAGGGTTAGTAGACAATATTAAAGATCCCAAAAAAGTGGAAATGGAATTGTGGAAAATCATTCCAGAAGAGGAAAGTAATGATTTTTGTCATCGCCTCGTGGACCATGGTCGTGCCGTATGTACAGCACGTACAACACCGCAATGCGAAAAATGTGTTTTGTTTGATATTTGCAAAAAGAAAATATAGCTTCACGTGGAAAGAGCTCCAATGCCTTTGGCAATGGAGCTCTTTCCGAGGAGTTTAGTTATGAAAATGTTTATTAATAAAAAGGGAATAATGAAAAAGGAATTGCTTCCTTTTACAATAAAAAGTATATGTTGTAAATATGTCCATAATGTGTCGGAATTCGAAAACATTTATAAAATGATTTTTAAATATTTTATAAAAATTTTATAAACTTAATATTTGGTACATATTTCCTATAACTTTTCCGTAAAAAGTTGTTCACATAGTACTATCTTCTTATTTTTTTTATCTCCAAGTAAACTATTGTCGAATTTAACGTTTCCTGTTTTTTCTTCATTAACCAACAGATTTTTTTCTTCAAGACGCCTTTTCATTTCTCTGGCAGTTCCCTCTCCACCATCAAAGACAAGAACATCCTCTCCTAATACATTCTGAATCTGCTTTTTTACAAAAGGATAATGTGTACATCCTAATACAACTGCATCGACTTTATTCTTTGTATATTCAAAAAGAAGTTCTTCTAGATACTTTTTCAAATCCTCTCCATGTAAATCACCACGCTCAACAAAATTCATAAGACCAGGACAAGGAAGCGGAATTATGCTCGCCTGATTGGAATATCTATCCATAAGTTTATGAAATTTTTCTTCGCGAATAGTCATTGGTGTAGCCAAAACAAGTACTCTTGGATTTTCCTTGCAAAATACAGCTGGTTTTACAGCCGGTTCAATTCCTACAATGGGAATATTAGGATATTTTTCACGCAAAATACGAACTGCAGCACTGGTTGCAGTATTGCACGCAACGACAAGACCTTTCGCGCCTTCCTCAAAAAGAAGTCTCCTTGCATGTTCACAGGTTAGCTTTCTAACCTCCTCTAAGGTTTTGGTTCCATATGGTGCATTAGCAGAATCCCCAAAATAAATAAAATCTTCATTGGGCATTATCTTTGTAAGTTCCCTAAGTACACTTATACCGCCCACTCCGGAATCAAATACTGCTATAGACATATTGCACTACACTTCCTTTCTAATTAAACTTATGATATAATATACTAACAAAAAACATACGAAAGAAGGCTCACTATGGCAAAAACCAAAAGTCTTTTTAACAATCTAAAACAATGTAAAATTTGTCAAAGACCTCTTCCTCTTGAATATCAAGAAGAATTGTGCCCTCATTGTATTGAATCACAGCTATTTTACTCTGTAAAAGAATATATTCGCGAAAACAATGTTAACGAATATCAGGTTGCTGAGCATTTCGGTATACCACACAGGCAGGTAAAAACCTGGATTCGTGAAGGACGAATCGAATATCGTTCTGACGAAGCTAATACTATGTTAGGTATTCACTGTCAGCGTTGCGGTGCCCCAGTATCATTTGGTTCACTCTGTCCAAAATGTCTGAAACTTATGAATGGTAAAAAAGGCTATTCTTTACAAAAGAATTCAGACCCATCAAAAATGCATTATCTCGACAATAAAGAGGAGTAATTACTCCTCTTTTCTTACGACTTTCATTCTGTATTTTTTGCTAATCTCATCAAGAAATTTATCATCAAGCTCAACCTTAATTATCTCAGATAAAGTAGTATTTTTCACTACAATTTCATAATATGGAACATCCTTTAATCCTGATGTGTAATCCAAAACCTTCATCATCTTATCATTGTCATAATTGTATAAGCTTCTGTCACCGGCAGGTGCAATAGTAATTACAGAATCCATCTCGACAATCTGAAGTCTCTTTCTCTTGCTTTTATTTTTTATCCTTGCAAATCTAATTTCATCTCCAAAATATGAGCACTCATACTCAACATTTGAATTCATAAGGATAAAATAACCTACAACAGCAAACAACACTGCTACAATAAATAAAACTACAAATCCTAAGCATGTAAGAACCAATGCAAGAGTTGCCACTGCAAAACTAAACCAAGCAATAAATGTAAGTAGTGGAGATTTCTTTCTCTCAGTCAAAATAAATACTTCCATTTTTTTCTCCTTTTCCATATAGTAATAACATTTCTATATTAACAGATTTTTATCCAAACGTATAGATTTTTTCACATTATTGAATTACAATATTTCTAAAAGTTTTAGAAATTTTTCGGAGGGTTACATGATTTTTGAAATTAATAATATAACTGACTTTTCAAATAACATCAGACGAGAGTGGGTTCTTACAAACGGACTCGGCGGTTATGCAGGCAGTTCCATTACAGGTGTACACAACAGAACACATCAGGGATACCTCATTGCAAGCCTTAAGGCCCCTGTAAACAGATATGTCTGTTTTTCAAAAACAAATGAAAAAGTAAACGCAATGAACAATGAATATGATTTGACAACATCAATGTATAAGGGTGGGAAAATCAAAGATGGTAACAAATTTCTTTCCAAGTTTACTTATGATGGAACTATTTGTTACACATACAATCTTAATAATATTACTGTTAAAAAACATATTTCGCTTGTTCAGGGAAAGAACATAAGTGCAATCGGCTATGAAATAATTAATAAATCTTCTTCTGACATCACACTGACTGTTACTCCTCTTATGAATTTCAGAGAGCATTCAGAAAATGTCACAAGAGAAGATTTAAAATTTGATATTACTACCAATAACAATGGATTTATGCTGATTCCTGAAAGAAACAGTAATGTAAAAATATTCCTTTCTTTTTCTGACGGAGAGCTGATTCCAAGAACAGATTTGTACGAGGAAGATATGATGCTTCAAACAGAGGTTGATAATGAGGTTGATGGACTCGACAGTCATTTTACACCATTTGATATCGACTTTTGTGTAGCAGCTAATTCAACAAAGCATGTTTCAATTGTATGCTCTGTTAACGAAAATGTTTACAACGAAATTTCTGATGAAACAGCATTCGAGATAAAAAATAAACAACTCGAATTCACTCAAATGCTCATTAAAAAAAGTAAAATGCCTGATGATTTTTCACAGACTCTTGCAGTTGCTGCAAATCAGTTTATCTGTTACAGAAAATCAACAGGGTACAGCACTGTACTTGCCGGTCTTCCATGGTTTACAGACTGGGGACGTGACACAATGATTGCCTACACTGGACTTACTCTTTGCACAAAGCGTTTCGATGAAGCTCACGATATTTTGCTTACCTTTGCAAAATATTTTAAGGATGGGCTGATTCCGAATATGTTTCCTGACGATGGTCAGGAACCTCTTTACAACACAGTAGATGCATCTCTATGGTATTTTTATGCGGTTTATAAGTATCTGGAATATGTTAATACTGATGAAGCTTTTTCATTTATCAGAGAAGAAATTTATCCGGTATTAGTGCAGATAATCGAAGCTTATAAAAAAGGAACTGATTTTTCCATTTATATGGATAGCGACTATCTTATCCATGCCGGAAGTGGTCTTGACCAGGTCACATGGATGGATGTAAGGGTTGGCGACTGGGTTGCCACACCTCGACATGGAAAACCAGTTGAGATAAACGCGCTTTGGTATAATGCACTTCGTACAATGGAATTTCTTGCCCAAAAATTTGACAACGACTCATCATACTATAGCAAGCTTGCAGAAAAAGTATCAAATTCATTTGTAAGAGAATTCTGGAACGAAGACAGTAAATGTCTTTACGACGTTGTGGACGACGAAAAGGACCCAACAATCAGGCCAAACCAGATATATGCAGTCAGTCTTCCATTTACTATGCTTGACCCTGAAAAAGAAAAATCTATTGTTGATGTTGTAAAGGAAAAACTATATGTGGGATGTGGACTTCGTTCTCTAGACCCAGACCACAAGGATTACCATCCAATTTACATTGGTTCACTTGATAAGCGCGATCATGCTTACCATCAGGGAACTGCCTGGGGATTTTTGCTGGGCGGATTCATTAGTGCATATGTAAAGGTAAATGGAAATACAAAATCAGCAAAACAGGAAGCCAAAGAACTTCTTTCTCCTATCGAAGAACACTTCTATCAGAACTGTATTGGCTCTATATGTGAGATATTTGATGGAGATGCCCCTCATAATGGCAGAGGCTGCTATGCGCAGGCATGGAGTGTTGGCGAAGTTCTTCGCTGCTACTGTGAAGATATATTAACTCCATAGTATATATTTACTTACCACTTCTTATCTTATAGAAACAGGAGTCTTCCCAACTGAGATAATACATAATATCTATGCCGGTCATCATATCATGGTCGGCATAATTTTTTACAACTTTTTTAAAAATTTTTACAACTTTTTTAAAATTATGTATTGACAATATGTACCAAGTCTTGTAGAATCTTATTTGTTGATGCAAGTAAGCCCAGTTAGCTCAGTTGGTAGAGCAACGGACTGAAAATCCGTGTGTCTCTGGTTCGATTCCGGAACTGGGCACTCGGGAAAACAATTTAATCCCTTTTCATGCGGGTGTAGTTCAATGGTAGAACACCAGCCTTCCAAGCTGGATACGTGGGTTCGATTCCCATCACCCGCTTTTTTTGTTGCCCTTTTTTACATTTTATGGGTTAGATAAAAACTCCGCAAATGCGGAGTTTTTTATTTCATATATTTTATTTTCCTAATTTTTCTTCTCTGTATTTCTCGAATTCTGCAAGCTGATTCTTTTCAGGATCAAAAGTATCACTGCATCCCTTTGGATAGTAATAGAGCTCCATTGAACTAGAAGCTTCCTGATGCAAATAACTTCTATATTCTCCATCATTAGTCACATCCGACATTTCACAAAACGTTACATTTATTGAATAATTTTCAAAGCCCCATCCAATTGTACAATACGATACACTTATTCCATAATCCTTATTTTCAGGATCAAGAATATTATCAATTGTTCCCTCTGCACCATTTAACGGAAAATTGATATAATTTGGTTTTCCTAGCCTATCTATCAATTCATATATTAATGCACGATCTGTATCATCAGTTAACTCTTCTGCATCCAATCCAAACTCTTTCTTTTTTTCATTCAGTTCTTCCGGAGTCATCCCCAATGATTTTGAACCAGTCAAAGAATCTCTCATATGCCATACACCAGCATTAACAGAATCAGCAAGTGTTCTTTCTTCATCATCACTTCCTATATATAGCGACCCTTTTATATCAGCTGTAACATCTGTTGCAGATGGATCATATAAGTTAAAATACTCTTCACGGTATTTAACTTCTGTATCCTGTGCCAACGCATCTGAAAATTTATATGTCTTTATTGGAGTATTATCTCCCCCTACATGTTCATGAGAATTCACTTGATAATTTTGCAAACTTTCTATTGTAATAGGAAGTTTTATGTTATCTTCATATAAACATACATCCTCTGGTTCATCAAGAACCTCTCTATCATCAAGTTCTAATCCTAAGATAAATGATTTTTCTGCTCTTTTTGAATAATCAACTTCCTTGTCTTTCTTCTCCTCATTCTTAGCCTCAGTCTCTGTTGTCTGACTAGTCTTTGAATCTGCCTTTTTGGTTTCCTTTTCTCCGCATCCCGCCATAATAGTTGCTACCATTGAACAACATAATTATGTGCTAATAATTTTTCTTTTCATCCTATTTCTCCTCTTTTATTTTATAAAAAAGATAGGCGTTTGCAAAACGCCGTAAGCCGCATAAATACGGCATTTTTTTGTTGCAAAAATAAAATATCTCCTCTAGGTTTATGGTAAAATAGAATTGTCGAGAAACTATCAACCAATCCACCTAAAGGAGATATATTCATATGATAACATACAAACAGCTCTCTTTGGCAGATACTTTTGAAAATTGCCAAGAAATTTTTAATTCTGACAAGCCTGCGTTTCTTTCTCTTCTAGAAAACCATATTGACCTTGATTCAA
>JBGVKW010000002.1:0-7200 GCA_045123895.1 Agathobacter sp.
CGACCTCCGGAATATCCTCAACGCCTATGGCTTCTGCCAATCCGTTCTCCAGTTCTGCATCCACAGGAATGGCATCATACCATGCACCACCAAAACCTCCCATTTCACTGATTAATACCCTTGTTCCTGTCTGTTCGTCTATTCTGATTTTCAAATCATCAACAGAGAACACTGCTACGCTTTGTCCATTTTTCAAAATTCTCATGCCGCCTGAACCAATTTCCGGTTCGGGAATAAACTGATAATTTGGAGTTTCATGCTCCTTGAAATTGGACACTTTTATTTCTGAATTTTGTGTTTCAAAAAGTTTTGATACAATATCTGTTTCATTTACATTATCTGTTGAACTTGACGATGTTTCTTTTACAGCTTCTGCAAATCGCTTCTCATGTTCTTCACGCATTGCTTCTCGCATTTCTTCTGTAATATCGTCCACTTCCGAAAGCAACTTATCCCATTCTTTTTCTGTGAAAGAACTTCCACCTATCTGAAAAGACTCCTCTGTATCGCCATTTTTCACTTTTTCATAGATTTCATTTTTTCTCTCGGAAATCAACTCTTGATAATTCTTATCCTGCTGAGTCCCATTAAACGGTCTTATGGTGGTTTCTGTTGGAACATTTTGGTCATATACCTGTTGAATGTTAATTATTCCATTTCTGTACCATGAAGGTTGCAATTCATCTTCTGAATATACATGTCCCACAAAATGATTATTGTTTAAATATCCGGCATATGTACTGCCCATAATTTCTCTTAAGTTCTTCCCTTCCCGTATTTCCTTTTCATAATCAATTATGCCGTTATTTGTTGATGTAAAATATTCCTTGAAATCAGCAAGATCAATACTTCCATCAAGAAAATCCTTCCAAAAAGTCCTTTGGGATGCAAATGTCAGGCGCTGTTCTTCCTCAAAACCTTCAAGAAAATTCTTTACTTTCCCCAGATCCTCTTCGTTTTCAAAATGAATTGTCCATAACTTCCGTGATTGTTCTTTATCACCAACCTTTTGTTCCTCTCTACAACTGATTCCATCCCTAGAATAAGATGTCACATATTTTACAGCTACAGGTACTTTTTCGTTGGTATCCGGGTCAGTATACCCTGTATACCTGGAAACTACTGTGTCCGGAATGTATGTCTCTGAAATATTACACCACTTGCTTAAACTGTCTATAAGCTTTTGGCATGTTAATCCTTGCTCATATGTTTGTGGGATACTAAAAAATGTTTCTTTCGCATTTCCAAGTATGCCAATCCAATCACGCTCTAGCGTCCACGCAGCATTTTCATCATAAATACCGCTGCAATAGCCATTGTATTCTGCCTGTGACGAATACGCTGTCATCTTGTTAAAAGACTTCATACCCGTATTATTGGTAAGTCCTTTGTCATCCATATAAGACATCAACGCAAACATTTCCATTTTCGTTGCATTATTCGGATTCACATCTTTTACACGAACCTCATAATCTCCTACCTTAACAATCGGATCTTGTTCTGTAGAAGAATCTGCATACATGGCAATATACCCCACATTGCCAACAGCAGTAAGACCTATTCTTTTCCCATTATCAGAGGATTCAGAAAGTGATGTTGCACTACCCATACCCGAAAAATCATCAACAGAAGATTTCCCCCTGGTGGAGCGTCCCCTGTTTGATACATCATAATTTTGTGCATAAAACGAACCTACACCGTTTATACCCATATTACTCCTTTCCGCAACTTATCTGTCAGTCAAAGTTGCACCGCTTCCCGGAAAGGTCCAAGCGGTTTAGTATATTTTATAGCAAATGGCGTCTATTTTCACCTCACAAAAAACAGACGCCATTCATACTCAGGCTTCTTTCATTTTATAGGCAATTAAAATTATTCCATACACTCATAAAATCTCTTGAATGATAAATAACCAGCCAAATTACCTGCATCATATTGTGCCTGCATAAATTCCTTAACTAATGATTTGAAATTCATCTTAGTATTCATACTCTCTGCATCATAAGTCAAATCGCCATTTACACCTCTGGAAGCAGTCAGAAAATCTCCAAATCCATTTTTAGTCTGTCCGGTAAGGTCAAGATATGTAGAATATGCCAGCATATCAATATAGCTTGCATCCTCCGGTTTTACCTGTGTAGGATTCACAAAGTATTCTGTTTCTTCTCCATTCTTACCCCAGTGCTTTACCATGTACTGAGGATTGCCATCTGTATAGCCTTCTGCCTTGAATACAGATACACTACTGCCATCTGGGTAACCCACAGAAGTAAGTGCTCTGCTTCCCGAATCTTCATCGGTCATTTTCAGATTAATGCAAGATCCTGTACTGAAAGAACTTGCTACCTGATTAGAGTTCCGATTCACTCTGTTGTTGTAGTAGTTGACGCCGCCCATAGCACCGCCGATTCCTGAAATTGACATATAATCTCCTTTCTGCAATCCATCTGTCAGTCCGGATTGCACCACTTCCCGAAAGGTCCAAGTGGTTTGTCTCTTATTTGCATAAAAATAGCGTCCGTTTTCACATTCAATCCGTTGAAAATAGACGCCATCCTTAGCTTATAATAGTTATCGGCAAATATTTATTTTTCTTAACCTTATGGAACAAAACCCTGTCTGAATGGGAACAAAAGATGAAATTAGAGTGATACATCAATCTTTACTGCCTTTTTTGATTCTCCAAAATGCTTCTTTTCCAACTCAAACATTTCTTCTAATACCTTTTTTTCGGTTTCTAATGCCACACTATGCTGAGTGTCTTTCATGGTATTTCCGGCATTATCTACGATGTTATCATCTTCCGATATATTCGGCACAACTTGAGTCTCATTATCGCTCTCTGCATTTACTTCTGAATTTTCATCAGCTCCACCTACAAGCTGTTCTTCACGCAACTGGGCTTCTGCCTGTTTCGCTTCCATTACTTCTTCTTCCGTAGGCAGTTCCTTAAACTCAGCACTCTTTGTAAATGTATGAAAAATCTGTGCTGTTTTAGTGGTATCACCCAATATTCTTTGTGCTTCTTTTAATTTTTCGCTCTTGGGAATATTAGGATTATTAACAATCGACTTTAGTTCGGACAATTTGCCATTCATCCTGTTCACATGAAGTCTTTCCGCTTCTTCCTTCGTTTTACAGTTTTTCAGCTTTTTCTCATAGGCTTCCTGTTCCATTCTGTCAGCCTTATACTCCATATACATCTTAGGATCTTTTGCACGGAGTTTATCTTCTTCTGCCGGACTTAATTCCTGACCACTTTGAATCTTCGCATAAATGGAACTATATTCATTTCCTTCACGCTCTCTTTCAAGCTGCTCCTGATACATTTTTAGCTGCTGTTCTTCCGGAGATAATTCTTTTACTTCTTTTTTCAAGATATTGCCAGACGATTTCTTTTGCTCCCATTTCTGAGTCATTTCCAGCATTTTCCCTGCATTGTAAATGGTTCCTGTAATCATTGTCTGCCTCCTATCCCTTGAAATCAATCGTTGTTCCAAGATACTTTTCAGCATCCGTCTTTACAGTATCTGCCATCTGTAAATAGTTATAGTCATCTATCTTTTTTTTCAATTCCTCAATAGAATTTGCTGTAATTACTACTTCCTGTGATTCCTTCTTCTTAAGCCTTTTCTCTTCAAGCTGTTCTTCCCGTTCCTTTTTCTCAGCTTTTTTCTGAGCCGCTTTCTTTTCTTCTTTTTTCTCGGCTCTTTGCTTTTCCAATCTATTCGCTTGGTCTTTAAAAGACTTATCCATAACTGCAAAGAATGAAGATGCACCATTATCGTTTACCTGCATACCAAATCCTTTGATATTTGCAGAATTGCCCAATGACTGCTTTAACTCCGGCAATTTATTCTGTGCAGAAGCAATAACTCCTTCGTACTGCTTACGATACTGCTCATCCGTTGCCATACGCTCAATCTTTTCTTCATCAATCAAAACAACCATTTTGTGAGGGTTAGCAAAACTTCCGGCATTCGCTTTTGCCATTTCCTTCATGTCATTGCTTACCAGAATAAAATCCATATTTTGATATTTAGACTTTAATTCCTCATAATACTTCTTTGCATTTTCACTAAGCTTCGGCTGACCAATGGTTTTTCCGGTCACTCCATACTTTTTGACTTCATCAGCCTGTTTCGTTTCCTTTGTAGCATAAGTGTTACCTACTGCATTTGTACTGTTAGTAATTGCTCCTAAATCCATACTACTACCTCCTTGTATTCTGTGTGGTAAATCCGTTTACCTATACTCTATCATTTTGTATATCGACAAAATATTCAAAAAAGTTAATAAAAAAATGTAACAGGATACAGCATTAGCCATATCCTGTCATAAAACTCGCTATATTACACAATTCCACCGTGCTTATATTGCTGTTCCCGAAGCTTATCCAACGATTTTGCTCCATCCGGGCTATAAAAATCCAATAACTCCAAAAAATTGCCAGACTCCTTACACCCATGCAATAACATACGCATACTATCCGCATCTTTACCGAATAACATACCCAGCAGACTCATATCATACTGATTTTGACTATCACTTAATATTCCCTGCTGATGTAAATCCTCCATAAAACCATAAGTACGAACCTCGGAACCTATTCGCATCGCCACATTATATAAATCCGGATCAACAGTATGAAGATAATTTAGGTAGCGTGTCTCAATATTTTTATTGGGTGTGCCGCTCATCATCCAATTTGCTATATCTTCCAAAGATGCACCTACGGCAGCATCATCAATCAAATGCATCTGCCATCTACCGCTTTCAGTCTTTGTAAAAGTATATTTTCCATCTTCCGAATACAATGTATTTGACCATGAGTTTTTTGGAGCCGCCTGGTCTCTGACAAGCACCTCAAATGCATCCATTGCAACTCTGTCCGGGATACACTTTTTCTCATCTGTTGGTAATTCCATTTTCCCCAATGCTACTGCTGTTTGCACCAGCTCATAATCCGTTATGTTTTCTCCATGATAAAAATAAGACTTCTGTTCTTTCAATTTTTCAAATGAAGCCGGTAGTTTTACTTCTGCCAACTGTTCTTTGGAAACCTCAGTCCAATCTTCTTTTTTCTTACTACCTGCTGTCTGCATCTGTACTCTCGGACCATTTGTAATCTTTGTACCATATTTTGCATTTACCATATGTTCCGTTATTGTCACATGTGCAAACTGAAATAAACTCCTTTGGTTTCTTGTCTTTCCGTAACCTTCTACTTTCACAGCGTACGGAAATGATGACTTCGTATTCAAAACAGAGTAAGTACCTGTATAAAATGTATTTGCCGCTTGTATTCTCATAATATAACCTCCAATCTAAACGAAAAACAGCGTCTATTTTCACATTCAATCCCTTGAAAACAGACGCCATCCTTAGCTATAAAATATATCGGCAAATATTCAATTATCTTTACCTATCGGAATGAAAACCTGTCTGAATGGGAACAAAACCATTACAGTACTACACTTCCTCATCTACCTTCTTCGATACAAGCTCCGATAAAGCATTGTTATATGTACCATTGCTCTTATAAGTTCCGCTTGTTCGTGCTGCCGCATTGGAAATACTGTTTGCTTTCATGGATACCTTGTCAGCAAACGAATTGTGTCCGGTAAAAAGTGTTTTGAATGAACTAATATCTGCCTTTTTAAGTGCTTCCTCATCCAGTAGCAACTTATTACCCTTGCCTACTGTAATACCGATTTTTGAAAGCATATTCTCATTAGACTCAGTAATTCCTGTCATCCACACAGCATTGCGCAATACATCTTTTGAATTAGAATTGCCAGCCTGTTCCACAACATCATTGTAATCTTCTACAAATGATTTCACAGCCTTTGTGATAGCATCCCAATCATAATCTTCAACCTCGATTTCCTCTCCGGTCTTTTCATCCTTTTTCTTGATTTTCTTCTTTTCCCAGAGTTCATCATTATTTAAAGCATCTGCTGATTTCTTTAGTGCATCCGCTCCTGACTTCATAAGTGTAGATTTCTGTACAGTATCCCCACCGGAAGATGCCTTTTCTGCATCCTGCTTTGCATAATATGCCTTCAGCAATTTTCCATAACTGCCATTTTTGATTGCCGCATAGTCAGAAAGATTAAAAGCACTGCCTGTTGACGGTGTCTGCATACCTCCAAACAAATAGGAATAATCTACATTGGTGTTATATTTGCTTGCATAATCACTAAAACTATTTATCTCTGACATAGTAAGCACCTCCTACAAACGCACATCCACATGGGTATATGCAACTGTTTCCGGTACAGATACCTCTACCGGCTCTGCTATATCCGTACTAACTGTTTCGGTCTTAACATCAGCGCCCACATTCTCGGTTTCTTCTGTGCCTGCCACAGTCTTATCATCTTTTTCACCAGCAACAGCATCCTTCTTATCTGTTTTCTTATCTTTATCATCTGCTTTTTCAGTCTGCTGATCTGCTTTCGCAGCTTCTTCCAATTCCTTATTCGCAGTAGCCAATGTATTCATCTGTGCTGATTCTGCTTGAACAGCCTTCTGCTCTACTTCTGCAAGTTCCTCTTTCTTTGCCTCTACATCATCACCACGAGCTGAATCCAACTTAATTTCAGACTCCAGCACCCCAGCTCTGCCTTCCATCTTGGTAGCAACACTGCCCTGTACCTGTGCCTGAGCCATTGCGGAATCAGCAGAAATCATAGCCTTCATACTTGCCTGTGACAGACCTGTACTTTGCTTTCCAGCTTTCGGAGCAGTTTTCTTACTGCCACCAAGCATATCATTCATAGAGGATTTTTTCACCTGTTGCTCTTTTCTCTGTTCAATCTGATGCTGTCTTAACTGATTGTTTAAATCCGCAATCTGCTGCTGGATTTCCTGTCTCTTTTTCATCTTTTCTTCAAGGCTCATCTCTTTATTCGCAGAAAGCTCCTGCAACTGTTTCTGAGCATTGGCAATTTGACTCTGTAAATTCTTACTAACAGAATCATTTGATTGCATCATATTCATTCCGCCAATCTGTGTATTTGCTCCATTTATACCATTTATTTTCATATTATTATTCCTGGTATATTGTAATTGACTCATCTAACAGTCACTTACAGATATACCTTATCCTTTCTATCAACCTTTTTATCCGTGGTTGATTACGGTATTCTATCTTTGTATGATTGAAATATGTGATGTGGATTTGTTTTTTTTCCT
>JBGVKW010000003.1:0-4104 GCA_045123895.1 Agathobacter sp.
GAAACAGCCTTATGTAGCTGAAAAGATGGGAGTGACAGCTTCCACCATTCAGAGATATGAAGCCGGAACAATCGACAATACCAAGAAGCTGGTGCTGGATGGACTTTCAGAAGCACTTCATGTATCTGTGGAATGGCTCAAGGGAGAGGCAGAGGAATACGAAACAGACATTACGGATAAAAGGGAGTTACAGATTCGTGATGCAATGGGAAGTATCCTAAACCGCTTACCCTTTGACCTTAATAATGAGGAAGCTGACTTCTCGAAAGACCTACTGCTACTGATGTTACAGGAGTATGAGTTGTTTATGGATTCTTTCCAGTTTGCCTGCAAGAACTTCAAGGGCAACACAGAGAATGCGGACATAGCAGCTACCATAGGTTTTGAATCGAATAAGGAATACAACGAAATCATGTTTCTTAGGGAGATTACTCACACAGTCAATGCCTTTAACGACATGGCAGATGTGATAAGGCTCTATTCCAAGAAACCGGAGACAGCCACACAGAGGCTTGCAAATCTTTTATCGGAAGATTCCGAATCGGTATAGTTAGACAACCGGAGTTATGATATACTTACACGCAAAAAGCATTTCATCAGTTCCGATTGTCGATATCGAAAGGAGAAACGATTATGGCAAAAGGTTCTGTAAGGAAAAAAGGCAAGAAATGGTATTACCGCTATTATGTGGAGGATGCCAGTGGTAACTTGGTTCAGAAGGAATGCGTAGGAACGGAAAGTAAATCGGAAACCGAAAAACTGCTCCGTAAGGCTATGGAGGAATACGAAAGTAAGAAAATCGTAGCCAAAACGGAGAACATCACACTGGGAGAGCTTCTGGATGTGTGGGTGGATGAGGAATTGAAAGTCAGTTCCCTAAGTAATAACACTGTAACCCTTTATCTTGGGGTGGTGAAGATTATGAAAAGGCACCCTTTAAGCAAAAGAAAGCTTCGGACAGTCACAAGTGAACACATGCAGGAATATATGGATTATTTAAGCTTCGGTGGAACTGCTCCCGATGGTACGGAAGCAAAGCCGCTAAGCATTGATCGTATCCACTCATTTTCAGCAGTGTTACAGAGGGCTTTCCGGTATGCGGTGTTTCCAAAGCAGTATATCAGTTTCAATCCTATGCAGTATGTAGTAATCAGACGACCGACGCAAGAAGTGGATTTGTTCGCTACGGAGGATGAAGATTTTTCGCAGGAAAAGACCATTACCCACCAGCAGTATAATGAAATCGTAGCTTATCTTACCAAAAAGAAGAGCTCCTCACTGCTGGCAGTGCAGATAGCATATTATGCAGGTCTGCGAATTGGGGAAGTGACCGGATTATCTTGGGATGACATCAACTTAGAGGAACAGTATCTGACAGTGCGTAGGAGCTTGAGCCGGAACAATGCAAGGCATAAGCTGGAGCTTGGACCTACCAAGCGTAAAAAAGTCAGAATCGTGGATTTTGGCGATACCCTCGCTGAAATCTTGCGAATGGCAAAAAAGGAACAGCACAAACAACGCTTTCAGTACGGACAACTTTATCAGAGAAATTACTACAAAGAAGTCAGAGAAAAGAACAGAGTTTACTACGAACTGTATTCATTGGACGGAACGCAGGAAGTGCCGGAGGACTACACAGAAATTTCACTGGTGTGTGTCAGACAGGACGGAATGTACTTAGGAAGGGAAGCACTGGACTGGATGTGCAGGTCAATCAGGAAGCACCTGAAAGGATTTGAAAACTTTCACTTCCACTCATTAAGACACACTTATACAAGCAATCTGCTGGCAAACGGAGCACCACCGAAGGATGTACAGGAGCTCTTGGGACATTCCGCAGTAAGTACCACAATGAATATTTACGCCCACGCTACAAGGGAAGCCAAAAAGAATTCAGCAAGGCTTCTTGATAAGGTAGTAGGGAACGATTAAAACGAAAACAACACTTTTTCCCTTATAGTTTCCTCACAAGGGAAAAAATAAGGGAAAAGTGCAAATTACATAGATGTTGATGGGCGGGAAAGCCCGTAAATACTGGAAAGTTGAGAAAATACACGAGAAATTTTGAATTTTAGTGAGCCAAGAGCTTTGAAAAAGCTTAACGAGTTATCAAATATTACACTCAAAATGTATGATGTTGAAGTTGCTGACGAAGGATTTCATACAAAAGGATATATTTTTAAAAAGGACGAGATCTATCGTATTATCATTGGCAGTTCAAATATTACAAGTGCAGCACTCACAAGCAATAGAGAGTGGAATACAAAGCTAATTTCAACGGAACAAGGTGAAGTGGCTAAAGAAATAGTTGCTGAGTTCAATCAGTTGTGGAATTCAAAATATGCGTTATCTTTTGATGATTTTTATGAGAATTATAAATCTCGATATAGTATCATAAAGCATCAAAGAGAGGTTGCAAAACAAGAAGAGATTACTTCGATTGAAAAGTATAAGTTGCAACCTAATAGTATGCAGGTTGGATTTATTACAAATCTAAAGAAAATACTTGAAGCAGGAGAAGATAGAGCACTCTTAATTTCTGCTACAGGTACAGGAAAAACTTATGCATCAGCATTTGCAATGAGAGAACTTGGATTTAGGAGAGTGCTATTTTTAGTTCATAGAGGCCAATTAGCAAGACAGACAAAGAAATCTTATGAAAAGGTTTTCGCAAAGTCAGTCTCTATGGGACTTGTAGGAGCTGGTTATCACGAATACGATGCAGACTATGTTTTTGCAACAGTTCAGACTTTGAACCGTGATGAGCATTTACTTCAATATGAAAAAGATGCATTTGATTGTATTGTTTTAGATGAAGCTCATCATGTTCCAGCTGATACATATCAGAAAGTAATGAAACATTTCACTCCAAAGCTTTGGCTGGGCATGACTGCGACTCCAGATAAAAGAGATGATAATGTGGAAGGTAGAAATGTTTATGAGCTTTTCAATTACCAAATTGCATACGAGATTCGTTTACAACAGGCAATGGAAGAAAATCTCCTGTGTCCATTTCACTATTTTGGAATAACAGATTTATCAATTATTGGTGATAATGAAGAAGCCAGTCGAGATTTCTCAATGCTTACTAGTGATGAGAGAATAAAGCATATTATTACACAAGCTGATTATTATGGGTATAGTGGAGAAAAGGTAAAGGGATTAATATTCTGCAGCAATATAAAGGAAACTGAAGAATTGTCCGCAAAGTTTAATCAAATGATTAATCCTTCAACAGGATGTCATTTTAGAACAATAGCACTTAATGGAAGTGCTTCGGAAATGGAAAGACAAAATGCTTTTGAAAGACTTGCAATGAATGAGGATGAAGCAACTGCCGATAATCAGCCATTGGATTATATATTCTCTGTTGAAATCCTGAATGAAGGTGTTGATATTGTTGAAGTAAATCAGGTCATTATGCTAAGACCGACTCAGTCACCAATTGTATTTATTCAACAACTTGGTAGAGGTCTTAGAAAAGCAAATGGAAAAGAATATGTTGTTATCTTGGATTTCATTGGCAATTACAATAATAATTTTATGATTCCTATTGCCTTATCCGGAGATAGAACATACAACATATACAATATTAGAAGATACATAATGGAAGGTGGTAGAGTAATACCTGGAGCTTCTACGGTACACTTTGATAAGATTAGCAGAAAGAGAATATTTGCTTCAGTAGACAATGCAAACTTCAGTGATATTAGGCTTATCAAAGAGAATTATACGAATCTAAAAAATAAACTTGGAAGAATTCCAAAACTTTGTGATTTTGATGATTATGGTGAGATGGATGTTCTTCGTGTTTTTGATAACAATAGTCTTGGCTCATATTACAAATTCTTGGTGAAATATGAGAAAGAATATAAGGTTCGTTTATCGGAGGATGAAGAGAAAGTAATTGAATTCGTATCCAGGAAATTGGCTAATGGAAAACGCATACAGGAACTGCAATTGTTAAAAAGAATGCTGGCATATGCTCATGGACTGTCTAAATTTGGTTTATTTGCAGGACTTTCAGCAGATATGAAAGAGTATGGAAAAGAAATCAGTCTGGAGCAGAAAGAAAATATTGTAAATGTTATGACAAATGAATTC
>JBGVKW010000004.1:0-39155 GCA_045123895.1 Agathobacter sp.
AGCTTTGCTGACATCTTCCTCTGCGCATTCCTGCAATCCGCGGTCGGGTTTAATCTCAGTTGGGGGATTGTACCCTCCACTGAGACTAATATGTTTCATCTCGCCACTTATAGAAGTGGGAGTCTCCCCAACTGAGATGAAAAGCCAAACACATCCACCATCCATCACTTCATCCGGATCCAACTCCTCTGGATCAAGATAATATAACTCGTCCAAATCAATTCCACTAATAATATTATTGAACTGCTCATCAGTTAAATCAAATACTTGTGTCTCAATGCTCTCTTCGCCATTTTCCACGTATATATAGTCAGCCTCTACCTTTTTATCATATCTAATCCTACATTCAATTATTCGACCGGGATTATAGATATCATAAAAACAATAATCAAATCCAATAAAATACTTATCACTCAGCTCAATATTTTCCTTTTCCTCTAATTCTTTCGCTTCCGAAGTATATGTATTATTCGCCTCTCTATTTATCCGTGAATTGTCTGTTTTTTTCTCAGTTCCTTCCGCATTAGACGAACAAGCTATTACTGTACATGACAACGCAAAAACAACCATCAATTTAATCTTTTTTTCATTACTTAAACTCCTCTGCAAAATTTATTCTACCAATTCCTTTTTCATATGCTGCTTCAATACACTAATTGCAACAATCAATAATATAGGAAAAAGAACTCCTGCCAAAATCCCTTTTTTCAAATTGTCCGAGAACAATCCTGTCACAAATCCCACAAGAGTCGGACCTGCGCCACATCCCACATCACCTGCTAATGCCAGAAATGCGAACATAGCTGTTCCACCTTTTCTCAAGGCAACTGTAGCTTTACTAAATGTTCCCGGCCACATAATTCCCACCGACAATCCACAGATTGAACATCCTATTATAGAAAACACCGGTAATGGCGAAATAGAAATACATATGTATGATAAAACACATAGAAAACTACTTCCCAACATAAATTTATCCAAATCTATCTTGTCACCAAATTTACCATAAAATGCTCTTGCACTTCCCATCAGAATTGCAAAACACATAGGTCCAGCGATATCTCCGATTGTCTTGCTTATATTTAATCCTTTTTCTGCAAAAGTTGAAGCCCACTGGCTTACTCCCTGTTCACTGGCTCCTGCACAAACCATCATTAGCATCAGAACCCAAAATGTCTTATTTTTGCATAAATCCAAAATCGACATCCCTGACTCACCATCTTCTATCAAAGACGCTATTGGAACCTTTGTAAATGCTATTCCGTTTATAATTGGAATAAATGCCCAGATTAAAGCTAATATTCTCCAGTTCTCTATTCCACATAATCTAAAAAACAAAGTAGACAATAATACTACAGCAACGTGTCCCCAGCAATAAAATGAGTGCAAAAGACTCATCGCCTTCTCTTTGTTATCTGTTGGACAGCTCTCCACGATTGGACTAACCAATACTTCTATTAAGCCACCACCAATCGCATAAATTACTATAGAAACCAAAAGTCCTGCAAATGCACTCGGCAACAAATCAGGAAGAACAACTAATCCAATCAATCCCACTGCGGAACAGATATGAGCAATTACTACAGATACTCTATATCCGATTTTATCAACGAACTTCGCAGACAGCAAATCGATAAACAACTGCATTCCAAAATTAAATGTAATCAGCATAGTTATCTGACTAAGTGGAATTTTATAGGTTTTTTCAAATGTCAAAAACAGTAATGGTACGAAATTATTGATTATTGCCTGAACCACATACCCCACAAAACAGGCATAAATTGTGTTTTTGTATTTATCTCTCATATTCTTCCCCCTGCATTATGAAAAATAAGAGACCACATTTTTGTGGCCTCTCAATATTATTTATACAATTATTTAGTAGGTCTTGAAGCACCACAAGAACAAGTTCCAACATACGATGCATTTTCAGTTCCACATTTATTACATTTCCAGTTCTTCTGATTTTGAACAACCGCTCTTTGGGTTTGAGAAACATTGCATTGCATATCATACATTTGTTTATTCATATCATACATTTTTCTAAAAGCATATGCTAATGCAAAAAATGGTATAACAGTAATAGCCATATTAAGCAAGCCTCCAATAATAATTACAAGTGTTGACATGTAATTAAATATTGAATCTTCTGAACTGAAAAAAAGCGCATATATTATACCTATCACTTCAATAACAACCAAAAAAATCCCAAACAGCTTAAACTTTACATCTAAATCTTCCTTCATAACTCAATCTCCATTTTAACATTTTTCCATCTAATTAATAACAATTGCAGTATAGCATTATCTTTACTTTATTTCAATTCTCTTCCTCTCATTCTAAACAATTGTTCTTTATATTCACCCTAGGCAGCCTGGATGTACTATATTTTACAGAATTCAACCAATTTACGAATTGCATCTTTATTTGTTCTATCAGCACCTCTTAATGTCTCCAGCATATGTAAATCTTCTTCTGTTTTCTCTTCTTTCTTCTCGATGGATTTGCCAATCATATTCACCATCATTTTCTTAAAAAATCCCAATTTCTTAGGATTATATCCACCTTCGAAATAGAAAAAATAGTTCTCTGGAATTTGATTCTGTTCCTGAATTTTTGTTTTTACTTTTTCACTTGGAATTGTCATTCCGACTGCAAACACCACAAGCTTTTTCAGATTAAGTTCCTTGATTTTCCCATAGCCAGAAACCATTCCAGCCATAATCCAGCCACCATAAATGACCATATCATATTGATTAAGTTCCTTAATATTTATTTTCTTTAATTCCTTTGCCTCGCAGCCTAATTCTTCAGCTATCCACACTGCATACTTTTCTGTAAATCCTGTACCGCTTTCATACACTACAATTTTACTCATATTCATGTTCCTCACTTTTCTATAACAATTATTATATTTGTTTTAGGTTATCCTCTAACTTCAATAGCACTTTTATCACTGTTTTTATTTCATCTTCGTCAACACCACTAAATATCCTTCCAACAACTTCTTTACTTTCCATATCACGTTCTGCACATAATTTCATAGTTTTCTCTGTCAGGATAACTCTCTGCTTTCGTTTGTCCTTCTCATCAGAAATAATTTCAACATAGCCTCTTTTCTCTAACTTGTTGAGAATCTGCTTCACATTCTGGTGAGAACTTCCCATTATTGTAGCTATTTCCTTTATTGTTGGACTTTCCTTACAAAGATTAATACATATGATTGCAAAAAACTGCTTCCAACTAATATCCTCAAAAAAAGCATCGGCCTTTGCCTGATATCGATTTTCAAAGGCACTTATTAGTCCCAGCAAAAAAAATGAACTCTCTATTCCATCAAAATTCATACCCTCATCATTTACAATTTCTGTAATTTTTCTCATCTTTCCTCCCTCCTTTCTAATAAACTCTACAACTTTTTACTTTCCTATATATTTACTATAAAAAATGGGTAACATATTACCTTGTTAAGTAATATATTACCCATTTTTGTTTATATCGTCAACTTATTTTGCTTTTCGAATCACTTTTTCCACTAACTTATCTCCTTCATATCTTAGTTTCATTGTAAAAAAATCGCTATCTTCATAAAGAAGTTTAAGAAATTCTCGATCACCTTCCCATAGATTTAGATTCAACACCTCACTCTTTGGTATCCAACGCAGATCTCCCTCATCACACTCTTTTACTTCTCCTGTAAATCCTGATGCTGTAAAAAGATGCATATAATCAGTCTCCCACTCATTTGATACAAAAGTAATTATTCCTCTAAAACTATATTCTGTAAGTGTTAATCCCGTTTCTTCAAATACTTCTCGAATCAAGCATTCTTCAGGAGTTTCCCCCTCTTCAAAATGTCCTCCTACACCAATCCATTTCCCCTTATTTACGTCTTTCTTCTTTTTATTTCTAAGAAGCATAAGGTAACAATCATTTTTTTCTATGTAACAAAGTGTTGTATTTGTCATTTTTTCAGACTCCTTTTTGTTTTTTCTTCATATGGTTCAAATGTTGAAAGATCAAACTGACATGTATGCCATTTGTTGTTTTTTGTTACAAAAAAGTCAGATGATTCAGTTTTCACATATTCCATTACCATTCCATCATCTGTATCAATTACCTTCATTCCTTCTTTTAATTCTTCTCTTTTCATTGTTTTTATTCCTCTATTTTTTTACTTTTAAATCGTTTTTCTGGTTATTTAGCATAACTATTTCTTTTATTTTCGTCCATATTTTCTATTTCTATATGTTTTATTTTCAGATTATTTTATTTCTTTTCTATTTTTTTCACAATTATATTCTTTTCCTCTATTTTTGTACCTTTTGTATTAATATTAAATGGTGCTTTATTCTACTTTTTTAGTTTCACGTGAAACTTTTCCGTCATTTGTTTATGATTTTGGTAAATTTGTACTAACAAATTAGTACTTTCAGTCTAACTATTATGAATTTTTACCATTATCGTGTTATAAAATTGCAAGATTTCCGTTTGTATTTTGTATTCAGTATGCTGTATTTGTGCAAATTTAATCATTATTTTATAAATTCTAATATCTTAAATTTTTCTATATATTTATATACAAATATTGCCTTGCTATTTTTTCTTACGATTAAATATTTGTATTAAATTGTAGCTATAATTTTTCTTATCTTTTTCTGGTGCCAACGAGCAAAATATTTTTTGTTATTTAATTTCACTAGACTATTTCTTATGTTTCAAATCACTTATCCCATCATTTTTATGATAAAATTAAATCCATATTCTTTTATATTTATTTAGCATATAATGTTAATTATTTATTATTAATTTTCACTTTATATTGTTTTTGTAATATTTTTATATTATCTTGTATATTATCTTGTATATCATCTTGTATATTATCTTTGTGTTACAATTCTATTATCTTTGTATTACTTTTTTGATACTTTTCTCTTTAACTACTCTATATAATTTTTAACAATATGTTTGTACTATTTTTGTATTATAAATATATTGTATTAATAATATTTTTACATTGTTTTCATATTACGAATATATTACTTAAATATTATATTGGTATTATCCTTATAATATATATTATATTATATACTACTATCTTTTTCTTATCTCTTTATTCCTCTTCATACCCCAATTAATATCCTGGAATATATGTTTACTTACAATTTCTGTATGTTTGAATCATATATTACAAATTATAATATATTATGTTGCTATTATGTAGTATATTATAGATTGTATTATGTTTTATTTTATTTAATATATTGCTATTGTATTGTCTTTATAATATGTAGTATTTTAGTAATATTTCATATATTATATTAATCATATAGTACATAAGATTATATATTATATATTATTTATATATTATGTAGTACATCATTTTTATATTAGTTATATGTTATATAATATGTTATATATTATTTTATATAGTGTATTTTATAGTACATTATATTATATCTTACTATTATATTATTTATACTAATCTATTATATAGTATCAGCTTATTATATCATAGAGTACATTACTAATACATTATATCATATTTTATTATTATATTACTATTATTTTAGTTAGTATATTTATATTATATTGTATAATATAGTTGTAATATAATATAAAAGACTTGAAATATCAATTGAATTATAATAGAATATAAAACAAGCTAAAAACAAGGGTTTTTAAGCATAATACTTTTGTATTACAAAAATAATACAAATAATAATAACTAGAGAAGGAAAAATTATGGCAACAATAATATCAGTAAACAATTTAAAAGGTGGATGCAACAAAACAGGAACTTCAATCGAATTAGCAGCCTGCTTGGGCAACTTAGGGAAAAAAGTTTTATTAGTAGATTTAGATCAGCAATGTAATTTATCTGACTATGTAGACTGTGATATGACAAAACCAAATATTGAAGACCTAATAGATGGAGATAAACAAATTGACCTGAATGAGGCAATTCAAAAGAAACAATTATTTGATGTAATTTGTGGTTCAACTGGACTTTCTAAAGCAGATCGTAAATATATTGGAATGGATGACCAATATCTCTTGGCAGATACATTAGATTTATTCAAGGATAATTATGATTACATTATTATAGATAACCAGCCAAGTAGAAGTATTATTGTAACCATGAGCTATGTTGCAAGTGATTATATAGTAATTCCAACAGAAGGAGACGACGGAAGTATAAAAGGTGTAAATAGCGTAATAGAAGATGTTGAAGCCCTCAGAAAGAGCAGAAATCATATTTCACACGCCAAAATACTTGCAATAGTATTAAATCGATTTGAAAACAGTACAAACCACAAAGATGCACTATACTTACTTGAAACAATTGCAAATAATAATGAAGACAAACCTATTGTTTCAACAATAAAAAAAGGTGTAGTAGTAAGTGAAGTAAAAACATATAAAACATCTATTCAGGAATACTCAAAATATCATAATGTAGCAATTGATTTCAGAAAACTGACAAATGCAATAATAGAAAGAGTAGAGGGATAAAAAATGGCACAAAGATTATCAAGAGAAGAACGTATGGCAATGAGAACCGCCCAGATTAAACCAACAGCAGGCGATAATATTATCAAGCACGTTATTAAAACAGATGATAAACAAAGTGCTGAGGCTGAAAGAAAAGCTGCTGAAGAGAAAGCAGCACAGGAAAAGTTAGCGCTAGAAAAGCTAGCACAGGAAAAGGCAGCTCAAGAAAAAGAAACACTTCAAAATCAGGAAAAGATAGAACCGGAAAAAATAATTACTCCAGCAATAGAAAATCCTACTACGACTATGGAAAATATTTCTAATTCCCAAAGTACAAGTGAAACAAATAATGTTATTCAAGAATCACCAGCTCCTGTTACGGAAACAGTAGTAACTAATCATTCAGTAAATGATTATGACAATACACCTAGAAAAGGAAAATCATTATTACTAAAAAAACAAAAAGAATTAAAATCAGAACGAATTAATTTCATTGTAACTAAAAAGGCAAAAAACAATTTACAAAAATGTGCTAAAGATTTTGGATATCGTTCAACAAATGATTTTATAAATGAATTATTAGAAAATTTAGAAGAATATTTATATTAAAAATAGTATTAATGTCAAGCGACTTTGTTAGTAAAATAGCAAAGTCGTTTTTTAAACGAAAAAAAATAGACATCAACAAATAGTTGTTGTTTATTTATATAAATACAACAATTATTTTATTTCTTTAGAGGTAGCTGAAGGTATTGAAAAAAGGGAGTTTTAGGTGTTTTATAGCCGAAAGTATGTAGGAAAAAGCAGAAAATCCTAGAAAAAAAAGCAGAAAATAGGGGCACTAAAAACCGAAAAGAAGTAGAAGATGTGAAGCGAAAAAAAAGAGCATTTAGCAGAAAAAAAGGGGTTTATTGCAGAAACCTGGTAGTAATAAGCAGTTTTAAGCAGACAAATTGTAGATAATGGTCTTTTTTACATACAAAGTGTAGAAATAGCTGATTTATATGGGAAAAAAGGAAGGAAAAAAGATATATAGAGGGTAATTTCTACAGAAAATCGGTTAAAAAACAATAATTATCTACTTGGAGTCGGTTAAATGCAACGATTTACTACAAATAGTCGGTTATAAACAAGAAAAAGCTACGAAAAGATGGTTAAAAGAAAATGATAACTACATAATAGATGTTAAAAAAATGGTAATTCTACAAAGTAGCGGTTAAAAAAATATATAGACGAAAAAATGTAGATATTTATAGAAGATAATAAACTACAATTTTTCGTTTAAAAAAATATGTTTCTACAAAAAGGTGGTTAAAAAAGAGGGATAAGCCATATATTCTACAAAATTTTGGTTATAAAGAAAGGAAATCTACAGAATTTCGCTTAAAAAAGTGAAAAAAAAGAGTACTACATTCTGGAGGTTAAAAATAAAAATAGTCTACAATAGGGTGGTTAAGAAATAATTTTTCTACTTTTTAATGGCGAAAAAGGGGAAATAACATCTAAAACGTATTATTTAACATCCAAATAGTAGAAAAATGATTGACAATTGCTATTTATAGGCTGATAATATAAAAGTAATTAACCACTAGATTGTAGATTATAGAAGAATCTCTGGAGAATGAAAAAATGAGCCAAAAAAGCGAAAATAAGAAAAAAGAAGATAATAGCTTGATTCCTGCCTATAAACATGAAATTTTGAATAAGTCAAATTTCTTTATAGGAATGAAGTATAAAGCAACTGTGCTTGAGAACAAGATTACATACTTAGCAATGTTAAAGATTCAGGATCGTGAATATGAAAGAGAACCAGATGGTATTTATGTAGAGATAAAAGCCTCTGAGATTAAAGAAGCTGTTAAAGGTAATTCGGGTTCCTTTTATGAAGCACTTAAAAGTGCGGCAAATTCAATGACTGGAAATAACATGGGTATTGTAGATGATGAAGGACAGAGATTTACTTTTATCACACTAATTAATAAAGCATCTTATGCAGATGGTGTTTTTACGGTTCGTTTTCCTAATGAAATAGATGGGAAACTTACAAATGTAGAAAATAACTTTACAAGGGTTCCTAAAAATATTGCCATGAATTTAAATAAGGCACCTTCTTTTTCTTTGTATCAGATATTAAAACAGCAGTGCTATTATCCAAGCTGGTATAAGGGACCAAGGAATAATAAGTTTCAGGTTTCTATAGGACTTGCGGAGCTTAAACTTGAAATAGGAGTTGTAAATGCCAATGCTACTGAAGTAAGAAAAATTCTTAACCAGTCTAGAGGAACACAAAAGGATTATGAAAAAGCTGTTGCAAAGGCCGAAGGCAGTAAAGAGGCTATGTATAAGCGTTGGGATGATTTTAATAAGAAATGTCTCAAGCCTGCAATTGATGAAATAAACAGAGTAAGTGATATACATGTAGAATATGAGAAGCAATCTGGTGGCCGTGGCGGAAAAGTGTATGGAGTAGAATTTACAGTTTGGCTTGATGGTGCAGAGGAACAGAAGGAAGAGGTGACACCTGTTTCTGTTGTAGATGGACAGATAACTCTTAGTGATACGGACAAGTTCTATTTTTATAATGATGTAGTATCAATAATGGATTCTATGAATTTACAACTTTCAGAGATAATTGCGATAAGTGAAGCTGCAAATTATGATAAAGATGCTGTAAAGAGAGCAAAATCTCTTTTAGACATGCAAAGAGGGAAAATTGAAAATCCAACTGGATGGCTGATAACTTGTTTGAAAGAAAATTATCAGACTCCAAATCCAAAACCAGCTTCAGAAAGTAAGAATTCATTCAGTAATTTTGAACAAAGAGAACAGGATTATGATAAATTAGAGAATATTTTTCTAAATACGCATATTGAGTAGAAGAGCATTGAAATGAATAGAATAATTAAAAAAGTAAGCTTGGCACTTATCCTTTTAGGATTGGTGTCAAGCTGTTTAAGTTGTAATAAAAAAACAAATAATGAAAAAAAAGAGTACGGGGTATTTTTAGGAATTGATAACACAAAAATAGATAAGCTTAGCGACTACGAAACGGTGGTTATTGATGCTGAATACTTTTCAAAGCAAGATATTGAATATCTACATAAAGATGGTAAAACAGTGTATTCATATATTAATCTTGGGTCAGTTGAAGAATTTAGGGAATATTTCAATGACTATGAGAGTATTACGCTAGGAAAATATGAAGGTTGGGAAGATGAAAGATGGGTTGATGTATCAGATAAAGGCTGGCAGGAACACATATTGGAACTCGCAGAAGATTATAAGCGAAAAGGAGTAGATGGCTTTTTTGTGGATAATTGCGATGTATATTACCAATATCCTGAAGAGAGAATATATGATGGGTTGGTCAAAACTCTTCAAAATCTAATGAAAATGGATAAAAAAGTAATAATTAATGGTGGAGATATGTTCGTAAAAGAATATAGAGAACAAAATAAAAACCTTAAGGAAGTTATGACAGGGGTGAATCAGGAAGAAGTATTTACCTGTGATGATGATGAAACATCGCAGTATTATAAAGATTACATAGCAGAATGCAAGTCTGATGGTTTAGAGGTATATGTGATTGAGTATACAGATGATGAAAATAAAAAGAACCAGATATGTAGTTTTTGTGAAGAAAATAGTTATAAATACTACATAACTGATTCAATTGAGCTTGACTAAGAACCTATTACAATTTGTATTAGGTTTTTATCAAGCATTATTGTTCTGTTCCAGGGATTGATAATTACGCCATAGACTTCAGGAGTCTGAAGAGTAACATCAAAAATCTGTGAAATCGTAGCTGTAAATGCTGACATTATTTGATTGCTACCACGAGTTTCTTCTTCAAAGCTAGTAAAAGCGCAGAACCACTTCTTGCCATCGTCTGTTGTTACAGTTTGAAGAGAAAGGGAATTACCGGAAAATGAGTCGTTTACAGCTATGATAAGTTCTCCGTTTGAATTCATTATTTTTCGAAAAATAGATAGTACTTTTGCTAGAAGTTCTTCGCAAGGGTTAGCCTGAAGTTCTTTAATTGCCGTTTCTATTTCTATATTTTTTTCAAGATTATTATTCATAATGCATCTCCAATTTATATAATGTAGATAATTATATATTAACAAAATATTTTGCACAATAGAAATTCACGTAATCAAGTTATGTTGACGTGTTTTTATAGCTTGATGTATAATAAAATATATGTCTTTAGTACTATGGAGGAAAGGGAATGAATACATTATTTTCAGTTATAATGATTGTAGATAGTGGATTAGCTGCATATTGGTCGATGATGTCCCTTTTAAAAAGAGAAGGAAGTTCCCGATTAAGGTATGCATTCTCTTTTGTTGCAATATCAAGTGCAACATGGAGTTTAGGATTTGGCTTATTGTATGAAGCGGATTCTCTTGAAACTGCATTCTATTTTAGAGATATTGGAATGATTGGGGTATTTAGTTTTTTAATTTGTGGATTGGGACTAATCGGATGGATTGCTGACATTCCTCATAAATTGGCAAATTTTTTTTCGGCGATTTCATTTATTGGAATACTGATTTGCTACTTGACTTGTCTGAGAGGTCAGGCAAGATTTTATTTTGGAAGATGGGGAATTGCGTATTCATTAAATCCTTCCTGGATAAATAATCTATATACACTATATTCTGTTTTTATTTGTATACTGATATTTTGTTATCTTGTATACATGGGAAAGCATGCCAAATCAAGAAGACGAAAGGTTTTGGCAAGAAACTTACTAATTATGTTGTTAATTACAGCTTTGGGAATGGTAATTGACACTATTATGCCAATGTTTGGGTATGATGCAATTCCAGGAAGCTCAATAGCACAGTTTTGTGGATTATGTATACTTAGAATAGCAATTATTCGGCATAATCAGACTGAAACTACTATCAGTAATATTTCACAGTTTGTATATTACTCAGTTTCAATTCCAATATGTGTTTATGATGCGAAATGGAAATTAAGTCTGTATAATGATGGAGCGGAGTCCTTTTTTAAAGTGCCACGTACGATCGCAATAAATAACAACATGAGTATATCGGATTTTTTTGAAATAGACGACGATATTTATAAGTTTTTAGGAGAAGAAAAAAGTGTCATTCAAGCCATATGTAAGAAAAATAGCGCTAATTGTGTAATAAATATCGACAAAATTCGTGACAGGTATACAGATATAATAGGATATATAGTATCAGTTGATGATATCACTGAACATAAAAAGATGATGACTGAGTTAGAGCGGGCTAATATGGCAAAAACAACGTTTCTGGCAAATATGTCACATGAGATAAGGACACCAATGAATGCGATTGTTGGTTTTTCAGAATTACTGTTAAAAGAGAATTTGAACAGTGATCAATTAGAGGATGTAGAAAATATCAGAGATGCTTCTTATGAATTGCTTACAATAATAAATGGAATACTTGATATTTCAAAAATCGAAGCGGGAAAGATGGAGTTGGTTGAGCATGAATACAATTTGTCTGATATAATAAGAAGTGTTATTGTTCAAATGAAGGTGCCAGCAGAGAAAAAAGGATTAGATTTTTGTGTAGAGATTGAACCTTCACTTCCGAAGAAATTGTACGGTGATAGCGGTAAAGTCAGAGAGATAATGATTAATCTTTTGAGCAATGCAATTAAGTATACAAAAAACGGCTCGGTTACCTTAAAGGTTAGAAGGGGAGATTTAAGAGATAGAGTTATTGAAATAGCTATTGATGTATTAGATACAGGTATTGGAATAAAGAAGGAAGATATGGCATCAATTTTTAACTCTTTTGAGAGCGTAGATAAGACTGTCAGAGAAGGAATAGAGGGAACTGGTTTAGGCTTGCCTATCGTAAAAGGATACATCGAATTAATGAATGGCTCTATTAATTGTGAGAGTGTGTATGGTGAAGGTTCGCTTTTTTATGTTGAGATTCCGCAAAAAATAGTTGATGATACGCAGGTGGGGGATATTTCTATGGATGGTGAGAGAATTACGAAATCAAGAATTAGTGATGTTAAATTTGAAAGAATGAAGGTATTGGTAGTAGACGATAATGCTGTTAATCTTATGGTAATTAAAAAGAGTCTTATTAATTATGGTCTGGAAGTAGATACGGCAAGCTCTGGTTTGGCAGCAATAAATAAATGTAAGGATACCAGATATTCTGTAATATTCATGGATCAGATGATGCCAGAAATGGATGGAATTGAGGCAATGAAAAAAATAAGAGAATTGTCAGGCTATTATGAAAAAGATGGGGACTGTAAAATAGTAGCATTAACAGCAAATGCAGTATCTGGAGTTCGTGAGGAAATGATAGAATATGGTTTTGACGAATATCTTTCAAAACCAATTGAATATGACAAACTTGAGTCATTTTTGGATAGTATAAATTAAAAACTGAGGAAAAAGTATGAATGTTTCATTATTTGAAAGGGCAGAAATAGTAATTGAAATTTATGGAGCAATGCTTTGCTTATTGTCGGCATTGTTTCTTATAAGAAGTAAGATGAACAGGAAGAGTGTAAAATGGATGATTGCAATGCTAATCACAAATACATTTACTCTTGTTTTCGAGGCATGGTCTTACTTCTTGCAGGGAAATGAAGGACAGGTTTCATTAGTATGTGCCATTGTTGTAAATTTTATAATGTTTGTATCATACGGACTTGAGATAGCCTGGGCTGTAAAATTCGTAATAGCATTAAATGAGGAAAATGGGGCCAAAATAAGCAAAATTTATATGGCAATAATTTGGTTTTTCCTGGCATGCTGCCTATTTATATTAGTTGTAAATCTTTTCACGGGATTTATGTATTATTTTGATGAAAACAATATTTATCATCGAAATTTTTTATGGTATGTATATACAGGATTTTTGCTAGTTTGCAGTATCGATGTTTTGGTTTTATTGTTAAAATACAGGAAGTTTATTTCACTATCATATTTTTTGGCATTGTTGTCATTTTTGTTTATTCCGGTAGCTGCAATTTTAATCCAGACATTTGTATATGGAATTCCGCTCTCAAGTATGGGAATAGCAATAAGTCTAGTAATCGTTTTAATGTTGTATATTATTGACTGGGCCAAGTCAGAACATACAGTGTTGGAGATAGAGAAGAAAAAAAGAGCAATTAATGTAAGTATTTTCGTAATAATGATTATCAGCATTTCCATGTCGATTATTTATTCGATTACAACTGTTTACCAGATTGCTTCAGAGAATTCGGAAAATAACAGCAAGACTATTTCTAATATGATAAGTAGTCGAATTGAAAATAAAATACTTAAGCCAATTACTGTTTCAGAAACGATGTCAAAAGATTCCAACTTGATTATCAGTCTGGAATCAGAAGAATTCGATGCTGTTGAAGCTGAGAAAAATATAATGGGATATTTGAAGGGCATCAAGGATGGTTTTGGTTACTCAATGGTGTATTGTGTGAGTGATAATAGCAAGGCATATTACACAATGGATGGTATATGTAAGTATGTAGATGTCGAAAATGACAAGAATGATGAGTGGTATAGAGACTTTGTCAGATCAGGCAAAGACTACGAACTTAATGTAGATAAGGATGATATAAATGACTGGAAGTTATCTGTTTTTGTAAATAGACAGGTGGTTGATTCTGATGGAAATTTATTAGGTGTCTGCGGAGTTGGAATAGGTATGAATGAGTTTAGAAATCTTCTCTGTGACATAGAGAAGGAATACGATGTCAATATTTCTTTAGTTGACAAGAATGGACTGATTCAGATAAATTCGCAGAGCATTTTTATACAAAAGGATTATCTTGATAATTCATATTTTGATAAGGTCAATGAGAAAGAGTTTTATTACGAGAAATTGCAAGATACCAGTAGAATGACAAAATATATGAAAGAAATGGGATGGTATCTTGTTATTGAAGATAACAATCCTTCAAAGATGGATGTTAAATTAATTATTATTCCATGTGTCATTATTCTTTTTCTGGGAATGCTAATACTTACCGTTTCATATTGGGCAAGTAATGTCAGAGTTGAGAAAATCTCAAAGGAACTTATGGAAAAAAATATTATTACACTGACAGACAACCTTACACGCCAGGGAAACAGATATGCATACACGAAGGAGTGTAATCGTCTTGATGAAATAGATAGCCTGACGGATTATTCGTTTATACTAATGGATATAAATGGACTAAAGACAGTAAATGATACAGTTGGACATGATGCAGGTGATGAATTGATAATAGGAGCTGCTAAGTGTATAGAAAAGTCATTTTCAAAATATGGCAAAATATATAGAATTGGTGGAGATGAATTTGTAATAATATTAAAGTGCAGTGAAGAGGAGCTTAATGCTGCAATTGAATTTTTTGATAACGAAATAATTAAGTGGGAGGGAGAAAAGGTCACTGATCTATCTATCTCCAAAGGTGTTGTAAGTGCAAAGGATTATCCAGATTTGAATTTAAAACAGATAATCAGAATTGCCGATAAGTTAATGTATCAGGATAAAAATGAGTATTACAGAAGAACTGGAAAAGATAGAAGAATGTCTTGGTAGTTTTTATCTTTTATAGTATAATGTTATGACTTGAGATAAGGAGGATAATTTTATGGATATTCAGGAAATACAAAGTGATAAGATTTTACCGTTTAATATAAAACACAAAAAGGCAATGGTTGCAAAGCAGAGAGAATTCTATAAGGAGTATAGCCAGGAATTCAAAGAGAAGAGAAAAAAGCAGACAATGAGACTTCGTGAATTGCTTATTGATTATGAAGATGAAGGGTATAGTGAGATTTTTGATGAAATTCTGGAAATAGTAAAGAGCGATTCACTTATGGTAAGTCTAAACTGCAGACGTGATGAGGAGAAAGGTGTCACTGAGTTTGAACCTATTCTTGCTGCAAATGGAAACTGGTATCTGGCCGTTTATACAGATAGAGACCAGTGCAAACAAAGTGATGCAACAGATGGCTTTGATGTGATGCATGAAGCAGAGATGTCTGATATTTTGGAATGCTTTAAGCAGAATGATAAGCTTAGAGGAATATGTCTTAATCCATTTGATACAGCTTACTGCATTATTCCACGTGAATACTTGTCTTAGTAGGCATGTAATCATTACCTTAGTTAGCAAAAAGCGTGAGGAAGTAATCCTCACGCTTTTTGTTGTGCATGTTATTAGTGCACGATTATATTAGGAATGAAAAGAAAACTAAATTCTTGAGATACCGTCATCATTATAAAGCTCATAGTCAGAAGCTTCATAACCGATGTACTTGATTGTTGAGTAATCAACGGCATCAACGTACTGTGCAGAAGCTGCAAGAGGAATTTTTCTGTCTTTTCTAATAAAGAAAGGAACCTCATTGAGTGCAACTTTTACATAATGATGCCCTGCTGGAAGTATCTCTGTTGTGATACCACCATTTGGAAGAAGTTTGACAAAAGTCATTTCTTCTGGAAGATATACATAGCGACCATTAGCATTCTGGTTGTAAATCGGTGCAATCATGATTTCATCACCTAAAATAAGCTGATCTTCAACCTGTTTAGTATGTTCATCATCTGTGTATACAAAAGCAAGTGGTTTGAAAAGCATATCGTTGTTTAATGCAGCTTTCATAAACTCGCTATATAGATAAGGTACAAGTCTGTATCTTGCCTCAATTATTGCCTTGAAATCCTCTGTCTTTTCGAACTGGTAGAATTCCTGATCTCTTGTTCCCATTGCTGAATGATTTCTGAATAATGGTGTAAATACTGATAATGCCATCCAGCGAAGAACCAAATCCCTTGTTGCATCATCGCCAAAACCACCACAGTCAGCACCCGAATAAAGGAATCCGCACATTGAAAGTCCAGGAAGCTGTTTTAAATTCAGAAGAATATGTGACCACCATGATTTGTTGTCACCTGTCCAAACTCCACCGTAGCGGTGCATTCCGATATAGGATGAACGTGAGAACATAAGGATTCTCTTGTCAGGAGAGATTCTTTCGAAGGCTTCTCCAGCTGCACGCGTCATATTATATCCGAAAAGATTGTGAACCTTATCGTGACGGATTTTTTCTCCATCTACATTGTGGTAAAAGGCCTTATAGTCATCAGCATTGTTTGCAAGCCCTGTAAAGATTCCAGCAATATCCTGATATGGAAGGTCAGGATATTTACCATCGAGATAATCTCTCATGAACTGCTCAGTTCTTTCTTTTCCTTCTCTTGAATAAAAAATAGCAGGCTCATTCATATCATTCCAGAATGCGTCGATTCCCTTAGAAACGAGAAAATCATAGCTGTCACCAAACCATTTTCTGGCATCTTTATTCAATACATCTGGGAAGTGAGTCATTCCAGGCCATACACAAGCTTCAAAATCAGAACCGTCTTCACGTTTTACGAAGTAGTTATTTGCCACACCTTCATCATAGGTCTTGTAGCCTTTTTCAACTTTTACACCAGCGTCAATGATAGGAACAAGATGGATATGCTGATCCTTCATGTCCTTTACAAAACCATCGAAGTCAGGAAAATCTTTTGGACTGGTTGTAAAATCTTTGTAGTGATCCATATAGTCGATATCCATGTAAAGCATATCAATTGGTACATTTTCCTCTTTGAATTTTGCTACTACATTTCTGAAATCTTCTTCTGTCTTGTATCCCCAGCGGCTCTGTCCAAAACCAAAAGCAAATTTTGGTGGGATATAACTACGTCCGATTGATGAGCGGAACTGTTTTACAATATCTAAGAGACTCTCACCTTCAATGTAGTATACATTCAGGTTGGCTTCCTCACAACTAACTACCAATTCATCCTGACGAGTATATCCAATATCAAAAGTTAGAGTTGAAGGATAGTCAAAAAACAGACCAAACTGTTTATCAGTACCTGATACAACTATGAAGTTGTGTGCTGCATAGAGAGAGTTTTTTCCCTCTAAATGAATAGGATCATCTGTAGCGTTACTAATATATTTCCAACCACGTTTGTTGATTCCTCGAACAGTTTCACCTAAACCGTAAACGATATCATCTGAATCCATTATAAGCTTCCACGAAAATCCATTGTCAAGGTTTGTTGTTCCAACTGGAATATTTCCATTACTTACTGGAACATCAATGACAACTGCCTCTGTATTAAATGGTTTTCCAAATACATATAATTGCATATCGCGACCTCCCCTAAAAAACAAATTATCGATTCCTTATACATAACATAATAGTACATCATTATTGCTTAATCTAATAATATAGCGTAAAATTATAACATAATATTGACTTTAGTTTTTAGTTTTGTGAAAAAGGAAAAATAAATGAGGCGAAATGAGAAATCTTTAATGGAAGCCGTGCGACATGGGACACCGAAGGAACCGTTAGTGGTTATGCACTTTTCTTCAGATCCTGATTCGGACATTTTTGATGGTGAGATTTTTTCCATGGACAGGCACTGGCACTATCATATGGAGATATTATATATTAGAAAGGGAACATATGAGTTTGAAGTTGATTTGCAGCAATACAAGGTAAAGGAGGGAGATTTTTGCTTTGTAAACAGTGAATCACTTCATACTCTTAATTCTAATGGTGATTATGAACATAGTGTGATTATTTTTGATCCCAAAATTCTTGATTATTCTTTTTCTGATTTGATGCAGGAGCAGTTTATAGGACCAATGCTAGGTGGAATAATAGGGTTTCCAGCAATCATAGATGATAAAATGAGCATTTATCCAAAATTAAGAGAAATTTTTCAAAAAATATGTGATAATTATAGTAATGGAAGTTCGACTGATTATATGCGCGTTAAGCTTTTAATTAGCGAATTTATTTTGGAATTGTATGAAAATAATCTGATGTTGCAGTCTGTTATCTCTACCAATCGAATTGAGAATGAGAAGATTAAACGATATAAAAAAGTAATTTCCTATATTAAAGATAATTATCAGGAACGAATTACGCTAGATGATTTAGCGGAAGTGGCTGGTTGTAATTCATCGTATTTGTGTAGATTTTTCAAAAATATCTGTGGGGAATCACCGATACAACAGTTGATAAACTATAGAATTGAAAAAAGCTGTGGAATGCTGCTGAATACAGATGACAGCATTTTAGAAATAGCAATGAGTTGTGGATTTGACAATGTGAGCTATTTTATCAGGCAATTTAAAAGGGAAAAGGGTGTTACACCTGGACAATTTCGAAAAGAATCATAAATTGGGAGGCAGAAAGTGGTATACAATAATATTTTAGAAGCGGTTGGGCATACGCCTATTATTAAATTAAATAGAATGGTTGATAAGGATAGTGCAGATATTTTTGTCAAATTTGAAGGCTTGAATGTGGGTGGTTCTATAAAGACGAGAACAGCACTTAATATGATTGAAGCGGCTGAAAAACAAGGGTTGATAAAAGAGGATACGATAATTGTTGAGCCCACCAGTGGAAACCAGGGAATTGGTCTTGCTTTGGTTGGAGCAGTAAAAGGATATAGAACGATTATCATTATGCCGGATTCGGTTAGTGAGGAGCGCAGAAAGCTTGTGAGACATTATGGGGCAGAGGTGAAATTGATACATGATGCAGGAGATATTGGTGCTTGTATTGATGAGTGTCTTCAAACTGCTCTTAGAATGCAGGAAAAGAATCCTAAGGTTTTTGTTCCACAGCAGTTTGCAAATGAAAATAATACTTTGGCGCACAAAAATCATACGGCGCTTGAGATAATGGAGCAGGTAGCTGGACCAATAGATGGTTTTTGTTCTGGAATCGGAACAGGTGGAACTATTACTGGAATAGGTGAGGTATTAAGAGCGCAAAATCCTAATATAGAAATATGGGCTGTTGAGCCGGAAAACGCAGCAATTCTTGCAGGAGGCACAATAGGAACTCATCTTCAAATGGGAATAGGAGATGGAATCATTCCTGATATTTTAAACCAGTCGGTATATGATGAAGTATATATAATAACTGATGATGAGGCACTTAATACTTCTAAGAGACTTGCAAAAGAAGAAGGATTAATGTGTGGTATTTCAAGTGGAACAAATGTTGCCGCGGCATTAAAATTGGCAAAGAAATTGGGACAGGGAAAAACAGTTGTTACTGTACTACCGGATACAGCAGAGAGATACTTTTCTACCCCGCTTTTTGAGGAGTAGTTGTAGGAGATAAAGGGGGTATCTATGAATATAGCAGTTTTAATTGGCGAGATTGCTTTTGTAAGTGAGAATAAGTTTATCGAGGGCTTATTGGAAGCAGCTAAAATGAATGAGGCAAATCTTGTATTATATACTTGTGAAGGTGTTTTATATGAGGAATTATCTGAATATATTGCAGGTGAGTACAATATTTTTAGCTTGATCAATTTATCAGAATATGATGGAATAATTGTTGATTTAGACAGTATTAGAAATTATAGTACAGCTGAACTTGTTCGAAATAAAATAATGGAATCAGGAATTCCTTGCGTATCGTTTAATGAGGAAATCGGAGATTCTAATGTGATTAGTTTTGATAATCAGTCAGGATTTAGAGTATTGTTGGAGCACTTAATCAAAGAGCATCAACTTACAGATATTGTTTATCTTGATGGTCAAAAGGGAAATCGTGACGCAATAGAGCGAAAAGAATTGTTCCTTGAGATTGCAAGAGAAAATCATTTATTAGATATAGAGAACAATATATATGAAGGAAAATTCGATTATGAAAGCGGTAGCCGTTTGATTAGAGAATTTGTTGCGGAAAAACGACCATGGCCACAGGCTTTTGTTGCGGCAAATGATAATATGGCAATAGGAATAATAAGTGAATTGAAAAGACTAGGAGTTCGAGTTCCTGAACAGGTTATGGTGACGGGATATGATAATACTGAAACCGCGGAGTTCATTATTCCAAGGCTTACAACAGTAGATAAAGCGGAGTTTGAAGCAGGATTATTGTCTTTTGAGTTACTTATGCAAAAGATAAAGGATTCGGCGTGTTTGAAAAATTATACTGTAAACAGTAAAGCTATTATTGCGGAGTCCTGTGGATGCAAATTAAGACATAAGCATGATTTATATAATGATCAGAGTGTTGAAATGAGGTTAAATATGGAATCCAGCCTTGACTTATTGAAAGGAATCCAGATAGAATTGACCAATGTGGACAATATGGATGGCTTTGAACAGGTTATGAAAAAATATATTGCCAGAATGGGAATGGAATTTTTCTATTTTTGTCAAGGTGGTAGTAGAGCTTCTTACTACGGAGATCTTGAGAGGTTGGCAAGTGGAAAAGATATTGGCAGAAATGAAAGTGAATTTCAGGAAACATCATGGTGTCCAATAGCATATGAAGATGGAGAATGGACTAGCTATGGCAGTTTTCCAACCAAAAAATTATTTCCAACTAATAGTAAATATAAAAAGAAAGAAAGTTTTTATATTGTAATGCCAGTTCATCAGGGTAAGAACTGTATCGGTTATAGTATAATTGGAAATTACAAATACAATCTTTCTGCAAGAGTGCTTCAGCATTTAATTTTAAGTATTGATAATGCTATTGGAAATATCTGGTACAAAGATATTATGAATACAATGCTAGCAAAAATTAATAGAATGTGGCAGTATGATGAGTTGACTGGTTTATACAACAGATCCGGAATGAGAGTAAAAGCGGAAGCGCTTATAGCTGAGGCAAAGCAGAAGGATGAAGGAATTGCAGTTATTTTCTTCGATTTGGATGGTTTGAAGATAATAAATGATACACAAGGTCATGATGCCGGAGATGCCTATATTAAGTTTATGGCAGAACAATTACTAGAGACAAAACAGGAATCTGATGTTGTAGTGCGTTATGGCGGTGATGAGTATATTGTTCTTTCTGTTCAAAAAGATAATGCTTCAAGTACGACTCGAATGCATAATTATCTGGAAAATATTAGAGAACCAATTAAGACCAGTGTGGGTGTTTATTTTGAAAAGGTATCGAAGGTTGATGACTTAAGAGAATTAATTGAAAACGCAGATTCAATTATGTATGAGAATAAAAAGAAGAGAAAAGCTCAAAAAACTTGATTTAATTTCGATTTGTTGTAATATATATATAGTAACGATATTTTAAAGTAAATAAAAGGAGTATAGGTATGACATATGAAGAAGTGGTTGCATCAATAAAAAAAGGATATAAAGATGCAGATGCCAAGGGCGTAAAAGGACACATTGCGATTCAGATTAATGTTACAGGAGAAGGTGAAGGAGCATTATACGTTGAAGTAAAAGACGGAAAAATTGATGTTCAGCCTTATCAGTATTTTGATAGAAATGCTATTATTTATTCACCTGCAGATGAGATTATCAGTATTGCTAATGGTAAATCAGACATTGAAAAAGCTTACAGTGATAAGAAGATTTTCATTGAAGGAGAAGTAAACGCAGCTTTATTATTAAAAGATATTAAATTTAAAAAACCAGCTGCAAAGAAAACAACTACAACAAAAAAAGCTACAACAACTAAGAAAGCAGCTACAACTACAAAGAAAGCTACAGCTACAAAGAAAGCCACAACAGCTAAGAAAGATGATTCAGCAGAGAAAGCTGTTTCAGCTGCAGAAGCTGTTGCTTCAGCAACAACAGTAGCAAAAGCTGCAACAACAGTAGCAAAGGCTGCAACAACAGCTAAAACAGCAGCCCCTAAAAAAACAACAAAAAAATAATTTTGTATAGGGGAATCGCATGAAAAGAGAAACTGTAGACGGTGCAACATTAAAGGAAGCATTGTTAAGACATGATAATTCTGTTGCTGAGATTGTTCAGCTGGCATGTTCATACAATTGTTCAATTTACTTTTTAGCAAAAAACAGTAAAGTGAATGTTAAAAGTATAATGGGAATGATGGCTGTAATTGGAACATCTGAAGAACAATTTGAGTTTGTTACTGATGGCAGTGACGAGGACAAGGCTATGGAAATGTTGATGAACTACATAGTTAGAGAATAATATTAGGGAATGAAGTTCTCCCTTAGTTTTATGCTAGAACCGCTTAAAAGCTGATGACTTCTGTGTTTTACGCAGATAGTCTCGGCTTTTTTTGTATTAGAAATCAAAGGAGATACAAATGTTATTAAGTATAGCGCTTATTTTATTAGTAGGAATGTGCCTAGGATGGATGTTTTCAAAAATTAGAATGCCCAGCCTAATAGGAATGATAATTACTGGTATAGTATTAGGACCATTCGCTCTTAATCTTATTGATGAATCAATTCTTGCCATTTCATCGGATTTAAGAAAAATAGCATTGATTATTATACTTACCAGAGCTGGACTTAGTCTTGATTTGGATGGTTTGAAAAAAATAGGAAGACCAGCAGTTTTGATGTGTTTTTTGCCAGCTACTTTTGAATTACTTGCAATGGTATTGTTTGGACCAAAGCTACTGGGGATAAGTATTCTTGAAGCTGCGATTGTTGGTGCGGTTCTTGCTGCGGTATCGCCAGCTGTGGTTGTTCCAAGAATGGTAAGATTAATGGAAGAAAAGTATGGTACGGATAAATCAATTCCACAACTTATCTTGGCAGGTGCTTCTGTGGATGATGTTTATGTGATTGTACTATTTACTACTTTTTTAGGAATGAAAAAGGGACAGGGAGTATCAGTTATTGAATTTGTGAATATTCCAGTTTCAATTGTTTTAGGAATTATTATAGGCCTTGTTTTAGGTAAAATATTGACTGTTTTTTTCAAGAAAAAACATATGAGAGATACGAGTAAGGTGATTGTAATATTAAGTATTTCTCTTTTATTGGTTGTGGCTGAAGAGGAGCTTAGAACACCAATTACTTTTGCAGCTCTTATCGCAATAATGTTACTAGGAGTAGGAATTAAGCGTTTTTATCCAAAACTGGCAACTAGATTGTCTGCTAAATACAATAAGTTGTGGGTTGGAGCTGAAGTTATTCTATTTGTACTGGTAGGAGCAACGGTAAATATTGGATATATTGGAAAGGTAGGAGTGAAGGCGCTTCTAGTGATTTTTGGAGCGGTTGTTTTTAGAATGATTGGAGTATTCGTGTGTTTACTTGGAACTAATCTTAATAAAAAAGAGAGGTTGTTTTCAATGATGGCCTATACGCCAAAAGCGACAGTGCAGGCAGCAATTGGAGGAATTCCGCTTAGTATGGGATTGGCATGTGGTGAGCTTACACTTACTATTTCAGTTTTGGCAATTATAATTACTGCGCCACTGGGGGCATTTGCAATAGATATTAGTTACAGAAAATTATTAAAAAGAGGGTAAAATAAAAGGGAGTCAAGATTTAGCCTGACTCCCTTTTTATTATTTATTAGTTTTCTGAGATAGATATTCAAACCATTTATTTCTCTTTGGTAGAGAACATTTTTCTGAGAATTTATTACCTTCACTAGTAGTATAAGAAATCTTAATACCAGTTGGTACGAATGGAATAGGTCCAACATTACATTTTTTCATTTCTATGATTGACTCATAAGGAATTGCGAAAGAAGAGATTCCAGCAAGTCCTCCGACAAAAAGAATCTTCTTATTTGTAAAGAAATAATTTCCCCTAGTCTGAGAAAGAAAACCCCATTTATCCCCTTTTGTATGTTCTTCAATAACTTCATCATTTTCAAGTAATTCATTCTCGCGTAAATTTTGTTCCCATTTTGCTAACTTTGATAAATTCATAACTACGCACCTTTGTATACATTAATAACACATGTATATTAGCATAATCTTTTTTTGTAAGCAATAGAATAATAGTACCAGGCGAATGTAATACAAATATATTATAAAAATAATATGATGATATTATAAAATGTATTGACTATGTCCTTGTTTGTTTTCCTTTTATTTTAGTGGGGGGAGAATGTTTTATTTTATAGAAAGTGTGGAGGGGGGGCAAATTTTTTTGTATACATAATATAGTTCGTTAATGCTTGTATTAACGAACTATTATGGTATAATTTTTATAAAATTGATTAAATAGGTTTATATATATGAAAGATAACTGGGAAAAAATAAATGATTTATTATCTATTCTTCCTTCAATTTGTGATGAATACATATCAATATCTTTAAAAAATAATATGAAAGCTTCGACTCTGTCGGCTTATTTGTATGAAATTACCTGTTTTTTTAGATATTTAGTAGTAGAAGGAAAGTGTGATTCTTTAGATGAAATTTCAATAGTTGTGATTCAGAATATTTCTGTAGACGATATAAATAACTATATTTTTGATTCAGGTCAAATGCCTAATGGCAAACCACGCTCATTAACAGCTTTAAGGCATTTTTTTAACTATTTATATATGAATAAAAAAATACCTTTTAATGTTGCATTAATGGCAACAACTCCTAAGAAACCAGTCTCTGATGAGAAAAAATCAAGCATACCACTTTCTCAAATGCTTGAGAATGCTGAAACTGGCGAGGGACTTAGTTCTACAGAACTTAGCTTTAGAGAGCGAACCTGCAATCGAGATCTTGCCATATTACGGCTAGTTATACTTTACGGTCTTTTACCAGTGGATATTAATTCTCTAAATCAAGAAGATATTGATTTTGAAAATTCACAATTATATCTGAAGAACAAGTTTATTAAGCTTGATTTAGAAACTCTGGATATTCTTAATTCCTATATTAATGAAGAAAGAATGCCTCTTGTTTCATACGAACCAGCTTTATTTATTGGTTCAAGAAGTTACAGAAATCGCTTGGGAATAAGAACAATTGAAAAGCTTGTAAAAAAGTATTGTAAAACAAATTCCTCTACTATAAAAAAAATAAAGAATAATGAATTTAAAGAATTATAAATAGTAGTTGCTTTATTTTCACCTTTATGATATATTCATATTGTTAATATCATATTTGTTCAATAGAGAGACCAGCTATGAAAAATCTTAAGAAAACATACAAAGATGAAAAGAGCAAAATTCATAAAGAACGTTGTAAAGAACTAAAACTAATTCGTGCGAAAATTGCTGAAGAATTAGGAATAGACTTACATCAAAGAAAATGTACATTTGAAGGCTATTGCAGTGGTACATGTCCTAAATGTAAGAGTGAAGAACTTATACTTAATTCCGCATTATTAAAAAAACAGTTGGAAGAATCAGGAGTTAAGGGACGAGTAGCTGTTGCTGGTTTTACAGCAGTTGCAGCGCTTTCACTATCAGGATGTACGAATAATAACCCAGAAAAACCAGATACACCAGACAAACCATCTGAAGAAGTATTAGGAGGACAAGTTGATTACATTGGGGACTTCGATACCGAAACTGAAGAACCAACTACCGAACCTGATGATTATGAAGGTGAAATTGAAGCACCAGATTCTGAAGATGAGGTCATAATTGATCCATATATGCTTGAAGGCGATGTACAGAGAATAACAGAGGACGATGACTAATGGATAATGAAACAATTTCAGTTATTACAATAAACAGACATCGCATGATGACTGATGGTAGAGGAATAACATCCCTTGTCGCCTTACCAGGATGTCCTTTATCCTGTCCCTATTGCCTGAACCAAAATATTCTTTCAGATCCAGGGATAGTTAAAGAAATTACAATTGATAATTTGATTAAAAAGCTCTCCATTGACCATTGCTATTTCACTTATACAGGTGGAGGAATAACTTTTGGTGGAGGCGAAGCCCTGCTACACAGTAAAGAGTTGTTGCTTTTTTCGCAAAAATGCCCTGATGAATGGAATATCAATATAGAAACTTCATTGAATGTTCCATTCGAAAGCTTAGAACCACTTGTGAATGAGCGATTTAATTTCATTATTGATATAAAAGCAATGCAAAGTGATATATATATATCCTACACTCAAATGGATAATAGTCAGGTTCTTTCAAATCTAAAATACATATCAGAGAATCTGCCAGAGAATAATTATGTTGTAAAAGTACCACGAATTCCAAATTATAGTACAATAGAAGATGTAGAGAACTCTGTCAGACAACTCATTGAAATGGGTATTCCAAAAGAAAATATTGCAACATTTGATTATGTAATAAGAAATTCATAGACATTTGTCTATTCGTAGACATTTGTCTATTTTTTATGCAAAGAGTATTTTTCTTGACAAAATTTTATAGTACGCATATAATCATACTAAATTGATAGGAATTGTATAAAACGAATGGAGTAATAGATTTTGTGCGAGATTTTCGGAGTTTCATCCAGAACAAAAGTTGAAATAAATGAATACCTAAAAACATTCTTTTCTCACAGCGATAAGCACCCTCATGGGTGGGGACTTGCCTGCATGGATGGAAATGAGACAAATATAGAAAAAGAACCCATAAAAGCGACTGACAGTAAATATCTACATTCACGTTTATCTGTGCCGATATGTGTAACCGCAGGATTTGCACATATTCGATATGCGACGATTGGTAATATTTTTTATTCAAACTGCCATCCTTTTGTAGAGAAAGACTCAAGCGGACGACGATGGACCATGATTCATAATGGAACCATATTTGAATATGAACCTATGAACAGCTATATTAAAAAGCAAAATGGTGACACAGATAGTGAACGAATTCTTTTGTACATAGTAGACCTTATTAATGATGCACTACAAAACAAAGGACAGGATTTATCTGCAGAAGAGAGATTTGAACTGGTTAATCAGTTAGTTATTGATTTATCAGTAGGTAATAAACTTAATTTGCTGCTTTTTGATGGCGAATATATGTATGTTCATTCCAACTACAAGGGAACAATACATTATTTACAAAAAGATGATGCTGTATACTTTTCTACGCAGCCACTTAGCAGAGAAAAATGGAAAGAGCTGCCTTCTAACCAGTTGCAGGTATATCGAGACGGTAAGCTGGTATATCAGGGAACGGTTCACAATAACGAATATGTTGATGATGCAGAAAAAGTGAAATATCTTTATCAGATTTTTTCTGAACTATAAAAAGGGGTCCATATGGATAAGAACATTGTTAAACAAAAATTATATGAAAAATATATTGAACCAACAAAGAAAAAGAAAGACAGCTTTATTGGTGTTGAGATCGAAATACCAATATTAAACCTTAACAAAAAAGAGGTTGATTTTGATATCATACATAAAATCACTGATCTTTTCATTGATGAATTCGGATTTGATGTAGTAGGGCAGGATGATGATGGAAATGCCTATTGTATGATTGAAAATCAGACTGGCGATATTGTTTCATATGATTGTTCTTATAATAATCTGGAATTTTCATTCGGAAAAGAGAAATGCATCCAGAATATAGAAAACAGGTTCAATACATATTACCGCTTTTTTCAGAAAAAATTTGTGAAATATAATTACACTCTTTCTGGTTTTGGAATTAACCCTTATCGAATTTACAACAATAATGTTCCAATTCCAAACGAAAGATACCGTATGTTGTTTCACCATCTTCACGCGTATAGCGAAAATGATTTTCCTATGCATTTTCATGATTATCCGGCTTACGGTACTTTTTCAAGTGCTTCCCAGGTTCAGCTTGATGTTTCATATGATGAACTGATACAGGTAATTCGAGTGTTTTCATTGTTAGAACCTATAAAATCACTCATTTTTGCCAATTCCGTGTTGCTTGATGAGCAGGAAGATCTTCTTTGTGCAAGGGACATGCTTTGGGAAAACAGCCCTCACGGAATAAATCCTCACAACATAGGAATGTTCGAAAAGATTCCGGAGACCATTGAAGAATTACAGGCATATATTGAATCAACTTCCATTTATTGTGTAGAAAGAGATGGAAAATATCTGAATTTTGAACCAATTAATATTCTGGAGTATTTTGAAAAGGAATCAATAATTGGAGAATATTTTGACGGCGAAAAATACTGTACTTTAGAGATTCACCCAAGGATTGAGGATCTTGATTTCCTTCGTACCTTTAAATTCGAAGATTTAACATACAGAGGAACCATTGAATTTAGAAGTGTGTGTTGCCAGCCAATCAAAGATGCCATGTCTGTAGCTGCATTTCATATTGGTTGCAAAGAGAATCTTCAAAAACTTGATGAGCTTTTGAAAAATGACAATATTATATATCATCACGGATATCATGCGACTGAACTTCGAAAATTATTTAATTATGATACTTTACCAATTTTTGTTGATGAGGATAAAGTCTACGAGTTGGCTAATACAGTATTGGAGCTTTCATGCGAAGGATTAAAGCGTCGTGGATATGGCGAAGAAAAATATTTAGAACCATTATTTTTGCGCGTAAAGGAAAGAAGCAATCCTGCAAAATACTTACTTTCGAAAATTAAAGATGGTATTCCAATTCAAAATATTGTCGCAGAATATGCCACTTTACGCGAAAAAGAAGTAAAGGAATAACAGGAGAAAAATTTATGCTCCATACAGATAACGAAACCGTAAAAAAATACATATTGGATGGAAACTTTGGTTTGGAAAGAGAAAACCTCAGGGTAACCGAAGACGGTAGATTGTCCCATTCCGCTGATTTATTTCAGGATGATCCTTGCGTAATGAGAGATTTCTGTGAGAATCAGGTTGAGATAAATACTGGCGTGTACTCATCAATTGAAGAAGCAATTGATGAATTGATAGTTCATTCTGCAAAGGTTCAAAAAACTTTGTCTGAACTTGAAAAAAGGGAATATCTTTGGCCTTTTTCCAATCCACCATACATTTTAAATGAAGCAGATATTCCAATTGCACAATTTTATGGGGATTCATCAGAAAAAACCGATTACAGAAATTATTTGGCAGACAGATATGGCAGATACAAGATGACATTCAGTGGAATTCATTTTAATTTTTCTTTTTCTGAGAAACTGTTACAAGCAGATTTTTTGCAGAGTGAAGAATCTGATTTTGAAACCTATAAAGAGAAACTATATATGACACTTGCTGAAAGGCTTTCTGCATATGGTTGGATATTAAACGCAATAACAGCCGCAAGTCCTCTCATGGACAAATCTTTTGTAGAAAAGGGTTGTTTTGGAAACGAATTCTTTTGTGGAATGGGTTCTGTCAGATGCTCAGAGTTGGGTTACTGGAATTTCTTCGCACCTGTTTTTAATTATAAAAGTGCAACAGATTATGTAGAAGGAATTCAAAACTATGTAGATAAAGAATGGATTAAATATCCTTCTGAACTATATTACCCTGTTCGCTTAAAACCAAAGGGTGATAATATGCTTGAGAACTTCAACAAAAACGGCATAAGTCATATTGAACTTCGAATGTTTGATTTAAATCCACTATGTGATGAGTTGGTTGATGCCAGAGATTTGCATTTTGCACACCTGCTTATCATTTGGCTAATGTCGGATAATTATCCTTCTCAAAGTGAGAATAACCAGGTACAAACGGTTCAAAATTTCAAAAATGCTGCACGATATGATTTAAAAACCGTAAATATTATGTTTTCAAATGGAAAAGTACTTTCCGTCGTTGATGCTGCACTTGCACTGATTAGCAATATGAAAGAGTTCTATAGTGATTATCCTGAATGGATAATGGAAATATTGGAATATCAGGAAAATAAATTTATTATGCCTGATGAACGATATGCCTGGAAAATAAGAAATCAATACAGAGATAATTTTGTTCAAAAGGGTATTGAACTGGCAAAACAGCTTCAACAAAAGGAGATTGACAACAAATGCTAAAGTGATATAATCGTTTTTAAACTTATAGTTTGGAAACAAACCATAAATATATGCTTCTTAGTTGAAGCATATATTTTTTACCCAAGCGCTAGCACTCACTTAGACAGACTGCTAACAATCAGAAAGGAGAATTGATGGAATGTCAGAAAATACAGAGAAAATTGATATTATAAAATTATCAAATGAATTGACCTATCAAAGATTTTTGTTTAACAGAGAATATCGAAAAGATATTTTTATGAAAATGAGTATTCCTGAATACATTGCCTTGCAATATATTTCCATGGAAGAGACAGCAAATATTTATTCTGGGCGAACATATTTAAAAGATTTAGCAGACAAGCTTCAAATGAGTATACGTCAGATTTCTAAAATAGTTGAGAAGCTTAGAGATGGTGGATTTGTGCTGTGGTCACATGATGGTAATGGAAGTGAAGGTACCTATGTCACAATCACTGAAAATGGTCGAAAACTACTAACAAGTCAGGAAGAAATTCTCAGAAAATATTACGGCAACGTCTTTGAACAATTTGGAAAAGACAACCTTATTCAGCTTCTACAGCTTATGAAACAATTGGAAACAATCATGAGCAGTGAATTAGAAAGAATAGAGGGGGATACAAATGATGATAAAACAGATGAATGATTATGTCACAGAATTAGAAACTATTTGTAGAAATAACGACAATATTGCCCCTCGCTTATATGATGAATATGGAGTAAATCAAGGGCTTAGAGATGAAAATGGTAAAGGAGTTCTAACCGGACTTACTAATATTTCAAAAATAGTTTCTTCAAAGATTATAGACAATAAAAAGGTTCCATGTGACGGAGAATTATGGTATAGAGGCTACAGAGTTGAGGATTTGATTCAAAGCCTGGGAGAGAACGAATTTGGCTTTGAAAAAATTGCATATCTTCTTCTGATTGGAAATCTTCCTAATCAAGAGCAGGAGCGTCAGTTCAAGAAAATTATTGGAGAATGCAGAACGCTTCCAACTAATTTTACACGCGATGTGATCATGAAAGCGCCTTCAGAAGATGTGATGAACTCCATGACAAGAAGTATTCTTACGCTTGCATCATATGACAAAAAGGCTAAAATGCCTGGTATTAGCAATTCACTTCGACAGTGTATCCAGCTAATTAGTGAATTTCCTCTACTGGCCGTATACGGATACAATGCTTATAATCATTATGAAAAGAATGACAGTATGTACATTCATCATCCTGACAAACAGCTTTCTACAGCTGAAAATCTTCTTTTGATGATGAGACCAGACCAAAAATATACGCTTACCGAAGCTAAGGTTTTGGATACTGCACTTATTTTACACATGGAGCATGGTGGAGGCAACAATTCTACCTTTACGACGAGAGTGGTTACTTCATCCGGCTCAGATACATATTCAACAATGGCTGCAGCAATGTGTTCTCTGAAAGGGCCAAAACATGGCGGTGCCAATATCAAGGTCATGGAAATGATGGATGATATTCGTGAACATGTAAAGGATTATTCTGACCAGGATGAAATAGAAGCATATTTAAGAAAAATAGTTGATAAAGAAGCTTTTGACCACAAGGGATTAATATATGGTATGGGACACGCTGTTTACTCCATATCAGATCCACGTGAGAGAGTATTTAAAAGCTATGTAAAACAACTTGCCCAGGAAAAACAAAGACAAAATGATTTAATGCTATACGAAAATATTGAGGCACTTGCACCAAAAGTCATTGCTGAAAAACGACATATCTTCAAAGGGGTGAGCCCAAATGTGGATTTTTACAGTGGTTTTGTCTATGATATGCTTGGTATCCCAGTTGAACTGTACACAGCAATGTTCGCTATCGCCAGAGTAGTTGGCTGGAGTTCCCATAGAATTGAAGAAATGATTTGTGCTGATAAAATCATCAGACCTGCATATATGAGTGTTATGGAAGAAAAAAGTATTATGTAGTATACTCTCTATATTGAGTATAGCTTGGAGTTAAAAGAGGATATTTATGGATAATATATTAAGTGTAATTATGGTCACTTTTTTTGCAGGAATGGGTGCTGGACTTGGAACCGGCTTTGCGGGAATGAGTGCCGCTGCAGTAATCAGCCCAATGCTGATTACTTTCCTCGGAATAGAACCATATACTGCAGTCGGAATTGCACTTTCATCAGATGTTCTTGCCAGTGCAGTTTCTGCTTATACCTACAAAAAGCACGACAATCTCGACGTAAAACATGGTTCTCTTATGATGGTGATGGTATTATTGTTCACCATTGTGGGAAGCTACGTTTCAAGCATGGTTCCAGGAAGAACTATGGGCAATTTCTCTACAGTAATGACGCTACTACTGGGTGTTAAATTTATCTTAAAACCGGTCATGACAACAAAACAAGATATGGAGTCTATAAATGCTAAAAAGCAAATTATTGGCTCTCTTGTCAGCGGTTCAATAATAGGCTTTATATGTGGCTTTGTAGGTGCCGGTGGTGGAATGATGATGCTCCTTATTCTGACCAGTGTACTAGGATACGAGCTAAAAACCGCTGTCGGCACAAGCGTATTCATTATGACTTTTACAGCATTTACCGGTGCAGTTTCCCATTTTTCTTTTGGAGAATTGCCTAATATGCTTATTATGGCACTATGTATTGTTTTTACGTTCATCTGGGCACGAATTGCAGCTATTTTTGCAAATAAAGCGAAACCTGAAACGCTCAACCGTGTCGTTGGAATAGTACTGACTGTGCTTGGTGTGGTTATCTTGATTTTTCGCTAAAATTACAGGAATGCGCAGATGAAAATGTCATCAAAGCTAACGTGCATTCCGCAGCAAGAACGCTAAGGCATTCTTGAATCTTACAAATTAGAAAGAGAGTATTTTATGGAAGAACTATACAATATCATTGAAGAAAAAATTAAATCATCCGGCTATCCAAGAGAAATCAACGGGAGAGCAGTTTATAATGACATATGTGACCAAATTGACGGTAAAGAAAATGGCACATATATCCTTCTCTCAAAGTTTGAAGAAGATGTTGTATTCGAATATCATATAACAATCATGGATAAAGATTTCAATTTAGGAATACTAACTATGCGTACTCCGGAAGGTGAATTTAGTACAAACTTTGATGAATAATGCATTCTTGTATTCAAAGACTATTACTTTTTGGGGTAATAGTCTTTTCATTTATTGTTTTCCAGGTATAGTCCATATGCATTCATGCAAATAATAAGTTAAGATTATTGGTTTTATAACATTTTCAATTATGATCTTGCAATGAAATTCTACCTGATTCGAAAAGCTCCGCCTTACCCAGTACGAATCTATTTTGTAACTATTTCCATTAATTCCTACATATAGAGGCTTTATCTGTCCGTCATCATTAAACGATGCAATTACAGGAACAATCTCCACGTGCAGATAATCATGGGAATTCTGAGAAAGTATTTGACTCAAAATGACTCACTCCTTACTATAATGAATATATTATTATCACACCCTATACTGTAAAAATCACTTCAAGAACGCTCCAGCGTTCTTGCTGTGGAATGCGCGTCAGCTTTGCTGACATCTTCCTCTGCGCATTCCTGCAATCCGCGGTCGGGTTTAATCTCAGTTGGGGGATTGTCCCCTCCATTGAGACGAATATGTTTTGTCTCGCCATTTATAGAAGTGGGAGTCTCCCCAACTGAGATAAAAATAATTGCAAAAATCTTTTTGTGTGATATAATTATAGCCGAACATATATTCGATTTCAACCACAAGATATAGTATTCCATACTATGGAAATTCAATAACGCCTTGGCATTATTGCTGAGAAATGTGCTGGAATTGGACGAAATAAAAGAATTATTATACCCCAGGAGGCTTAGCGATGTCAGAAAAATCATATATTGCAATCGATTTAAAATCATTTTATGCCTCTGTTGAATGTATAGAAAGAGGTCTTGATCCGCTGACCACAAATCTGGTTGTAGCAGATGCCAGCAGAACTGATAAAACCATTTGTCTTGCTGTATCACCTGCACTAAAAAGCTTTGGCATAGGTGGACGTCCACGTTTATTTGAAGTAGTACAGAAGGTCAAAGAGATAAACTTCGAACGTAAAAATAATGCACCCAGAAGACACTTTACCGGTTCTTCCTATAATGCATTAGAACTGGCAAAGTCCCCTGAATTAGAAGCATCATATATTGCTGCAGCGCCAAGAATGGCCTGCTACATGGAATACAGCACCAGAATCTATGATATTTATTTAAAATATATAGCCCCTGAAGATATGCATGTGTATTCCATTGATGAGGTATTTATCGATGCAACAAGTTATCTCAACACCTACAAAATGACTGCCCATGAACTTGCACTTACAATGATTCGAGATGTATTTCATGAAACTGGTGTAACTGCAACAGCAGGGATTGGTACAAACATGTATCTATGTAAAGTTGCCATGGATATCGTTGCCAAAAAAATGCCTGCTGACGAAGATGGCGTTCGAATAGCACAACTAGATGAGATGTCTTATAGAAAGCAGCTGTGGAATCATGTTCCCCTTACTGATTTTTGGCGAGTCGGTTATGGATATGCTAAAAAGCTGATGCAAAACGGCTTATATACCATGGGGGATATAGCCAGATGTTCTATAGGAAAGCCAAATGAGTTTTACAATGAAGATTTGTTATATAAGCTTTTCGGAGTAAATGCAGAGCTTCTGATTGACCATGCCTGGGGATGGGAGCCTACAACAATTGAAGCTATAAAGTCATATAAACCAAAAGTAAACAGCATTAGTTCCGGCCAGGTTCTTCCATGTGCATATACCGCGGAAAATGCTAAGCTTATAGTAAAAGAAATGACTGATTTATTAGTACTTGATCTGGTTGATAAAGGACTCGTCACAGACCAGATAGTTCTTACAATAGGATACGACATTGAAAATATGACTAATCCACAGATTCGAAACAAATATCATGGCGAAATCACATCAGACCATTATGGGCGAAAAGTTCCCAAACATGCACATGGTACAACGAATCTATCATCCCATACTTCATCTACGAAACTTATAATGAAAGCAGTAGAAGAGCTTTTTGATAGAATTATCAATTGGAATTTGCTTGTACGAAGAATAAATGTTACCGCTTCAAACGTAATTCCTGAAAATAAAGCCATCCAAAATCACTCCTGCGAGCAGCTTGATTTATTTACTGACTACTCTTCTTTGGAAAAAGAGAGAGAACAGGAAAAACTGGAATTAGAGAAAGAGAAGAAAATACAACATGCCGTCTTAGATATACAGAAGAAATTTGGAAAAAATGCAGTTCTAAAAGGCATGAATTTTGAAGAGGGCGCAATGACCAGAGAAAGAAATGGACAAATTGGAGGACACAAGGCATGAGTGAATACTACAAAGATATACACAAATATGATGATATTATCAATCTGCCACACCATCAGTCGCCCCAAAGAGCACACATGTCGCTCTATAATCGAGCAGCACAATTTGCCCCTTTTGCAGCACTTACAGGTCATGAAGAGGCAATTGAAGAGACAGCGAGGATCACTGATGAAAAGAAAATTCTAGATGAAACAGCCCTTGAAAAAATAAACGAAATTCTTTTGAAACTTTCAAAACATTTACACGAGAAAAAGAATATTTCAATCACATACTTTAAACCAGATATTGTAAAAAGTGGCGGAGAATACCTTACTGATATTGGATATATTAAAAAGATAGACGAACAACAAAAAGTAATCACCATGAACAGCGGAATAAAAATATCAATGAAACAAATTATTGATATTTCTATACTTGATGAGGATGAAAATAGTTTATAATAATCAATTTTAGCGAATTAACGCATTAATTCGCTAAAGTCAGGTTTAACGAATAGTTTACTTTTTTGTGCTCCTCAAGCCGTACTTTTGTGAATATGGAAAATATAATCTAACATGGCTTCACACCTCTATTATTACTAATTATATCTACAAATCCCTGCATTGCATTATTGACATGTTTATCTTTATGAATTAAAACCTGAGAATAAATTGGAAATGGATTTCCTTTCCAATTTAACTTAATCAGTTTACCATTCTTTATTTCCTCAACAGCCGACATATCAGGAATAAAGGCAATTCCTAACTCATTTACAGCAAACTGTTTTAATATTTCCTTGCTGTTTGTTTCTAAGGCAATCTGTGGAACAATACCATTTTTCTTCAAATCAGAAATTAGCATCTTGTGAAAATTACAACTATGAGGAGTAAGAAGCAAAGGAATATTATCTAAATCTTGCTCTAATATTTCTTTTTTATCCGCTAAAAAATGTTTTGGACTTGAAAAAAATCCAAGATTTTCTACATTTTTATGAAGTAACAATATGTCATCTCTTTCGATAAGAGGATTCAATGTATAAACAATATCCAAAGTTCCTTTTTTTAACATTTCAGGAAATGCATCATGTGTCACAAATGCAAGTTGAATGTCAACCTTAGGATACTTTTTCTTGTATTCTAATAAATATTGAGGGAATAAATTGTAGCACAAAGTTTCTGAAACTCCAATCCTGAGAATACCGGATGGTTCCTCACTGAATGGAACATCAATGAGAATTTCTCTTTCTATCTGTTGCATTTTCTCTGCATATCCCATGAGTCTAATTCCAGCAGATGTTAAAACTACCGATTTTCCCAATCTATCAAAAAGCTCTACTCCAAGTTCATCCTCTAACTGCTTTATCTGTGTTGTAACTGTTGATTGAGCGTAACCCAACGTATTCGCCGCTTCGGAAAAGCTTCCCAAATTAGCTATTTCGAGAAATGTCTTCAACTGTATTATTGTCATAGAGCCTCCTTGATTCAACTATTTTGAACATTTAATTCGTTTTTATCAATTTTACTGATAATACTGTTAATGATATTATACACTCATAACAAATGTAGTTCAATAATATCATTAAGGGAGGCAAAACTATGAATGAACTTTGTATGATTATTAAAGATACTGTTAAACCCAATTTCACAAATATTCGTACTTCGATACAAACTTATAACAGAGATTCACTTTGTTGCGGACGACCTTGTTGGAGATGGGTTTATCATGCACTGCACTCAGCTGATAAATGGTTCATAAACCCATTCAACTATCACGAACCAGATTTTCATGAAGAAGGAATGGATAATCCTGATAATCCATGTTCTGTTGTTCTATCGGATGAACAGTTACTTGTGTATCTTGACTCCATTGAGAAAAAAACACTTGACTATATAGATACACTTTCAGACGATATGCTCTATGAGAAACCACAAAATTGTCCATATACACGCATGGAACTTGTTTTACGTCAATTCAGACATTTGTCATTTCATACAGGTATGCTAAATGGACAAACGGCAATTGAGACAGGTGAATTTCCTATGTGGATATCAAAGTCAAGCCAATACGTAGATGACGGAAAGTTCTTTGGGCGATATCGATATAAAAATTATAAAACAACTTAATATTATTATTCTCTTTCAAGAAGGCTCCAACGTTCTTGCTTCAGAATACGCGTCAGCTTTGCTGACACGTATTCTGGCAAGCCACCAAGGATCACTCTTCATCCGGTGCCTGTCCATCATGGGCCAACCATCTACATTCAGTCAATTCCATATTTGTAAATGTAGCTTTAAATGAAGATTCTTCCGGACTGCATGCATATATTCCAAACTGTATTTCATCAATTGCCTTATAGACATGACAAATTCTCATCTGCTTAAACTTTATCCCATCTTCGGAACACTCAATGCAAAAATCATCTTCACGCCTACTTAATCTGTACCACATGGATTTTATACCTGCATCTATTTCAGTTGTCGCCCAATCTGAAAAACCATTATTTGTGACAACACTTCCTAAATGCTGAAATTCATCATTTTCATATTCAATCGAACCTTTAAGCCAGTTTTCGCTATCAAGATACATTACCACGCCACATTGATCAAAGCGCCACTTACTTTCAAATTCAGTTTTTACTACAAAGGAAAAATATTTCTCCGATGTCTTAATTTGCAAAACAGGAGCATTATCATTTCTAAAATGATAATAGGTTCTCTGCCACAAATCGGTGTGAGGTGTAGTAATTATTTCAATTCTATCCTCTTCAATTTTGTAATCCTTAGGTTCTCTTGTCCAAGTCCACTCATTCTTATTAATTTTCATAAAAACCACCTTTCCCAAACTTTAATCTATGAAATATTACTTGCAACTCCAACAGAAACGTAATTTTCAAAAATAGCTTTTAAATCCGTTCCTTCTTCAGCGCTATAATTTCTAATTCCCTGCACCATATAGGAAATTTTCCCATCTTCAACAGGAGTCTCTATGTACTTATCATTATAAAAGACATCATTTGACACTTTTCTATCGTAAAGTATCCCCTTACAATCCTGTAATTTACACCCCGGGAAATTTACATTCCAAATCTGTTGAATTCCCAATGGTTTATCCAACAACTCTCCAATTATTTCCTTTAAAAATCTATCAGTTACCTCGTGTCTGTCACAGGCTTCCTCAGAAAATGCAATAGTATGTATTTTTTGAAAAGCAGCCTCAAATGCAGCACCAGCTGTAGCCGAATACTGTAAATCAGTTGCCGCGTTATATCCAAAATTAATACCGGAAAAAACATGATCTGTTTTACCCGGCACAATGTTTAGTACTCCAATTCGAACGCAATCCCCCGGAGTTCCATCACAGGCATATGCATGAACTTCCGGCACAGGGAAATCAACCTTCCAAGCCTGTACACTATGCCGCAAAGTAATGCTATGAGACATTGCACTTCTCTGACTATCAGGTGCAACTACCCAAACTTCGCCGAACTCCTTTGCTGCTTGTGCCAGACGAATAATTCCATCGGAATAAATTCCGTCATCGTTTGTTATAAGTATCTTTCGCATACCCTATCTCCCTAAAAATAATGTCGTCTACTCCTATT
>JBGVKW010000005.1:0-9321 GCA_045123895.1 Agathobacter sp.
AAAATAGCAATAGCTGATGTTGCAAATCTCGTTGGTTTTTCTGAATCACATTTTATGCGCTACTTCAAGGAAACCATGGATACAACCTTTATTGAATATTTAAAAGATTATCGACTAACAATGGCAGGACGACTGCTTCAAAGTTCAGATGACTCCATTCTTACAATTGCAACCGAAGTAGGTTTTGACAATTTGTCTTACTTTAACCGTACATTTAAGTCATTTTACGGAATGACCCCGCTTCAGTATCGAAAAAATGGATAATAATACAAATGGCACAGTGCAAACTGTGCCATTTATTTAAAAGATTGTACTTATAATTTCCACCCATTCATTTCTGATACCTTTTACACAAAATTCATCGTGGGAAATAGCCAGATTCATTTTTTCATGTCTTTTTACAAACCTTTTATTCTCATAACATACCAAATCTAAGAACACCTCAACATACAAAAGATGTGAGTTTTCTATTGATTTATGGTTTGTAAGACAATACGACTTGATATTGCAATCTACTACATCATTATATACTGCTAAGTAACTGCTGCAATCCATATCAAAATATCCATTTAGTTCGTTTTGTGTTCTTGCGAAATGCAAAATCTTAAGAATCTGATCAAGTTTTGAAAAAAATACTTCAACATTAAAATCTTCTATTATTCTTCTTACATCAACAAGTGTGTTATTGTAAACAATTCGGGATGAATTCTTCTTTTTTAATTTGTTTTTTGAAAATAAATAGGCAGAAAATAAAGCTACAAACACTCCTGTTGAACAAAATAGCAATATTTCATAATATATTTTTCTAAATTCTTCAAGGGAATTCAAATTAATCTTTTTTACACTCAAGGTATAGATTAAAAAGAGAATCATTGCAATTACAGCACTAATAAGGGCAGCCTTTTTATATTTGCTTTCTTTTTCAATAAACTCATTTCTGTAATCATGAAACACAACAAAACTACCCACTTTTTTGCCCTGATTTTTCGAAACAAAACATAAATTACAAAATTTGCACCCTATACTTAGCTGCTTTGTAGTCTGTATCCCTCCACAATAAGGACAAACACTTTGACTATCTTCTTTCTCTTCAATCAGGCACTGTGTGAAAGCCTTATTATCTGTAAATTTTCTTCTTTTATTATAGCCCCCAATATACTCTTGTTGTATTTCAGCAGGCTTATTTATTATGGTAACCTTTTCCCCTTCTGATTCTATTGTTTCAGTAGAATCCTTTAATATTCGTTTTTCAATTTTATAGACGGGATACTTTATATTTACCGTTTTATGTACCCCCAAATCTACAAGTCGACGCTTCTCAAGATGCATTGCATACCACATCTTCTGTGTAACATCATTTTCCACAACCTTTCCCTGATAACTCAAACAATATTCATTTGAGAATTGCATTGCAATTTTTTCATACTCTGTCATCAACTTACTCCTCAATTTCCCTTTCATCAAAAAAAACAAAATCCAGCATATGCAAATGCAATAGCAAAAACTGCACCTGCAAGTACATCACTTATAAAATGAACTCCTGATATCACTCTTATAATAGAAATTATAAAAGCAAAAATAAAAAATATTATTCCCACCACCTTAAATGGAGAACACCAAAAAAAAGTACATGCTATAATAAAAGCCGAAAAAACATGCCTGCTTGGAAATGACTGACCCTTCTTATCCTTTGGAATAACAGGCGCAATTTCAAACTTCTCATATGGTCTCTTCCTGTTAAATATTTTTCTAAATACTGTAACCACCACAAATCCCACAAAAGGTACAATTACATCCACATACCACTTTGGGGTAGCTGTCAGAAAAAGAAACATAATAAGTGCCGGATATGCCAGCAATATTATGTCTGATAGTATTTCGTTTATTATATGTAATGCTCTGGCCCGATTCGCATTTCTGCGAAATGGACCAGTCATTTTTATAAATGTTTCTTTATTCATTATTTCTATCCGTATTGTTTTTGTTATTATCTGTTCCTGTAATGTCGTTTGCTCCATCTTTTACAGCATCGCCTGTATCATTCACTACATCTCCAGCCTTATCAATTCCATCATCTACGGCATCACCGGCTTTATCTACCATGTTTCCGACTCCGTCCATTCCCTGATCGACAGCATCACCGGCATCTTCCACCACATCTCCTGTTCCATTGATGACATCATCTCCAACATCTTCAACATCATCAACAACAGAATTATTATTTTGATTGTTTGGTCTATTGTTATTTGTTCTATTGTCATCCACGACAGAAGTATCAGAAACATTATCCTTATTTCTACCGCAGCCAACAAAAACAATTGACATAGCTAATGTAAGACATAGCAGTAATATAATTTTGTGATTTGAGTTTTTAAATTTTTGCATGATTAATCTCCTTTTCCTACAGAACCAAGTCCGTGTTTTTATTAGTATGACTATCCCATGCAAATTTTATACAAAATATTTATAAATTTATTCCCCGTATAAGAGATGTTCCAGTAGATAAATGTAGAATCTGCAATTATCCTTCTTAGACTGCAACAGTGCAATTATATTGTCAAACACGTAGTCGCAGAAAAAATCCTGATTAAGCTCCATATTCCAGATTCTTGGATTTACCCTCTCATCCTGCAAAAGAACCTTCTTAAAAAGCCCTAAAGCATCCTTCCTTATCCCTTCATCCATGGAGGTCAGCCAGCTTGTATCATAATCAGACAATTTTCCATAGATAAAGGCATAATACTGCTGTAAAAAAAGAGTAAATCCCATATTATCTCTGTAAATTAGATTCTGGTCCTTTAAGAGATTGCTCCAAAAATGCCTTGAAACCGCCTCTATAAGTTCCTGCTTATTCTTATAATAGTTGTAAACAGAACCAATTGCTATATTACAGGCAGTGGCAAGTTTTCTGATGCTTACCTTGTCAACACCTTCTTTTTGAGCTATCTGCAATGCCTGTTCAAGAATTATTTCCCTTGTTGTAACGTGTGGCTTCATAACTAATTCCCCCGTTTAAAAGTAAGAAAATTTTAACTTTTTAGTTTCGGTTTTGTCAATAGTGCAGCTATATATGAAAAAATAAGTGCCGATGAAACACCTGCTGCACATGCACTAAATCCACCTTTGAATAAACCTAAAAGACCTTCCTCATCAATTGCTTTTTTCATGCCCTTCCACAACACATTTCCAAAACCAGTGAGTGGAACAGACGCTCCTGCTTTTGCCCACTGTAAAAACGGCTCGTACACATTTACCGCACCAAGAATCACTCCCGTCACTACAAGAATTACCATGATTCTTCCCGGAAGAAGCTTGGTCCTTTCTACAAGTATCTGAGTCAGGGCACAAATTGCACCTCCAACCAAAAATGCTCTTACATAATCCATTTATTTTCCCTCCAATACTATTCCATGCGCTATTCCAGGCACAGTATGCCCCTCGTTGAAACTTACCGGTGACAGCAATGCGCCAGTTGGAACAAATAATATTCTTTTTAGTTTTCCACTTCTTAATCTTGGCAGATAATAGGATGAAAGAACTGTTGCAGAGCAGCCACATCCCGATCCTCCGGAACCCACATCCTGATTTTCCAAATCAAAAATTTTCATACCACAATCCTCATGAACCCGGCTTATATCCACCCCTTTTTCCTTGCACAAATCGATTAGGATTTGCTGACCAACCTTTCCCAAGTCACCGGTAACTATTTTGTCATAATCTTCTGGTTTTCTTTCAAAATCATTCAGATTGTTTATTATAAGTTCCGCTGCCGCCGGAGCCATTGCAGCCCCCATGTTCATTGAATCCTTTATTCCATAATCCACAACCTTTCCGGTTGTAATACCCTCAATTTTCACATCACCTGAAGTTGAGATAATAAATGCCCCTGCACCTGTAACTGTCCACGTTGAACACTCTGGTCGATACGATGCATACTGATTCGGAAATCTAAACTGTTTTTCTGCGCTTCCAAAATGACTTGAAGTAACAGCTGCAATAATGTGACCATAACCAGCTGCCACAAAGGCTGATGCAAGAGATATAGCTTCCCCACAGGTTGAACATGCTCCATACAGACCAAAAAGCGGTATCTGAAACTTTTTCAATCCAAAAGTTGTTGCCATTGCCTGTCCCAACAAATCCCCCGCAAAGATATAATCGAGATCCATTGATTTAAGCCCCGCCTTCCCAAGTGCAATTCTAAGGGCATCTGACTGCAGACAACTCTCAGCCTCCTCCCATGTATCCTGTCCGAATTTGTCATCATCACCCACCAGATCGAATTTGTCAGCCAGTGGACCTTCTGATTCTTTTGTTCCTACTATTGAAGAACTTTCTAAAATAAAAGGAGCCTTCGAATAGCGAAGACTCCAATTTCCTATTTTTTGATTCTGAGTCATACTGATTCTCCTTTTTTAATCAGTATGTCCAATTATTTACCATCGTATGCAACAACTGCATCCACATCATATCCTTCGAGTGCTTTTCTTCCTTCAAGACCCTTTAGCTCCATCAAAAATACTATTTTTGAAACAATACCACCAAGTTCTTCCACAAGTTCTGTTGCTGCCTTTATTGTTCCACCCGTAGCAATGAGATCATCCACTAAGACTACTTTCTGTCCCGGTTTAATAGCATCCTTATGAATCTCAATCGTAGCTGTACCATATTCTAACTGATATGTTTTTGAAACAGTCTCACATGGAAGTTTTCCTGCTTTTCTAACCATAACAAAAGGCTTTCCAAGAATATATGCTATTGGCATTCCAAACACAAAACCTCTAGATTCAGTTCCTGCAATAACATCGCAATCAACACCCTCTAGTTTTTTTACCATCTCATCAATCGCAAGCTTTAACCCTTCAGCATCCTGCAACACGCTTGTTACATCACGAAACATGATTCCCTCTTCTGGAAAATCTGGTATCGTTCTGATATAATCTTCTACTTTTTTCATCTTCTATTCCCTTCCTTTTTTTGATTTTCTCTTATTCTCATACATTCTGTCATCGGCAATTTTATATACAAAATGAGAATCTCTCATATCTCCATACTCTTCACTAAATGCAACACCATACGCTGTACTAAGCTGGATGATATCATCTGAGGAATTGTTTTCATCCATAAGCTTATTCATCTGGACAATCATCTTGTCTATATCCGTTTTTGTAACATCAAATAAAACTGCCACAAATTCATCTCCACCAGTTCTAGATACAACACCATATAGACTATACACCGCCAGAAGAACATCTGCAAATCTTCTGATGAGAGCATCTCCTTTTTCATGTCCATAGGTATCGTTGATTCTCTTTAGATAATTAAGGTCAAAACTCATAATTACATAACTTCCACCTTTTTGATCCACTTCCAAAAGAGTCTCTTCAAACTTCCTTCTGTTATATAATCCCGTAAGTTCATCAACATATGCCATATGCTCTAAAACCTGTTGCTGTGCACTCTTGTACATAAATGAAGAAATTGACTTTCCATAATCAACCAGCAAAGCAACTACTATGATAAACACTGCGATTGGAACTGTTGAACTGTATTTATTGTTTGTAAATCCAATAAAAAATTTACTAAAATTAAATCTGATAAGTTCCACCAAAACAAACGCCACAGCAATTGCAAATCCAATTGTAACTGTATTTTCTTTCTTATGTCCATTTTTTCTATTATAAAAATTCAAAAGCATAATTAATCCCAATACAAATCCCATACAAATATGAGTTCCAGCCAAAAACATTGGGAAATGTGCCAGATTGAAAAGCTGACAGCCATATGTAACGATTATATATATAATCTCATAACCTATCAATATATAAAAATATCTCTTAATCCATTTTGGAATATGAGGCTCCATAACCTTATCTCTAAAGTAATAAGTAATTGGAAGTGCCATCGAATAGAATGTTAAATACTCAAAATACGCCTTTATCTTCAGGTCCTTTGTAATATATATAATAGTATCACTATTACACATTGACCATACTCCAACTAAAAATGAAAACATGGCAATACAAAACGTCTGTACAAAGTTTTCTGTACCTCTCATCATCAAAATAGAAAGAATCATTGTAAGCATTCCAAATACAATCAAAAACCACGAAACCGCTATACCAAATCTCTTTCCAGCGAAATCCTTTATTAAAAAAGAATTTCCTTCATCAATGGTAAGCGCCTGTTGTCCATCAAAAGCGTTATTTTCAGATATATTTAAGACAATCTTTAAATGTTTTCCCTCGTACCCTTCAGGAAGAGGAATAAAATGATAACCATAGCCCAACATTTTTCCTTTGTTGTATTCATATCGTCCATAGCTATATATTCTCTCTCCGTCAAGAAACATTGTTACAGCCGAATGAACAGAATAAAATCTCAGAGTAGGCTGAACAATATCCACTCTTTCCGGTAAATCGGTTTCTAGAATAAGCGTATCACCTTTGTTACACATTTCAAACTGTTGCTCACTAAGCGTAACATTCTCATACACCTTATCATTATGTGTAACAGTCCATCCTGCATCTAACGTTCTACATTTTGAATCCACATAATCAACATTTGTTGATGAAACTATTGGAATAATTACAGCTAATGTCAGAATCAACATAATACATACGCGAATAAAATTAATTTTTTTCTCTTTTGCAGTCTTTTCTTCCATTATATCTCCAAAAAATCACTTAATTCATTTATTGGTACCGGCCTTGAATATTTATAACCCTGAAGATATAGTGCATTCATCTCAACGCATCGTTCCTCATCACTCTTATCTTCAACGCCTTCAAACAAAACCTGATAATTTGCATTTAAAAAAATATCACAGAAGCTTCCTACCATATATTTTGTAACCTCATTTTTTCCTGCCATGATAGTTAGTGATCTGTCAAATTTAATAATATCAATTGGAAGTCCTATAATTCTTTCAAAATTTGAGTAACCAGTTCCAAAATCATCAAGATAGAACTTAATTCCATATTTATGTAAAGTAGAAATAATTGTCTTTGTCAAATCAAAATCCTGTTCATTTCTACTCTCCGTCAGTTCAATTGCAACTTTATCAGGAGAAATTCCTGAGTCGTTAATTATACTAATGACATCGTCACAAAAACTTTTTATTCTAAGTTCACTCATAGAAAAATTTACAGAAATTCTATCTATCTGATAACCTTCTTCCAATAAACTTTTAATCTTGTTGCAGGTTTTACTTAGTATTATCCTGCTTAATGTGTGAATATATCCGTCCTGTTCGGCCACTGGAATAAATTCATCCGGAAAACACATCCCCTCTGATGGAATTTCAAGTCTCATTAATGCTTCTGCCGTATTGAACTTTCCTGTTTGAGTATTCAAAACCGGCTGGCAGTATACAAGAACTCTCTCATCCATCAAATCCTGTTTTTTATCAATATCCTTTAATTCACTTTGAATATTCTGAAATCTTATAAAACTCTTAATATCCTTCTCATCACAAAAATGCCAGCTGTTCCAATCCATTCGTCCATTTACAAGCCTGATAAAAGACAAGTAGTCATCTGACAATTTCATCCTCTCATCTGATTTTAAACAAACAATCTTGAAAGGAATCTGATGAATTGCATACAACTTTTCAAAATCCTGCATGACCACATTCATCTTATCCATGAATTTAGTATTCTTATCTATACAAAATACTACCAAAAGGGATTTTTCACTTATTTTAAATGTGGTTGCTCCCTTAAAATATCTCTCGTTAAAATGATAAAATTCATCAGATAAATCTTTTTTTGCCTTTTCCGTTAACTCTCTAAAAGTCAGACAAATAATTGCAAATTTCTTATTCTTAAATTCGCTGATATAACCTCTTAACGATTTATGATCAAGGGTTCCCATATCCACATCATACGCATTGTAATGAAACAGGAACAAACACGTTGTAAGAGGAAGCACAAAACTAAAACAGGTAAAAGATTCCTGATAGAAATACCCCTGAAATAATGAAACTCCAAACGATAATGATAATACCTCTATAAGACAAATCCATGATTTTGTCACAAATCTTCTTTTATACTTTATCAAAAGCCCCAATGCAACAATCGCATAAATCACATATACCAGATGATAAATGTTAATAATTTTCAAACTCTCAGGAGCATCTTCAAAAATACCATCCCCTACAAATCTAATCATCAATTGTGCTACTATATAAAAACCAAATCCAATCCAAACTGCCGCTCTGAAAATCTGATACCTTGTAGCTTCCATCTTTACATGATTGGCAATATAGCACTCAAACATACAGAACACAAAAATCAATGCTATGAATTTTAAATCTCTTAAAAAAAGCATTCCCGGCTCAGTCCATTTTTTCTGATTTTCTAACATAATATGGTAGAACAAACTTACATTAATGGCAACAATAATAGCACCATTAGTCCAGGAAAACATATGCAATTTTTTCTGTTTTATCGTATATGTTGACCATAGAAGGAAAAAATTTAGCAGACAAAAAAACAATGCTATTATATCTCCCTCCGGACTATACGTTTGCATTACAGTTTCACTTCCCATAGACAGCCCCTCCGTATAGTACTATATTACCAAAGCTTTTCTGATTATACAAGGAAAATGTAATATATCACCCCAGCAATCCAACTTGAAAGAATTCCATACAAAATTACCGGTCCCGCTATTTTAAATATCTGTGAACCAATTCCAAAAACCTGCCCTTCAACCTGAAATTCACAGGCACATGAACAAACTCCATTTGCAAATCCTGTTATTGGAACCAAAGCGCCAGCTCCTGACCAGTTTGCAATCTTTGTATAAAGGTTAAGGCTTGTAAAAATACAGCTAAAAAGTACAAGTATTATGCTGCAGTATATATATGCATCCTCCTGACTTAAATCAAACATATTCATCCCTATGTTTATAATCACCTGTCCTATCGCACAGATAATTCCTCCCACTACGAAGGCTTTAAACATATCAAATAATAAGTTTGATTGTGGCGTCTTTTGCTTTACGTACTCATTATAGATTTCATTTCTCACCTCATTTGTATTTTGTTGTGTTTTTGCTACATTCATTCAATAAAACACCTCCTTATTTTAGTAGAATGTACGTTTTTTTCTCAGTTTATTCATTTTCTCTTGTCGTTTGTAAAATATTGTACTAATATAATGCACGGAAAAATTTAATTCAATAACGCCTTGGCGTTATTGCTGCGGAATGCGCGTCAGCTTTGCTGACATCTTCCTCTGCGCATTCCTGCAATCCGCCGGCGGCTTTTATCTCAGTTGGAGATTGAGACTCCCACTGAGACAAATATCATTTCTA
>JBGVKW010000006.1:0-5004 GCA_045123895.1 Agathobacter sp.
TCCATACATGTCGGCTCCAGTGACGCAACTTTGTTCACTATAGAAAAATCGAAATTGATGTAAACGATAGGGCAGTTTATCAACGGATGTAAGCTGCTTTATCGTTTACACCAACTTCGATTGGTTTCTAATCAATTTTCACTCTATTGTACCACGAATATCGCTAATATTCCACTCATATTTTTCTTGATTATTTAAGGCGGACTGCCCATTCTAAGCAATCCGACTGTATAGTTACCACACCTCTAAACTATCTTCTGCATCTATCCAAATTTGCATAGTTCCGTCCAGATATAAGCGTGCATATTCTATAGGGTTGTCTATTGCAAGAGCATTTAATGCACATTCTGAATTAGGAGTAGTCTTTAAGCCTTTCTCTGCCTTTGCACAGTCAATTCGTAAAATATATCCGGCATAAGTGAATATATCAATACTGTTATGGTAAATGTTGTACTCTGCATATATGATATTCATTCAATCAATCCTCTTTTCTGTAAAATCTAAAAGCATTTCAATCAGTTCACACAGTCCATTCATATTGTGTTATAATGTGTTATGTGATTTTGCTTCCCTTGTTTTTGCCCTTATGAGGGTTCGTAAATCCTTGTGGAACGATATAACACAAGGGAACACATAAGGGAAAGCACACATACAGAAAAGTTAGTGTTTATAAGGGTTTGCCAAGAATTTAATAATAAATTATAACAGGTAATGTAAACCTTAAATTGTGTATTTACACAATTGGAATTTGTCGAACTATTCGCCGAATCTATCGTATCCCCACCAATCGGGAATCAATTCTTTAAGTCTTACTGTTTTTTTGGTTTCAAGGTCGAGAAGGATTTCAATATCTCCGCTATCTTTATCCAACTGCATCATATATTCACGACAAGCACCACAAGGAGAACCAACCTTACCGTCAGGCATTACAGCAACAACCTTATCAATCTGACTTTCTCCGTTTGTAATCATATTGGCAATGGCATTTCTCTCTGCACACATTCCAAGGGTTGAAGCAGTATCAATACAAACGCCGACATAAATATTTCCTTGCTTCGTAAGAATTGCAGCGGCACATCCGCCTGCGTCTATGAATGGTGAAATTGTTCGACCATTTTGTACCTTAACCGCTGCATTATATAATTCGTTCCACATAAATAGTCACCTCGTTAAATTCTTACTTCTAAATCCGAATCAAGCCCATACAAATGAACTTCGTTCATTTGTCATCGCTCGCAAAAAGAGCTCGCTCAATTCAAATTCATCTCTCAAGTTACTGAAATTTATTTTTCCTTACAAATATCCTATATCATAGTTTCAAACTCATTTTTTAATATTGAAAAATACAACCTTCCAACATATTTCCCATTCATATAGAAATAATCTCTCAGAGTTCCTTCATATGTAAAACCACATTTTTCTATTACTCGTTTTGACGGTGCATTAATAGTTTTTGTACAAATTTGAACCTTGTGCAAATTCATTCTATCAAAGCCATATGCAATAACTGCTTTTGTTGCCTCTGTTGCAAAACCTTTGCACTGAAAATCCGAACCGATACAGTATTCAATTTCGGCAAAATGATTCTTACTGTCAACTAGAAAATATGCTATCTGTCCGATACATTCACCCGTTGTTTTTTCAACAACAGCCCAACGATAATAGTCATTCTTTTCATAAGAACCTATATACTTGTCAAGCAATCCCTTTACCTCATCTTTAGTGGAGTACACAGGTTCAGAATATAATGATTGTATTTTCTCGTCTGCAACCCAATATTTAAGCATTGCTTCATCATCTGTATACTCAAATCTTCGGAGTATCAATCTCTCTGTCTCTATTGTATTTGTGCCAACATGTGTAAGCATTTTTATTCCTCCATCAAATTTATATTACTCATTATATAGTACCCTATATCAGTCACTTAAACTGATATAGAGCATCTCATTTTTACATCTCAATATCCAATTTTCAATCTCACACTTAAAGTTGCTTAGTCTTCATTCATACGAGCCAATTTAGCTGCTTGGTCGGCTGCTATGCACATACGCTACTTTCCCATAGGGTGTATACATATGCGTCAATGCTTTTTCCTATCCGCTTTGTCATACTCTTCTTTTGCCATGTTCATTGCAAATACATAAGTATCTGTATCAATTAAATTCTGTTCAAATAGTTTTCGCAAAAGAATTTAATTATTGTATAATTGCTAACCAAACCCTTGTTATTACTGGATTCCATTTCTTACCACACCTCCTTCTGTCTAAGAATGTGTGGTATGTTAGCATGGATTTTCTAGTCTTGCAAATTTAGAAGTTATCCCTCCGACAAACTGAAATTGAACAAAATCGCTGCGCGATGGCCTGCCAAGGCTGTGGCGCAGTTTTTATTCTTTATTAAAAAGGCAGTTGATTACTTCCTAAATAGTATTTATTGTTAAGTTACCACACAAAACAAAACACCAAAGAAAGCTCCACTGCCTATGAAAATGATACCATCTTTAGGCTGCTTACACAAGCAGTTTTATTTTGCAAATGCTCCTCCATGATAGGTAGTTACTGTTTCTATTACTACTTTTATTTCATGGAGGTTATTTTATGTACGAAGATATTTTTGAATTAGTTACTATTGCTGCGCGGAAAAAGAATCTAAAGGAATCCACCGCACGGGCGTATTGTCATGCCCTTAGTCCGTTCCTGTATACCATTGGTAAACCCTGGCAGGAACTCACAATAGCGGATGTTGATGATTATCTTACTGCCAAAAGGCTTGCCGGCATTATGCCCGAAACCTACAATCACTACTATGGTGCGTTACGCTTTATGTACAAGCGGGTACTCAAACTCAACTGGGATGAAGATGAAATCCCCAGAATGAAACGTGACCGTTCCCTGCCTACTGTTCTTTCAAGGGCAGAAGTGAATACAATCCTTGATGTTACCACAAACCTGAAATACAAAGCCATCTTTGCTGTTATGTACTCCGGCGGTCTTCGGGTATCTGAAGCAACCCATTTGCATTATGATGATATATCCCGAAGCAATCACTCCATTCACATCCGCAACACCAAAAACAGGATGGACCGCTACACCATTCTTGCTGACCGGACTCTTGATATTCTTACTGAATACTGGTTCAAATGCGGAAAGCCCAGAAACATTCTGTTTCCCAGTCAGGTGACCGGAGAATATCTGGATATCTCTGCCGTAAATCAGGTATTAAGAAGAAGTGCCGAACGGGCAGGAATCCCTAAACATGTCACTTCACATGCGTTCAGACACAGCTTTGCAAGTCATCTTCTGGAGGCCGGATGTGACATTAAATACATTCAGGCATTGTTGGGTCACTTGGATCCTAAGTCTACCGAGATTTATCTTCATGTCAGTAACAAAACTTTGCTTGGTATTAAAAGTCCCTTTGACATACAGGAGGATTCATAATGGAACGTCCTACTGTACAGGATATCTTGCTACGGTTTTATCCGAAATACCTCGATAAATATACTCCTTCACCACAGCAGTCCAAGGTTGCTAACTGTATCATTAACTGCAAGACCGGTGCTTATGGTTCCAACGTAAGTATGTGTGAAGACTGTGGACATTTGCAGATTCATTACAATTCCTGCCGCAACAGGTGCTGTCCCATGTGTCAGGCTTTGCCCAAGGAAAAGTGGATGGATAAAAGGCGGGAAGACGTTCTGGATGCCCCTTACTTCCATGTAGTATTTACGGTACCGCAGGAACTGAACTCCTTAATCTACAGCAACCAGCAGCTTCTCTATGATGCCATGTACCGCTGCGTCTCGGCAACCATTAACGAGTTAACTGAGGATACGAAGCATCTTGGTGCAAGGGTCGGATATATTTGTGTTTTACATACCTGGGGTTCTGAAATGAACTATCATCCTCATATTCATGTCATTCTTCTTGGTGGCGGTCTGACAGCAAAAAATCAATGGCGCGATAAGGGTGAAGAATTCTTTCTTCCGGTTAAGGTAATGTCAAAGCTGTTCCGTGGTAAATACATGGATGAACTTAAATCTCTGTATGAAGCGAAAAAGCTTCAGTTTCATGGGAGTAGTGAAAAGTACCGTAACCGTTATACTTTCAAAGAACTCCTAAACCTTTGTTATGGCAAAGACTGGGTTCCCCACTGCAAGAAAACCTTTAATGGTGCTCAGTCCGTTATTAACTACCTTGGGAAATACACCCACAGGATTGCCATCAGTAACCACCGTATTATCCGTATGGATGAGGATACAGTTACTTACTATGTAAAAGATTACCGGGAAGAAGGTAAGTGGAAAGAATTTACCATTTCCGGCATTGAGTTTATCCGTCGGTTCCTTATGCATGTGCCACCCAAGCGCTTTGTCAGAATCAGACATTATGGCCTGTTGTGTACCAGAAGCAAAACCAGATATATGACGTTATGCAGAAATCTCCTTGGCTGTAAACAGTATCTTTCAAGGCTTAAAAGTATGGAAACACCACAGATGCTTGAAACCCTCTACGGCATTAAGGTTACTGTCTGTAAGTGTTGTGGTGGTCACCTTGGAAAGCCTAGGCAGCGGATACCTTTACGGATTTAAAGTTTGGAATTTATATTTCTTCAAAAGCCTCAGCAATGAGGTCTATTTGTCGTGCTTGGATTTTGAAATGAGTCTCTCAGCTGTAATGACATAACCTTTACTTTTCGGCAAAGTGGAATAATTGAAAATCCATACATACTGGCTCCGGTGACGCGACTTTGTTCACTATAGAAAAATCGAAATTGATGTAAACGATAGGGCAGTTTATCAAATGTTGTAAGCTGCTTTATCGTTTACACCAACTTCGATTGGTTTCTAATCAATTTAACTAACGGATTTTATCACAAAATCAGGAAAAATGACAGGGGCAAACCATCCTGCCGCTCACGAGTGATTGTCATTAGGGTCAACCGTTTAGAGTCTTTTTATCTCGTCTTGTAAATTTCTCAGAAATCGCCCTGCATGGGCTCCAT
>JBGVKW010000007.1:0-15196 GCA_045123895.1 Agathobacter sp.
GCTTTGCTGACATCTTCCTCTGCGCATTCCTGCAATCCGCCGGCGGCTTTTATCTCAGTTGGAGATTGAGACTCCCACTGAGACAAATATCATTTCTACTCACCACTTAAAGAAGTGGGAGTCTTCTCCAACTAGAGATAAGATTTCAGTGGAAATGATTGGAAAAAATGAAGAATCTATAATTTTAATAGAGAAAATGTTATAAAGCGACAAATCTTTCAGTTAGGTTAAGAGATTATAACAGAGCGGAAGCTTTGAATTTGTCGTGGTGTTGAGAAATCGGAATTCATGGAGGTATATATGATAGAAACGGAACGGCTACACATCTACCCAGCTTCAAAAAAAGCAATGGAAGATTTTATATCAAGTCAGACAAACGACATTTTGAAAACTGCCTATCAGGAAATGCTTGACGGTTGCCTTATGCATCCAGAAGAATGGCACTATTATGCTATTTGGATGATTGAGAGAAAGGATGGGACCCACATTGGAGAATGCTGTTTTAAGGGCATTTCTCCTAATGGTTCAACGGAGATTGGTTATGGTATTTCGGAAGAATATCAGGGGCAGGGCTATGCAACCGATGCGGTCAATGCTGTTGTCGAGTGGGTGTTGCAGCAGCATAAAGTATGCTGCGTGGAGGCAGAGGCAGAAGCCGACAATCTTGCATCAATACGGGTGCTTCAAAAGTGCGGATTCCTCCCTACTGGAGAGATTGGTGAGGAAGGTCCTCGATATGCAAGAAAATGAAAACTTTCAGTTTGTAGAAATGGCGGCAAAATTGAGATTTCATAGTAACGATTTAGCTATGTGCGGAGCAAGCCGTGCCAGATGCTTTGGAAAATCACATATTTCATACAAAGTTGTAGAAAGGAATAAAAAACTATGAGAATTGAAACTTCCAGATTGATTATCAATGAATTGACTATGGATATGGCAGATAATGTAGTATTTCTGGCGGGTGTATATGAAAATGGTGGCGGTTCGTTAGTCTATACTGTTACACTGAAAGACAGTGAATGCATTGGATATGTGCAAGCTTTTCCATCTGACGATGGCAAATGGGAGATTAGTTTTCACATTGCTGAAAATTTTTCCCAAAAAGGTTATGCTACCGAAGCTGTGGCAGAATTTTTGCCTGTAATCATGAAAAAAATTGGTATTACAGAAATGGCGGGAGTATGTCTTGTGGAAAACAAAGCAGCCGTCAAGGTTATGGAACGATGTGGATTTATCAAATTGTATGAGGGTATTGGAAATTATCAGGGACAGGAGCGAAGAATTTGTAAATTTGTATATTATTTGTCTCCAAAAGATATTGTGGTGAATTTTTTTGAGGATGGCTATACCAATCATAACTATGATTTTGTTATGAACTGTATTTCAGAGAATTATATTGATAACAGTCCGGCTGGGACCAGAAGTAACGCAGATGCTGTTGGTATTTTGAAAATTGTTGCGGGACAGTTTTCAAATCTGACTGTAAAGGTGTTGGATGTTTTTGCGGATGGTGGGAAGGTTGCTGCGCGTGTTCTCTATGATGGTATCCATACTGGTACCTGTATGGGTATCCCGGCAACCGGAAGAAATATCACATTTGAGGCTTTAGAAATCTTCAAGGTTGAAAATGGCAAGATTACGGAGTCATGGGGATATTGGCCGGATAAAGAAATTGAGCAAAAACTGAAATCTGAATAAGGTTGGTGTGTGATATGCATTTTGTTGAAGCTAAAGGAATACTCGCCAGAAGCGGTGATCATTATGGCATGAATATTTATCGTGGATGTTCTCATGGGTGTATTTAGCTCAGTTGGGGAGTTCCCCAACTGAGCTAAAAAACCTCCGGCGGATTGCAGGAATGCGAAGAGGAAGATGTCAGCAAAGCTGACGCGCATTCCGCAACAAGAACGCTGAAGCGTTCTTGTATGTGACAGTAGAAGCAGGTGTTACCAGTTTACGCATCCATTTGAGGATATTGCAGTAAAACAGAATGCTCCGGAACTTCTAGAGGCAGCTCTAAAGTCAAAAAGAAAGAAGAGTATGATTGGAACTGGTTCAATGTCTGATCCATACATGCATTGTGAAGAAAAACTTAGGCTGACACGAAGCTGCCTGGAAATCATATCACAATATGGATTTGGTGTTGCGATTCAGACGAAATCAGATAGGATTTTGCAGGATATTGATTTGCTAGATGAAATAAATCAAAAAACCAAGTGCGTAGTACAGATAACACTAACAACCTTTGATGATAATCTGTGTCGAATCGTAGAGCCAAATGTATGTAACACAAAACGACGGATTGAGATTCTATTGGTAATGAAAAAGAGAGGAATTCCAACTGTGGTATGGTTGTCTCCAATCCTTCCATTTATTAATGATACAGAGGAAAATATTAAAGCAATTCTTGACGAATGTGTTCGGGCGGAAGTAAAGGGTATTATCTGTTTCGGCATGGGACTAACCTTGAGAGATGGGGACAGGGAGTATTTTTATGCTGCTTTGGATAAGCACTTCCCAGGGATGAATGTTTTGCATACTTAAATGAATTTCCGGAAAAATATGCGCAGATGAGTATATTTGATTTTAATTGAAAGAAAAATAAAGTGAAAAATTCCAGGAAGAGGCTGATTTTCACAACTCTACTTTGCGTAGGTTGAGGAAGCGATAAGCAAGCCCTACAATAGAGTCATGAAAGAGAGGGAAAGCTTATGAATTATGTAACAGGAAAAGTAATAAGAGAACTTCGTGAGAAGAAACAGCTTACGCAGAAGGAACTGGCAGAAATGTTAAGTGTCAGTGAGAAAACAATATCAAAGTGGGAAACAAACAAAGGCCTGCCCGATATCGGAATTCTAGAGGACCTGTCAAAAAGCCTTGAAGTGTCAATCGCGGAGCTTTTGACAGGAGAGTTAAAATCAAATGAAAATATGTCTGGCAATATGCGAAAAATAGTCTTCTACGTCTGTCCGGTATGTGGAAATGTAATCTGCTCAATCGGTCAGGGTTCCTACAGTTGCTGCGGGATAACACTTCCAGTTCTTGAAATCGAAGAGGATTCAGAAGATGCAGAGCATGAAATGAAGCTCGAGTGTATGGATGGCGAATACTATGTATCTTTTGAACATCCGATGACAAAAGAACATTATTTATCTTTTATTTCTTACGTTACTTCAGATACAGTAGAAATAAAGAAACTATATCCCGAGCAGAATGCAGAAGCGAGATTTCGACGTAAAGGGCATGGTTTTATCTACGTATATTGTAACAGACATGGATTGATGCGGTGGAGCATATAATCGAATTAATTTGAACCTTACTGATTTCAGTAAGGTTTTTTTGTTGACAAAAATAGATTTCAGGATTATACTGACTAAAATGATAAAAACAGTCAAAAAGGAGAAGCAATGCCAAAAATTTATTCCGAAGAGGAGAAAAAGTTAATAATTGAAAAGCTCAAGTACGAAGCTAATATCCTTATGCAGGAAAAAGGGGTAAAAAAAACGACAGTCGATGAACTTGTAAAAAGAGTAGGAATACCCAAAGGCACATTTTATCTGTTTTATCCGTCAAAGGAGATGCTGCTCTTTGATGTGTCACAGGATTTTCATGAACAGGTTGATAAATATATTAAAGAAGGGATTTATAAAATCATTCAATCAAAAAATAAGTCCTTACAGAATCTGGATTTGTCAGATTGCGTGGAGGAACTTACGGATGTAATACTTGGAGCAATAGAGATAACTTACAATTCATGCCTTAGCGTATTACTCAATCCAGAGTCGATGAATCTAATTTTATCCAAGATTCCAGCGGATGTATTAGATAAGCACCGAGAAAGTGATGGTGACATATGTGATGGATTTTTTAAAACGATTGCCAATGAAAAGGGAATAGATGTCGAAGCATTGGTTGGTTCCTTCATGATGATTATTTTTGGAGGAATGTATAAAACTGCGATAGGTACAGAAAACTGGAAAGAGAGTATGAGAATTGTTTTAAGAGGTATCGTTATACAATTAGTTTAGCCAATTAGAGTAGGAAAAGTACATAGGTAATTAACATTAAACCAGTATACAAGGGAGAAGGAAGAATGAAAGAGAGCAAAGAAACGTTAAATACAAATGTAATAGAAGTAAGTGATTTATCATTTAGTTATACCAAAACACCATTTCTTAAAGACATTAATTTCACAGTACAAAAAGGGGAAATATTCGGTTTTCTTGGTCCATCCGGAGCAGGAAAAAGTACACTGCAGAAAGTGCTTACAGGACTTTGCATAAATTACGAAGGAACAGCAAAAATCCTTGGTATTGACAGTTGTAAACATGGCAAGGATTTTTATGAAAAAATCGGTGTTGATTTTGAATTCCCAAGCCTGTTCGAAAAGTTGACCGCAAGAGAAGATCTAAACTATTTTGCGTCACTTTATTCGGGAAACAAACGAGATGTTGATGAGCTTCTAAAGGAAGTCGGTCTATACGAGCATGCTGATAAGAAGGTTTCGGCATTTTCAAAGGGAATGAAGTCACGCCTTAATTTTATAAAATCATTGGTACATAATCCTGAGGTTTTGTTTCTGGATGAGCCAACCAGTGGACTAGACCCCAATAATGCCAAAATAATGAAGGATATGATAAAGAAAGAACGCGATTGCGGTAAGACGATAATCATCACAACTCACAATATGCAGGATGCGACAGAGCTGTGTGACAGGGTGGTTTTTATTGTTGATGGTCAGATGAAGGCTTTGGATACGCCACACAATTTCATAATGCAAAGAGGGGCCGCAAAAGTCAATTATACATATATGGAAAATGGCAGGGAACAGAAGAGAACAAGTCTTTTGTCAAAAATAAGTGAGGATGCTTTTCTTCAAAAACTTCTTTCTGAGAACCGTGTGACATCAATTCACAGCTTAGAACCTACATTAAGTGATATATTCATTGAGATGACTGGAGCACAGTTGGATTAGAAAAGGAGCAGACATGAGAAAAATAAATGTAATCAAGGGAGATATGATTTTTCAATGGAAATATGGTTTTTATGCACTGTATTTTCTAATGATAGTCATATATATGATGCTGTTTTCTTTTTTTGAAGGAAATACCCAAAATGTTATTGTGGACATATGTGTGTACTCGGATCCGGCCGCAATGGGAATGTTTTTTATGGGCGCACTGATTCTTTTGGAAAAAAGTCAAAGGGTTACAAATTCAATTGCAATCTCGCCTGTATCAACGAAGGAGTACATACTGGCAAAAGTGATTTCTATTGGAATTATTTCTGAAGTGGTAGGCTTGATTTTGATCTCTCAGGGAAAAACAGATAACTGGTTTTTGACAGCGGTAGGAATTTTTGCTGGCTCAGCGGTATTTAGTCTCTGCGGAATAATCGTTGGAGCCAAAATAGAAAGCCTGAATCAATACATAGTGTGGACTATTCCGTTTGAGATTATTGGATTTGTACCGGTCATAGTATATAGAATTGGTTTTTTGTGGGATAACAGACTTATGCTTTTACATCCGGGATGTAGCATAATGCAGCTTATTTGCGGAAATGACAGATTTCTCATCTTGTCATTGTTGTGTACAGTTCTATGGCTTTTGATACTGTTTTATACCGCAGATAAATGCGTGCAGAAAATGTTTAGAAATTCTGGCAAAGTTAAACTTTAGGGGGCATATTATGAGAGTTGTAGGAAAGATGTTTTTTAATATGGTAAAGCAGATTACTCAGGAAATGATGATGTTACTGCTTGTAATTGCACCGTTTTTGGCAGGAGCTTTTTTCAAGCTTGGGATTCCTTTTCTGGAAAAGACTTTACTTAGCAGATATGGACTTGAAAACTTTCTGGTGCCTTATTATGAAATATTCAGCTGGCTCCTTGCAATGCTTACAGGAATGCTTTTCGCGTTTGTAGGTGGCTTGGTTGTACTTGGGGAAATTGATGACAACATTACAAAATACCTTATGGTAACGCCAGCCGGAATGATAGGCTATCTAAGCTCAAGAATTGTAATTCCTGCTGTCATTTCGGGAATTGTTGCATTATTTTGTGTGCCTGTATTCTCACTTATAGAGCTTTCGTTTCCCAAAATAATAGTTATGGTCGTATCCACCATGCTAAGCGGAATAGTAACTGCAATGCTTGTGGTGGCGATCTCTTCGAATAAAGTAGAGGGGATGGCAGTTGGGAAGTTATCGGGTCTATTTGGAATGACTTTTTTCGTGCCAATTCTGGTTAAAGGAATGGTAAAGTATGTATTTTTCTTGTTTCCGATGTTCTGGGTTGGACAATGGAGTATTTCAGGCTCTTTTTATGCCCTTATTATTGCAGTAGCGGAGTCTTTGGCATGGATATATTTAATGTTTGTGTTATTTCGAAGGCGATTGAATGGATAGACAAGAGTTCTGGAATGAATTTTTTAGTTGAACACCGTATTTTAAAATGGTACAATGAGAGTGTCCTAGAGGATAAATCAAAAAGAAAGAGCACATATTGTGTAGGGTGAGGAAATGTTTAACAGATAATTTAGTTTAGGTAAGACACATAGTAAAGTAGATGACCTGTGAAGCAGGGCTGTTTTTGTGTACGCTTAGATTGGATTATCGCATTATAATTTCCATTTTATCCTATGATGATAATATAGGTTTATCTCAGTTGGGAGTTTCATTCTCTAACTGGAATAAAGTCTTAGGAGGATTTGCGGTTCTGTTTTGCGTATGCATTACAGAACCTTTTTTAGTGTACGCCTTGTGGCGAACGTTGAAAGTTTTGGTATTTCACAGGAGAGGGGAGGCAATATGGCTCAAATAAATGTTTGTAATTTAACCTTCGCATATGAAGGCAGTTTTGATAATGTTTTTGAAAATGTTTCGTTTTCTATTGATACAGACTGGAAGCTTGGTTTTATTGGCAGGAACGGAAAAGGGAAAACAACTTTTTTAAATCTTTTGCTTGGAAAATTTGATTATAGTGGAAGTATAAGCAAAGGAATTGTATTTGATTATTTTCCGTATAAAATTTCAGATGAAGATATGTCAAAAGATGCTGTAGAACTGATGGAAAATTGGAAAACTGGTGTGGAAAGCTGGCGTGTTATGTGTGAATTACCAAAGTTAGGAATTGATGCTGAAATATTATATCGTCCATTTTCAACTCTAAGCTTTGGGGAAAGAACAAAAGTAATGCTAGCTGTACTGTTTTCTGGGGAGAATGATTTCTTGCTGATTGATGAACCTACCAATCATCTTGATAAGGATGCCAGAGAAATTATTAAAAAGTATCTTGCCGACAAAAAAGGATTTATTTTGGTTTCGCATGACAGAGATTTTCTTGATGCATGTATTGACCATGTGCTGGTGCTGAATCGTGTTGGGATAGAAGTCCAGGCGGGAAATTTTTCAAGCTGGTGGACAAATAAGGAGCGTGCCGACAGCAATGCAAAGGCTGAGAATGAGAAACATCTCAAAGAGATAAGTAAGCTGAAAGCAGCGGCAGATAGATCAAAACGTTGGGCGGATAAAAACGAAGGAACTAAAATTGGTTTTGATCCGGTTAAGGAACATGACAGATTTCTTGATACGCGAGCATATATCGGTGCGAAAACCAAAAAGATGCAAAGCAGAGTAAAATCTTTCGAGAATAGAATTATGAATGAGATTGAAGAGAAGGAAGGTCTTCTAAATGACATTGAGGAGATAACAGATTTGAAGCTCATGCCTCTGTCACATCATAAAGAACGATTGATTTCCTGCAAGGATTTTTCACTCAGATACAAGGATGCAAAGTCGCCTGTCATAAAGGATTTATCATTTGAACTTATGCAAGGGGAGCGGGTATTTTTAGATGGAAGCAATGGATGTGGAAAATCCAGTTTAATAAAAGCAATTTTGTCACAAAGTAATTCTTCGAAGAAGCATTTGTTATATCATAGGCCAGATAACGAGATACCGTTTGGAATGGAAGGAGATATGGCAATTGCAAGTGGACTTATCATTTCTTATATCAACCAGGATACATCGCATTTATGTGGTACTCTAAAGGAGTATGCCGTAGAAAATGAGCTGGATTATACGCTTTTACTTTCACTTCTTAGACAGCTGGATTTTTCACGAGTGCAGTTTGAAAAGGACATGAAAGACTTTTCGGAAGGACAGAAAAAGAAGGTTCTCATAGCGTCGAGCCTTCTTACACCAGCGCATGTATACATATGGGATGAACCGCTAAATTATATAGATGTTTTTTCCAGAATGCAGATTGAGAAGCTGTTACTATCGTATGCACCGACAATGTTAATCGTGGAGCATGATGTGAGATTTAAAGAAAAAATTGCTACTAGGATTTGTTCAATAGAATTGAGTTGACAACGAAAATTTGTAATAGCTATAATGAAGAAAACGCTCGTTTGCAAAGTGGGGGAGGGAAGTAAATTGCTTGAAGAAAAATTTACAATAAAAAAAGGTGATGGGAAGAAAATTGAAGGGAAAATTTTTGCGCCTCAAATAGATGGGAAAAAATATCCTACAGTTATTATTTCTCATGGATTTAACAGTTGTTTTAGGGATTTGGAGCATCATGGTCCGGGATATGTAAAGGAAGGAATTGTTGCCATATTTTTTGATTTTTGTGGTGGAGGATACAATACCTTATCTGACGGAACGTTAACAGAAATGACTCCTATGACAGAGGCAGATGATTTGCTTGCGGTTATCGAATATGCATCAAATCTAGATTTTGTGGATACAGAAAATCTATTTTTGTTAGGGGAAAGCCAGGGCGGGTTTGAATCTGCTTATGTCGCAGCACAGATACCAGGTAAAATACGGGGATTAATTTTATGGTATCCTGCGTTTGTAATTCCTGAACAATCAAAGGAACGCTATAAGACAAATGATAATAACTGTTTTGGGATACCTATCAGTCCGAAATTTAATGAAGCGGCAAAAGATATAGATATCGATGAGATAATGGATAAATATAGGGGACCGGTTTTCTTAACTCATGGAGATGCTGATGAAATAGTTCCACTTAGCTATTCAGAGCATGCCCAGCAAAGATATGCGAATGCATCTCTTAAAGTGATTCCAAAAGCAGGGCACGGATATGAGGGAGAAGATTGTGAAAATGCAAGAAATTTATCCATCAATTTTATAAAAAAGAATATGAAAGATTATATGGAAGGGTAGGAGTTAGATATGAATAATTTATCTGTACAATATGTGGATGAAATCGATGAATATTTAAAGGCGGATGATGTGATTGATTATGGAAATGTGTCTATCACTCAGCTGGCAGATGAATTATATCAAAGATTTAAAAAAAATGGATAAGGCTTGACGCAAGAGGAAATAGAAAAGACGTGGTTTGGGTGGAGTGGATTTAAGTGCAACAGAGGAAGGATATCCAGTATATAAGAGAGTTGGTTTTGTTGAGAAAGAACATCGATATATGGAAATGAGATATAAATATTAGTTGGAGAGAAAAAAGGCCATTAATTAGAATAGAAACATAGAAAGATATCATATTCGAAAAGATATGCAGCAAAAAATAAACTACCTTCCTGTGACAGCCTTTGTGAAATTCGCCAATGTGCACGGAAAAGGAGTGTAGAAACCTGCGGTGATTGTCCGGACATGAAAAAATGTAAGCTTGTTGGGATGATTATTTCTAATAACCCGGATGCTTTGAATAATCTTGCGAACGGCTCGGAAGGGTGACTTATAACAACCACATGGAATAGAGGTAATTGCGCATATTGCCGACGCAACTAAGGAAAACAGTACTGAATAGTAGGAGGGGACACTATGAGAAAAAAATATGAATTATTAGTGAATCAAATCAATGAAGGAAAGTACACTGGTCGTGAAATCTTGTTAACAGGTGTGGTTTTATTTCTGACTGGAACGTTATTGGGCATAATCTTCTCGCCGCGTAAGTATCAGGTTATTGGAAGTAATAATGGAAACGGAAGCGGAAATGGAAATATAGAATTCATTTCATATGATGGAATAAAGTTTCCATTTGAGGATAATTCCTTTGATTTGGTTGTTACAAGATATGCGCTTCATCATTTTCCAAAAATTAAAAAGAGCATTAGTGAAGTGGCTCGGGTATTGAAGCATGATGGTCGTATGCGATTGATTTGATTGGCGAAACTTCAAAGAGTCTAATGAAAAATACTCACATCTTATTCCAGTAAGTAAGACAGAATACATAAATGGTAGGATTCTCCATTTCTTGGCGGAGTAAAATAAGAATTATGGAGGCAAAAATGATTGCATAGTGTGGATTGGATTGTGAGAAATGCGATGCATCTATGAGGGAATAGGAAGTGCTATTGAGTACAATTTTTTTCCAACAAGCGGATGACCAATGGAAGAACCCCAATGCATGATGTGTCAGGAGACATATGAAGGATCTTTTACTGGCATACATGGATATATAGTTTATGACATGTATTTCAATGCGTAAAATCGGAATTTTTGAGGATGTATATGATGGTTGAGTTTAGAAAATTTTCAGAGTTTCCTAGAGGAACGCTATATGATATTTTACAAGACGCTTATTCTTATGATTCAAGGAATAAAGAACTGTGGGATGAAAATTGGCAGGAATCCGATAAGTTTTTTTATGATAATCCAGAGATTGCTGACAAATATGGCTTGGTAACGTGTATTGATAATTATCCAATAGGATTTGTAACATGGGACCCACGGAATATACCAGAATATGTAGAGATAGGACATAATGGAATCCGAAATGCATATAAAAGAAAAGGTTATGGACATTTGCAATTACAAGAAGCAATTCATAGAATCAGATCTTATGCTGGTTTGAAGAAGATTATAGTATGTACTAACAGTAATTTAGTGGCTTCCAGAAATTATGAAAGTGTTGGCTTTAAATTATATGACAAGAAAAAGAATGACTCAGAAAGTGCCTATACAGGAGATTACTTGTATTATGAAATAATATTGTAGAATTGTGAAGGTAAAATATATTGATAAAAATGAACCTAATAAAATGTGATGCAAATGATTATCAAAGAATAACAGACTTTTATAAATATGTAATTGATAATACTAACGAGATGGAGAAATAATAGCAGCAGTAGCGTTAACACCATTTCAGAATGAAGATTATCATCCCGTTGATTGGAGTTTTAATCATAATGATGATGAGGTTTTGCTGGTACATATTCTATGTGTGAATCCGCATATACAAAGGCAAGGACTGGCAAAAAAAATTATGGATGAAATTATTCAAGTGGCTAGGAACACAAAACTGGTATGCTGAATATACCGGATGGATAGATTTTTTTTTATGAATTGGTTCTATTTATGGAGGTTATATGAGATACGGCTCAATATACTTGGTAGTAAAAGATTTTGATAAATCATTAAATTTCTATGAAAAAATTTTAGATATGAACGTAAGCGCTACAAATGGAAAAAGATTTGCAATGTTCAATAATGAGGGGTTAAATATTTGCCTAATGAACGGATATTATGATGAACAATACCCAAAGCAGAAAGAAGTGAAAGGGCCTATATTTCCAGAATACGATAATATTGTTCTTAAAAAATTTACTCTCTCAATATTGGGCCTGAAAATGCGAGGATATGCACAAAAAAAATCTGTATAATGGGCATATCAAAAAAGAAAGGAGCAGTCATATGGAATGGGTTCAAGGCATGAACGAAGCTGTAAACTACATAGAAGAACATATTTTGGAGGAGCCTGACTTAAATGAGCTTGGTAAGCTGGCCGGATGTTCTGCACATCATTTCCAGAGAATATTCACATACATAGGTGGTATCACGCTTACCGAATATCTGAGAAAAAGAAGAATGTCACTTGCAGCAGTTGATCTGAAAGATGAAAACGCCAAAGTTGTCGATGTGGCATTAAAGTATGGTTATGATTCACCTACTGCATTTAACAGAGCATTTCAAATGATTCATGGTATTTCGCCATCTCAGGTGAGAGACGGAGGTGTATCATTAAAAGCATTTCCACCTCTTGTATTTCAGATGACTGTTAGGGGAACACAGGAAATGAATTACAGAATTGAGAAAAAAGATGCAATTCGAGTGGTTGGAAAAAAGATACCGCTTAGACCAACTCTGGAGGAGAACTTCCAGATTACGCCAAAGTTCTGGGCTGACTGTGCAAAGGATGGAACAATTGAGAAACTTGCTGGTATGATGGACACATCGATTTATGGCTTGATGGGTATAAGCACTTGCAATGAAAAGGATGAATGGGAATAGAAAAGCTGATTCGTTCTGAATTGGGTGAATAGTAATATTTTCTTAATGAAGAGCTTTATATCAGAAATGGTATAGAGTTTTTTTAGAAAAGAGGTTGAAGTATAAATTAAACTTTGTAAAATGAAGAAGGAAATGTAAAAGTAGTTGTTAATCAAAAGTATGCAGAAGGATTAAAAGGTCTTGAGGGATACAGTCATGTGCAGATTCTCTGGTGGATGGATGGTTGCGACAATGAATCTGACAGGGGAACATTGGTAGAAGAAAAACCATACAAGAACGGTCCGGATGAAATTGGAGTATTTGCATTAAGATCCCCTGAAAGACCAAATCCAATTGCAGTATCAAATGTAAATATAGCATATGTCGATGTAGAATCGGGAACAGTTGGGTTATATTATATTGATGCATTTGACGGAAGTAAGCCAACTATTGAAACGGATAGAATAGTGATTAGACCTATGACAATAGAAGATGTTACAGATTTAAAAGAATGGATGCCGGATAAATCAATTTATACTTACTGGGGCAAAGGCCCCAGTAAGACTGAAAAGAATCCAGAGTTGCTTTTTGAAAAGGAAAATAAAGCTACAAAAAGTTTTCATCTAGGAATATCAGTTAAAGATTTAGATAAAGTAATAGGTGATTTATGGGTATACCTTATAGAGAAGGACTTATCAGACAAGGGAAAATGGTTAATACATGGTGTGATTATTATGTTTATGGCATCCTCGATTCTGATTTCTCTTAATGTAGAAAATGATATAAAGAGCTGGCTAGATTCCAATTGTTAAGAAAATTCCAATGACAAAAGCGTAACAGATAAACAAATTTTGTATAGGATTGGCATAGTGATTTTGATGCACCATTGACAGATACAGTGTTTCTGTGTTTAGTCATTGGTGCATTTTTTAGGAAATATTTAGACTTTGTTTAGTTTTTTATAAGTAATAATATATTGACAAAGATAACGCACGTTAGCTAAAATTAAGAAAACGTACGTTAGTATATTTTGGGACTAGATGAATTTTATAAGTACATTTATGGAGAAAGGAAAGTGAAGAATATGAAAAAATATATTATGAGTTTTATGATTGTGCTTTTGGCTGTTTCCCTTTGTGCATGTGGTCTAAAAAGGAAAAAAAGGAATTAAGCAATACAGGGACAAAGGAGCATAATACTACCAAATAAGGGAGAGGAAATAGGGTTGCCTAAAATAGTATTTTCGAAAGACGTATTATCAAAAATGATGGTACGTTTTTTATATTAGGATATTTCAAGAACGATCCTGCGTTCTTTCTGCAATCCGCGGTCGGCTTTTATCTCAGAAGCAAAAAGAATGTTATGTATTAATTGCACACAAAAAAAGGTAAAAGAGTAAATGAGTATTATGAATAATAAAATTAGAATTCGTCCAGAAGAACATAAAGATTATAAGAGTATTATTTCTCTAATTTTGCGTTCGTTTCAAGAAGGAACAGACTATTCTGATGGAACTGATATCATTGCATTTGTAGAGGAAATCAGAGACTCAAAATATTATATTCCAGAGTTATCCTTTGTTGCAGAATTAGATGACAAGATAGTAGGACACTTTTTGTTTTCACATTTTCCGTTATCACCTACAAAAGAAGGAGGACATGATGATAATCCAACCTCTGAAATTGTAATGTTAGCACCTGTATCAGTTCATGCTGATTATTTTCATCAGGGAATAGGAAGCGCTATGCTTAAAATGGGAATTGAGAAGGTAAAGGAAATGGGCTATAAAGGAATAACTGTTGAAGGGAATTTTAACTTTTATAATAAAGTTGGATTTAAAACATCATCGGAGTACAACATTTTTCCGACAAGTGGATGGCCAATGGAAGAGCCGCGATGCATGATGTGTCAGGAGACATATGAAGGATCGCTTACTGGCGTACATGGTTATATCGTTTATGATATGTATTTCAATGCGTAAAAGGTTATGTGCTTCCGGTACAACGCAAACTGTATGAAAAAATGTGGTGGTAATTCCGATGTGGTATATGGGGAGACCATGGATGATAGAAAACGTACCCAAAGAATTATCCGCTGTATGCGGCGTTTTTGATATGATTTTTGCTGCTTGAAATGCAGTATGGTTGATGGTGAAATTCTTGTATGATTTTGGTAAAATTATCTCATCGAAAAACTTAATTGTGAAAGGAAAACGTAAAATGAGAGACGGATTTATGGTGCCCCCGAAGCATATTAACTTTGAGGCGAAGAAACTTTTTGGCGAAATGGGACAGATTATCGACGGCGCAATCGCTTATATCAATCTGAAGGGCGGCGGTCCGACAGAGCCGCACACCCACGAGCACAATCATCTGTTTATTGTTGTAAAGGGTGAGGCAAAAGTGCTTCTCGGCGACGATGAAGTTATAATTCATCAGGACGAAGCCTTTTTGGTGAAGGGTTCAATTCCCCATTCCGTATGGAGCAACCAAGATGATGAAACTGTTATGATTGGAATATCTGTGCAGTAATTTCAGATTTTGTTACACCTTATACTAATCTACTTTATACTCTGCAGGGAATAAGTCAAACGGTGTATTGAAAAAACAGTGTTATATATGCAAAAATTTTCAGTAGATTGCTTGTCTTTTTGTTTGTTTTATTGTTTCCTCAACGATGTTATTGCTAACCAACTAAAATTGTACTTCCGCAAGATGAAGAACAAGCAAACCGAGCTTTACATTAGCGAGCCGATTGATAGCGATTCCGAGGGGAACGCACTCACTATTGAAGATATTGTAAATGATACTATTTAAATGTACATTTTATGGAAAATAAAAATGTACAATCCTAACGCTTATGATACCTTGTTTATGGAGGTGTTTTCCATGAACGAGGCATTGATAACGCAGCTTACAATCTTACGCTTGAGCAATTC
>JBGVKW010000008.1:0-2023 GCA_045123895.1 Agathobacter sp.
GCTTTTATTTTTGTCAGATTTACTTCCAGAGAATTTCCCTGGAGAGATTTTTCTCAAATATACTGAATAATGTATTCGTTATGTTCTATGGGATCTTTTTATTAAAACTGCTGGTGCAAATTTAATTTACTTCACGTTTGGAATTCGTACTCTTTTATAACCTTTTATAAAATCACCATTCAGCTAAATCCAATCTTTCGAGATCATTTATTTCAAGTTCACGAACTTCGTTATGCTCAACAAGGTATGCTACAAGTGTTGCAGACTGTCTTCTGAAAGGACCTTCAGGATCACTTAAATCAATGAGCTGATTTTTATTTTTAAACTCTGCAAGGTAGGGACTTAGAGCACTGTCCTGTTTATGCTGTTCTAAAAGATTATTCTGGCACCAGGATGTGACTGCAGGAGTAGAGCTAAGTCGCTCAAAAGTCTTATTGGCTTTATTGCACTTGCTTTTGAATTTGCAAAGCTTGGTGCTGGTGTTCTTTTCGGTTATTTTAAAGGCAAGCTCAGCATCATAATGGCTTACGATTTCTTTTATATCAGGATTTTTAAGGTTGATGCCAATCTTCCATAAATCGATAGCAATTTGTCTGCCATACCTGATTTTGACTCTTTTATCTTTTTTATTTTTATACTTTTGAATGATGGTACAGGCATTGGCTCCTTCATAGATTAAAGTTTTTAATACAGGGTTACCATTATCTGACATATGGGCAATCTTATTTTTTCCTCCTGTACCACTGTGTGCAGGGGTAAATCCTGTATAGGCAGCAAAAGAACGGGCATTTTTAAATCTTGTAAAATCTCCCTGAGTAATGATATGTGTGCCTACAGCAAGTAACAGCCCAACTCCGGGTATGGCCATAAAGTACTGACATTCAGAATGGCTTTCAAAATATTTTAAAAATCCCATGAGAATATTACTTCTCCTTTTAAGAAGCATTGCAATAATTGCACTCTGAGTCTGGATATCTGAAATCAGAAAACTGTTGTTTTGAGCTTCTTCCTTGTTCAGTTTTTTAATATATTCAGTTGCTGCTTTTATGGTAGATTCAGGTGACATGGAATAACTGTAGCATAGTGTGGCATCCTGCTCTTTTAGAAATGCAATCAGACGTCTGACATTCCTGGTTATGTCAGACTGGTTATCACCATAGGACTTAAGCAACGCCATATCTGCCCGGTTTTGTCTGTCTCTTATCACACATGGATGAATTGTTGAGGCGTCAGGACTTAAAAAATAGGTGAGCAGCAAATCCCTTACACCTCTGGCATCTCCTCTGTCATCCTTACATCCATGATTGTAAGAACGACATTTGTTGGCAGGAAAGATAAAGGCTTTGTCATTACAAAGTGTGTTAATCAGCTCTGCCCAGTAATTGGAATCTCCACAGGCTTCCATGCCGTAGATGTAATCTTCAGGGTTATTTGCCTTAATGAATCTGGTGAACTCATCTTTACTTAATGCTTTGTCAAAAGAACCTTCTCCAGGTTTTGTGACACTTACCTGAATAACTTTGCTTGCCAAATCAATTCCGCAAAAATATTTTTCAGAAAAGATTGATTTTGATGTCTGTGTGCTGTTAGTATTCATGTGTTTTCTCTCCTTATACACTTATGAATTTTCTATATAAAGTGTAACAGAGAAAACGAAGGCGAAGCTCTGTTTTTCAGATGTCTTCGCCTTTTAATTTGTCCATTCAATGGTGACCTGAACTATATTCAAGATCACATGCGTATATGACGTTTTGTTTCTGAACCTCAACTGCACTCTCAGACTGGAGATAGGGACAATTCAGTAAGTTAAATAAACTATTTTATTGAGTTTGAAAGTCAATGTGGATCCTCTTACCTCCAGTGTGAGAGTACAGTAAGAAACAACCTGCCTTGGAGCATTAACCTCAGCGGACGCTCTGAAGTTAAGGAGCTCTTTCACGGTTGATGGAATACTGACTGTTTAAGGTAACTTTACGTTACCTCAGTTTTTTAATCATATTGCATTTGGTTTCATCAAAAGCTT
>JBGVKW010000009.1:0-35013 GCA_045123895.1 Agathobacter sp.
AAAATTGATGACTCAGATTTGTGTTTTGCTTTTCTGAGTCAATTTGAGAATATTGATAATAAAAGATCTTGTTTTTATATAAAGAACCCGACATATTCCAGTCTTCCGGTGAGATTGAAAGCGCGCATGAATTTGAATTTGGTGGAGGTGTTTGTATGATTGGTTTTAGTATTATGATGTGGTTCGTCTCGTTTGTTATACTTATGGTTGCCATATCTTTATTAAGAGGGAATGTTTCAACTATGCACGGAAAAGTTTTTGATACCACAGAAGATAAAGTTGGGTATGGTAAACAATTAGGTAAAGTGTCCCTTTTTATAAGCATTGGATTGTGTACATGTGGTGTAGTAGCTTTCTTAATAAAAAGCAGTATGGCAATAGTCTATGCCTTGGTAATACTTTTAGCAGTTATAGTTGTATCTGCTATATGGTTTGTTTTTATACAAAAAAGATATATGAGATAGATTATTCTATTTTAACAAATCGCTTGAAACTTTCAGTTTGTAGTTACATATCATAACAAGAAGAAATCAGGAGAAAATAGATATGGCAATCTCTAGAATTAAGGCTTTATTTCAAAGTGAAATAAAGGATGTATGGAATGTTGTTACGGCACTCGATAATTATGAGTGGCGTAGTGATTTAAGTAAAATAGAGGTTATAAATGATAAGCAATTTGTCGAGTACACAAAGGATGGCTACGCTACCACATTTACAATTACGGTTGCGAAGCCGTTTGAACGTTGGGAATTTGATATGGAAAACAGTAATATGAGAGGGCATTGGACGGGCGTTTTTTCGATTCGAAATGGGCAGACTGAAATTGAATTTACAGAAGATGTAACGGCAAAGAAGTTGATTATGAAACCATTCGTGAAAGCATATTTAAAAAAGCAACAGAAACAATATGTGATGGATTTGAGAAATGCTTTGCAATTATCAAAGTAAAGATGATGAGGTGATTGATGGTGAAAGAAAACATTATAGCAAAGTTGACGGCAAAGGATGATAAATATGCTTGTGCTTTTGCCGATAAAATAATATCTGAAAGTCAGGAAACAGATGAATGGTACGAGTATTTTGATGATTTTGCCTCGTTACTTGACCATCCTAAATCTTTGGTAAGAAATCGAGTGTTGTATATTCTTGCAGCAAATGCTCAATGGGATGAGGAAAACCATTTTGATTCAATTATTTCTGATTTTCTTATACATGTAACGGATGAAAAGCCGATTACTGCCAGACAGTGTGTTAAGTCTCTTGCACAGGTAGGCTTGGCAAAGCCCCAGTATATTCCGAAAATATTATCGTGCCTGCAGAGTGCTGATTTATCAAAGTACAAGGACAGTATGCGTCCCTTAATTGAAAAGGATATTGCTGAAACCCAAATGATTTTGAAGAACTATGAAATGGAGAAATAGATATTTGTGAGGTGTAAAACTAATTTGTGAAAAGAATGAAGAATTAAGATGTTGTATTTGTTAATTTTATGAAGAAAATATTTGAGGTGCCGGACTCATACAGGAATTTGGTAAATAGCTTTGGAAAGTTGGAGGCTTTTATAGCAATCATTCTCTTTCTTTTATATGGTATGGATGTGGCACTATCCGGGATGCTTGCTAACTATGTTTCGTCAAATCAAATTACATATATAGGTGGGCTAACAAATCTTATTTTTAGTAGAAGGTAGGAGGAAGAAAAATGGATAAAATATGGGAAGAAATGTATGAAGCTGCAAAGGCAGTTCAGAATGGAAGAAAGATATCAGATTATGTTGAAGCGGGAGAGGTTTCAGCAGCGATATATTCAGAATCTGGCAAAATTTATACAGGGGTATGCATTGATACCTGTTCTACGTTGGGGATTTGCGCGGAAAGAAATGCAATTTTTCAGATGATTACGAATGGAGAACAGTCTTTTTCCAGGGTTCTTGCGATTATGCCAGATGGTAAAAATGGAGCACCATGTGGGGCATGCCGAGAGTTAATGGTTCAATTAATGCCTGACACATATAAAAATGTGGAGATATTAATGGACTATGAGACTGAAAGAATCGTCACTTTAGGAGAGTTGACTCCTGAATGGTGGATATAAAATATCACAAAACCCCTTGGCTCGTCCAATAGGGAATACGATAGCATAACTCTAGAAATGTAAAGGAGAAAATAAGTATTATGAATAAAAAAATAAGAATTCGACCAGAAGAACATAAAGATTATAAGAGTATAATTTCCCTAATTTTGCGTTCGTTTCAAGAGGGAACAGATTATTCAGATGGAACCGATATTATTGCATTAGTAGAGGAAATTAGAGACTCAAAATATTATATTCCAGAATTGTCCTTTGTTGCAGAATTAGATGACAAGATAGTAGGACATTTTTTGTTTTCACATTTTCCACTATCACCTACAAAAGAAGGCGGACATGATGAGAATCCGACCTCTGAAATTGTAATGTTAGCACCAGTATCAGTTCATGCTGACTATTTTCATCAGGGGATAGGAAGCGCTATGCTTAAAATGGGAATTGAGAAGGTAAAAGAAATGGGCTACAAGGGAATAACCGTTGAAGGAAATTTTAACTTTTATAATAAAGTTGGATTTAAAACCTCATCAGATTATAAAATTTTTCCAACAAGTGGATGGCCAATGGATGAGCCACGATGCATGATGTGCCAGGAGACATATGAAGGATCACTTACTGGTATACAGGGTTATATTGTTTATGATATGTATTTCAATGCATAAAATTGGAACTTGTTGCCTAAAATAGCATTTCCAAGAGACGTATCATCAGAAATGATGGTGCGTTTTTTTGCCCATATATATCGACTCATCCCTTAGGGGAGATTGTAGCATAGTCGTATAAGCAAAAAGAAGGTTGTGTAAAACTGCTATTGACAAAATCGACACTTGTGTCTATAATGATAATCGACACAGGTGTCGAAAAGGAGTACCCCTATGAATAGTAAGAAAGAACATACAAGAGAAATGATACTAAAGGCTTCATATGGTCTTTTTGCAAGTGAAGGTTTTAACAAGATTACAATGAAGGATGTTTGTGATGTTACAGGTTTAAGCAGAGGAGGTCTATACAGCCATTTTTCCGGAACAAAGGAATTGTTTGAAGCAATTCTTGTAGAGCTAAATAAAAAAGATGAAATGGATTTTTACAAGGAAATGGAAGAAGGAATGTCTGCTGTAGAAATATTAAATCGTGCACTTGCACTTATGAAGGATGAAATGGCACATTCTGAGGATTCTCTTTCGCTGGCAATGTATGAATATGCATGTTCAGTATCAAAGGATATGATGAATTATTATCACAAAATAGGAAGACAAAAATGGACAGCATTAATTGAATATGGAATTGCCAGAGGTGAATTCAAAAAGGTAGATATTAACGAAATTGTAAATATAATTTTATATGTTTATCAAGGAGTAAGAATGTGGAGTCTTATTGTAAATATCACCACAGATGAGTTTGATTCCATAATAAACCATATAAGGAAGCAGTTGATAAGGGAGTGATTATTATGACATTTGAAACAGAAAGATTAATTTTACGTCCATGGAATGAGGTCGATGCTGAGAGCTTATATGAATATGCAAAGGATCCGTTAGTTGGACCAATAGCTGGATGGCCCGTTCATACAAGTGTAGAGAACAGTAGAGAAATAATAAAAAACGTATTATCTGCTGATGAAACATATGCAGTATGCCTTAAGGAAGATAACCGCGCAATAGGAAGCATAGGTCTTATTAAGCCAGAACAATCACATACTAAAGTGGAGGATGATGAGATTGAGGTTGGTTATTGGATTGGTGTCCCATTCTGGGGAAAGGGATTAATTCCAGAAGCTGTAAGAAAAATCCAGGAGCATGTTTTTTTAGACCTTGGTTGTAAGGCTATGTGGTGTGGATATTATGAGGGAAATGAAAAATCAAAAAGATGTCAGGAAAAATGCGGTTTTGTCTATCATCATACAGAGGAAAACAAACCATGTGTATTGATGGGGGATAATCGAACTGAGCATTTTACAAGACTTACAAAGGAAGTTTGGGATCATAATACGCAAATTAATTTACTTCCATAAAATAAAAATGTGGCATAATTTTGATATTCGTTACTGCTTTTCGCACACATTTTATAGTTTGCATTTAGTGGCTGGATTATTTATACTTCCATTGATACTAGCTATTGTTGACTCAATATGAGAATATTCTTGTATGAGTCAACATTTTATGCTATTAAATTGACTTTATATGAAGAATTTGTAGTGGGGGTCAACAAGTGTACATTCTTCAGGTGACTCTTCCTAGTTGTTTTAATATTAGAGTCAATTTGATTATGAAAATATTTGTGAATTTTGATGACCATGATGTCTGCGGAAGATGGATTGTTGAAAAAAATACACATTGACACGCATCTATGTGTATGTTAGTATTCATATAGATGATAATCTATGTAAGGAGATTTATATGACAAGAGAAGAAGTTGCAACAATCTGTAAAGCGATGTCAGATACAAATAGACTTCGAATTATTGAAATGCTTACGCAGGGAGAAAAGTGTGGATGCCACCTTTTGGAAGAATTACAGGTTACACAGCCCACGTTGTCACACCACATGAAGGTTCTTTCAGATTGCAATCTGGTAAGTTCTTATAAAGATGGAAAGTGGCAGCATTATTCTATTAACTGTGAAAAGTTTAAAGAATATAAGGATTATATCGCCTCTATTACTTGTTATATGAACGCTTTGGAGGGAAATGATTCAAAAGTCTGTTGTAAGACAAGAAACGAAGAAAATTGTAAGGATGATTGAGAAAGGATGGTTTCTGGAATGAATGTAAAAGTATTAGGTGGTGGATGCAGTAAATGTGAGACACTTCTTGCAAACACAAAGGAAGCGGTAGCAAATGCTGGTGTAGATGCAGATGTAGAATACATTACAGATTTTGCTGTGATTGGGAGCTATGGAATTATGAGTATGCCCGCTCTTGTTGTAGATGAAAAAGTTGTCTCAATGGGAAAAGTTCTTGATAGTAGTGAAATTGAGAGTTTTTTGAAATAAAGTAACTATTCAGAACTCCTTAGAATAAGATAAATTGATACGTCATGCTCGCATGTAAGTAGCAGTTTATCTTATTCCAAGGTGGCTCTAATAGAGTCACCGCCCCATATATGAGCAAAATGAGCTACGTAGTAGCGGTAAAGCACGATTTATCGTGCGGTTTTGCGAATGTATGGGTGGGGTTCTGAATAGTTACGAAATAAACATATAAACAAATAAATATATAACTGGCACGACATGTGCCAGTTTATTATTAATAAATACATAGATAAATATCTATGTGGGATGGAGGTTTTCGTATGTGGACATTTATTCAGGAGCAACTTCTTGGCATGAAATGGCTCAAGGATTTGATAGGCAATTTATTAAGCGCACTAGGCTTGGACATTGCTGGAAGAGTGGGTGGTTCTATCCAGTTCTTTATATATGATGTTATAAAAATAGTAGTGTTACTGTGTGCACTAATATTTATCATAAGCTATATCCAAAGCTTCTTTCCCCCAGAGAGAACAAAGAAGATTCTGGGAAGATTTCATGGAATTGTAGCGAATATTCTGGCCGCGCTGCTTGGAACAGTGACACCGTTTTGTTCATGTTCATCAATCCCCCTTTTTATGGGATTTACAAGTGCAGGACTTCCGATAGGAGTTACTTTTTCCTTTTTAATCTCATCGCCGATGGTTGACCTAGGGTCACTTATTCTTCTTATGAGTATCTTTGGAGCCAAGGTTGCAATTGTATATGTGGTACTTGGTCTTGTAATTGCAGTATTAGGTGGAACACTTATTGAAAAACTTCATCTTGAAAATCAGGTAGAAGATTTTATTCGAAATGCAAAAAATATAGATATTCCACAGGAAGAATTAACTGTAAAAGATAGAATTAAGTATTCGACAGAAAAAGTCGCAGAAACCTTTAAAAAGGTATTTCCGTATATACTAATAGGAGTGGGTATTGGAGCCGTTATTCATAACTGGATTCCGGAAGATATGATTGTTAGATTCCTTGGTAATGGTAATCCACTTGGAGTTATCTTGGCTACAATTGCGGGTGTGCCAATGTATGCTGATATTTTTGGCTGTATTCCTATTGCCGAAGCTTTGCTTGCAAAGGGAGCAAAGCTTGGAGTTGTTCTTTCATTTATGATGGCAGTTACAACATTGAGTCTTCCGTCTATGATAATGTTAAAGAAAGCAATTAAGCCAAAACTGCTTGGTATCTTCATTGCAGTTTGTACTGTGGGAATCATTATTGTTGGATATTTCTTTAATGTGATACAGTTTCTTTTCGTATAAGATGTAAGTAATGTGCAGATAAAGTGAAGGGATGATTTAAGCAATGGAAAAGAAAAAAGTCGCATTTATTTGTGTTCACAATTCATGTAGAAGTCAGATTGCTGAAGCACTTGGTAAACATCTTGCAGGAGAAGTATTTGAGAGCTATTCTGCTGGAACAGAAACAAAGCCCCAGATTAATCAGGACGCAGTCAGATTGATGAAAGAAATCTACGGTATTGATATGGAAGCAAATGGACAACACAGTAAACTTATTTCAGAAATCCCGGATGTAGATGTAGCAATTTCCATGGGATGTAATGTCGGCTGTCCGTATATTGGCAGAACTTTCGATGATAACTGGGGGCTTGAAGACCCAACTGGAAAATCGGATGAGGAATTCATATTTATTATTAGAAAAATAGAAGAAAAAATATTGGAGCTAGCTCAAAGTATTTAAAAATTTTGTGTTTTTGATGCACCAGTGATAGATACAGTTTTTCTCTGTTTAGTCATTGGTGCATTTTTTAGGAAATATTAAGCCTTCGTGAAGTTTTTGTGAGGTAAACTATGCATGATGCGTCAGGAGATATTTCAAGAACGCTTACTAGAATACATGGTTATATCGTTTATGACATGTATTTCAATGCGTAAAATCGGAATTTATGGAGAAGTGACTCTATTTGAATTTGTTGTAATGAGAGTCGCCCTTTTTTGAGGTAAAAGTGACTCGATATGAGATAATCTTTGTATGAGTCAACATTTTATGCTATCAAATTGACTCTATATGAAGTATTTGCAGTGTGAGTCAACAAGTGTACTTCTTTCAGGTGACTCTTCCTGTTTATTTCAATATAAGAGTCAATTATTGTCAAAAATTGGGTGACTCAAAACAGAGTTTTTGCTATAAGAGTCAAGTGCAGCTGTAATATTGATGACTCATATTTGTGTTTTGTATTTCTGAGTCAATTTGAGAAAAAGAAACAAAGGGAAATATTATTTCAATCGGACTTGCACTGATGTTTCCTGTTCCAGCAATGGTTTCATTTGGAATCATTATGGTCAGCTGCTTTGCTATGATGTTTCTTGCAACGGTGTTTTCTATACAGATAATGTTATATTTACAGATGATTATACTGGGAAATTTGATTGGAAAGGTAATATCCTGCGTTATGTGCATCGGTATGTGTGCGACTCCTATAGGGCAGGCAATATATGGAGAATTGCAGGGGAGTACTTGAACTTGACAATAATATCGGACGTTATCTAACATTAAGGAGATAATGATGAAGTTTGGTGGTGAAAATGATTAGAATTTTAGTAGTTGAAGATGATGAAATAATTGCTTCGGGATTAAAATATGCACTTGAGATGGAAAAGTATATGCAGATGGTGAGATTGTTGAACTTACAGCGTTGGAATATAGACTTTTACTTATATTTGCAAACAATAAAGGCGTTTTACTACAAAGAACACAGATTTTAGATAAAATATGGGATATAGACGGCAATTTTGTAGAAGATAACACTCTTACAGTTTACGTGAAGCGCTTACGTCAAAAATTAGGGGACGCGATAAACATAGAGACGGTCAGGGGGATTGGTTATCGTGTGGATTAGGAAAAAAGAAATAGAAAAATTGTCTGAGTATGTAAATGGTTCTGTTCCTGAAGATGATGATATCAGAGACAACAAAGAGGGCGCATTTAGTGTGCTAAAAAACGATATATATTCTCTTGTAAATAAGAAAAATGAACAGATTAAAAATACAGAAAGACAAAGAGATATTCTTGCAGATTATATGGCGGACATCTCTCACCAATTGAAAACACCGATTACATCAATGATGGTAATGGCTGATTTGTTGGAAGATGCAGATTTCCAAAAACAAGGGGAGTTTATTCATAATATCAAATTTTCTTTAAGCAAAATGGAATGGCTTGTAGGTGCACTATTAATTATGGCAAAAATTGATGCAAATGCTATTACTTTTTCAAAGAAAGAAGTTAAGGTTTCAGAATTACTAGAGTCTGTAAAGCCATCTGTTAATATTTTGCTTGATATAAATAATCAGTACATAGAACTGCAGGATGACTGTATAGTAGAGTGTGATAAGAGATGGACGGTAGAAGCAATTACCAATATAGTAAAAAATGCAATCGAGCACTCGCCAAGTGAGGGAAAGATAATCGTCAATAGTGGTGAGAATCCTTTATATTACTGGATAGCAGTAAAGGACAGTGGAAAAGGATTGGACCGTGATAGTTACGCGGCTTTGTTCAAAAGATTTGAATATTCTACCAATGAAAATGGTTTTGGAATAGGAATGCCGCTTGCACTTTCTATTATAAAAGGTCAGAACGGAGACATTGATGTTGATTTAGGGGGTAATGGACAAGGTGCAACCTTTACAATTTCAATATGGGGGAAATGGTCTATATGGTATAGGAAGCGACTCTTGTAAATATAATGCTATTTTGAATAAAGAGGATATTACTGCCGAAATGAAAAAGGCACCAAATCTTTATGATGAGAACAATGAAACGGAGTTGTCAATTGTATCTGTAGATGAAAAACTATACAAGAAGCTTTGCGACAGAGCGGGAGCAGACTATGGCAGTAATCTATTAATTAATAGTTATAAATACAACGATAACGGGATAGAAAAGTATGTAAAGCCCTTCAAAGAAAATGTGACTGAAATTTCAGTTATTGATTCGGAGGCAAAGAAAAGCAAGATAGATATTGGAGGGATTCTTCACGAGGAGGATTTGACTGAAAAGGGATTTTTTGTACGAATCAGCAGGGTAGACACAATGACGAAAATCTTAAATATTGCTATTGTTCTTGGAGAAATAGTAATGTATGGATTTGTTATTTTACTTCTCATAATGGGAATTGCAAGTGTAATCAGTACACTGATTACGAATATTAGAATCAGAAAAAGAGAATTTGCCATTTTAAAAAGTGTAGGAATGAATGGATACTATGTAGAATAAAGCTTAAACGGTAAATATAAACAGAATTTATAACCAAGCATAAAATTTATATATTTTTTTATACGCCATTTTTTGTGTATACTATCAATAGAAAACCTATTGAACAACTAGGAAATAAAAGGTGGTATTGTTATGAAGAATATATTATGCTTTGGAGATTCCAATACATGGGGATATAATCCATATACAAAAGATAGATTTTCCAGAGAAATACGCTGGACAGGTAAGCTTCAGGATAAATTGAAAAAAGATGCAAATATTATAGAACAGGGGTTGTGCGGAAGAACAACCATATATGAAGACATATCACGTCCAGGAAGAAAAGGTATTGATTCTCTTCAGAAAATATTTCAACAATACAGCAATATCGATTTTGTAATTCTTATGCTTGGAACTAATGATTGTAAGAAATACTATAATAATTCGGCCAGGGAAATAGCATCAGGAGTAGAGGAGTGTCTGAATATTATTTTGGAACAAGTAAATCCGGAGAATGTGCTTTTGATATCACCAATTACTCTGGGTAAGAATGTTTGGAAAAAAGAATATGATCCGGATTTTAATGAAGAATCTGTCAATATATCAAAGGAATTAAAAAATGAATATAAGAAAATTGCACTCAAGAAGAATGTAAATTTTCTGGCTGCATCAGAATTTGCTGATCCAAGTGTTGCAGATCAGGAGCATTTGGATGAGATGGGACACAAAAATCTTACTGAGGCAATTTATCAGAAGCTGGCAGGGTGATAAGGTTAATCTCAAATAGCTAATTGTTTTTTTCGGCAAAATTCGATATACTTAGGAAACTAGATTCTAAAAAGGAGTGTATCATGAATAAGAAAAAAATATCACTTTGGGTTAATGTTTTTTTGATTATTGCTGAGATTGTTGGTTTTGTAATGGTGATAAATGAGAGTGGATTTGCTTTTGTAAAGTATTATACTCAGGCGAGTAACATCATTTTGCTTATTGCTGCTACTTTATATGTTATTCACTACTTTAAATCATGCAAAAATGGTACAGAGGAATTACCCTATTATGTTGGCCTGTTAAAATACATAGCATCATGTGTGGTATTGGTTACATTTATTGTAGTTGTAACAGTACTTGCTCCAACCAGGGCAGATCAGGGGGCTGATGCTGTCATGAATGTTATATTTGGTGGTTCAAATTTATTTCATCATATCTTGTGTCCACTGGTTTGTGTAATTTCATATGTTTTTCTTGATGAGAATATTTGTATTACAAGAAAAGAGAATTTGTTAGCAACTTTTCCAACATTTTTGTATGCAGCAATTACTTTATCCCTTAATATCGCAAAAATTATGGAAGGTCCATATATTTTTCTATATGTATATGAACAATCAGTTTTCATGTCAATATTTTGGATTATTGCAATTGTAGGGGGTGGCTTTGTTGTGGCTTTTCTGTTAGGATTAGTTATTAATAGAAAGCACAAAAAAGGAATATAATTATATGAACAAAAAAGTACAAATATCAGATTCGCTTTCATGTGGAATTCTATTGGCATTATCAGGTGGTTGCATGGATGCATATTCATATCTGTTCAGAGATAAAGTATTTGCAAATGCACAAACTGGAAATATGTTACTTTTGGGAGTAAACCTGGCAAGTGGTAATTTCAAGGAAATGATAATCTATTTTTGGCCAGTACTTGCTTTTATACTTGGAATTGTAATTTCCGATATAATAAAGCACAATACTGGTTTTACGGGAATGCATTGGAGGCAGATTTCTGTAGGAGTTGAAGCAATATTTTTATTGTTGGTGGCCTTTATTCCACAGGCATACAACATATTGGCAAATTCTCTGATTTCTTTTGCCTGCGGTATACAGGTGGAGAGCTTTAGAAAAATTCATGGAAATGCAATTGCTACAACAATGTGTATCGGAAATCTACGAAGTGGAATGTTTAACTTTGATGAATACATACGAACAGGGAATAAGAAGAATTTAAAGAGTTCAATTTTGTATTTCACTATTATATTTGCGTTTGTTGCAGGAGCAGTGATAGAAAGTTTGCTGTTGGAATTATTTGGAAGTTTTTCTATCATAATGTCAGTTTTATTATTAATTGTGGCATTACTAATTATGTTTCAGTCAAAGCCAACAGAATATTAAGAAAATAAATGGTAAAAATTAATAATTTTAACTCTTTTCTTTTGAAAAAATAATTATGGAAAGTAATATTTCGGTTTATTGACAAATGGTGAATCAGGAATGTACTATGTATAACAAACAAAGGCGTTTTGCATTATTGCAAGGCGCCTTTGTTTTGTTTTCATCCTAAAAGAGGAGGGGATAGATATGTACGAAATAGATTTATTAGAACACACAGATTTGGTTAATGAACTGCTTGCCAGATATGGCGTTAAATTTGGAATTTACAAAGACAATGCCTTTAAAGAACAATTATTTCCATTTGATGCTATTCCCAGAATTATTGAAAAAGAAGAATTTGCTTATCTTGAAAAAGGGTTAAAGCAAAGAGTCGTAGCGCTTAATCTTTTTCTGAAGGACATATATTCTAAAAAGCAGATTGTAAAGGATGGAGTTGTTCCAGAGGACTTTATATTTGCTTCAAGTGGATATATGGCAGAATGTGAGGGCGTTACTCCGCCAAAAGGAATATATTCTCACATCTCAGGAATAGATTTAGTAAAGGGAAAAAACAATGAGTGGTATATTCTTGAAGATAATCTTAGAGTTCCATCAGGAGCCTCCTATCCTATGATAGCAAGGGATTTGTGTAGAAGGAGCAGCCCTGAAACTTTTCATGATATGCAGATAGAGGATAATCGAGATTATGCAAAGCTTCTTAGGAGGACAATGGATAATGTCAATATTGAAGGACATACTGTAATCCTTACACCGGGACGATACAATGCAGCTTATTTTGAACATTCATATCTTGCTGAACAGACTGGTGCACATCTCGTAAGTGGCTCGGAGCTTATGGTAGAAAATGATAAGCTTTATTATCAGACATATGACGGTAAAAAAGAGAGAATTGGTGCTGTTTACCGTAGAATTTCAGACGAATATCTTGACCCGATGAATTTTAACCCTGAATCAGTTATTGGAATTCCGCATATTTATGATGTTTTAAGAAAAGGAAATGTTGCAATACTTAATGCGCCAGGAAATGGCGTAGCAGATGATAAAGGAATTTATTACTTTGTTCCAAAGATGATTAAGTATTATCTTGGCGAAGAACCTATCCTAAAAAATGCGCCTACATATCTTCCATTTTACGAGGACGATATGAAATATGTGCTTGATAACTTTGACAAACTTGTGCTAAAGGACGTGGCGGAAGCAGGTGGATACGGTGTTGTGTTTGGAAATACAATGACAAAACAGCAGAAGAGTGATTTCATTGAACTGTTAAAACGCGAGCCAAGAAGATTTATAGCACAGGAAGTGATTGATTTTCAGGATATAGACATAATGGAAGGAACGGACGTTATTCCTAGAAAAGCAGACCTCAGGGCATTTGTGCTTATGGCGGACGAGCCTCTTGTATGGAAGAGCGGACTAACACGTTTTTCAAGAAATCCGGATTCATTTATAGTGAACTCATCACAGGGAGGAGGCTTTAAAGATACATGGGTATTATCTCGTTAGAACAACAGGACAGACTATATTGGCTTGGAAGGTATACAGAGCGAGTGTACACCACGCTTCGTATGTATTCACAAAGCTATGACATGATGATAGATGAAATTACAGACAGTTATCAGGAATTTTGTAAAATGATAGATATTCCTGATATATATGGTTCCAAAGAGGAATTTAAGAAAAAATATCCCTTCGATGAAACCAATCCTGATTCAATAATATCGAATCTTACCAGGGCGTATGATAATGCAATAGAGCTTCGAGAAAGCATAGGCTCAGAGGCATTGTCATATATACAGCTTGCATTATACGATATAAATAAAGCAAAGATAAGCAGGGCGCCTCTTATAGAAATGCAAAGAGTAATAGACAATATTCTGGCATTTTGGGGGATTGCTGATGATTTTATAGAATCGCATCATGTAAGAAATATAATTAAATCAGGAAAACTGGTAGAGAGAATTGATTTATATGCAAGACTTGGCGTGACGGCAAGAGAATTAAAACGTGAAGTTAACAGACTTGCAATAAGAATTGACCATAGTGGGATGAATTACGATAAAGACAAGGTAAACTCAATGCTTGAACTTGTAGAGGCTCCGAATATTGATTACTATAAAATAGTAAGTGAGGTAGAAACTATTTTATCTTAGTTGGAGAAGACTCCAACTGAGATAAAAGCCTCCGGAAGAAAAGGAGCGATTATTTTGAAGAAACTGCATTTTGATTACTACATGAAAGTATCGTATTCCATTCCTGTAAGTATATGTTATTTTACAATTAAATGTATTCCGAGAAGTAATGCAAGACAGACGTTAACAGATTACAAGATAGAGCTTAATCCTGAGATATCATATTCGAAAAGCCATGATTCCTTTTTAAACGAACAGATATACGGATGTGTAAATGTGCCTCATGATATGTTCTCTTTTCATATATCAGGCGATGTGGAGATTGGACAGATTTTATATGAAGAGATGGAGAATGAAGATTTGGATATGATGTTTGGTCATCCATATAATCTGAATAAAGCAGGCTCAAAAATTAAGAAGTATTTTGAAGACCTTCATATCTCAGAGTCTATGAGCGATTACGAAAAAAGCATATTCATAATGAGACAGCTTTATCAGGATTTTAGTTATGAGAAAAATATTACAGACATAAATACTACCGCAGAAGAAGCTTTTATCAAAGGAAAAGGTGTATGTCAGGATTATGCGCACATAATGATTGCACTTTTGCATCTTGCAGACGTTAAAGCAAGGTACGTGACGGGTATGCTTGTAGGTGAAGGTGCAAGCCATGCGTGGGTTGAGATTCTATGGAAAAATAAGTGGATAGGTATGGACCCCACCAACAATGTGCTGGTTGCCGAGTCGCACATAAAACTGGCACATGGAAGAGATGCCTCTGACTGTATGATAAACCGCGGAATCATGCGGGGTGGAGGAAATCAGCTGCAGGTAGTCGATGTGACTGTATCAGAAGAATAAAGAAAAAGAGGACTTAGTTAAATGATACAAACCGTTTCAAAAGTAGGACTACCGGTTGATGAAGTATTGGAGATAAAGAAAAATCGCATTGAGCCGGATAATATAAGTGACAGCTCTGGCAATGGGATGAAGAGAATCAGTATCGTTACCGGAATTCATGGGGACGAGCTTGAAGGCCAGTATGTATGCTATGAACTGGCAAGAAGAATAAAGGAGGAGAAGGAAAATCTTACAGGGATTGTGGATATTTATCCGGCAATGAATCCTCTTGGAATTGATTCCATAACACGAGGAATACCGGCCTTTGATCTTGATATGAACCGACTTTTTCCAGGAAATATTGATGGAAATATGACAGAATATCTGGCTGCAGGTATTATTCAGGATGTAGATGGTTCTGATGCCGTAATAGATATCCATGCCAGCAACATTTATCTTACAGAGATTCCGCAGGTACGAATAAATGAATTACACAAGGATATGCTGGTGCCATTGGCAGAAAAGCTAAATATTGATTTTATCTGGGTTCATGGGGCAAATACAGTATTAGAATCCACTTTTGCACATAGCTTAAACAGTAGAAATGTTCCGACTCTTGTTGTGGAGATGGGAGTTGGTATGCGAATTACAAGGCACTATGGGGACCAGCTCGTAGATGGCATATTTAATCTCATGAGAGAGCTTGGAATATGGAAGGGTGAGACGAAAGAGCCAAGAAAAGCAATTATTTCTGAAGGCGCGGATGATGTGGCATACCTAAATGCCAGTCGAAGTGGTGTATTTGTTCCGTGTGTAAAACATTGGGAAGAGTTAAATAAAGGGGATGTAATCGGTCAGATAATTGATCCGTTAAAGGGAGAAGTTGTAGATGAGATAATCTCTCCAATAGATGGCATTTTATTTACAATAAGGGAATATCCAATCGTTGATGAGGGTTCGCTTATTGGAAGACTGTTGCGAAAGGAAGTGTATAAGGCATGAAAAAAAGAATTATTTACGAGATAGAAGCCTTGTACAGAGACAACTTTCGTGTGACAGGCTTTGAATTTGGAGAGGGTGAAAAAAGTGTGTGTATTGTGGGCAGTATGAGAGGTAACGAGATACAGCAGCTATATGTGTGTTCGCAGCTCGTGAAGAAGTTCAAGCAGCTCGAAGAAGAGGGAAGAATAAAGTCCTGCCACAAAATACTTATTATTCCTTCAGTTAACCCATATTCAATGAATATACAAAAAAGATTCTGGACCACTGATAATACTGACATCAACAGAATGTATCCCGGATATGACCAGGGGGAGACAACGCAGAGAATTGCAGATGGGGTATTTAAAGAGATAAAAGACTATAAGTATGGAATTCAGTTTACTTCATTTTATATGCCGGGAGAGTTTATGCCACATATCAGAATGATGGATGAGGGTTTCAGTGATGTAGAACTTGCCAAAAAGTTCGATATGCCTTATATCGTACTTCGAAAGGTAAGACCATATGACACTACGACTCTCAACTACAATTGGCAGGTATGGGATACACAGGCCTTTAGTTTTTATACTACTACAACAACGAAAATAGACAGAAAGAGTGCAGGTCAGGCAGTGCTTTCCGTATTGAAATTTCTTGCAAGTCAGGGAATTGTAGATTACAAGGGCAACAAAACCCACAAGCCAAAAGTGATAGCAGATGTTGACCTTGTATCAGTTCAGACTTCAAAATCCGGAATATTTGAGCCACTTGTCAATGTTGGTGAGGAAATAGAAGAAGGTCAGCCGCTTGCAAATATAGTAGATCCATACGATGGAGAAATAACAGAGACATTGTATGCACCAGTAGACAGCATTGTATTTTTCATGCATAGTGATCCACTCACGTATGCAAATACATCTGTATTTAAACTCATACAAGTATAGGTTTTTTTAAAATTTCATGGTATAATATCAGCATTAGCGAAACGCTAAAATAATGTATAGTCGTAAGAGACAGAAAAGGGGTTTATAAAATGGCAAGATTTACATTACCAAGAGATTTATACCATGGAAAGGGTTCACTCGAGGCACTCAAGTCTTTTGAGGGAAAGAGAGCTATCATCTGTGTGGGTGGTGGTTCTATGAAGAGATTTGGCTTTTTAGACAGAGCTGAAGCTTACCTTAAAGAGGCTGGAATGGAAGTTGAATTTTTCGAGGGTATTGAACCGGATCCTTCAGTTGAGACAGTTATGAAGGGTGCCGAGAAGATGCTTGAATTTGAACCAGATTGGATTATTGCAATGGGTGGTGGTTCTCCAATTGATGCTGCAAAAGCAATGTGGATTAAATACGAGTACCCAGATGTGACATTCGAAGACATGTGCAAGGTCTTTGGACTTCCAAAGCTTCGTAAAAAAGCTCATTTCTGTGCTATTTCTTCTACATCAGGAACAGCAACAGAGGTTACAGCTTTCTCAATCATCACTGATTATGAGAAAGGAATTAAATATCCAATCGCTGACTTCGAGATTACACCAGATGTGGCAATCGTTGATCCTGATTTGGCAGAGACAATGCCACAGAAGCTTGTTGCACATACAGGAATGGATGCTATGACTCATGCAGTTGAGGCATATGTATCTACAGCAAACTGTGATTTTACAGATCCACTTGCAATACATGCAATTGAGATGATTATGAAGGATTTAGTTCCATCATACAATGGAGATATGCAGGCAAGAGACAATATGCACAATGCACAGTGCCTTGCAGGAATGGCATTTACTAATGCATTACTTGGAATCGTTCATTCAATGGCTCACAAGACAGGAGCAGCATTTGCTGACTATGGCGCTCATATTATTCACGGAGCAGCTAATGCTATGTATCTTCCAAAAGTAATCGCATTCAACGCAAAAGACGAGACTGCAAAGAAACGCTATGGAGTGATTGTTGACTACATGGGAATTGCAGACAAATCCGCAAGCGATGATGATAAAGTTAAAGCACTTATCGATTATCTCAGAAAGATGAACGATGATTTAAATATTCCTCATTGTATCAAGAACTATGGTGCGGACAGCTATCCAACAGAGCAGGGCTTCGTACCAGAGGAAGTGTTCCTTGAGAGACTTCCAGAGATTGCAGCAAATGCGATTCTTGATGCTTGTACAGGATCAAATCCTAGACAGCCAAGTCAGGAAGAGATGGAGAAACTTCTCAAGTGTTGCTACTATGACACAGAGGTAGATTTCTAAAATACATTTAAAATACTTCCAAAATACATAGTAGAATTTTCAAATTGAAGTTTATTCAAATAGAAGATTTTTCAAATAGAAGATTTTCAATAAGTTGGTGCGTATAAGAATATGCATCAACTTATTTTTTCTGTATTTGATCTTAGATGGAAATAAGCATTTACTGCCTCAACGCAGTTTTTTTGTTTGAGGCAGTAATTTTTTGTCAAAAAAGCAATAATTTTAGATTTATTTACGGCTTGATTTATTTTTTTACAAAGTGAAGCGGTAAGAAATTATAAATATGAGAAAAATATGACAAAAATGGATGAAAAATTACTGCTTGAAAATAAAATAGTCTCACCCAGGCGGTAAAAGGTGATTTGCTAAAAATTTAAATTCGTTTGACATGTTGGTCTAATGGTGTTAGACTAAGAAAAAGAGGTCTAATATCATTAGACCAGAAGGAGTGAAAAAATGGACGAATTAAAATTAGGAGTAGTAGAAAGTCAATTTGCAGATTTAATATGGGCTAATGCACCAATTTCTTCAGGAGAATTGGTAAAGCTATGTCAGAAACAATTTGATTGGAAGAAATCAACCACATATACCATGTTAAAAAGATTATGCGAACGGGGTATTTTTAAAAATGAGAATGGGACAGTATTTACTGTCATGACTAAAGCAGAATTTGGAGCAGCACAAAGTGAAAAAATAATAGAGGATTCATTCTCCGGGTCTCTTCCAGCATTTATCGCTGCATTTGCATCGCGCAAAAAACTTTCTGAGGAAGATGTTGATGAAATTCAAAAAATGATAGATTCGTTTAGGGAGGAATAATTATGGAGCAGTTATTTCTACATATACTAAATAATGCGATAACCGTAAGTTTTTTGATTATCGCGATTATTCTAGTGCGAGCTGTATTTCGGAAAATACCTAAATGGATTGTGTGTGTACTATGGTTATTGGTAGTAGTAAAGCTTATTGTCCCAATTAATATTGAGAGTATTTATGGTTTGATTCCTAACGGAGAACCAATTTCTAAGACAATTACAATTGATAACAATTCGCAGATGAACTCTAGTTTTGAAATTATTGAACAACCTGCAAAGCCTATAATTCAAGGACCGACATCACCAATTGAGCATGAGCGTATAAATCCTGTTCAGGTAGGATTAAAGCTTGGAACGATTATATGGTTAACTGGGATAATGGCCATGTTGTTGTATGATGTTGTTACATATATGTTATTAAAACAAAAAGTAAAGTCATCAGTAAAGTTGACTGATGTTGAATCAAAAAATATATATGTGTGTGATTATATTACAGATCCGTTTATACTAGGAATAATCAGACCCAGAATATATTTACCAAGTAATCTTTCAGAAGCTTCAAAAGAGTATGTTATTAAACATGAAATAACACATTTAAAGCGAAAAGATAATATATGGAAACCATTAGGATTTTTGGGTTTGTCAATATACTGGTTCCAGCCTCTTTGCTGGATCGCATATATATTACTTTGTCGAGATATCGAGTATGCCTGTGATGAAAAAGCTTCAAATGGCGAAAATGATGCATGGAGAGCAAATTATTGTCAGGCCTTATTGGATTGTAGCAAACAAAGAAAAATGATTACAGCTTGTCCAGTCGCTTTTGGCGAAAATGGAGTTAAAGGAAGAGTTAAAAATTTATTGAATTACAAAAGACCAGCATTTTGGATTGTTTTAATCTCCATTATTTTATGTATTGTTTTAGCAGTTTGTTTTGGAACCAATATGAAAACTTCAGATTCAAAAGAATCTGAAGGCACAGAAAATGCTGGAAGTTATTCATACAAATTTGATGCCAATACAGATTGTCAGGCAGACATAGGTGAGTATCCGATGGAAGCATTTACAGAAAACGGATATTATAGCTTGCAATGTTTATCTGAAAGCAATAATTCAAAAATGCTATATTATTATGATTACGCGACTAAGCAGTCGGTTTTGGTATGTGGAAAAACGAATTGTCAGCACAAGGATGATACTTGTGATGCATTCTTTGATGAACAGAAATATCCTATAAGTTCAATATGGTATTACGAAGGAAATGTGTATATTCCGTCATTAGATGAAGATTATTTATGTATTACAAAGATTGCACCAGATGGATCTACTAGAAAAAAAATGTGTTCAGTTGCAAAAATTGTGCAAGTAACAGAAGAAGAGGAAGACGGGGGGATAGCCACAGCCACTTATTACCCAGCGATGGTTCTTCATGACGGATACATATATTACTCGAGCAGTTATCCAGGCTGCAAAAAAGCAGAATTATATAAAAAAGCGGTGGATGACAATGCTGATGCGATAAAGCTTGATGAAATAGAAGGCGATAGTGTTCAGATATACAGGATTAAAGGGTATGGCGAGAATGTCTTTTATCAGAAAGCTGTATTTGGAGAGGACGGAGATGTTACAGATGGAGGAATCTATGTTTACAATTTGTCTAAAGCAAAAAGTAGTCTCATTGTAAAGGACGCAGTGTCTTATTATTGTTTAGATGAGAATGGAAATATTTATTATCACGATAATGCCCAAAATGCAATTATGAAGTTTGATATAAATGGACAGACTGACATATTTTATGAGTTGGGTGACGAAGAATGTACTGGATTTTTATGGGATGGGGACAAGTTTGTAGTATATACTATTTCTGACATTGTTGAAAAACAGTATATTTTGGACAAAAAAGGTAATATCACTAAAACAATTGATGACTATGATAAATTTGAAAAACCATACCAGTCAATTCGAGATAAGTAGAAAAGGAAGATTCAACTATGGAATTAAGGCTAATTTTTCTGAACAAAAAATTTTGGCTTGTTACATTGGTTTTGCTGATATTATCTATGGTATTGTTTGCAAATTTTAAGCGGACAGATGTGGATACTTCTTTTTCCTATGAGCAGTTTATAGAAAACATTTACAAATCGCATCAGCGCATGGAGATATCCATTTTCAAGAATAACACGGATAATTTGCAGAAAAGTGAGATGATAGCAGAGGCATATCAGCATGTAAAGAATATAAAAGTATCAGAAGGAGACTACGGCACAGCAGGAGCTGTAGTCTCTTTTGATACTACAAAAGTTATATTTTTAATATTTGCGGTAGTTTTTGTGTGGATATTTATAGAGACAAATCGTGGAAAATCACCACTTCTTTTTACACTGCCGAGGGGGCGTACATATTTAGCAGGACAGAGAATAATTACTATTGTATTAAGTTCGTTTATATTTATTGGAATATGGTTTACAGGTATTTTTTTAATTTCACTTATAAGAAATGGCACCGATAGCAGTTATTTTGTACCGGTTCAGTCGGTTTATGAATTATATAAATGCATTTTTAAAATAAGCATATGGCAGTATTTTATTCTAGAATTTGTTCTGTTGGTTATAGGGCTTGCAGTGACGATTGAACTGGTGTGGCTAATAAAAAAACTCGTTTCGGGAAACATTGCTGCGGTAGTTGTACTTGCGGTTATATATGTTGTGGAATATTTATTACTGGGAATTGAAGAACAGAGTTCATATGTGATACTTAAATACATTAATCTATGGAATCTGATAAGTCCTTATGAGGTAATAAGCTCCTATAGAGTGCTTTCTGTTGGAAATTGGTTATGTGGAAGTATGGAGTCCTTTTTTATCTTTTTAATCGGTTGCTTTTTTGTGATTCCTATAGCTATTGTTGTAGTCGAAAACAAAAGGCTGGGGGGAGTCAGGTTAAGACTTGGCAGTCCTAGGGTAATAAAGAAAATATTCTTGCACATATTTTCGAAACTGAATTTGTTTGGATTAGAGTGCTATAAGATACTTTTTGAACAAAAAGGCCTTGTGTCTGTTGTTACGATAGTGGTTGTGCTGTTTATGATGCTGGATACTGGTTCGGTCATGTATTATGGGGTAAATGAGTGGAAAAATAGTGTGTATGAGGAGTATTCAGGCACAGATTTGAGTCGGATAGAGGAGTATGTGTCACAGGAACAGGAGCGTATAGCACAAATAGATGCAGAATATAATAATGCTCAAACACTATATGAAAATGGAAAAATAACAGTAGATGAACTAAATAGCTATATTACAAAACTAAGTATGATAGAGACTGAACGCGAGGGTTTAGAAGATATTCAAAGTCAGCTTTCAAGTCTAAGAAACAGTAAAGAAGATGGTATAAATGTTTTTTTCATGGATAATAAGGCATACGTGTCCTTGTGGAAGTCAAATTCTAATTATGTAAGCAGAACGGATACAAACAGACGAATTTATGGATTTCTGGCTGTTGCATCTGTCATTTTTTTTGCGGGATTCCTTTTTTCATATGAAAAGGATATGAAGCTGGAAAAGTTGATTCGACCGTTATCAGGGAGCAGACAGAAACTTTTTGGACTTAGACATTTTATGCTTTTTATGAGTTGTGTAATTGCGTGTGGACTAATATATGGTTTTGAACTATATGAAATATATAAAGTGTATGACCTTAAATATCTGTGTGCACCCGTTCAAAGTCTAATTTTTTTGTCTGAGTTTTCACTAAGGATACCAATATGGGCATATCTGGTGATAATTGAGTTTTTCCATCTTGCTGCTCTGTATGAAATTGGATGGATAACAGTATTTGTCTGTAGTAGATTGGGTAGTGTTAAAGGCATGGTAGTTGCGTTGCTGCTTCTGGGAGGTCCGGAGATTATGAACATGGTTAGCAATCTCGATTTGCATTGGCTCTCGGCGGTGCAGATTGTTATGGTGACAGAGCGAATAAGTCGCTATAATATGGGATTTTATATATCGTCGTTTGGAGTCTTGGGACTGATAGCTATGTATTGTTATTGCAAGGTGGAGGAAAGTAGTTTATGAAGCTTGAGATAAAGGAACTCACTAAGTTTTATGGGGCCAAGTGTGTACTGGATAGAATTTGCTTTGATTTTACACCGGGAGTATATGGACTTTTGGGTCCTAATGGCGCTGGAAAAAGTACTTTTATGAATTTACTAACTGACAATATTAAACGGAGCAGTGGTAGTATTTTGTATGAAGGAACTGAGATACTTAAGATGGGGAAGGCGTATCGTAGATTAGTGGGGTATATGCCACAGCAACAGAATATGTTTGAACATTTCAGTGCATATGCATTTATGCAGTATATTGGACTATTAAAAGAAATACGAAAAAAAGAACTGTCTCAGGAGATAGAACGCTGTCTAAAGCTTGTGAATATGTATGAGCGCAGAGCCGATAAGATAAAGAGTTTTTCGGGAGGGATGAAGCAGCGACTTTTACTGGCACAGGCGCTTTTGGGGGAACCGAAAATAATAATTCTTGATGAGCCAACGGCAGGGCTTGATCCAAAGGAACGCATAAATATCAGAAATATTATTGCGGATATTGCAGAGGATAAAATTATAATCCTTGCTACTCATGTGGTATCTGATATAGAGTGTATTGCAAAGCAGGTTGTCTTTGTAAAAGCAGGCAGATTGATACATCATGGCACTCCCATAGAACTTATGAAACAGATGAAAGATAAAGTTGTGGAGATACCATGTGGTTTGTATCCAATCAAAGAATGTAGAAGAAAATATCCGCATGGAAATGCGGTACAAAGAGAAGACGGGCTGTATTACAGAGTCGTAGGTGATGAATTACCGGATGAGGGAGAAAAAATAACTAGCGGTTTTTCTTTAGAGGATGTATATCAGTATCTTTATGGGGGAATATGCTAGTAGAAAAGTCTATTTCAAATGAAAATTTATTCATTCGAAATAGACTTTTTTAATTCCGCAAGGAAGTCCTCATTCTCTTGACTATACATGCTGTTTTTCTGCCATAGTGCATTAAAGTCATGCGTTAGGGCAAAACCGGGAACTTTTATTTCTTTGATTTTGTTTTGCTCAAGAAGTTCTCTGCCGACACATTTGTAAAGGACGCTTATTCCCTGATTGGCTGTAAGCATTTCTGTTATTAGCCCAAGGCTTGTGAAATCACATTTGTTTTTAAAGTCATCTATGCAGTAGCCATTTTCTCTAAGGTAATGTTCAAAAACAGCTCTTGTACCTGAACCCTGTTCACGTGAGATGAGGCGATGATTAAAAAGCTCTTCAATGCTATTTATCTTACCAGTTTCATAGTTAATACCGCAAAAAATTGCAAGGGGTTCTTTTGAAATTAGGCGGCTTTCATATTCATCCTTTGAAAAATATCCTTCTGTTAATACAATATCCAGTTGGCCGTGGTCCAGCTTCTTTAGCAGGGTAGCTGTATTTGCAACAACTACAGACAATTCTATTTCAGTATGATTATTCAGATAGACAGATAAAAACTTGGGCAAAAAAGAATCTCCAATAGATAAAGTGGCTCCAATTCTATATATTTTCTGAGGCTTTATCTGAGATAATTCGTTTTTAAGTCTGATTTCATCATGAACAAGAGTCTGAAGCGTTTTTCTGAGATATTCCCCCTGTTTGGTCAGAGAAAGCTTCTTGTTTTCATAAGAAAAAAGCTTTGTTCCATAATGATTTTCCAGAAATCGAATATGCCCAGAGATTGCGGGCTGAGTCATATTTAGAACTTCGGCTGCTTTTGTATAGTTCATATATTCACATACTGTTAAAAATGTTTCTGTCCTAAAATCTAACATATAATCACTCTTTCTAAACAACAATAAGATATTTTTATGATAACATAAATATTTATAATTTTTTATTATTATAAAGTAGGGGTATAATAATTTCAAGATTGATAATTACTAAAATATGGAAATTGAAGGAGAACAGAAATGAAATTTACAATGAAGTCAATTCCGGGAATAGTACTTTGCACAGTAATTGCTGCAGTAGCGACTTTCCTTGGTGCAATTAAAATTGGAAATGTATCACTTGAAGTAATCGGAGCACCTGTTTTTGCAATTTTAATAGGTATGATTATCACATTGATAAAACCTACACTTTCTGGAAGTGAGACATTTGGAGCAGGAGTAAAATTTACATCAAAAAAGATTCTCCAGTGGGCGGTTATTATTCTTGGATTCTCACTTAATCTTGGAACTATTGCAAAGGTTGGAACACAGAGTCTGCCAGTTATTATCTGTACAATTTCGACATCACTAATCACAGCTTTTATATTGATGAAGCTGCTTAAAATGGATGCCAAGGTATCGACATTAATTGGTGTAGGTTCATCTATTTGTGGAGGTTCTGCGATTGCCGCTACAGCACCTGTAATTGAGGCGGATGATGACGAAGTAGCACAGTCTATTTCTGTTATCTTTTTATTCAATGTAATGGCAGCACTTATTTTCCCAGCACTTGGTCATGCCATTGGACTGGGGTCAGAAGGCTTCGCTATTTTTGCAGGAACAGCAGTAAATGATACATCTTCAGTTACAGCTACTGCATCAACAGCGGAAGGTCTTTACGGAGTGGAAGGAATTCTTTCGACAGCGGTAACAGTAAAGCTTACAAGAACACTTGCTATTATTCCAATTACACTTGCGCTTGCATGTTTTAGAATGTACAAAGCAAAAAAACAGGGTGGAGCATCAAATACTTTTGATTTCAAGAAGATTTTTCCATGGTTTATCCTATTTTTCATAGGTGCATCTATTATTACAACAGTAGTTGGAATGCTTGATACATCTGCATTTACAACTTTCTACACAGGAAGCTTTGTTGTGGCAATGAAATGGCTTGCGAAATTTTTTATAGCAATGGCTATGTGTGCAATTGGACTTAATACAGACCTTGTTTCACTTGTGAAAAAAGGTGGAAAGCCTATTCTTATGGGACTTACATGTTGGATTGCAATTACACTTGTTTCTCTTGGAGTTCAGCTTGCGTCTGGAATATATTACACAAATCTTTAACGAAATTTCTAAAAATAGTAGCTATCTGAGAGTATGTATTATAGAATAGTCACATAGGTGTTTTTAAAGAAATTTAACAGGAGAGACTATCATGAAAAAAATTGCAGTAACATATGATAATGGACAGGTTTTCCAGCATTTTGGAAGAACTGAGAATTTTAAAGTGTTTGAAGTTGAAGATGACAAGATTGTATCTAGTGAGGTGATTAGCTCAAATGGTGAAGGTCATGGTGCACTCGCTGGAATACTTGCAGATAATTCGATTGATGTATTAATCTGTGGTGGAATCGGTGGTGGCGCTCAAGCTGCACTCGCTGAGGCTGGCATCGAGCTTTGTGCAGGAGCAACTGGTGACGTTGATGCTGCTGTTGAAAGTTATTTAAAAGGTGAGCTTGAAAATGCAGGCGTAACTTGTGATCATCACGGCGAAGGTCATTCTTGTGGATCTCATGAAGGCAGTTCATGCGGTGGTTCATGCCATCCAAAAATGGAAGGAAAGAACGTAGGAAAGACATGCAAGACCCACTACAGGGGAACTTTCAACGATGGAACACAGTTTGATTCATCATATGACAGAGGAGAACCACTTGAGTTCGTTTGTGGCGCAGGTATGATGATTAGCGGTTTCGATAAAGCCGTTGCCAACATGGAAGTAGGAGAGAAAATTGACATTCATCTTATGCCTGAAGAAGCATACGGAATGTCTGATCCTGCAAATATCCTTACTATCGAAATTGAAAATCTTCCTGGTTCAGAAGATCTTGAGGTTGGACAGAAGGTTTTCCTTACAAATCAGTTGGGACAGCCAATTCCGGTTACAGTTACAGAAAAAGATGAGAAGATGATTACACTTGATGCAAATCACGAGATGGCTGGAAAAGAGCTAAACTTTACAATCGAATTAGTAGAAGTTAAATAGTATTTATCCAAGAACCTCCGAGGTCTTTTCTTCGGAGGTTCTTTAACAATTAATATGTTCAAAAGTGCTCCTGCAATCCCCCCTTATAATGATTCTGTTTACAAAGGAGAAAATCGATGTTTATTGATAGAGAAAACGTAAGAAAAAAATTTGCCGATTATACAGCAAATTACAATGCACAAGATGAAAAAATAAAATTAAAAATTAACCATACTTACAGAGTGGCAGGGCTGTGTGACAGAATAGCCGACAGCATTGGCTTAGTAGGTGAGGACAGAGATATAGCCTGGCTTCTTGGAATGCTCCATGATGTGGGACGATTTGAGCAGATAAGAAGATATCACACCTTTAACGATGCAAATTCAATTGATCATGCCAAGCTAGGAGCAGATTTACTATTCAATGACGGACTTATGGAAGAGTATGTTCCAGGACTTTTAGAGCAACCGGAACGGGACTTAGTTGAGCTTGCAATCAGACAGCACAATACATACAGATTGCCAGAGACACTTACAGAACGAGAGGCAATATTTTGCAAACTAATAAGGGATGCAGACAAGATTGACATTTTTAAGGTGAACATAGACACACCAATGGAAGAGATATATGATGTCACCACCGAAGAAATTAAAAACGGCGAGATAACAGATGAAGTGCTAGCTGCATTTGACGAAGAGCACTGCATATTAAAAAGTATCAGGAAAAGTGCAGTTGACCATCTTGTTGGACATATATCTTTAGCATATGAGCTTGAATTTCCAATCAGCCTTAAGCTGGCAGTAGACCAGGGATACATTATGCAGATGATGAACTTCAAATCTGATAATGAGAAAACCAACCAGCAGATGGAATATATCAGGGACCATATGAAAAAATATATTGAAAAAAATATATATCAATAGATACAAAACGGTGAGAAAGTTTTTCTCACCGCTTTGTTACTATTTCTTCAATTAAGATAATAAAAGTTGATTTTGAACAAACACATCAAATCGTGGAAGTGTAAATTTGATTTTTCCGTGTTGAGATGTATCTATTAATCCCTTTTCCGATAAACGCTTTCTGTATTGGGAAAAAACATTTGGTTTGCAGGAAGCCAATTTCAATACTTCTGAAACATCTATTTCCTCTTTAGTTACAATATATTGCATGTATTTTCTATCCATTGCCGATAATTCAGACCAGATTTTCTCATACACATAATGAGATAGAGCTTCATCAAAATAGTATAGAACATCATCTGAAAGTTCGTGATTTTTTGATTCCCACAAATATTTTCCCAGTGCCTGATAAGCAAAAGCATATCCCTTAGTAATAAGTGCCATTTCCATTGCTTTGTCTGAAGAGATATTAAAAATTTTACTATATCTGTCTCTTATGCGGGTGATGTTTAGTGGTTTCATTTCAAGCTTGGGCGTTCTATAAAGAAAAGTCAGATTATCTTCATTTTCAAGGTCATGAATGTTTTTATACAGACCAGCCATAATCAGATAAAATGGAAGCTCTTCTCGAATCATAATCTGATAAGTACTTGCGAACTCACGCATACTTGGAGTGTTTGAAACTTCATCAATAGTTACCAGTAAACGATATTTTTGTCTTTTAATTTCTTTTAATATTATTTCTAACGCTGATTCAATATCTGAAACTGGTGATTTAGACGAAAGAGAAACACCAATACCAAATTTGGACAAATTGATGTTGGCATCAATGAAGTTGCAGATAAATTCGTGACTGTCATATAGTTTGCCGACAAGACTACTTAATATATCTCTAGAAGAATTCAAGCGAATAATAATCCATTTATCTTCTTTTGATATTTCCTTTTCAATTTCAGTTAGTGTGACAGTTTTTCCAGTTCCACGCACACCGGTAATCATATAGCATGGATTTTGCATAGTATCAGATGTAAATTCGCTTACAATCTCATCTATTAGTATTTTACGCTCGATTCTTTCATTCGGAATCATACCAAAATTTATTGCAAAGGGGTTTCTCATTTTATAAATCTCCTTTTATATTTTTACATCACTTTTATAGTATTTCATAATTTTATATAATTTCTATTGCTTTCATAATTCTATATATATTTCATAAAATTATATATTTTTCATAATTTTATATAATTATAATACCAGTATTAATAAAAGTCCATAATATAGTGCATATTTTGAGAGTGTAATTGTAAAAAGATTTAGCGGTGAGAAAGTTTTTTCTCACCGCCTCTTATTATTGTTTCAATTTGTCTTCTAAAAATTCAATCATCATTTCCCATATTTCATCCTGGAAAAAGCGAAGGTCTGCATGGTCTGCGTCCTCTAGCTCAATAAGTGTTGCATCGCAGCCCTTTTCAATTAGCATTTCATACAAAGTCTCGCCTTGTGAAAACGGAACAGTATGGTCGCAGGTTCCGTGTATGATCAGCATAGGTGGAGCAGATTCTGTCACGAAATTGACTGGACTGATTTCCTTTGCCTCTTTCGCATATTTTTTGACATCTTTTCCCAATAAGAGTGATTCCGGTCCGACTCCAAGGGGTTGTGCGGGTGGAACCCAGTCACTTTCATATTCACTCATTGCTTCGCGAAGCTGCTCAATATTAGTAAAATCTGTTGGTGGATACCATGGGATTGATGCCTGTATCCGGCTTGAATATTCTGTGTATGCACCTACATCGAATTTGGAGTCTGTTGCAAGAGCAGTCATAGATGCCAGATATCCTCCGGCTGACTCTCCCATAGTTGCAAATTTTTCTATATCTATATTGAACCTTGCGCTATGTGCTTTTAAATAACGGATAGCTGCTTTTACATCCTCAAGCTGGCCTGGAAACTGAACCTCATTGCTGGTTCGATACTCAACACTTGCCACTACGAAACCCTTTTGCGCAATTTTAGAAAGATATGCAAGGTGAGCGGATTTATCAAGCTCAAGCCATGCACCTCCACAAATCCATACCACGCAAGGATATTTTTTAGTGTTATCTTCTGGATAAATTATATCTAATTTCAAATCACGTACACAGTGTCCATACCATGAATCTACCTGTGCGTAGGTAAGGTTGGTCATTGTAATAAGCTGTGGTGACTGACATTTGATTTGTATTTTTCTGCGCATAAAACCCTCCTGAACTACATTTATCTATATTTTATCACGTTAATTTAGTAAATAAAATGACTTTTTATAATGGAATTTGGTATAATTTTACAGAAACTATAATACGTGGCTTGGAAGGAGAAAAAAATGTTAGATGTATTACACGTTACAAAGAAGTACAAGAAGACTATTGCGAACAATGATGTAACGCTTAGGGTTTTAGATGGACAGATTGGTATTTTGCTTGGACCGAATGGAGCAGGAAAAAGTACCATCATCAAATGTATAACAGGTTTTCTAAAATATGATGGACAGATTACAATTGATGGGGACAACAACAAATCAGTTGAGGCAAAAAGACTTATCGGTTACGTTCCGGAAATTCCATCACTTTATCCTAATTTAACTGTCGAAGAGCATCTTGAATTTATTGCAAGAGCATACAAGTTAGGCGAATATAAGGAATACATGAATGAGCTTTTAGATAGATTTGAGCTTTCTGATAAGAGAGGAAAATTCGGAGATGAGCTCTCAAAAGGAATGAAGCAGAAGCTTTCTATTTGCTGTGGACTTATAACAAAACCAAAGCTTATTATTTTTGATGAGCCGATGATTGGCCTGGATCCCCACGCAATAAAGGAATTAAAAAATATTTTTAAAGAGCTTGCCGAACAGGGCACAACCGTTTTAATCAGTACTCATATGATTGACAGTATTGAAGATTTGTGGGATGTGACATATATCATGCAGGAAGGCGAAATCAAAGCCTGTGTTAAAAAAGATGATGAGGAGGAAGGTCGTAGACTTGAAGACATTTTCTTTGAAATAACAGAAGGCAAAATAACAGAAGATGAAATGGCCGAAGAAACAAAGTGTGAAGAAACAGAGGGGCAGGTGTAATATGAGACTTTGGGGATATTATGCGCTGCATACTTTTATAAATTCGATAAAAAAGATGTTTCGAAGTAAGGTTATTGTTGTGATTTTAGGTATAATCCTTCTCTTTGGAGTGTTAGGCTTTTTTGGAGGATTATTTGCTGAGAAGATTTTCGATGATTCAGAAGATAAAACTGAGATATCACAAGTTATGGCAGAAGAAGTAGAAGACGGACATTCGTACATTTTTTCAAATGAAGAGATAGATAAGATATTTACAAAAAGAGAAATATATTACAATTCCACAAGGGAGACTTACTCAGACGTTGAAGGTGAAGCGTTATATCTGTACGATTTAGCAGACTTTGATGACAAAGCTGTAAAGGAGCTTCTTTCTTCGCCTATGGATGAAGAAGACAAGACAAAAATTGAATTGAAAGATGTTACATGGTCAGCAGATGAATTGTCCTTGGACAAGGTTGAAGAATATCATATGTCTGAGGAAGATATAGACATGATGAAGCTGATTCTTCGTGTTGCTGCAGTAGCCGGATTTTTACTTATATTAGTAATGTCAGTCAATTTTGCTGCTAAGACAGGAAAAGAAATTTTCCTTATGTCGGATGTTAATATTTTATTTACAGCACCAATGAAACCACAGAGTGTTTTGCTTTTCAGGCTGTCATTCCAGATTGTTTCCGGATTAGTTGGTATGTTTTATCTTTTATTCCAGATTCCGAATTTGCTGAATGCAGGATTTTCACTTTTGATGATATTGATTGCTTTCTTAGGAGTAATACTTCTTATGATTACAAACCGAGTAATCTCTGTTTGCATGTACACTATCTGTTCATCAAATTCATGGTTGAAAAAAAATATAGCAATGATTGGAAAAATACTTGCTTTATTGATTGTGGCAGTTAATGTTTTAGTTTATGTTCAGATGAATAAAGACTTGATGGCTACTGTTGAGACCTTATATTGCAATGATTATATAAAATTTATTCCATTTATCGGATGGTTCGAAAGAATGGTTGTGTTTGGAATAAATGGCAATTTACAGATGTGTCTTGCATTTTTAGGACTGTATATCATTGGTCTTGTTGCAATTATCTGGCTTACCTGGAGAATCCCGGCAGATTTCTATGAGGAAGCCCTTGAAGGGGCTGCTGAGCGTGAAGCTGCAGTTGCTGCGGCAGAAACCAACATGGTTGAACGCAAAAAAGAGAGATCGTTAAAAATAAAGAGAAATACTGGAATGAAGGGTTATGGTGCATCTGTGTTTTTCCATAAGGAGATGTATAACCGTAAACGAATGGCTCGTTTTGGATTCCTTACAAAAACAATGTCAACTTATTTACTGGTAAGTTTTGCGTTTATAGCAATTTATTTAAAGACTTCCTTTAGAGAATTCAATTTGCTTGCATTTGTATATGCCGGATTTATTTTCTTTAGAAGCTTTGCAAATCCATTGGGTCAGGAAAGTTCAAATCATTGGATTGCGCTCGTTCCAGAGAGTGCCTATTCAAAAGTGTTTTATTCTACTATGGCAGGAACCGTTGCGTGTCTTCTTGATTTGCTTCCAGGATTCATTCTTGGAGCGGTTATACTCAAAGCCAATATCCTGCTGGCGTTACTTTGGTTTGGAAACCTCATTGTGCTTGATTTTATGGTTAGCTCAACCGGAGCGATGTTCGAAGCACTTCTTCCAGCAGAGGGCTTAGATAATATAAAAGCATCCTTCCAGCTAATGCTTAGAATGATTCTTGTGATTGTCCTTATTGCAGCGTTAACACTTGGATTTATTTTTGTAAATATGTATGTGGGACTTATACTTTCTACATTGATTGCCATAATCTTTTCGGTGTTGGCGTTTATTGTTTATCCGATGAAGCTGCAGGCGGGGATTTGATGGAAATGATTATTAACCAGAGTTATGTAGAAGCCAGAATTGATAGATTTGAGTATTTATGAAGAAGTATTCGGTATAGAAGCAATAACGTGTAATAATCCGTTATACTATGAATGTAGTGTAACGGATTTTTTCTTTAATATGAAAATTTTTATTACAAAAAGGGGATATTTTACATTTTAATTCGTCTAATCTATGTAAATAAAAAGCTGGCCAGCTTGAGAGGTGGTGACAAATTGACAAAGGAAGAACTTGGACAGTTGATTCTTTCTTCGGAACAACAATTATATGCAACCGCAAAGACAATACTGAAAAATGATCAGGATTGTGCAGATGCTATTCAGGAGTCAATTGTAAAGGCATTTTCAAAATTACATACGCTAAAAAAGGACCGTTATGCAAAAACATGGCTGATTAGGATTTTAATAAATGAATGTTACAACATAGCCAGACATGATGGAATGAAAAATCAGCTGGATGATAAATATATTGACATTTCAAATTATCAGGAAGAAAAGCGAGATTATAGTGAACTATACAGAGCTGTTAATGAGCTTAAAGAGGAGCTTAGAATTCCGGTTCTTTTATATTACATGGAAGATTTTAGCGTGAGAGAAATCGCACAGATTCTTGAAATTTCAGAAGGTGCAGTGCAAAAAAGACTTGCAAGAGCACGTGGAAAATTAAAAAAAAGTATTGAGTTGAAGGAGATTTATGCATGAGATTAGAAGAATTAAATAAAGATTTACCAGAGACACCAGAATTCATTCATAATATGATTCAACAGGAAGTAGCCAGACAAATAAAAGAGACAAATGTGGTTCCATTTAAGAAAAAACAGAAAATAAACTGGAATAAGGGGCGTGTTGCAGCTGCTTCAGCAGCATGTCTTTTAATTTCAACAACTGCTGTATATGCGGGAACACAGCTTTATGGCATGTATATTAATAAGCAGGGAAACTACAGCATTCAAACTGGTATTAATGCCACAGATGACAGCGCTACAATAAAGCTTCCGGAAAAAATTCATGACATATCAATTTCAGCAGGATATATTCCTGATGGTATGGCCTGGACTGATGAAGGTGTTAAATTAAGCTATACGAATACCCCATATCAAGGCGGAATATCTATTGATTCGGTATTGATGGATAAACAAGATTTGGAAGCAACTAATTTAGACAAGAATGTTGTGGAGAGTGAGGAACATACCTTTGGTTCTTACGAGGGAGTTTACCTTAGATATAATAATCTTGACAATGACAAGTCCTTTAATCAGCGAATTTACATGCTTTGTCCTGAAAACTATCGTGTCCTTATTTTATATGTTGGTGACGATGTTTCAAAAGAAGACGCATTAAAGTTTGCAGGAAGTCTTGTAATTACAGAAAATGATAAAATGCTTGAAACAGCAAAAATGAGCACATGGAGTGACATTTGTTCAGAAGCTGGTGAAGTAGAGGATATTGTAACAAATGCAAAAGTTCCTGTTCATCAAATTGGAGATACAATTTCTTTAAAGGATTCATCAGGTGAAGACAAAGATGGAAATTACATTTTAACAGATGGAATAACAGTTCGTGTTGATGATGTTAAAATAGCTGATGATTTAAGCCTTCTAGAAAGTGAAAAGATTCCAGATGAATGGAAGGATGTAGTAGGTGCAGACGGAAAACTAAAACAGAATCATTTATCGTACGTGAAATCAGGTGATGGTGTAGAAACATTAGATGAGGTAGTCGATGAGAAAAATGTAAATCAGAAGCTGGTATATACTACTGTTACTTATACAAATACTTCAAATAAAGAGATTAATCACTTATTATACCATGGTTCGCTTATGTCATTATTAAAACAGGAAGATGGAACATATTCTGTGTATGTTGCAAATGAAACTGCTGGCGATGGATACGATTATTATATACAGAATAGTGTTGCAAGTGTGGCAGACATGGATTATTTCAGTGAAAAAGATGAATATGGTAATGGCGGAAATTATATTTCATCTTTGAAGCCGGGAGAAAGTATTACAATAAATATGGCATGGATTGTAAATGAGCCTGATTTGGAAAATCTGTATCTGAATTTGACAGGTTGCGGTGGTTCATATCAATTTAGTGAAGATGTTCTTGATGCAGGTGTTGTATATATTGGTAAGTAGATAAATCGTATAATTTTAAACTGAAAAAAGGTCAATGTTATATATAACGCATTTTCATTAATATGCCGATATAATGTGTGCAAGGATGGCATTGTATTTCAAAGGATTGAATTTGAGATACAGTGCCTTTTTCTTAAATATTCCGCTCGGACCTTTCAGGAGAGCGGTGCGGTTGTGACTGACAGAGCAACAGCGGAAAGGAGCAAAAATGAGTATAGGAGCAGTAGGATACAGTACGGATTTTTATCGTGCTGGCTATCGTAAGAACAGTTCAAACGATTCAGCTTCAAAGTTTACAACAATGGGTTCTGCAACACAAGAGACTACATCGTCTAACAATGGAAAAACAATTGGTGTTACAACAGCAGGGAATACAGGATTGTTAGCAAAATATGCTGACTCTTCTACACCAGCTGAACCAGTAATCAAAGTGGGCAATTATGAGGTTCGTGTTAATGATG
>JBGVKW010000010.1:0-13789 GCA_045123895.1 Agathobacter sp.
TCATATCAGCTGGCTCATAATCAGACCTATCTTGATACTCCTCAATTTCACTAGCATTAGATGGTTTTGCTTCTTTTCTTTTATTTATTGAATACCTGCAAAAAGAAACAATTAATACCACTATTACAATAGATATTGCAAGACCAATTGTGACACCAAGAACTGTTTCTAAATGCTTTCTACTTTTCTTAAGAAAATCTATTTCTTTTTTCTCGATTTCAATCTGTTCTTCATCTATTTCTGGAGTTCTCATATTCTCAAGTGTTTTTTTGCATTCTGCGCACTTATTAATATGAGCTTCTATCATCTGATTTGATTCTTCGGATGTCAATTCATCCAGATAAGTTGGTAAAAGATCTTTTATAACATCACATGATATTTTATTTTCCATTATTCATCATTCCTTTCTTTAATTGCTCTTTTCCACGATAATATGTGACTCTCGCCCAGTTCTCGGATTTGCCAAGTACATCTCCAATTTCCCGAAAAGATAAATTTCCAAAAATCCTCTGATATAGAACTTCTCTGTATGGTTCCTTACACTCATGTAATGCTCTTATCATGTCGACTCTCTCAAAAGAACTGATTATCTTTTCATCAACTTTTTCGTTTGATTCAAGTTTTTCTTCATATTCTGAAACATCCTGTAAAATAGGATTTTTTCTTGAATAATTGAAATACTGATTCTTCGCAATTCCAAATAACCAGGTAGAAAGTTTGCAGCTTCCATCAAATTTATTTATGCTTCGGATTGCCTGATAAAAAGTTTCCTGAGTTAACTCTTCGGCAATGTCCTCGTTTCTTGTCTTTGAAAGAAGAAAACGGTATACGCTGTTGGCGTATTGCTGATAAATTTCATTCATTGACTCCAAGCTTTCTTACCTCCCTCGTTAGTATTAAACATTTTCGAAAACCAATTGGTTTTCAGGTTTTATCACCTGTTCATAATGTATATTTGCTTTTGATTAATTTCGTTACAATTTTTTTCAACTTTTTTAAAAAAATCTTTTTTATTATAATTGTTTAAGGTCGAAATTGAAAGATGCTAATATGATAGAATATAATCCAAAGAGATTTTTTAAAGTACATAAAGAGTACACATGAATTCTTTAAAGTGAGTATTGTAAAAAATACTTATGTAAAGATTGGAGAAAATTATGAAGAAGAAGTATAAACTATTTACAATTAAAGTTGCAATCGTAGTGCTCGCAATGTTTTGCTTTTCAGCCGCCTTATTGACTTATAATGAGGCACTACATATCAAGGATGAATATATGAGTAGATGTAATGATTTAGTGTCTTCATTTGCATTGGGAGACATAGATGATATTGTAAAAGTAAGCTATAAAATTATTGGTAGTGTATATATATATGATGATGAAATAGGTTCCTACTGTGAAGTAAAAGATTATAAGGATAATGTATTGGCTTATTCTCAAAATTATATAACCGTGACAAAAGATGATGATTATGACATGAGAGTTATTTTGCTGAAGGATGTATTTCCACAAGGTGCAGAAGCAGAAGAATTCGATGATTATAAAATAGAGGATTTTTGGGTTGATGGAGTATGCGATGATACATACATATATCCAAATAAAATCAGTTGGTCTTCTTATGATGGAGGAAATTACGAATTACTTTTTGATGAAACAGATAAGAAGGCAAATTCAGCGACAACCAGTTTCAAAGATTGGGTAGGTGATGATGATTATGAAATATCTATAAATTATATTGGGGCATGGTGGGGGGATGATGCCAAGAAACAAGCCCTTAACGATGAAGCTAAGAAGATTAATGAAAATATCTACAGTGATGATGCATTTATTTACGACGATGAGTTTTATGATCAATCAAACGAAGGGATTTTTACAAATTATTTAACTTATAAAAAGTATCTGGATGAAAGCTCTGTAATAACATGTGTTTATGTATTTCATCCGGTTGAAATTGCTATGTCAAAGCTAACTGGCAGATATATGATTTTATTAGCCATAGCTATTTTATTGATAGTTATCATTTGCATAATTGTCAAACAATTGTATTTACAGCAGCAAGAATTCGAACTAAGAACTCGTAAAATGACAAGAGGAGTTGCACATGAGTTAAAGACTCCTTTGGCAATCACAAAATCTTATGTTGAAAATTGGCAGTATATTGACGAAGAAGACAGGGCTGATTATTGTAAGAATATGGTGGATGAGATAGACCATATGAATATGATGGTAAATGATCTTCTTGAATTATCGAGAATGGAATGTGGTGCGAAAAAACTACAAAAGGAAGCTGTTGATATGCTTGCATTAACAAATACAATATATGCACATATGAAAGGTATGATTGATGAGAGAAATCTGGAAATCAATATAATTGCAGATAAAAATAAGCAGGAATATCTTGTAAATGCAGACCTTGAAATGATGAGAATTGTAATCAATAATTTTATGTCGAATGCCATAAAATATGCAGATAAGAAGATTACCGTATATATATCTAAAGTTGGAAAGAAAATTACATTTAAAATTGAAAATGATGGACAAGGAATTAGCAAGCAGGATATAGACAGAGTATGGGATACATTTTACAAGACTGATGATTCAAGAACTAATAGAATTGGAAGTAGTGGTCTGGGTCTTGCAATTACTAAGAACATACTTAAGTTGCATGAAGCCAAATACGGCTGTTCAAGCGAACAAGGGAAAACAACCTTCTGGTTTGAGTTAAATAAAATGGAGGAGTAACAAATAGATGGAAGAACAATATAAAGTTCTTATAGCAGAAGATGAAAAGGGACTTAGAGATATTTTAAGTAAATTTCTTCAGAAAAAAGGATTTGATGTTGACGTTGTTGGTGATGGCGATAGTGCATGCCATGCGGTTGATGAGAAGGTATACGATATTATTGTTCTTGATATTATGATGCCGGGGAAAAATGGAAAAGAAGTGTGTGTACATATCCGTCACAAATATGATGTTCCAGTTATTTTTTTGACAGCTCTTGATAGTGAACAGGATATTGTGGATGGATATGAAATTGGTGCTGATGAATATATCACGAAGCCATTTTCTGCACCAGTACTACTTGCAAAAATAAATGCGTTGATAAAAAGGTATCATGGCCTCTTAGTGAAAAATGGACAGATTAGGGTGGAAGAAATTACAATTGAACCCGCTAGAAGATATGTCACGGTAGATGGAAAAGAAGTGGTTTTGGCACCAAAGCAATACGATCTTCTTATGTATATGATAGAAAATAAAAAACAGGTTTTGTCGCGTAATCAGATACTTGATAAAGTATGGGGAATGGAGTATGAAGGCTATGACAGAGCAGTTGATACCCACATAAAAAAATTGCGTGCGGCACTTGGCAAAGCCAGTTATCATGTGGAAACAGTAATTAAAGTTGGATATATGTGGAAGTAATGTAGTTTTTGAATGATGGGGGACAGATAATTATGACAATAGAACATGTAGCAATGTATGTTAATGATTTAGAGAATGCAAAAAACTTTTTTGAAACCTTCTTTGAGGCAAAATCAAATGCGGGATATCATAACAGCACAACAGATTTTAAATCATACTTTCTGACTTTTGATGATGGCGCAAGGCTTGAAATTATGAATAAGCCAGGGCTTAAGGATAGTAGGAAAGACTTAAATTCAATGGGTTATATTCATATCGCATTTTCTGTGGGGAGCAGAGAGAAAGTTGATGAGCTAACTGCAGAATTAAGACAGGCTGGATACACAGTTGTTTCAGGACCTCGTGTGACAGGTGATGGTTACTATGAGAGCTGTATCGTTGGATTTGAAGGAAATCAGATTGAGATTACAGTATAGAGAATGAAAAATTGTTTTTATATTTTATTTTTATTGACAAAGTAATATAATTTTCATATTATAAGGATGAAAATAATGTTCGCGCACCGTCTCGCGACTGCTAAGTAAGCGGCTCGAAAATAATGTTCGCGCACCGCCCGCGTCTAATAAATTGACGGCTTGAAAATTACTCCCCTTCGCTTAGGTGAAGGGGTTTTGTTGTATGGAATAAAGGAGTATTATGGAGATACTACAGGGATACGCATATCATATTAAAGATTCATATTTCGAATTAGTAAAAGATGATAATTTGATGCAAAATAAAGAAAAAGGGAGTTATAGACCAACTTTGTATTGTATTAAGGATTTATATACACAATTATTATGGATGGTTCCAATTACATCACAATATGAAAAATATGCTACAATTAGGAATAAAATATTAAACAGTGGTAAACCTTGTCGAGGAATCATTTTGGGTGAGTTTGATGGACAGCAGGCAGCTTTTTTGATACAAAATATGTTTCCGATTACGGAAGAATATATTGATCATATACATACAAAAAATGGAAATCCAATTCCAGTGAAGAAAGATTTACAGAAAGTAATAAAGAAAAATGTAAAGAGTCTTTTGGCGTTAAACGCTCGAGGCATAAAAGTAACTTTTACAGATATAGATAGATTAAAGGAATTGATGATGAATCATATTTAATAAATGGCAGTCCTATATATGGACTGCCATTTATATTTAGAAAAGCAGAAAAATAATTTCAAAATTATGTGATATTTTGGTAATTCAAACTGTACTATAAGTGAAAGGCCTTTAAAACACAGGAGGAACAGCTTGGAGATACAAGAGTATAAGCGACTCACTGATTTGTATATTGATACAGTTTACAGGGTTGCATTAAATGGGTGTAAAAATAAATATGATGCAGATGATATTGTGCAGGAAACCTTCATAAAATTACTTAAATGCAAAAAGAAATTTGAAAGCGATGAACATGCAAGAAACTGGCTTATCAGAGTAACAATTAATGAATGTAACAGCCTGTGGAATTCATCTTGGCATAAAAAGGTAACGCTTACGGACGAACAAAAGGAAGAACCGGTTTTCAATAATTCGGAACAAAGCGAATTGTACGAACTGGTAATGCAAATGACGCCAAAGTATAAGCAGGTAATATACCTATATTATTTTGAAGAATTTAGTGTAAAGGAAGTTGTAGATATTCTGAAAATATCAGAAACTGCTGTTCAGACAAGACTTCAGCGAGCTCGGCAGAAGCTAAAAGAAATATTAGGAGGCATGATATGAGTACAGATAAAAAAATAAAAGAATTATATTGTTCAACATTCAATGAGGTTCATGCTTCCGATGAACTGAAAGGATTGGTTGAGAACATGGCAAATAATAAAAAGAGTCTTTGGAAAAGTACAATGAAAAAAACAGTAGCAGTAGCTGCGATGGCTGCATTTGCATTAGCCACAGGAAATATTGTAACTTATGCTGCTACAGGAAGTGATTTGATATCTTATGTTACCGTAAAGATTAATAACCAAAAGATGGATCTGAAAAAAGATTTGAATTTTGAAGAGAAAGTAGATGAAAATGGTAATGCATATCTTCATGGTGAATATAACGTAGATGGTGAAGAAGTTAATGTTGAAATAAGTGAGGAGTGTTTGGGCGATACGGATATTTCAATAGAGTCGTTTAAGAACGGAGATGATACAGAATCAACGGTCGATATTGAGATAAAGCCAAATTCATCACAGAAGTAAAGGCCAGAAAAGAAGGTGCAATTTTTGAAAAAGGAAAATGTATTTGCATATCATTTAATCGCAGCCATACTGGTCACATTATTCTTATCTAATGGAATTGCTTATGCCGGAACAGGTGCTACTTGGATTGGCACAATAATCAGTGTGAGTATGGAATGATACTCTTATTAAACATTATGATAATATATTTGTTTGTATTGGAATATTTCCAGCAGCATCATCATTTTTACCATTTTTCTCTTTGGGAAGCAGTAATATGATATTAAGCTATGCATTAATAGGTATTGTTTTGAGTATCTATAGATACAAGGATATTTATCCGAAGAATGTTGTGCATAAAATAAATAATGGTAAACATTTATTTGGTTAAAGGTGTAATAGTGATTATCCAAATGGTAATCAGGATGAGAATTATTACTGTGAGATATGGATGCCAGTAAAGATTAAAAAATAATGGCAAAAAAGGCGTTGACACGAAGCGTGTCAGCGCCTTTTTTAGAGGTTGTGATATCTCATTTCCTGTTTACTTCCAATTCTATACATTTCCACTTTTCACCGAGTATTTCGTAGACCACATCTTCATTATTGGGATTTTCTCTAAATCCGATAGACTTGTAGCAATTGTATGCTGAAGGGTTGTTTTCAAAAACGCCTAAGGTTATTTTTTCTGCTCTGAGCATATCGAATGCATATCTCATCGCCATCTGTATCATTCTTTTCCCATAACCCAGACCGCGCTTACTGTCATCAACAATGACAAATCCCAGACGAATTATTGTCTTTGCCTTATTTGTATAGCGCATTATCAAATGGCCAACCGGAACATTTGCGAAAACTATTTTCATCTTTAATCCAGCTTACTATCGCCTCTGCATCTCCTGGCTTATATGGTCTTAGGATTAACTGCTCTAATGGTTGGTTTATCAACTGTTTTTTCATGATTTCATAAACCTGTATAACACCATTTTTGCATTCCCAGATTCCATGGTCTATGGTCTGGTAACCTAAATTAGAATATAATCTGCAAGCCGGTAACGAGGCATCTATATCAGCATAATCATACTTTTCCTTTATTATTTCTTCCAGATGATTAATGATAAAAGTTCCATAGCCTTTTTTCTGATACTGGGGCAAAACATAAACCCTGGTAATATGATTTTCATTCTTTGTTCCAGTACCAATTATCTTTGTATTTTCCATCAGGATGTATGTGTTTTCGGCTTCGATATCCTTTGTTATATTTTCAAGACTATGAAATTCACAAAACATATCTACAATTTCTTTCAGGTAGTACTTGGGATAGACCACCTTGATAGTCTCCTGTACAATTGCATATACTTGTGGTGCATCATGATTTTTAGCTAACATTAATTGCATATCCTTTTCCTCCTTGTAAATATATTTAGTATCGCATTGGCGTTATTGTTGCGGGATGCGCGTAAGTTGTGATGACATTTTCTTCGGCGCATTCCTGCAATCTGCCAGCGGCTTTTATCATATGATGGAGTAAATTCCTTTCTTGATTTTTTTGATAATACTCCCGATAATATACATTGTCAAATAGTTTTTTATCAGGCAATCTTTGAATCTGAGCAAGAACTTTCTAACGGTGCAGAAGCAGTTGACGCAGAAATAGTTTTTGCAGAATTGGAGAAAAAACATTTTGGATAAATACAAGGTAAAAGTCAACCCCAGAGCAATCCGTGAATTAGACCACATTTACGAATATATTGCAAATGAGAAATTGGCTCTTGAAAATGCCAAAGAACAGGTAGACAGAATTAAGAAGTCTATTTTAAGCCCAGATACATTTCCACAGTCCCATCAAGAGCGTAACGAGGGCAGATATGCCGGAAAAGGCTACCGTCAGTTACTGATTGATAATTATATCGCCATTTTCCGCATTGATGAACCATGCAAAACAGTTTATGTAGTAACAATACAGTATCAAGGACGGAATCTATAAAACAAGCACCAAATGACACTACAAATCATTTGGTGCTTGCTTTGACTTAAGAATTATTTACCATAGTTCCAACGAATCCTCAGCATCTATCCACATCTGCATAGCCCCGTCAAGATAAAGGCGAGCATACTCCACAGGGTTGTTTATTGTAAGGGCATTTAGCGCACACTCTGAATTAGGTGTGGTCTTTAGCCCTTCCTCTGCCTTTGCACAGTCCATTCGTATTGTGTTATAATGTGTTATGTGACTTTGCTGTCTACGCTCCGCTTCGGTCGGCACAGAGCAGATGTCCACCGGACATCTGCTCTGTGCCCTTATTTTTTCCCTTACGAGTGTTCGTAAAGTCTTGTGAAACAATATAACACAAGGGAATACATAAGGGAAAGCTCACTTGCAGAAAAGTTAGTGTTTATAAGGGTTAGCGGGGGATTTATTAATAAAATATAACAGCTAATGTAACCCTTAAATTGCGTGATTATACAATCGGAAGTTGAAAAGGAGAAATTACTATGGGATTGTCATTAGAGGAATTAGAATCTGTTAAGGAATAGAATCCATCAACTTCCCAATTTTCAAAAATATCTTGAAATCCAAAACTATGATGAAGAATTCAAATCGAAGCTGTGAGGTTCGTTATGTCATGCAGTATAGAAAGGAAATGAAAATAATGCCATTAGTTAAAATTGAAATGAAAAAGGGAAAGAGTTCAGAATATAAGAAAACGTTGTTTGATTGTGTACATACCGGATTGGTTGAGGCTTTTGGTATAGAAGAATGGGACAGATTTCAAAGAATAATAGAGATAGACAAAGAGGATTTTGAAACTGCACCGGAAAAAACAGATGACTTCATGATTATTGAATTAACAATATTTCCAGGAAGAAGTAAGGAACAAAAGAAAAAGGCTATTGAGAGGATAACCGCTATACTGGGTGAAAGATTATTGATTGCACCAACAGATATCTTTATTGTGATGAATGAACCACCTCTTGAAAACTGGGGAATGGGTGGATATCAAAAAGGATAGTATGCAATGGGGCATTAGTTAGATATTTCTAATTACTAAGAGTTAATAACGAAAATTTGAATGGAGAATTAATTGACGTAAGTATGCAGCAGGTGCAATTTTTCAATCTTCAGCACAGTTGGCTGTTGTCGCGAATAGGAGAAAGAAAAATTTTGTTCCATTTGTTGTTTTGGTAAATTCTTATTTTATTGACTAAGATATATACTCTGGTATATACTAATGATATAAGGAAGGAGATGATTATTATGATGACTGCAAAAGTTTTTGAAAATGGTAGGAGTCAAGCGGTAAGACTTCCAAAAGAATGTAGATTTAATACAGATGAAGTAGCAGTTAATCGAATCGGAGATATTGTTTTATTGATGCCAAAAACAAATAAATGGAATTCGTTTATGCAGGCAATAGATATGTTTTCAGATGATTTTATGCAAGATGGTCGAGATGGTAGTCTAGAGCAGGAGCGAGACGCATTATGAGATATATGTTAGATACCAATATATGTATTTATGCAATTAAGCATAAACCTGAGCAAGTGTTTATACGTTTGCAAGAACATGATCCGATAGATATATGTATTTCTTCTGTAACTTATGCGGAACTGGTACATGGTGTAGAGAAAAGCAAAGCAATAGAGAAGAACAGAGTTGCGTTAGCTTTGCTATTGGCAAATATTGAGATTATGAATTTTGATTCGTTGGCAGCTGAGAGTTATGGAAAAATTCGAGCAGATTTGGAAAAAGCAGGTACACCAATTGGCCCGTTAGATATGATGATTGCAGGTCATGCTAAGGCATTAGGTTATACAGTGGTAACAAATAATACAAAAGAGTTTGAAAGAGTTAAAGGATTAAAACTTGAAAATTGGGCTGAATAAAGTAGATGTTAGGAAAAGTGCGACTCGTCGCACTTTTCTGAGTTCTAAATAAAGTGAATGAAGGTATGAAGATATGGAGATATATATAGATTTTGATGATGTAATCTGTGAAACAGCCAAATATTTTACTAAGATTGCTAAAGAACTGTTTGATATTGATGTGCCTTATCAGCAGGTACAATTTTTCAATCTTCAAAAAACATTTGACTTAACTGATGCACAGTATGATGAATTAATGAAGGCAGGACATCTGCCAGAAAATTTACTTAGCTATGAAGAAACAAAAGGGGCTTCAGAGACAATTAACAAATGGCTTGATGAAGGCCATGAGGTTTCTATAATTACAGGAAGACCCTTTGATTCCTATGAACCATCCAGACAATGGCTTGATGAACATAATCTTGAGAGGGTTCCAATGTTTTGCGTGGACAAATATGGACGGGAGACTTTCAATCAGGATTGTACATATAATTTGACTTTAGAAGGACTCTATGGAATGAGCTTCGATCTTGCAATTGAAGATTCGCCTGCGGCATTTGAGCATGTAATGCATTTTGAAGGGTGTAAAATAGCCGTATTTGATCGTCCGTGGAATAAAGAAGCAGAATTTCCAAATGACCAGTTTGTAAGATGTGAGGATTGGAAGGCACTTGAACGCCTGGTTGAAGAAGCTGGCCCGCATTCTTGAATAAGAGTATTTGATAAATTTTTTTCATTCGTTGAAGGGAGGGATACAAGCCCTTCCTAAACTTTTAATTTTGCTGGCACGAATTGATAATATATGGCGTGTTATGATGTTCAAAAAGTATTCGTTATTTTGTATTCTGTTTATACATCAAAGAAAAACAATTAATGGAGGTAACGATAATGAACAATACAGCGCTTATTACAGGATCATATGGTGGACTTGGAACCTGCTTTGTAGAAATACATGCAAAAACAGGGGGCGATTTAATTCTTGTAGGAAGAAGCAGCAGTTGAAATCTTTGATATATGCAGTAAGAAAAATATGATACCGGATATTATCATTAATAATGCCGCTTTCTGTAGCAAAAATGCAAGAATGTGTATTGACAGGCTGGCTCACTATAAGAAATTAATAGGTCCCCTGAGGTTTGAAGTTACCGAAATGGATGATTTACTTACTGTCGCTTTTTTAGCCGGTAACCCGGAACTTGAATTATCTGGTTTTGTTGCAGATTATTTGAATGTTACACCAGAGCTTCTTTTCCGTGTAGAGGCAGATAACAAAATTCTTCAATTATTAAGAGATGAAAAAGAAATACAGCTTTCTGGCGGTCTTTACCATGAACTTCAGATTAGAATGACATACAATTCAAATCATATTGAAGGAAGTAAGCTTTCGGAAGCGCAAACAAGAATGATTTTTGAAACCAATACAATTGATATGGGAGATGGTATTCCTGTCGATGACATTCTTGAAACGGTTCATCATTTCAGAGCGATAGATTATTGTATTGATATTGCAGAAGAAAAACTAACTGAAGAAATAATAAAAAGACTTCATTACATTATTAAACATGATACAAGGGATTCTATGCTTCCATGGTTTGCGGTAGGCGATTATAAAAAACGTGCAAATGTAGTTGGAGGAAGAGAAACATCAAAACCATCAGAGGTTTCTAAACATATACAGGCGCTTCTTGAAAAATATAATGCAAAGAATAAAGTTCAGATTGAAGATATTATTGAATTCCATGCAGAATTTGAATATATTCATCCTTTCCAGGATGGTAACGGAAAAGTGGGCCGATTGATTGTGTTAAAGGAATGCCTTAAGAATAATATCATTCCATTTATCATTGAAGACAGTAAAAAAAGCTTTTATTACAGAGGACTTTCAGAGTGGAAAAGGGAAAAGGGCTGGCTGCTTGATACTTGTCTTGATGGGCAGGATACATTTATTAAACTACTTGATATGCTCGATATTCCGCATAAATAATATTTCCAAATGATGAAAATGAAGAAATAAGGCATCGTGCAGCTGATTCTTTGTTTAGTTTTTATTTGCGGAAGAAAAATTATACAATGGCAGAGAAATATTTAAATTATTTTTCTGATTATGATCCAATGAAAAAAGTATATTGGGGACGATTTTATAAAGAACAGGGAAAGACTAATGAAGCATATGAGATGTTTGAAGATGTGCTTTTTTCTGAGTACAATACTTTGAATTTGGCATTTTCCATGATAGCTGGCCTGGCTCTTGAGGAAGATGATACTGCATATGCAAAATTTTTGTCAGAGAAAACCAGTACATTGTCCTGCGTTTTTGATATGGGAAAATATTATGAGTATACGCCTATGCTTGATATTGTGTGTAAAGAGAAAAATGTTAAGGGTACCTATAAGGTAGTTAAGCAATTGTTAGAGAGTGTGGGCAGTTTATATGATTTCCAAAAATCAAAGTTATATAGACATAAGAAATTCAAAAATACTGATGGTTCGTATTTAGAAGTAATAAAAGAAAAACTGTTAGAAAGTTTTAGAGATGAAGAGGATTTTGGATTTATGAAAGGATATAAACCTTGGGAGAATCTAATATACAAATCATAAAAAGATAATAAATCAAAGAAAAAAGGAAAAGTGGGATTTATGCTTATGAATAGCGCACCAGAGAAATTCAATATAAAGCATTATATATCAATTGCTGTGTTGGAACGGAAACCTAGTGAGATAAGAGGGCAATCAGTATAGCCGGCAAGACGGACTCGTATTATTGAGCGTCAGCTTGTGATTTAACAATCATGAGCTGGCGTTTTTTCTGTAGCACCAGCTGGCACCCATAATGAAATTATTATTTGAGTGCTTTGCATTTGTGGTATTTTTAGATATACTAAAGTCATAACTACAGCACATATTTGGAGGTGCACTATGGCAAGAACTGTAGCAATTGGAATACAGGACTTTGAGAAAATAATAAAAAATAATTACTTTTATGTAGATAAAACAGATTTCATCAGAGAATGGTGGGAAAGTGGAGATGACGTAACACTGATTAATCGTCCGCGCCGATTTGGAAAGACCCTCAATATGAGTATGCTGGAGCAGTTTTTTTCTGTAGACTACGCCAAACGTAGTGATTTGTTTAAGGGACTTTCAATTTGGGAAAACGAGAAATACAGAGACCTTCAGGGAACATACCCTGTAATAAGTCTGTCATTTGCAAATATTAAAGAGCGGGATTATCAGACTACTCGAAAGAAAATCTGCCAGATGATTACGGAATTGTACGTAAAGTATTCTTTTTTACTGGATAGTCAGAAACTGGAACAAGGTGATAAAGATTTCTTTAAAAGAGTATCGGTAGATATGGATGATGTGGATGCTACAATGGCGATTCATTATCTATGCAAATTTTTATATTTGTATTATGGAAAAAAAGTTATTGTACTTCTGGATGAATATGATACACCTATGCAGGAAGCCTATGTGGATGGTTACTGGGATGATTTGGTGGCATTTACCAGAAGCATGTTTAATTCTACTTTTAAGACAAATCCATGGCTTGAACGTGGGCTTATGACAGGAATCACCAGAGTAAGTAAAGAGTCGATTTTTTCTGATTTAAACAACCTTAAGGTGGTTACCACTACGTCAGATGAGTATGCTACATCCTTTGGTTTTATGGAAGAGGAAGTATTCGCAGCACTTGAAGAATGTGAATTAAAAGAGCAAAGGGAAGAAGTAAAGAGATGGTATGATGGTTTCATCTTTGGAACTCATAAGGACATCTACAATCCATGGTCTATCTTGAATCTTTTGGATACAGGAAACTTTACGACCTATTGGGCCAACACCAGCTCTAACAGTCTGGTAGGAAAACTTCTTAGAGAAGGAAACCGTGGAATAAAAGAAAAATTTGAAAATTTACTGCGTGGAGAAGTGATACGTACACCTATTGATGAGCAGATTGTCTATAACCAGTTGGATGGAAGTGAAAAGGCTGTCTGGAGTCTGCTATTGGCAAGCGGATACCTAAAGGTGCTTTCCTATGACCGTATGGAACTTTTAGAAAGAGGACAGAAGCAGATGTACGAGCTTGCACTTACGAATTATGAGGTGGAGTGCATGTTTGAAGGAATGGTACGCAGCTGGTTTACAGAGGTGGAAGAGGATTACAATGAGTTTATAAAAGCTATGCTTCAAAACGACCCCAAGGCAATGAACGCCTATATGAACCGTGTTGCCCTAAGTACTTTCAGTTATTTCGATACAGGAAAAAGACCATCCTACGACCAGCCAGAGAGATTCTATCACGGCTTTGTACTTGGACTTATAGTAGATTTACAAAATAA
>JBGVKW010000011.1:0-257853 GCA_045123895.1 Agathobacter sp.
AGCAACAATGGCTGCAACAATAAGGACAATCGGATTTGCAAGCATTGTCGCATTCAAGGCCATAAAGGCTGTTTTTACAGTATTGATAACCCCGGCAATCTTTGGAACAATCGTCATAATCGTACCAACGGCAGAGATTACCTTTCCAACCACGATAAGCACCGGTCCCAATGCCCCGGCTACAAGTGCAACCGTGACAATGACTTTCTTCGTACCCTCATCAAGGGAGTTCAGCCAGTCCACTATCTTCTGCACTGCACTCACGATACTTTTTAATGCAGGCATCAGTAACTGACCAAAAGAAATAGCCAGCCCTTCAAGAGCTGACTTTAGCAAGGTTAACTGACCCTGTAAATTATCAAGCTGTGTGTCTGCCATCTGCTGTGCAGCACCTGCACTGTTTTCAATGGATGACTGCAAGCTGTCCCATGTACTACCCGTATTGGCGAGCAAAGCATTTACGGAAGAAAGGTCTGTCTTATTGAAAATGGTGGATATGATATTTGCCTTATCTTCGGAAGTCATACCCTCCATGCTTGTATTCAAATCCCCTAGGATATCATTCATGGAACGCATATTACCTTCGGAGTCATATACAGACACACCGAGTGCCTCCATCTGGGCGGCTGCTTTATCCGTTGGATTCTGTAAAGACAGGATAATGTTTCGAAGGTGTGTACCACCCTCTGCACCCTTGATACCATTATTCGCAAGAATACCAAGTGCCGTGTTAAGTTCTGCCGTTCCACCTTTAATGGATTTAGCCGTAGCACCAATGGTAAGAATACCTTCTCCTAATTGTGCAACGGATGTATTGGTGGTAGAAGCCGTCTTTGCCATCTGGTCTACCATCGTATCAGCCTCGGCAGTTTCCATTCCAAGGGCAGACATGGCATCCGTTACCATATCCGATGCTGATGCAAGGTCAATGCCACCAGCCGCCGCCAAGTTAAGTACTGTAGGAAGTGTATCTGCCATTTCTTGTGTGCTGTAACCTGCAAGTGCAAGATAGTTTAGTGCCTCAGCACACTCCGTAGCGGAGAATGCTGTGGATGCACCCATTTCCTTTGCAAGGTTTGACAGGGCATCCATCGTATTGACACTCTGCCCATCAAGGGTAGACATGGAGTCTTTTGTAATACCCATCGTAGCCTGTACTTGGCTCATTGATGATTCAAAGTTTGCAGCCGTTGTAACAGATGCTGTTCCAAGTCCCGTCACAGCAGCCGTTACTGGGAGAAGTTTCTTTCCTGCATTGGAGATATTATCACCCGTAGTCTTTAATGATTCTCCCGTGGCGGCAATCTTCTGTACTGCCGTAGCTGACTGATTTGCCTGTGTCTCAAGTTCCTTTAATTTCTGTTCTGTTTCCACGATTTCCCTTTGAAGGGCATCGTACTGCTCCTGTGAAATATCTCCATTTGCAAGTGCAGTATTCGCTTGTTCAGCTGCCGTCTTTAATGTTTCCAACTTCTGTTTTGTTTCATCAACAGCCTGTGCCAGGAGTTTTTCCTTCTGTGCAAGAAGTTCTGTATTACCCGGATCCATTTTCAATAATTTCTCGACATCCTTAAGAGCCGTCTGTGTGGATTTGATTTCCCCGTTCAGACCCTTAAGGGCAGTCTGCAATTTGGTGGTATCCCCACCAATCTCAACAGTAATACCCTGTATTCTGCTTGCCATAGGTTTCCTCCTCTCTCCTAAATTTAGGCATAAAAAATGCCCGGATTTCTCCGAGCATGAAAAAAGCACCAACCCATTCAAGGATTGATGCCTATACATATATTTTACTTATGATTCACTTTGAAAAACTGAAAGTTGACTATTTCACAAAAGCCATTGTTTGGCATCTTCCAATCCTTCTAAAAAGTTTACGACAAAACCTTTACCTTTCAGTTCGTTTTTTAGTCTTCGTTTACTTTTTTTATCAAGCCCTACAAAAGCAATTTTCACAAATCGTTTCCCACATTCAAGAACCGACCGTTTCACAGCATCTATAATGTGTTCCGTGACTATAGTTTCATAAAAAACAAAACAGATATATGACGTTGATGATGGTCTTGTAAATGACTTGATATCGCCATCTAACTTGCATAACACCAATTCTTCATATCCATACATCCCATCAAGATTCTCGATCCATATTTCTCCTCCGTTATATGGAATTGCAAAAGATTTTTTTTTGTAGCCTGGAAGATTTTCTCCATTTATCATATCCAACACAATATCACCTCCACAAATTCAAATCTTCAGTTGCTTTCAATCTCTCCGTAAGACTGAAAGTTTCAAGTGTTCGAAATGGAATTTATGTATATCTATAATCTATATTCTACAATATCTTCCAGCTGCTTTCTTGGTCTCTGTATTGGTTTTTCGTCAGCGTAGCCAAGTGCAATTGCACCAACTAATTGTTGCGTTGTTTCAAGATATTCTGTTAGTTCTTTATATGCATAGCAAGTGTTCGCAATCCATAATGTGCCTAAGCCGATTTCAGTTGCCTTCAACAACATATTTTCAATTGAAGCACCAATAGAAAGAGTATCACAGATTTCAACAAATCTACTATCCGCATCAACCATTTCAAAAGGACTTTTTCCATTATTATTTAAAACAACAATAAGAACAGGAGCTTGCTTCATAATGTTCCATGTATTCTTTGCGTCAGTAAGCCCATTTTTTGAATTAGGTAACATGGCACATTCATCTTCTTCTCTCAAAATTCCTTTCCACATACATTTAAGAAATTCTGATTTATTTTCGCCACCAAGAACAATATACTGCCAAGGTTGTCTATTTTTAGCAGATGGTGCCATTCTTCCTGCATCGATAATCTGCCCTATCAGTTCTTTGGGAACTTGTTTATCTAAATATTTCCTAATACTTCTACGATTATATATTGATTTATTCATCTTTATTGCCTCTCATTTAACTTCAAATTTGTCGCTGACAAACATCAGCCTTTTTCCATAGAAAAGTATATCAGAAAAAGGGTGATTTCTCAATCAGAATCTATCGAAATCCTCCTGTGTTGCCAGTTCCTTATATCCCTTATAATCATCGTTCCCGTTCTCTGCGTACATATCGTTCACAAGACCAATCGTAAGAAGGTCAAGGTCACGAATGCTTATGCCAAGCTGTACGCATCGGAGCAGGAATAAAGGTGTTGTCATCGGGCGGTCAGTTGGGCGAAGTTTTTTTTAGATTCAACCTCTGTCTGCACATTCAGACCCCAAAGTTCAATAATGGAAGGCAGTACCTGGTAGATAGAAAAGGTATTGAATTCATCAAGCCACTCTTCCGGGGTATCCGGGATATTTGGGTCTGCGTGTTTGGCCATTACATAAGCAATGTTCTCAAACATCTCAAGGGAGAATAAATCAAGGTTTGAGTTTTCCTCATCCCCTTCTCCGACAGCCTTCTCCAAGGAACGAAGGTCTTTATAAATGTCCCTGTTGAATTTAATTCTGTAAATTCTTGGAATGGCTGCAGATGCCTTAAAAGGCACCTGCTTACCATCAATCTCTACTTTTCTCACGATACTCATGATTCTACCCCACTTTCTGTATTTGTTGTAGTGGATGTCATGTAAACTGCTTTATACCAATCCTGGTAAACAGCGTCAGTAGTGTCATCCCCAGTCTTTGCCTTTACAAAACCGTTTGCAAGCGGTGTTGCCTTAAGGGAAAGTGTCTCTGTCTGCACTTCGATTTCATCCTCGTTCGTCTGGGATTCGATGGAAGGCCGGCTTGCAGCACACTTGTAAAGGACATGACGGATTTTCTTGATATCCCCGTCAAATTCAAACAGGAGTGCAAAATTAGCGGTCTCCACATTTGCATTCTCCACAAGTACCTTGTTGTCATCCAACTGTTCCTTCAGTACATCCACACGGAATGACTCCGGCACCATTGCAATCTCAAGGTCACCCTCATAACCCATATTGTTGCTGATGGTATAATAGGCATACCCATCTGCATAGAAGTTACTCGGCTCGCCATTTGCATCAAGGCCGATTGACACAGCACCCGGAATCGGTACGGGAGTGCCATAGGAAACATTGCCCGCCTCGTCAATATTCAGCAGAGCATAGTGTACATTTTTAAGGTTGTACTTTACCTTGTTCTTCTTATTAGCCATATCAGTTCCTCCTTATACTGGCATTGCAAATTCAAAGGCTACTTCATAGAGTTTTTCATCCTCTATCCATACCTCGTTCCTTGCATAAAAAATGCCGTAGCTGTCAAGCACGGCTGTTACTTTCTGTTCCAATATCGGATCCTTAAAATCCGTATACAGTTCTATCCTTACTCCGCTTATCCTGTAATACACCTTCCCATCGGCTGCGAAATTTTCATCGTCCGGGAGAAGATAGCAGATAAACGGTGGGTCAGGACTTTCCCCTTCTGCAAAATGGTCATAAGCGAAAGGGATACCCATCTCTTCTATCATTTTCACTAACTCTTCCATCACGAACCTCCAAGTGCCTTTTTGATGTCATTTTCGAGTTCCTTTACTGCATTCTCTTCTGCAGGTGCGATGTGGGGCATTGCCTTTGTCCTTCCACCGCCTCTTTTTGCATGACCTTTTTCCAAGAGATGTGCAAGCTGATATTTCTTCGGAGAATACACTGTAAGTTCCAAAGAGTCAGAAGTCTCTTTCGTGGTCTTAACTGACCAACTCTTCGAGTAGGCACCTGTTTTCTTTGGAGCATTTGCCTGGATATCTTTCTTTACTGATTTTCCCGCTTTTCTTACAGCCGTCTTCATATCAGCCGTTGCAAGGTCTTTATATTCCATAAGACCTTTCATGATTTCAGAGGCAAGATTGTCAATTGATACATTTGCCATCCTATCTCCTCACTTTCTGACATCTGAATTTAAGGCTCTTTTTCTTGTAATTCATGTGGTCAACCGATGTGATGTTATAGAGTTCTCCATGAAAGACTACTCTGTATCCCGTGACATCAATTTCAGCAACTTTCCTGCACCACCGAATGGTAAATGCAAGGTCATTGTCCTCAACCGTTGTCCCGGCTGTATGCTTTTCATTACCACTCTCTCCACTTACTGTGGCATGACAGGTATAATAATCTGCCCATCCGTTTTTATGGTTACCGATTGCATCAACCTCAACAGAATTTTTCTGAAAGGTAATCTTCACATTCAGAAGTGCTACATCCATCAGAATCCCTCCTGCCTTATTCCCGATAGCAAAGCACGGATGGAAAGAGTCAGTTCCAGATGGTTTGCATCTTCCCTGTGTTCGTACAAATATGCAACTGCATACATGACAGCCACTTTGGAACACGGCTCTTTCTCAAATGATTCTTCATCAGGGATTCGTGCCACATCCATACACAGCTGTTCGGAAGATACAATCAGACTTTCAAGAAGTGCATCATCGTCATCGTGGTCAACACGCAGATAATTTTTCATTTCATCAAGTGTAATTATCATCTTTCCACCTCATATAAAAGGGAGCAGCATTTCACTACTCCCTTAACCATTGCTACTATTTTGTTGCCGTTGTGGTTGTTTCTGCCTTAAGACCAAGAATCTTGACTGCCTCCGGCAGGATAAGAAGACCATCGACTCTTTCCTTCGCAACATAACCAATCATACCATTTCCGGCGAATAACTCGTTAAGCTGCTTGAAGGAACGGGAACCTCTGTCACCGATGTTATAGTACTTATAATCACCAAAGGCAATCGCATCTGTAGGAGCGAAAGCAGATGTTCTGATATTGTAGCCGAGAATCTTATCCGGCTCATTTGCCTGATAAGAAGGCTGCCATAAATACTGACCGTTGTTATCCTTCAGCTTACGAATCTGTGCCAGGGTAGCATCGTTCATGATGAAGGATGCGTTCTTTCTGTACGGTCTCTTCAGCTTGTAGATAAGGTCAAGAATATCATCGGACTTAAGTGCTGCAGTAAGTGTTCCGATGGATTCGCCACCCTTGGTCTTGTCAAAGATACCAGTAGGCTTTCCGACACCATCACCATTCAGGAATGCATCCTCTTCGGCATTGGCGAGTGCCTTACCAAATTCAGTGATGATGTAATTCTCAAGACCGAATGCATTGTCATACAGCAACTCTTCCGTAATCTTGATTGCCACATGAAGTTTGTGGGCATCAAGAATCTTCTGGTCAAATGTTGCATCACCGAAAGACAATGCCTCACCTTCCTCAATCCATGCTGCCGCTGGCTTTGTGGCTGCGATGTTAATCTTATGCTCCCCGGAAGTGGTAATCTTTGTGGCAATACCACGCATGATATTCTCCTCTGTAAGCACATCGATAAGTCTATGGTCATACTCTTCCGGCACAAGATAACCGCCATCTGCATCCACACCTTCCTGAAGGACATTGGATACCTGTCTGAAGTTGGAACGGAGTGCTGTAAGCATAGCCTTCTTATACTCATCCGATGCACGTCCTGTTTTTACTTCTCCCTGTGACTCATCTTTATAAGGCTTTCCGGTAATCGGGGAATTTACAGGTTTGGAAAGTTCCTGCTCCCTTCTCTCGGCTCTCTGCTGTCTTTCGATGGAATTGGTAAGTTCCTCGATTTCAGCCTCCATTCTGCTGTAGGTTTCCTTATCCTCGGCAGAAAGATTACCGTTCTTGTCCTCGTGGGTATCCACAAAGTTCTTTGCTGTTTCCCACACCTTTGCTCTCTTCTCAATTAATTCCTGTACTCTCATGTTTGAGTTCCTCCTTAAATATACTTTTTGATTAGTTCCAGACGGTTTCTGATTTCATTTGCAGATACACCATCCGTTTTGGTTACAGCAGGGATTTCTGCCTGCTTGGTTACATCTACGCTTGGCTTTTTGTAATGCTCCTCCAACTTGTTAAGAAGGGCATTGTTTACCGCCTTGCGTGAAAAAAGCACGGAATTGGATGATTTCTTTTTCTCATCCTCTTCGGTGCTTTCTTGCTTCTCGGATTCGCCTTCCTTCGGCTCATCCTCATCTTCATCCTCTTCCTTAGTAGGAAAAGCATTTCTTGTGATAATGTCATCAGCAAAGCCGAGTTCCACGGCCTTTGTGGCATCCATCCATGTTTCTGCATCCATAAGGCGGGATAACTTCGCTCTCGACATCCCGGTCTTTAACGCATACGCATTGATAATGGAATCCTTAACCCCCTCAAGCATCTCGATAGCCTTTGCCATCTCGGTATGGTCACCGAAAGCTACTGTCGCAGGGTTATGAATCATCATCATGGAAACAGGGGACATTAAAACTGTATGTCCTGCCATAGCAATCACGGATGCAGCACTAGCTGCGATGCCGTCAATCTTGACTGTGACATTCCCCTTGTAATTTGCGAGCATATTGTAAATCTGTGCAGCCGCCACACAGTCACCTCCCGGAGAATTAATCCATACCGTAATGTCACCACTTCCGGCATTCAATTCATCCTTGAACATCTGAGGTGTAAAATCGTCATCGAACCAGCTCTCCTCGGCAATGGTGCCGTATAACTCAAGTGTTCGTTCTACGATTTCTTCGTTTGTTTCCTGGTTCAGAACTTTCCTGTTCTTCCAGTTCCAGAACTTCTTCTTGTCCCTCATCGGAATCCTCCTCTCCATTTTTAGTGCCATCGGCTGCGAAGATACCCGCATCCTCCAGCTTTGTCATATTTCCATTGATAAGGTATAAATCCCCGCCAAGTTCAGCAGGAATACGGTCAAGGTTCTCCAGTTCCCTTATGTCATTTGCAGACATCCACCCATTCTGTCTTGCTGTGGCATAGCCGTTCATACGGCTCTGATAATCTCCTCGAAGGAGTCCGTCCACATTGAACTTCACAAAATAGGTCTTTTTCTCCTCTTCCGTAAACAGCCTTCGTGCCATAGCCTGCTCCAGTCTTGTCAGCCAAGGACGGAGTGTGTACTGTACATATTCCAAAGACTGCTGTTCAATATTGGAGAAGGAACTCTTTTCAAGGTCTGCAACCATATGGGGTGGAACACGGAATATCCTGCAGATTTCCGTCACCTGAAACTTTCTCGTTTCAAGGAACTGTGCCTCGGACGGATTGATGGAAATCGGTGTATATTTCATTCCCTCTTCCAACACAGCCACTTTATTGGAATTTGCAGAACCACCAAAGGTCTGTGTCCAGCTTTCCCTTACCTTACTTGGGTCTTTGAGTGTTCCCGGATGTTCAAGTACACCACTTGGTGCAGCCCCATTCGCATAGAATTTACTTCCATACTCCTCTGCTGCGATACCAAGACCGATGGCATTCTTGGCCATAGCGATTGGAGAATATCCAACCAAGCCGTCAAAAGATAATCCCGGAACGTGCAGGACATCCTCCGGCTTTAACCTCACTGTGGAACCTTTATTTGTCGGGGCATCATCGGAAGATACCATGTACTCATAATAGAGATGTCCTTTCTCATCCCTGTCTACTGTCATTCTGTCCGGCATGAGCGGGTAAAGTCCGATAACCTCGCCCTTTCCATTTCTGATAATCTGACTGTAGGAATTGCCCCACAAAAGCAAATGGGTAAGTGCCACCTCAAAAAAGGAATATGCCGTCATTTCAGGATTGGGTTCATCATGTAGCAGATGATACAAAGGATGGTCGATGGCTTTTTCCTTGCCTCCATCCTTGTTGTATCTGTACAGATGTAATGGCAGGCTTGCCACCGATTCCGATATTACTCTGACACAGGCATAAACCGCCGATGTCTGCATGGCACTTCGTTCATTTACCCTTTTCCCGGCAGCACTCTGCCCAAGAAAAAAACTGTAGGCACTGCCTGCAGTTCTGTTTGTGGGTGCATCCCTAGATTTAAATATTCCACTGAAAATTCCCATAATGTTCACCTTCCTTTACCAACTAAAAAACAAGAAGTCCACGGGTATCGTAGACGCTCTCGCTCGTATCGTTTCCACATCTTATTGCTCTATCAAGTGCCATGATACAGGCTATGGCACCGTCAATTTTTTCTGTTGATTTTGATTTATCTGCCTTGATGTTTCCGGCTGGGTCAGTACGGATGTATATGTTATCCATATTCCATCGGAGGACGGGATGCCCTCCGTGTGCAATCCTCTGTTCAAGGGTCAGTTTCATGAGTTCCTTTGTCGGTGGTGACATGGATGCAAATCCCTGTCCCATAGCCACGACATTAAAACCAAGTCCCTCTAAGTTTTGTACCATTTGGACTGCTCCCCACCTATCGAATGCAATCTCACGGATGTTGAACTTTTCTCCCAAATGCTCAATGAACTTTTCAATATAGCCGTAATGGACTACATTTCCTTCGGTGGTCTGAATATACCCTTGCCGTTCCCAAAGGTCGTAATTTACATGGTCCCTTCGGACTCGCAAATCCAAGGTCTCTTCCGGCAGCCAAAAGTATGGAAGAATATAATATTTATCATCCTCATCAATCGGTGGAAAGACCAAACAAAAAGCTGTAAGGTCAGTGGTACTTGAGAGGTCAAGACCCCCGTAACACACACGTCCTTCCAGCTCGTCTTCGTTAACCGGGAATGCACAGGCATCCCACTTCTCCATAGGCATCCAACGGATACTTTGTTTTACCCATTGATTAAGCCTTAGTTGTCGAAAGGCATTCTCTTCGCCGGGATTCTGCCTTGCTGAATCACAGGCAGCCTGTACCTTGTCAATGCCTATCGTTTCCCCTAGTGACGGATTTGCTTTTTTCCACACTTCTGGGTCTGTCCAATCTTCATCTGCTCCTGCACCAAATATAACAGGGTAGAATGTTGAGTCATGCTTTCTCCCTTCCATAATATCCAAAGCCTTCTGGTGTACCTCGTAGCAAATGCTCTCGGTATTATTCCCGGCTGTGGTTATTAAAAAGTAAAGGGGCTGCATTCGGGCATCACCTGAACCTTGAATCATTACATCATATAATTTACGATTTGGCTGGGTATGCAACTCATCAAACAAAACTCCATGTGTATTAAATCCGTGCTTATTGGAAACATCCGCTGACAGCACTTGGTAAGTGCTTTTAGTTGGCAGATATTCCAAACGCTTCTGCGACTCCACTATTTTAATTCGCTTACTCAGTGATTTTGAGAAACGAACCATATCTGCGGCTACATCGAAGACAATTTTTGCTTGGTTCTTATCAGCAGCACAGGAATAAATCTCTCCTCTCTGTTCTCCCTCACATAGCAAAAGTAAGGCTATGGCAGCTGCTAATTCACTTTTGCCGTTTTTCTTCGGAATTTCAACATAAGCCATATTAAATTGCCTGTACCCGTTTGGCTTTATTGTCCCAAACACATCCCTTATTATCTGTTCCTGCCAATCCATGAGTTCAAATTTCTTTCTTGCCCATGTTCCCTTCGTATGGCACAAGTTCTCAATAAAATTCACTGCAAAGTCAGCTTCGGCTTTATCATAGTGAGAGTCCTCTGCCATAAACGGTGTCGGCTTATAGTTTTTAAGTTTTCTCACTCAAACACCTCCACTAAAAAAAGACCCTTGCGAGTCTCCCATAACGAGGAAAAGAGCCTCCCGGCTCAATTTCCGTATTCTTTTTTACTGTAATTCTGCGAATGCCCATGCTACTGCGTGACCTGTATCCTCAAAGCCTTTATTGATTGCTACCCTTGAAAGTCTGCATTCGCATCTTGCAAGTCCTGTTTCTTCCGGGGTTTCCACCAATTCGTAAATCGTGGCTACAATCCCGTCAAAGCAATGTTCCAGAACCGTGATTACGTGGTCACCGTAATCCAATACCGCTGAGTTAAGGCATCCGTATAAATCTGTTTCCAAGTTCTCTCTTGTCGTAAAATCTGTCATTGTCGTTCCCTCCTATTTGCTTTCCTTGATGGCTACAAAACCGAACTGGTCGAATAAAGCGTGTTTGTCGATCTGGTAAATCTCCCAACCGTCCACCGTTCCAATGTAAGTTTCCCCACCAAGAAGGGCTGCTACCTTTAATGCGTGGCATCTTGTGTTGTTGTAGGAAAAAATAATCTCATTTGTCATGGCTGTTGCCTCCTTTGTTTTGGTAGTATGTACATTACCGCATATACACACTTATTGGAATACAACTATCCACCAGAGATTTCATGCCATAATTGTGTACATTATGACTACGAGCAAAAGAGCCTTGTGGCTCTCCTGCCTTCCTTTTTAGAAGTTTACCATTCTGATTGCCGGAAGGATTGCTCTCTTTCCTGTTTCCCAATCCGTATATCTTGCATTTACCTCAGTAAGTCCCGCCATGTCGAACCCTTCTTTTTCAAAGGCTGCAAGGATTGGAATGAGGCTTGAGAAGGTACTTGAAATTGTAAATTCGTGGATGTCGTTTTCCTTAAGGCAGTCTGCAATCGGCTTAACATCGTAATCCCAAATCACCTCGGCAAGGTCGATTCTGTCGTTTCCCGCCTCGATGCTGTTTCTGTATGCCCAGAATAATGTTCCGTTGATTCCTCTCTCCTTAAGGCTTGGTGCCTGCTCTCTGATGGCTTTCTCAAAAAGTTCAATTTTCTTCATGGTTCTTTCCTCCGTTTTATGTGTATTTCCCTTTCGGTAGTATGCATATTACCGCCAGTTACACATATTATCCATACCACTACTACACAATCATCTGCTGTGATAATTGTGTAGATTATGGTGGTTTATTCTTCGTCTGTGCAGGTGGAAAGTCCCATCAGAAGTTCCGTATAAATTTTGGTGTAGCGTTCACATTCGCTCCCCTCTGACCCGGCAATGGCTTTGAGGTAGAAGTCGGCTGCCTCTTTACGGGTATCCCACATTTCTTCCTTGCCGTAGCAGATAACCTTCACGCTGTCCAGCTTTCGGCAAGCGTCCTCTCCGTAAACAACATTAAGTCCGCAACCGTTATCCCATGAAACCATAATGGATGCCGTGTCATCAACACCCCTTACCGTTCCTCTCGTTCCAACGGGTGGTGCTTGGAAGTCATCCATATGCACCAATTCCACTCTTGTTCCCGCCGGGTATTCTTTTCTGACCTTTTCTACAATCTCTCTGCTTGGAAATCTCATTATTCCTGTTCTCCCTTCTTTGTCTTGAATGCTGATGAGCCGTCCAGCTTGGAAAGAAGAATCTTTCTGTCTGCCTTGAACTCGTCACCGATGAAACCAAGTCTTAAAAGGAAGCATCGGAATGCGTATTTCTCATTTTCGTTTTCCCTTGGCTTTGCAGTAACTCTTTTCTGCTTAATGCTCATTTCACAAAGGGCTGCAATAAATTTTGTGTAGGCAAGTGCCTCGTCCGGGGTGGCCTCGTCAAACCATGCAAATTCTACAATCTCATCCTTTTCCGTAATAAAGGTGTTTTCAATTCCGAGTGCCTTCTTTATCAGTTCCCCTTTTGCCTCAAGAAGACTGATAAGGTTTCCCATATCTACCTTCTCAAGAGGAATGGAAACCGTAAGTCCAAGGTTTTCTCCCTCGTCTGCCCCTTTATTTGGCTCACATTCGGCTTCTTCTGCCCCCATTTCGTTGTCATCCCATTCTGCCGGGCTGTTTCCCGTTGCCATCACGCAGGCATCAACCACTCTGCTTGATTTGTCAAGGTCAGTGTCGTTTAAATCTTCCCACGAAAGTGTACCGTCCTTGCCGATTGTGAAAATGTCCACTTGGTAGGCGCAGGATGGAACTCCGAGGTATTTTGCTTTAACCCCAAGTTCCTTCTCTGCTGCTTTTACCATTTGCTTTCTGGCCTCGCCAGTTACATTAAAATGTAGTACCATACCATGTACCTCCTTGTGTTTTTTGGTATGTACATATATCACTCTAAAAGCACATAATAGCAAGTTAATTCTGCTCCAATTCGGCATAATATTGAATGCCGGAAAGCACAAAAAATACATTAGGAAGTGCTACACCGTTACCCCACATTTTGTATTCAGCCGAATCACTATGTGGGTCTTGCAGCCACTTCTTAATCTGTGAATCAGACTTTGGCTTTGTAGCCTTTCCGATTGCTTTTGCATGGGTTTCAAAAATCTCTCTCCACATTGCAACATCCTCATCCGTTGGATCAGGAATAGCAATATCATCACACCACCAATCCGGGAATCCTTGAAGTCTTGCACATTCAGTAGGAGTAAGCCTACGAACGATATATTCAACTTCGTCTCCATCATTTACAATCGGTGGGTCTTTGTAGTCTGTGGCAACAAGTGTATTTGCACACTCCTCATTTGCCTCTGTGAAAAAAGATGCCTTTGAAGAAGAAAATCTCGGATGGGCAACCCCGGATGCTCCAGACGCCACAAGCGTTGGCTCAACTTCTTCTTCAATCTGAAAGCTGAACTTGGCATTGTAGCCTTGGTTCATGGCAGGTCTGCCTATGCCATAGGAAATCTCACCCACAAAGTTTTCTTCCGGGTTCTTCATCATCTGACTGGACGGACCCTTGGGACCATCATTTGCAGATAATGTTGCATGAACTTCTGCAAAAGCCACAGCGTGTTGCTCCGTTGCATTTAGGGTATACATGACATCCGATTCCTTATAACCGTCTCCTCTGTGAGAAGGACGGCTGCCGTTTCCTTCGATAACAGCAATGCCACCTTGATTACAGGACGGATTGCCACCATTCCCATCAAGGCATCTTGCAGTGTCTGCTTCATAGAACCCACTGTGTGGATTATCTGATTTCATGGAATTACTGTCCTTGGCACAGATGCCATAGGCTCTTGGCTTTTCTACCACAAAAGGCTGATTGTTACCGCCTGTTCCATAAGTAGAAGAAACGGTCTGCGCCACTTCCAAGGGACCTCTGTATCTCGTGTCCTGACTATGATTTTCAAACATTAAGCTGTCTTGGCCTGTCTCTCCAGTGCTTTTTGCAGAACAACAGGCAGTTCTTTGCCACGAGAGGAAGCTCTCCGAAGAATACCCAGACAAGCCTTCTGACTCAAATAGTATTTTTCCGGCACACCCTCCATCAAAATCTGCGACAAGGTAGATTCTCTGCCTTCTCTGGGGTACGCCCCAATACTGAGCATCGAGGAGTCTCCATGCGACAGAGTAACTGTCTCCCATGATGCGTCCTGCATTCTCCCATTTGCTAGGTTTAGATATTGACACTTGTTCGTCTTTGATTTTACAGACCTCTTCGAGGACTGCTTTGAAATCTTCTCCCTTGTTTGAGGAGAATGCTCCTGGGACATTTTCCCAGACGATAAATCTTGGATATTTTCCATTGGTAGCCTCCCTCATTTCTTTTATAATTCTGATTGCTTCGTAAAAAAGGCTCGAACGAGAACCGTCCAAGCCATTTCTCTTCCCTGCCACACTCATGTCTTGGCAAGGGCTCCCAAAAGTTATGATGTCCACAGGCTCAACTGCTGCACCACTCATTTTGGATATATCACCATAATGTTTCATATTAGGAAATCTTGCTGTTGTAACTCTGATTGGAAACGGCTCAATTTCCGAAGACCATACGGGCGTAATTCCCGAAAGAACTCCTCCCAATGGAAAACCCCCGGAACCATCAAAGAGGCTACCGAGGGTCAGCGAAGTATTATTCTGTTGTTCCATCTCCAAAGTCTACCTCCTTTACAAGGTCGGAGTACATATATTTTTCTCCGTTACGGATTACATACACATTGTCAGCATCGTCAGTATCTTCTACATATCTGCGAAGAATAACAGATGCATATTTTTCATCCAGTTCCATCGTATGGCAGATTCTGTTGGTCTGCTCACAGGTCATAAGCGTTGAACCACTGCCACCAAATGTATCAATTACAATAGCATTCTCCTGACTGGAATTGCCAATCGGATACGCAAGCAAATCAAGCGGCTTGGATGTTGGATGGTTCTTATTCTTCTTCGGCTTGTCAAAATTCCAAATGGTAGTCTGAGAACGACCTGCATTCTTACTCCAATAGTGCTTGCCATTCTGTAAGAAACCATAAAGCACAGGTTCATGCTGCCACTGATAATCTGAGCGTCCAAGCACAAGTGAATTTTTCACCCAGATGCAACAGCCGGATAAATGAAAGCCTGCATCCACAAATGCCTTTCTGAAATTCAATCCTTCCGTATCTGCATGGAACACATAAGCCGAGCCACCTTTTTCCAAGTGTGCCGCCATATTCTTAAATGCTGCAAGTAAGAATTCATAAAACTTATCATTCTCCATCTTATCATTTTTGATGGAGAGACCGTCTGAACTTTCAAATGCCACATTGTACGGTGGGTCCGTCACGATGAGATTTGCCTTTTTCCCATCCATAAGTGTTGCCACATCTTCTTCCGAAGTAGCATCACCACACATGAGTCTGTGTCTTCCTACTTGCCATACATCTCCTCTTTGCACGAAAGCAGCCTGTTCCAATGCCTCAGATAAATCAAAGTCATCGTCCTCTGCTCCTGTACTTTCATCTGAAGCAAACAAGTCAGAAAGTTCATCTTCGCTAAAGCCAGTAAGAGATACATCAAAATCCATGCCTTCCAATGCTTCAATCTCAAGTCTTAATAGTTCCTCATCCCACCCTGCATCTTGTGCGTATCTGTTATCCGCAAGAATATAGGCTTTCTTCTGTGCCTCTGACAAATAGTCTACTAAAACACACGGAACTTCCGTGATACCTTCTTCTTTAGCTGCCATCAGTCTGCCGTGTCCGGCAATAACATTATAGTTCCCATCAATGATAACAGGATTGATAAAGCCAAACTCACGGAGAGAGCCACGAAGTTTGTTGACCTGCTCCTGTGAATGAGTTCTTGCATTATTTACATAGGGTATCAATTTTGACGTTTCAACCATTTTCATTTCTGTTGTATGCTTTCCCATCAGAATAACCCCCATTCTGCAAATTTCTCAAAGCCGCCTCTACCGATAATATAATCGTGAGCAATTTTTACGATTTCCTCATATGGTCTTCCATCAACGATTTCATCTCCAATTGCACAACATATTTCTACAGGCTTTCCTGTAACCTGTGCTTTAAGAAATGCATAAATATTTACAGATACATCTGCCTTAGATAAATCCTTACCATGAAGACCTCCTCCTGTTACAGCATCTGCCATATCAGAACCGAGTTTTCTATTTGTTGCACCTGCATCTACATCTGTTCCACCAGTCCAAAAACCTATAGGATTAACTTCTGCATCATCAAAAACCTCTTTGATTTCTGAAGTTTTCGCATTGCTCTGACAAATAATAAGTCTTTTCCCATCTAGTATGTATTTGCCATCACTCTCATAGGTTTCATAAAGGTATCTTGCAATTTCTGCAATTTCTCTTTGCTCATCTGTTAATGGCATTCCCTTAAATATTCCATTATCACCGCATCGGATTTTTCCTCTCTGATTGTCATTTAAATGAACATCCTGGGAGTGAATTGAAATATCAATTTTAATTTCATCATCTTCTGTAATTCTTTTTACACATTCTTCGATTTCATATTCATCAAGACGTGCATCTGTTTCAATAATCGCATGACAAATGCCGTGTCCAATTAACACCTCTACTGCAATTCTTGGATTTGGCCAATAGCTATACGCCAAATCGACAATGGCACCTGCAATTCTATCTGCCACCTTGTCTGGGTGGCATGGATTTACTTTCTCAATCATAATAAAAATCTCCTTATCCTCTACTTCGTAACAAAATCTCCATCGGGTCTGCTTCATCTGGATTGAAATCAGACGAGCAATTTTCTCGCACCACTTGGAAAATCTGGTACCATATTGTGTTTACCTGTTTTTGGTAGTTCTGAGCCATTGCCACGAATGGGGATGCACACGCAGCCCCTGTTGTCGGATGCTTGGAAAGAAATCCGTATTCTGATATAGCCTCCTCACACTGCATCAGTCGGGATACGCTCATTGCGTACTGTTCCACCAAGTGCTTGCTCACCAGTTTGTCGCAGCCTTTTTCCTTAAGGTACATATAGATGTATCTGTAGATATTTTCCGCATCAAACTCGCCTGTTGCTTTCTGCTTGGATTTTATGTACGCACTAGGTTCAGGAATATCTGCTCCTTCGAGTTCTGTCCCTTCCGGCAAATCAATGACTTTCAGTTTTCTACCACCAGGATTTCCCGTTGCTACCTTTTCAGCTAATGCCTTGGATTTTCTCCCGGCATTAACCTTGATATTCGAGCCACGAGCAGTTCCGTCTCTAGCCATTTCATCAACTCCTTATAATGTTTTAACGATTAGGGGTTTAATACCCCGTTCAAAAACGCAAAAAGTACACACGAAGGGGCGGCACCGTTGCCCTGACAAAGGACCCGTAGCGATTTTGACCGCCCCTACCTTTTGGAAATGACCGTCATGACCATCACAAAAAAAATATAATAAAATATTTATATATATGATTAGCACGACCGTCACTCGTATGAATCACTCTTTCTTCCGTGCCAACGGTCACCTCTCTCTGCGTGGATTCTTGCGTGACAAGACTTGCAAAGGCTGATGAGGTTCGCTCTGTCATGTGTACCACCTTCTGACAAAGGTACCTTGTGATGTACTTCTTCCACATCTACCAACACACCCTTCTCATAACACAACTCACAAAAAGGATGAGTCTTAACATAGCTGTCACGGATGCGTTTCCACGCTCGTCCGTACCTCTTCCTTGTAGCAGGGTCACGGCCGTACTTCTCGTAACGCTTGTTCTCTTCCTTTTGGTGTTGCTCACAGAAACGGCTCTCCGTCAAGTTTGGACAACCGGGATGGTGGCACGGGTGTTTAGCTTTTCTTGGCACTCTTTCTCACCCTTTCCTTCATGACTGTGTTAATGGCTGCACTTGCCGTAGTGTCACGGTAGCCGGATGTCTTTGAAGAAACACCGTCTTTATATTTCCTTCTGTTTTCACGCTGTCGGTCTCTGTTCTTTGACATTTGTTGCACCTCCTGTTTTTAGGCATAATAAAAGCCCTCATAGTGGGATTGCCACCATGAAGGCTCTCGTGCCTGTTAGCATCTTTATCTTATTTGCTGATTATACAATATCACAAACACAACCATGTCAACTAACGACAAACCACGACAACTTTTAAATTAATCGCATTTTCTGGAAGATTAATTCTTGCAATAGCCTTATTGTGCCATCTTTGAACCGTTCTCTCATCTGCACAAAGCATATCTCCGATTTTTGGCCATGTCATATTGTGGATGTATCGATACTTCAAAATCATCTGATATTCTGGCTTTTCTACTTGGCTTATTACATCTCTTATCTGATTCTTCAAAGCTACTAGGATGTTCATCTCGTCCATTATCTTGGATTCCATATCAAATATTCTTTCCAAGGTTTTTATGTAAGGAGCATCCGTATTTTTCGATGCATTATAATGCTCTTCAAATCCTGGAGATGAAATTGTCTCTGCCATAAGACGAAGTTCGTCTAACTCCATAGAATCTGACTTGATTCTCTTATCAAGAAGGTAGGCTTGACCTAAATATTCCTTAACTGTCATTCTCTGCCTCCTTTTCCAACTGTGAAAGAAGTGCTTTCCCATCAAGTTCTGTAAAAACATTGAAATATCCCGATTGAAAGAATCTCTCACACTCATTTTTTGTCTTTTCTGCAGTAGTGTTCTTTTTTCCACGGGATAATTTCTTAACTGCATCTCTGTAATCTTTTACCGCTTGTAATACCACTGCATTTCCCAACGCTTGATATGGATCCATGCTAATTGCTGTACTCATAGGCTTTACCTCCGAAATAATTTTTTATTCCCTTGGATTGACCATGATTGACTATGTTTTACTTCTGATTGACTATATTTCCGCTTTGACGGCATCAATGAGAGATGCTTGGGTATTATCCTTTTCCGATAATGCCTTCATAATCTTTTCATCGATAGTTCCCTGTGAAATCAGATGGATAATGGTAACTGTTTCCTCTGTTTGTCCTTGCCTGTACAATCGGCAGACACATTGCTGATACAATTCAAGTGACCAGGTAATTCCGAACCACACCATCGTATTTCCACCCTGCTGAAGATTTAATCCGTGACCTGCAGATGCCGGGTGGATTAACGCAACAGGTATTTCTCTGTTATTCCATTTGGTGATGCTCTCATCAGAATCAATCTTCATATACTTGACTCCGATTTGGTTTAATCGTGCTACGATTCTTTGGTAATCGTGCTTGAACCAATATGCCACAAGTATTGGTTTTCTATTAGCAGATTCAATGATATCCTCCAACGCATCCAGCTTTTTGTCATGAAAAGTAATGGTGTTTTCATCATCTGTATAAACTGCCCCGTTAGCCATCTGTGACAGCTTGTTTACAAGAGATGCTGCATTTGCAGCTGTTACCTCATGTTCTGGAGTAGAAAGAATCAAATCCTTTTTCAGACTTTCATACTTGTCCATCTCAGTTTCATCCAGATACACGGGATATTCATTACTTATCAGTTCTGGCATATCTAGAAAATCAACTGCTTTCATGGAAATTGTGATGTCCTGAATCTTCTCATAAATCTTCTCTTCTGCTCCCGGCAGTAACTTATAACTGTAAACAATATTGCCATTGACCTTATCTGGTCTGAAATAATTAAGTCTGTACTGACCAATAAATCTTCCAAGTCTCTGCCCCATATCAAGCACCTTAAATTCTGCATATAGGTCCATGAGTCCTTGGCTTGCAGGAGTCCCGGTCAAACCTACAATTCTTTGAATCCCGGAACGAACTTTCATCAATGCTTTGTGTCTTGCCGTCTGATGGTTTTTGAAGGATGATAATTCATCAATCACAACCATATCAAACGAAAATGGAACTCCACTTTTATCAACAAGCCACGGAACATTCTCACGATTGATGATGTAGATGTCTGCATCTGCTGCCAGTGCCTTCTTCCTCTGTGTGGCGGTTCCTGTCACAACGGAATACTGAAGTCCATGCAGCTGTTCCCATTTTCCAATTTCATCCCTCCAAGTTCTGGTGACTCGAAGGGGACAGATTACAAGCACCTTCGAAACCTCAAAGGTCTCATACATCAGATACTGAATTGCCATAAGTGTTATGGCTGTCTTTCCCATTCCCATATCAAGCAGAATAGCTGCAATGGGATTATTGCTTATGAAATCTATCGCAAACTGCTGATAGTTATGTGGTTTGAATCTCATCAAGGATACCTCCTATATCTTCTATGGCATCAAGGACATACACCTTAAAGCCTAATCTCTGTAGCAACTTGTGTCTGGACACCTGCAAAGGTCTCGGTTTCTCGCCCGGTGCTTTCACCTCCACCATCCCGAAATGCCTACCCGGTAAAAATACCAGTCTGTCCGGCATTCCATCAAAGGATGGGCAGACCCACTTAGGGCATATGCCTCCACGCTTTTTAACTTCTGAAACTAACTTACTTTCGATGAACTTTTCTCTCATATTCCACCGCCAATTCATCAAATGCTTTTAAACAATTATCAGATGCATCGCAGCAATTGATGAGATATCTTCTTTGCGTGGACAACGCTCTCTGTGCTGGATACTTTCCTCTACTTGCTTTCATACTTCTAGCCAGTACTCCCTTCATCGTTTCATCGTTTTCATAATTTTTTATCACCCAAGAATAAAAATGCATTTTCTTAACCTCCATCAAAATATATTAGTGTGACAGTCGAGATACTCTCCACAGAAACCTCTCTATATGCGTTTTTTTTAATATTTTTTCTCTATATAGACTACTTTCTGTAGAGAGGTTCACGAGTGTCACAAATGGCTTAAAATAAGGGTTTATGTAATTCTGTAAAATAATAAAACTTTTACAGAATTGGCTATCACGACCTGCACTCACACAAGATTAAATAAAATCATTTCCTGTTTTGAGTTTCACGCCTGTCACGAAACTGCCCTTATTTGTCTTGTGTCTATAAAATCCCATTTTCTCAACTGCAGAATAAAAATCTGTAGTACTACGGGTATACTCACCATTCTGAATACAATACGCACGATACTGTTGATACAACTCCCCTGACTTTTCCTCATAGGAATCGTCTACCTCACAGCAATCTGCTATAAAATGTCCGAGCCAGTCATTATCATCACGATAGGCAGCCACGGCATCTCTTACGCATTTAGGGTCATCTACTTTGTGGTCGGTTTTACTAACCTTCTCCGCTCCTTCGATAATCCACTTCATAATTGCAGAGCCGGCTTTCTCATAAAGGTAATCTGCGTAGTTCTTTATATCAGAATTGCCCTTAATCTTTGCGTTAAAAGGAATGACCTTTAATCTTCTCCATATGCCGTCATCGTTTGCCCCTACCTTTGGTAAATGGTTCGTATAAAGCACCACTTGATGGGAAGGCACGAAGTGGAATGGATCCTTGTACTTCTTACAAGCCTGAATTTCATCTGTGGAACAGAGCTGTTTTACCATTGCTGTATTCAGACGGACACCTTCCTGCATCTCGGATGCAATGATGAGTCTTTTGCCTTTTAACTCCGCCATCTCTGGTTGAGCATTGACCTTGTTACCCATCGTAAGAATATCCGATGAAATCTTACCGCTGTATGTACCAAGAACTCTTGCTATGGTATTCCAGAAGGTCGATTTACCATTTGCTCCGTCACCATATGCAATAATGATGAACTCCTCATACACCTTGCCGATTGCAGCCAAGCCGATAACCTTCTGAACATATTCGATAAGTTCTGCATCACCGCAGAAGAATGTCTCAAGTGCCTCAAGCCAGATATCCATGCCCTCATCTCCGGGAGAGCATTCCGTAATCTTGGTTATAAGGTCAAATGGGTCATGTGGCTGTTCTCCTGCTATTCCCTTTTCCAAGTTGTAGGTTGCTCTTGGTGTATTAAGAAGAACCGGGTCTTTATCAAGGTCGGATACCTTTATGGTAAGCATCGACTTTGCCACATTAAGTGCAGAAGTAATGTACTTGTAGTCTCTTCTCTTCATTGCAAATGCAAGATACTTTTCTGCCCCGACTAACATATAGAAAAGACTCAAATGTTCTGTCTGGATTTCCTTTGCAAGAGCCTTTGACCCCTGCTTTACAAGTGTTTCATCATATCCGGCATCCACAAGTGCTTTCATAGCAACCTCGATAGAATCCTTTGCATCCTGTAACTGTAAATCCAGAAACTCCACACAGGCACCAACGGCCATCTGCTTATCTTCCACCCACACTTCTCCGTCAAAACGAATGAAGTCTGTTGCCGCCGTAAACTTTAGTTCATCTCCATACTCACGGCTTAACACTTTCGCCTGTCCTACATCAGAATAATCTTCTGGCTTTAACGAACCTGCTCCATCACTGAAATCGTTATTGTACTGATCTGGTGGAATGTATCCGCTATCCTTTGACACCTTATTTCTGAAGAACTTAAGAGCCGAGAACCATATCGTGTTTAACTCCGAATCCTCAAGTGGTGGGTCACACTTTTCAGCTTGCTCCAAGAAAACTTCATGAGCCTTATCGCACTCACCATACTTCTTAAGTACCCTTCCTGCGAAACGGGATAATGTATTGTTACGGCTACCCTTTGTAATCGGACCGCTGACAACTCCATCATTAAACTCTTCATCCTCTTCTGGGGTTTCTTCTATAACAAGGTCATCCGTAATAAGCATCCAACCTTCATGCCACACAACCTCATCTGCATCTGCACCAAAGAGGAATCTTGCAGCATCAAGAGCATTATCATCAAAGAACGAATATGCTTTCTGAAGTGCAACCTTAATGGCTGTATACTCATCTGCATCCGTGCAATTTACTATAGGAAAATACACATGGTATCTTGGTCTTTCTGACTTTCCGTCCTTTGGGAGCATATGATGACGGCTTGGTACAAGCACATAATCGATACTACCGAAAAGTTCATCCATCTTATCCCCTGTAATCCAATCTGCCGGATTGTCACTATGGTCATTATCAATATCCATAGGAACAACATCCGACATCTGGAAGTTAGCAATGTTTCTATAATTATTTTTATATGTGGCGCACACATGGTCATGTGCAACTGCACCTTCCATTGTCATGGCATCGTCTACCAAAACCTTATGTGGATAGGAGCAATTGGCAGCCTTGCCAATACAATCTGCACTAAATAATGTGAATTGCATCTATTTCTCCTCCTTCATGTCTTCACTAAAGTATTTAATTGTCATCTCTTTGCGTTCTGCATAAGCAATCTCACTTTGCATTCCGGCTGTCGGTTCTCCGAACACCCACAACTCCTTACATTTAGAAAGAATTGCTATATCCATGAACATTGCTAGGTCACGCTCTGTCTCTTCCTCCATAAATTGAGGAAATAATAAATGTGGTGCTATAGGGATTGCTCCCTGATTCACGGCATATCTGCTATACTGCTTGGCTTTCTCTGTATTCTCTTCCACATCACCACTGTAAGGAGAACAGATATACACAATCGGTCTGTATCTTTTCTGCTCTCTTTCAATATTAGAAATTGCCTGGTATGGAACCGAGTCAGCATAGCCTTCTGGATTCGTATAAGCCACTCCCATAAGAACTGCTCCTTTCGTTAAATGGTAGAGACAAGTTTTTTATCCCTTCACTATCCCACGGACATAAAAAGTGAATTTGGGCGGTAAAAAAATCAAAAAAATTTTCTTTCTATATAAACATCAAAAACGGCATCTGCACCATCGTGGTTCGCAAATGCCGTTTCTTCTATTTAAATGCAAAATCCCAAAATCACATTTTTAAACTTTTTTCAAAAAATCCCCGCCCAAAATGGAAATTTCTATCCATGGGATAGTGAAGGACAAAGGAACTAAAAAGTTTTTCAAAAAATTTCAAAATGTTCCCGCCCAAAACGAAGATTTCTGTCCATTGGATAGTGAAAGGGCAAAAGAGTCATTCAGAAAGGAGTGTTAACAATGGCAACAGCAAGAACTACTGACACTGATGCAATCAGAGATACGGATCTGGATAAGGAACTTGCAGATGTCCTTATTGCAATAAGTGTCATAACAAGACAGCTTGCAAAGAAAATCAATGTAAATCTCATGAAAAAGGAGGACAACGAAGATGTACAAGCATTACGGACTGACGGGAGAGACCGTCAAAGTGAAACTTAAGAATGGTGATTCGGATAGATATCCGTGGCAAGGAATGACAGTTCCGGTGTTAATCACAGGCGAATATGAGAATTTTCTTGTCGGAGAGGTTCTTCCTCACTACGCACCGCATGGCTTTGGATTATCTCATCCTTATCCAATAACCATCTGTAAGCATGACATACAGATTGGAGAAATGATTATAAACGGAGGGTCAATCAGATGAAAAACACAGAAGTAGCATCATTATTCAAGACAATCGCAGACAGCTTTCAGGCATTAAGCGAAATCTACTCTTCTGCTACAGAAGAGACTGAGCAGCCTAAAGCTATAGGAAAGAAGGAAAAGCCTGTAAAAGTAAGTGAGCCAGTGCCTGCCACAGATACTCCGGCAGAGCCAGTAACCGAAGAAAAGACGTACAGCAAGGAAGATGTCAGAGCAATGCTCTCTCAGAAAGCCAAGATTGATGGCTGTAAGTACAAGGTAGAGGTTAAGGAACTCGTAGCCAAGTATTCTTCTGACGGTACTCTCACCAAGGTTCCAGAAGATAAGTATTCGGAACTTATAGCAGAGTTGGAGGTGGTCGGTAATGCCTAAACACGCACTACTCTCTGCCTCGGCAAGTAAGCAATGGCTTAACTGTCCGCCATCTGCCAAGTTATGTGCAGAACAGGAAGACCGGGCAAGTCCTTATGCACAGCAGGGTACAGACGCACACGAACTTTGTGAATATAAGGTTCTATATGCACTCGAAAAAGCTGGGCATGACCCGACTGAGAATCTCGAATTCTATGATGCAGAAATGGAAAACTGCACGGAGGAATATCGAAACTATGTAATGGAGCAACTCGAAGAAGCAAAGAAACTCTGTAAAGACCCTATTGTCCTTGTGGAACAGAGATTGGATTTTTCCAAATGGGTGCCAGAGGGTTTTGGAACCGGGGACTGTCTCATTGTAGCAGATGATATTCTTCATATCATAGATTTCAAGTACGGACTCGGTGTCTTGGTAGAGGCTGAACACAATCCACAAATGATGTGCTACGCACTCGGAGCCCTTGATATCTACGATGGCATTTATGATATCAAGACAGTCAAGATGACCATCTTCCAGCCAAGAAGGGACAATGTCTCTACTTGCACAATGGACAAGAAAACTCTCCTCACTTGGGCAGATACCGTTCTTGCCCCAACCGCCAAGTTAGCATATGCAGGCGAAGGAGAATTCAAAGCCGGGGACCATTGTACATTTTGCAAGGTCAAAGCTACCTGCCGTAAGCGAGCAGAATATAATCTTGAACTTGCTAAATATGATTTTGAGATGCCTGCCAACCTTGAAGATACAGAAATCGCAGCAATCCTGCCTAGAGTCGATGACCTTGTATCCTGGGTGAATGACATCAAAGAATATGCACTTCAGAAAGCCTTAAGTGGCACGAAGTATGACGGCTACAAAGTAGTCGAGGGTAAATCAAACCGTAAGTACACGGACGAATGTGCCGTTGCATCAGCAGTAACAGATGCCGGGTTTGACCCCTATGAGAAGAAACTTCTCGGTATCACAGCAATGACTTCTCTTCTCGGGAAGACGAAGTTCAATGAACTCCTCGGTGGCTTAATTGAAAAGCCACAGGGAAAACCAACACTTGTGCCAGAGACTGATAAGCGTCCGGCACTTAACACAGCCAAAGATGATTTCAAAGAAGAATAAGGAGGACAAAATCATGGCAATTATCACAAACCCTACTAAAGTTATCACAGGTGTTAACACAAGATGGTCTTACGCAAATGTGTGGGATCCAAAGGCAATCGATGGTGGCAAGCCTAAGTATTCGGTTTCCCTCATCATTCCGAAAGACGATGAAGTAACAGTCAACAAGATTAAGGCAGCCATTCAGGCAGCATACGAGGAAGGACAGTCCAAGCTTAAGGGTAACGGCAAGTCAGTACCACCTCTTTCTGCAATCAAAAACCCTTTGAGAGATGGCGATATCGAAAAGCCGGACGATGAGGCATACGCAGGTTGCTATTTTGTAAATGCAAACTCTTCTACTGCTCCTGGTGTTGTAGATGCAGACAGACAGCCTATCATCGAGCGTTCAGAGGTTTACTCTGGTGTTTACGGCAGAGCATCCATCAACTTCTACGCATTTAATGTGAATGGCAACAGAGGAATTGCCTGTGGTCTCAATAATCTTCAGAAGATTAGAGATGGCGAGCCTCTTGGTGGTAAGGCAAGTGCAGAGTCTGATTTCGCAACAGAGGATGATGACGATTTCCTTTCTTAATCTGTAACCACTAACCCGACTGGCAGTGGAATAACTGCTGTCAGTCACTTTTATGAAATGAGGAAAAAATAATGACAAATATTGAACATATGATGTTATCGATGTGCTTTGGTATGAACATTGGATGGTTGATAGGTTCCATCATAATCTTAATCACTGACGGCATAAAAACCTTAAAGCAAAAGCACAAAATGAAAAAGGAACAACAGAACACTGAAGTAAAAGGAAGGACAGGTGACAATCAATGACGATGGATGTAATAGCAACATTTATTAACAAAGCAGCTGATTTTACTTCATCAGCAATTGTACTGATACTTTGTATCTTTGCTCTAGCAGCAGTATGGAAATGGCTTATTGGATTGTGTATTAAATTTATCCATTGGCTATGTCCAGGATTAAAAAAACATAAACAAAATGACTCTTCAAACAAAGAGGAGTAACAATCAATGTGGCAGGTGTCTTATCTGCCACTTCTTTATAAAGGAGACAAAATATGCAAATTCCAGAAGTTATTAAAACAATCAGTATCGACTTGGAAACCTTCTCAAGTGTTCCAATCAAAAACGGTGTGTACCCTTATGCAGAGTCACCCGATTCAGAAATCCTTTTATTCGCCTACTCCATCAACGGAGAACCTGTCATTGTAATCGATGTAGCGAGTGGCGAAGAAATCCCAGATTATATATTATCTGCATTATCAGATGACAATGTTGAGAAGTGGGCATTTAATGCAGCCTTCGAGAGAATATTCCTCTCCTACTGGCTCAAGAGAAACCACCCGGAATACTTCAAAAGCTATAGCATTTTTGAAGATTCCGTTGGTAACTATCTCGACCCTTCATCGTGGAAATGCTCCATGATATGGTCTGCATACATGGGGCTACCACTCTCCCTTGAAGGTGTCGGTGCTGTTCTTGGTCTTGAGGAGCAAAAACTCAAAGAAGGCAAAGAGCTCATCCGTTACTTCTGTGTTCCGTGTAAACCCACAAAAGCCAACGGTGGCAGAACAAGAAATATGCCATCAGACGCACCTGAAAAATGGGAACTGTTCAAAAAATATAATAAAAGGGATGTTGAGGTCGAAATGTCCATTCAACATAAATTATCCCGTTTTCCTGTGCCGGATAGTGTGTGGGATGAATACCATATAGACCAGGAAATCAACGACCGTGGCATTATGCTTGATATGGATGTTGTAAAAAACGCAATCAGATTTGATGCTTTCAGCAAAGCAAGACTTATAGGAACATTAAAAGATAAGACAGAACTTGAGAACCCTAATTCTGTGGTACAGATGAAGGACTGGCTCTCATCAAAGGGTATCGAAACAGACTCCCTTGATAAGAAAGCCATTGTAGACTTACTAAAAACGGTACCGTCTGATGTTGCAGACGTACTTAAACTCCGTCAACAGCTTGCCAAATCATCCGTTAAGAAATATCAGGCAATGGAAGGTTCTGTTTGTGCCGATGGTCGTGCAAGAGGTATGTTTCAGTTCTACGGTGCGAACAGGTCGGGAAGATGGGCTGGACGCATAATTCAGTTGCAGAACCTCCCACAGAACCATATGTCTGATTTGGAAGAAGCCCGGGACATTGTAAAATCCGGGGATTATGAATTTATGAATATCCTTTATGATGATGTACCCGATGCACTCTCCCAGCTTATCCGTACAGCATTTATTCCAAAACCGGGATACAAATTCTGTGTTGCTGACTTCTCTGCCATTGAAGCGAGGGTCATTGCATTTTTAGCAAAGGAGAACTGGCGAATGGAAGTCTTCAGAAATAATGGAGATATCTATTGTGCGTCAGCCAGTGCAATGTTCCATGTCCCTGTTGAAAAGCATGGGCAGAACGCTCACCTTCGTCAAAAAGGCAAGATTGCAGAATTAGCACTCGGCTATGGTGGATCCGTTGGAGCCCTTACAAGTATGGGTGCTTTGGATATTGGACTCACTGAAGAAGAGTTACAGCCTCTTGTAAATTCATGGAGGGCAGCCAATCCTAATATTGTCCAGTTATGGTGGGATGTTGACGATGCCGTAAAGATGGCAATTAAGCAGAGAACTGCTACTGAAACACATAGCATAAAATTTATTTACCAAAGCGGTATGTTATTTATTGCATTACCATCCGGCAGAAGGCTTTGTTATATTAAACCTAAGATTGGCGAGAATAAGTTCGGTGGAGAATCCGTAACCTATGAAGGTATTGGTACAAATAAAAAATGGGAACGCATCGAAAGTTACGGTCCCAAGTTCGTGGAGAACATCGTGCAGGCAATCAGCCGGGATATTTTGTGCCATGCCATGCGTACTCTCTCCCATTGCTTTATCGTTGGACACGTCCATGACGAACTCATCATTGAGTCACCTATGGACACAGACCTTACGGCTATCTGCGAACAGATGGGAAGAACTCCTGAATGGATTGACGGATTGCTCTTAAGAGCAGACGGTTACGAAACGAATTTTTATAAGAAAGATTAAAGACAAGAACCCCAATGGCATCGTGCTACCATTGGGGTTTTGCTTTATTCTACTTATAATCTTTTAATTTGTCACCAAGTTCCTTCATTGCACTATCCTTACGGTCTCTAAGAGTTCTTCTTGAGATACCAAGTTCTTCTGCAACTTCACGCTGTGACTCTCCGTTTGCTACCATCTTGCAGGCACGGAGTTTTTCGTCTGTAAGCTCGTCCAACGCATTTGTAAGAGCATTAATCACGGTCTTGTATGCGATAATTTCTTCTGGATTATTGGTATCATCCTTTGCATCATATCCGTTTTCGACCATCACATCATAAGATGATTCGTACTCTTCCTGTGATGCTTTTGCACGTGCAGCCCTTTTTTCCCAATTATTATATGTACGATTCATCAAATCTGCATATTCCTGTGTATCAGCATTAAACACAGCATAATAATGTTTCATACGACCAGGAAGTGCAATATGTGCTACTGGCACATCATTTCTCTTATAAAACTTTATTGTTTCCTCATCACCATCATCGATTGGTACGAAGTAAGGATGTGGATAATTAAGAGTTGAAGGGTTAACAGTTGCTACATTACTTAAATTTACATTTTTTTTCATAGATTGTCCTCTTTCCGCCTTTGCAACCGCAATGGGCGAGGACAATCCGTCTGATGGCACGACAACAAGACGAGACACCATAAAATTTTTGAAATACCCTTTATCGGTAAATCTAAAATTTTATGTATCCTCGCCCAATGTCGGCCGCCATTTGGCTTAAAATATTTTTTTTATGAACATCTTTGGATGTTCAGATAGAAACACAAGATTTGTGTTCTCATCTCAAAATCCAAAATTATAATTTTATATAAGGTTTTTTCTTACACTTATTTATTCTCCATTTGCCTTCTAACTTTTTTAGAAAAAATGCATTTCCAAATGGAGAATAATATTAGTTAGGCTAAATTTTATTTGTATAAATTTGCTCACACACCTTTTCTTCTAACCCAATGTTCTAATTACTAATTCTCTGTTTTGTTTTCAAAAAAATATTATTTTTCATAAGTAAGCAGTTTTTCAGATTTTCTATAAGAAAATTTATTTATATTACTATTTTCGCACTGATTTTTGATTTGCCCATCAAGTCGGACTTTAAGCAAAAAAGCCATAAAAATAAGGGTTCCCACGACTTTGTGTAATCACAAAATCGTAGAAACCCTTGTAAATAGGTTCTCTTACTTAAAGTCCCACTTTAAAAATTTATTTAATTTATTTTGACGGCAACTGTAACGGTATCTTTGCATCATTAATTTTCTGTTGCCATTCATCAACAGAATCATCGGGATGATTCCATATAAGAAACTTTACAAAGAATGCAACTGTGTCATATTTCATCTGAAATCCAGCTTTTGCAATCAAATCCTCCATAAAAACAGGATTCATGCATAGTGCCTTTGCAATAGCTACTACATTCTGATATTTCTTCTCGGCACTACCATTGTTAATATACTTACTTATGGTCTGTGTTGAAATATGGCTTCTGTAACTTAATTCCTCTTCATTAATATCCAAGCGTTCCATATGATACTTAAGTGTTTTACCAAAACCTCCCGGCAATTCATCCATAATCTCCGCAATCTTTTCTGAAGACTCAACAACCTTTGACAGTTCTTCTTTTCTTGTGAGTTTGCCTTGGTTGTCTTTATGATTAGGATTATAATTCGCTTCAATAAATGTTTCTGATGATACATCCCTGCATAAGAAACACCTTCTATAGAAAGTATCACTGTATGTATCACTTGCGCTTATTTTTCTATCGAAAATGAAACAGCACTCATCAACATGGTCTAATGCATATTCCGTTAGAATAGGCATATCATTTTCGTTGAGTTCGATATACTTCGGAGTGTTCAAACAGACCATGCTGTTGGCATATATAATTTTTCCGTCACAGTATAATTCTCTAAGTTCAGGATCCATAAACAAAACAAACATTGCATTTTTTTCATCAATGACGAATGTTTGATTCTTTTCCAATGTACCTTTTTTGAAAGAAAATGGTGGCAGATACTTTCCATCTGAATAAACAAATGCACCCTGTACAACATCATACCCAAGTTCCATCAATCGGATTTTTGCTGCCATTAATGACACCTGAAAATAATTAGCCAAATAACCAACAGCCTCTTCCATTATCTCCCCAAAGCGTCTGCGTGGATTTGCCGAGTAGATATCTCTTAACGCATTATTATAAACCTTCTTTGTCATTTCAGCTGGCAAAAGAATTCTTGGTGCAAGCTGATTAGCCTGCCATTCCATCCACTTTAATGCTGGAGCATCTTCCGGGATGCCATCGTAGACTTCAACTATCTCGCATGAAATATGGCTCATATCTCCTGTAAGTAGTTTCTGTAATTCAAAAGGTCTCCTATGCCTATCCCAATGTACACACTCATGAATAATCGTATTATTCGCTGTTCCTACATTGTACATAAAATAGACATCAGGATTAATGAGCATTGTTCCCGGAACAGTCATTATCTCAAACTTCTCTTTTTTCAAAATACTATCGTATACAACGACATTCTCACAACCAAAATATGTTTTACCAAAAATCCCATCTTCTAAAGGGGCAAAGTACATTTTCATCCCCATCTTCTCAACTACTTCTTCAACAGGAATTGCCATAGGTTGCAATAGTGCTTTTGGATAAAATTTACGCAAAAAGGTCTCTGCGTGTTTCTCAACATCCTCCTCATACATATATGGTACAAGATTCTGACTAAGACTTCTATCTCGGTCATATGTGGCCGGATTGTACTCTTCAATTTTGACAATTCTTTCGTTGTGCAATCCATCTTCTAAAACAGCTTCAAAAAAGACATTATAGCTTTTAGGTACTGCAAAATGGTCATAACCATAACGTGCCTTACTCGTTACGTCTACATCTGCGTCTACTGTAATTCTTATTTCAAGAACATCATCACCGATATCCTTAAATGTAACCCCGGAAACATGAATATCATCAAGTTCCACCCACTTAACTTGATATATTTCATCACTCTCAAAGCTGTCTTTTTTACTAGCAACATATCCTTTGACCTTATTGAATATGTCATCATAATAGACATCTTCCATATACTCTTTGAAATCTTTATATTTTTTCAAATAATCAGTTCCTCCTCCGAACGATAATAATGTTACTCACAAATACCCCTAATATGTAGTTCCTCTAGCATTTAGATATTTTCTTACATCTGCATCCATAATAAATTTTTCAAATTCATTCATTATTTTCTTTGATTTTTTTCTGGAATAATAGTAATCCTTTATCATTTCATTTGCAGAACACTTGTACACAAAAATAATTCTATCTGGATCCTCTGTTGCCGAAACATGAGGGTCCTCTATTATATAATCACAAAATCCCTCTGTTTCATGCCTTTCCGGAATAGTCGGTAATAACAAAATGTTAATTATTCTTTTACCAGGTTCTTTAATCTTCGCCTCTTTATAATAACCAAATTGCTTTCCAAGAACCTCCTCTGTAAGCAAACTATTTTGATTACCATACATCTTTGCATCAATAATAAAAATATTGTTCTGGTCCTCATAAATGACATCATGTTGCGTTGAACTTCCTGTCTTTATTATACTGTTCTTGCTTATTGAATAAAAAGAATACTTTTTTCCATATTTAGTTTTATTGATTTTAATCTGATTACCAAAAACAGCCAATGCCATAGTTTCCCACAAGGAACTAGCAATCATAGCGTATTGCCATTTCCCCTTATTGTTCGATGATATGTCTACACCAGACAAATATTCAAGCATCCACCTTATTACATTTTGTTTTCTTGAATTAAAAGTTTGCTCAAGTTCTCGTCTCAACTTTATTACAACTGCCGAATCAAAGTTAACAGGTTTAACATTAACTTTTAGTTTTGAACCAAACAACACATCACCGCCATGCTGCATAAAATGGTTGATGATATTTCCTTGAATCAAAGAAACATAACTATCCTGTATTACTCTTTTCTTTTTTGTAATATACGTGTCATATACAAAGTTTCCGTTTACATATTGTGGTCTTATTTTCTTAATTGTGCGGTCAAAATCTATTTTCCCATTGTGAGCTATATGCTCTTCCTCTTGAAATTCTATAAATTGACCATAAGAAATATAATCATTAACAATTTTAACAGCTGCTGCTGGATTATTGATTCCACTCGCAACATCCTCTAAAGTGCTTTTTACAGATTTTGAACTTAATGCTTTCTGAATAGACTTAATATATATCTTTAGAAACTTCATGTTATCCAAATCATTACTGTCAATAAGATCTGGTAAGTCGACACCATATGGAATAGTAATTTCAATTGTTTCATCAGTGTTTCTAGAAACACCTACAAAGTCATTTCCGGTTAACTCCTGATTGTCAGTCATTTTAACAATCGGATATTTCATTTAATTTTCTCCTGGTAATAATAATTCGAAAATGTCTATCTTTCCACCCACAAAATTGTCGTACATAGTTTGATACGAATCTGTAAAGTAGTTATCTATATACTTAAAAACATCTTGTTTAAGATAGTATAAAACTTTATCCGCAAACATTTCTTTGTCAGAGATTTCATCCAAAAGTACATAAAAAGCTCCTAACTTTTTATCTTCCGAAATCTGTTCACCTTCATTCCTATTAACTATATCAATAACCTTATTTACTAAAGACGCAAAAGTAGGCCAATTACGCAAAAGACGACCAGACTTATCTAATTCCTGTACATATTCTTCTAACTCTGTATCTTTAAATATATCTAATAACGTCTTTGTACCATCAAACACAACCGTAGGTGCAATATAACCAGACAAAGTTTTTTCTACATACATTTTCTCATAATCAATCTTTACATATTTCATGTGAAAACGTCTCTTAAATGCAGAATCTAAAATAAAAACATTTTGGTCAGCGGTGTTCATCGTACACAAGAAATTTAAGTTGTTTGGAAACCACACCTTTCCCTCTTTAAAAAAAGGTTTAAGGAACGGATTCTTGCAAATTTCAGATGCTATGTCCTTATTTGTTATTTGATATTTAGAACGACCACTCTGTTCTCTATCTAACAACTGGAATAAGTCACCAAATATTGCCGCAGCATTTCCTCTATTAATTTCTTCTATTATTACATAAATATCTTTTTGTGGATTTTCAAACGCACATTTCAGTGCCGAGGTCAATGGTCCAGGTTCAAATCTATAATCCATGCTATTATTATCTTTGTATGGTCTTATGCAACCCACAAAATCACCATAAGAATAGTCTGGATGAAAAATAACTCTTTGAATAAACTGTGAGCGTATTTTCATTTTCACAAGTTTTTTATCAATATCAAATGATTTTCCAGTTCCTGGCGCACCAAAATATACAATCTGTTCCGGCATTTTATTCGGACCATTAAACAAGCCATTATATACTTTGGTCAGTTGTTTAGCTGATTCCGATAATCCGTATTTTGAAACTTTTTTTACTGGCGCTGTACCAGAAAAAGCCCTGTAATCTGGACTTGTACCAGAACCATTTGCACCACTTGCTGCACTTGTATCGTCAGTCTCACTCTGTTCCGAACTGCCATCATCAACTAGTTCACCATCTAAAATATCATTAGTATTTTCTGCATTCTCGTCTATAGCCATTTTCGTACCTCCTCTGTTCATTCCTAACTCAAACTAAATGTATCTGTACTAGCATCATATTTAATTGCAACATCAATTATCTTTTCAAATATTTCCCAGTCACTCACAAATGTGGGAAGAAAAATATATGATTTTGTACTTTTTGTTGTTGCAATACACAAACCATCCGTATTATTTCTAAAATCCAAAATATGGTCCCTTATTTCTTCATATTGAGAATCAAACTTAAAATCTTTATTTATAACAAAATGTGCCACCTCATGGTCTGTTATAAATCCATCCATTAGTGGGTCATCAAGCAATTTAATAATAATGTTACCAGGATGAATGTCTCTCCCACCATTAGTCACATGCCAAGTTTTAAATATCTTTAACATGGTTGCTGTTTTCTCAATATCATCAGTTATACGATTTCCATCTTCATCGAACAAAGCTAATAACTCTAATCCCAATTCAGTTACATATACATAGTTTTCTATCACTTCTAACAAGCCGAACTTTTCCAAATCACCAATTCTTGCTCGTGTACTCTTGCCATTAGCCAAAAGGCATTCACAACTTGATTTTAGTATAGGTTGTTTATCTCTTACCTTTTTTACATATCCCCTCCAAGTGGTAATATGCGTGGTATTCGTTGGAAGTGAAATTTTATTATTATCTCTACTTGCCATCTTTTAACATCCCCCTTTCAAATTGCATTACCTCATTAATGATTTTTTTGACCATCAACGGTGGCACTCCCTCACCAATAACAAATCGAATCAGTTGATTGTCTGCCCAATCTGGAATATCCCAGTCTGTTGGTAACGAAGAAACAACCAATAACTCATAAATAGTTAACACTCTAGGGTTAGTATACATCGGATCCCCATTTTCATCATTCTTCCAAAACCTTCCTGGGTGAACATTATTTTGAGAACCCATAATGCCATTCCATTTTGTTATTGTTGACGAAGGTTTTTCCCAAAAGAGTCTATGATATGTTGTATCATACCCTTTTACTCGATTTCCATCTTTCTTTTTGGGATAATAGAACGGGTTGTCAAATGCTGTATTACCTGCAGGTGTATGTAGCATACATTCTACATTACGCCATACATGTTTAGGTGGCTTATGCCATTTATGGAATTCCAAGGCCTCTTTTGTATTTTGAGGTAAAATATCTCTATATTCTTTTTCCTGTATCTCCGGCCATAAATCCGGAATTCCCTTAAATGCCTGTTCTAAAGTTACTATTTCATCTTCTGGCGTTGGAAACTCCCAAACAAAATCAATATCTTTTCTAACTAATAAAATGACACATCTTCGTCTCATCTGCGGCACGCCATAATACATAGTATTTGTTATTTTCTCTTTGTTAAATGCATAGAATTTTCCTAATCGTTCCTCCAAATATTCAGGAATCAACATTTCCCTTCCTTCATATTCTATCGGAGTATCCAATTGTTGTGGCACATTTTCCATAAAAACGTATTTCGGTTTTATGTCTAATATTGCATCTACAGCATATTTCACCAAACTATTTCTTTCATCATACGGACTATTATGCCCGGCAATGCTCATTCCTTGGCAAGGCGGCGTCGCCAAAATAAATTCCACGCCTTTTTCCTTTGCTTTATCTATTATTGTCCTATATATTTCCGTATCTGTGATATCACCACAAACCATGTCACATTTAGGATATAAATGTGAATAAAAATCAGCTCTTTTTTCTTCTAATTCATTTGCGACTACTACATCCAAGCCAATATCATTTAAATATGTTTCAGCTACTCCAACATTCGCAAATAAAGATAATGCTTTCATATTATCAACCTCTTCATAAATTTAATACCGCTACAATTCTTCTAACAGCCTCGGGAGGTACTCCTTCACCAATTACTTGTCGAATTAATTGTGGCGTTGCCCAATCTGGAATATTCCAATCATCTGGCAAACTCATAACACGCATCATTTCAAATATTGTCAATACTCTTGGGTCTGAATATAGTCCAGTTTCTTCTATCAGCCTACCTGGATGAACATTTTGAAATGATGATATTGTATGATTATAACTGGTTATTGTAGGCGCAGTTTTATCCCAATCCATTCTCATATATGTTCTTGGAGCGCCACCTACCATTGTTCCATCTTTTTTCTTTGGAAAATATACTGGATTCTGTCTTGCACTGCATCCTGTTGGTGTATGTAACATACACTCAATATTTCTCCACACATGTGGTCTCGGACAATGCCACTTTGATACTTCTAAACCTCGTAATCGTTTTATTTCATAGTCCGGAAAAAAATCTCGATACTGAATCTCTTTGACCAAAGGGTCAAGTGATGGCAAGTCCCCAATAGCTTGTTCTAACGTAATAATGTTATTATCTCTCTCTGGGAACTGCCAATGTACCCCATTATCTTTTCTAGATAATAACATTATTGCTCTTTTTCTTTGTTGTGGAACTCCATAAAATTTTGTATCTATAACTTGTTTCTCGATATAATAATCATCACCCAAAACTGCATCTATCAAATCTGGAATTAAAATTCTCTCACCGTTATACAAAATATGAGTCTGTAACTGCATAAAAACATTTTCCATAAATACAAACTTTGGTCCAATATCTCGTATTGCATTAACAGCATATGTAATAAGATAATTTCTCGGGTCTTCTGGATGCATTTGCCCGGCAATGCTCATTCCTTGGCATGGCGGCGTCGCCAAAATAAATTCCACGTTATTATTTCTTGCCTCGTCAATAATGTTTTGATATACAGCATTATCTGTAATATCCCCACAAATCATATTGCATCCCGGATGCAAATGTTCGTAAAATTTTGCTCTATTCGGTAATAACTCGTTGGCAACAACAATCTCTACTCCAACTTGCTCTAAATAAGTTTCTGCGATACCTACATTCGCAAATAATGATAATCCATTCATATTAATTCTCCGTTTATTAATTTGTGCTTTTATCACTGTTTACCCAAGCATCTATTTCAGACCTTTTGAATTTCCATAACTTTCCCACTCTATGTGCCGGAAACTCTTTAGTCTTTATCCAAGTTCTTATTGTTGCAGGCTTGACTCCAAGATAGTTAGCAGCCTCTTCTAAATTAATATAGTTATCTAATTGATTGCTCATATCTCTCTCCTTATATCTTCAACAAACAATTTTCCATAGTAATATTATACCTTATATCATAATGTTTTTCAATCGTTTTGTGCTGTTTGGTACTGTTTCGTGCATTTTAATATATTTTTATATTCTTTATTCAAATGTATCTAATTTATATTATATAAAAATGTTGTACTTAAAACCGGACTTACAGTTCTTTTATTTTTCCTTACACATTTCTTTTATCTGTTCGGGTTACTACCAATCTTCCCTCTTCGCATTCTACTGTTATCGGTGTTCCGGGTTCAAACCCAAGTCTCTCCAACCACGCTCCTTTGAGAATAATAGTTGCAGCCTCCTTATATTTGTACCCACTCTGTGCATAAACCTTCATTTGTCTTTCCTTCTTATTATCTCTCATGTTCTGTTCTCCTTTTTTCTTTCATATTATTTTGAATCGACAATACATAATCATCGTGCAACTTAATATTGGCCACAGCATTCTTAACCGTACAAGTATTCCTATGTTCATGGTACCAATCAGTATTTGCTGTGTGTTTATGGTAAAGAACCACCGGCTTGTCCCTATCATAAGTCTTTTTGAATATCATCCAGCAATGACCTGTATTCTTCGACTGCACTTCAATAAATTTCTCTTCTTCCCGAATGATGGTAAAATACCCACCTCCGAGTAATTTTTTCTCACTTTTCGTAAACAATAAGCACGTCCTCCTTATGTGTATTTTATTTAATGGATATTCGCGCCGAGTGGCACTTTGATGCAGATAAACACTGCTTTGAAATGTTATAACGATTAAATACCTATTAACGATAAATCATTTTATATCGTTAAGGGGTTTCAAATAGATAATCTTAAATTTGCCCTGTGTGGCGTTATCAGAAGTTAAATAGGGATAATTCCACCTAAGCACCTGCGAAAAAGCCTTATTTCAAGCCTTTCTAACCGTTGAATTGTATCAATCTCGTTGTAGTGTCGTTCATTGCACCCAAAAACAGGAAATCCGAAGGGAACACCACATTACTGTTTCCTCTTGACAATCTTATTATTTTTTCCTCAAGTGGTTTTCTTAAACTGTCAACTAATCCCCCTGTAAATTCAACAAGTTCATCCAAAAACAATACTCCATTATGAGCAAGGGAAATCTCCCCTGGTTTAATAGGATAGCCACCACCAATTAAAGCTCTTTTTGTAATTGAGTAATGAGGGTTTCTAAATGGTCTTTCTTTAATCAAAGCATTTGTATTATCAAGCAGACCACAGACACTATATATCTTTGATAAGTCAATCTTCTCATCGTCAGAAAGCGGCGGCAGAATGGTTGGTAATCTTTCAGCAATCATTGTCTTACCTGCGCCTGGCGAACCAATCATCAGCATATTGTGCATTCCACTAGCAGCTATTTCACAGGCTCTTTTCATAAGATTTTGACCATTAACATCCGAAAAATCCACTTTTCTGTCATTTTCATCATTTTTGCATATTATTTCCATTTTTTCATAAATCCCATCATTTAAGAAATTAATCACATCCGAAAAATGCTTAAATCCATATATTTCTGCTCCAGGAACAAGACTTGCTTCATTATAATTATCATAAGGAACTATATATTTTTCCACTCCCGTAATAAGTCCGTCTGAAACAATTGGTAAAATCCCATTTACCGGCAAAATATCTCCCTTTAGATTAAGTTCTCCAACAAATAAATACTTTTCGCATTCCTGTGAATTTACTATTCCCATTGAGGTAATAAGCGCAATAGCTATTGGCAAATCAAATCCAGTACCACTTTTTTTGATGTTTGCCGGCGCAAAATTTATTGTGATACGTTTTGCCGGTAATACAATTCCACAATTGTGAAGTGCTGTTTTTACCCTACCTTTTGCCTCCCTAATTTCCGATGAAAGATTTCCAACCATATCAAACATAGGCATTCCTGTAGAAATATCAGCTTCTACCTGAATAGGCAGAGCACTAATACCTTCCAGAACTGCCGTTTTTATTGTACTGTACATATTTTCTCCTATTCTTTTGGGAAAAACGCATAGAACTATGCACGAAAAAAGATACATGTATAATATCATAAAAAATTATATATTTCACTACTCTATTAAAAATTTTTTCATTTTTTCTAATGCTCTTTTTTCTATTCTTGATACATATGACCTTGAAATTCCAAGTTTATCTGAAATTTGGTTTTGAGTATGCTTTTCGTACCCTTTTAATCCATATCTCAATATAATTACATAATACTCACGTGGTTCTAAAATATCATTAATACTACCCATTAGCTTTTGTAAATCTTCCTTCTTCTCTATTTCTTTTAAAACATCCAAATCATCACCTTCAATCACATCAACCAATTGAATCTGATTCCCCTCTTTATCCGATCCAATTGGTTCAAACAAAGAAACATCAAACCGTTCTTTTCTACGATTTCTGTAATGCATTAATATTTCATTTTCTATACATCGTATTGCATATGTTGCAAATCTGCTCCCAAAATTCTCTTTAAATGACGATACAGCTTTTATTAATCCTATAGTGCCTATGGAAATGAGTTCTTCGAATTCATCCTCACTAGTTGCATATTTTTTTGTAACATGTGCTACAAGCCTCATATTATGCAAAATTAAATCCTCTTTTGCTTTTTCATCATTATCATTCATCCTGCGAAAACACTCTTCTTCTTCTGCCCTTGTAAGTGGAGTTAAAAAAGTTTTCACATTACACCTTCAAATGAATAATTAATATATATTATGTTAATTCAATTTTATTAGTGCTTTTCCCAGTAAAATTGATATACTAAATACATGAAAAGAATAATAAATTATAAAATTGAACCAGAATACGAAAACAAAACTATAGAACACTATTTGAAAGCCAAAAACTTTTCCCATCAGGTTTTGGTAAATCTCAAAAAAACCCAAAATGGTATTATTTTAAATGATCATTGGGCCTACACTAACGAAAAGGTAAAAACAGGAGACATTCTGGCTATAAAGCTTGTTGAAACAAACAACTCATCAAATATTGAAGCTATCAATATAAAGCTTGATATAGTGTATGAAGACGAGGATATAATTATCATCAACAAACCACAGGATATGGCAATCCATCCTTCAATGGGTAATCATGATAGCACTTTGGCTAATGCATTAATGTATTATTTCAAATCTCAAAATAAAGATTTTGTTTTCAGATGTGTAAACAGACTTGATAAAGACACCACTGGACTTACAATTGTTGCTAAACACTCTCTTTCCGCAGCAATACTTGGAAAACAAATTACTAATAGACAGATACACAGAACTTATTTAGCAATTTGTGAAGGAAAGACTAATAATAATGGTATAATTGAAGCTCCAATTTCAAGAACGCAGGAATCAACAATTGAAAGATGTGTTAATTTCGAAAATGGTGAATTCGCAAAAACAAATTACTCACTAATAGATTATAATTCAAGCCTTAATCTATCACTTGTAAAATTACAACTTGAAACTGGACGAACTCATCAGATAAGAGTCCATATGAAGTATATTGGTCATCCACTAATTGGTGATTTTTTATATAATCCTAATTATAATAATATCCAAAGGCAGGCATTACACTCTTATTCGTTGGATTTTTATCATCCTATTACAAACAAAAAAATGAACTTCATCTGTGGATTACCATCAGACATGAAGCTCATTTTTAATAGCTACTAATTTATCTTTTTCATATGGGATTTTTCCCTTTAATACTTTATTTTTAACAAATGAGAACGTTTTGTCTTCTCCCTTAATTGACAGCATTACCAGAAGAAGTTCAAGTAAAGCTTTTGTATCCTCATGAAGCATATAATGGTCTATACTTTTTTGAAAATATCGTAATGGACTTTCATCTGTATACGATTCTTTCTGATAATTTTTAGCTGCGCTTACTCTGTCGACAAACATCTCACATACATACTTTATAGGCATTTTCATTCCTGTCATCTTTGATTTACCATCAGAAAGACCATAGTCAATCCAGTATTCAAGATGATGTTTATTTCTGCCCTTATGATGCAACCATGATGACGAATATCCTTTATCCATTCGTTCTGCATTGTTTGGGCTCATATTTCCCTGAAAATATTTACAGCCCACAAGAAATTCTGTGGGTGTATACTTTGACAAATCATGTAACAGTCCCTGCTTATACAAACCTATTTTAAAGCAACCTTTCATGACCAGATTTTTATGTTTGGTTATTGTTATAAAATGTTTAATTGCTTTCATCTATTTACCTACCAAAATACAAATTGCCTGAGGATCCATATCGAGAAGTTGCTGATTAGAACATTCTTTTTGTTCTGGCAAGAATGAATCAGATTCATTACTTGTATCTGCAACAAGATACCACTTCTTTCCCTCTTCAAGTGTTGGAAGAGCTAATCTCTCCCGATATGAATAAAAATTATATCCTATATATACAAATTCAGAATTACTTTCTGAATAATCCCCACAATACATCACTCCAATACACATTTTATCAAGACTATCATCAGAAATCCATGCGTAATTTCCATGATATGAAATATCCGGATATCCCAACGATTTATAATCACAAAACTTATATGGTTTTTCAGATGAAATCACTGGATGGCTTTTTCTAAATGCAATTAACTTTGTCAAAAAAGAGATATTAGACTTATTGCTTTTATCATTTTTCCAATTAATCCAACCTATCTCATTATCCTGGCAGTATGCATTATTATTTCCCTGTTGGGAATTACAAATCTCATCTCCTGCCATAAGAAGAGGAACTCCCTGAGCAAGAAAAAGTAACATCATAGCATTTTTCCATTTCAGCTTTCTGACATTTCTAATAAACTTCTTTTTAGATGGTCCCTCACATCCATAGTTGTTGCTAAAGTTCCATTGAGTACCATCTGTATTATTTTCACCATTAGCTTCATTATGTTTGTCATTATACATAAACAAATCAGCAAGAGTAAATCCATTATTACTTGCAATAAAATTTACAAAACCAAGATTTTCATCCTGTTTTCTCTGCTGATATAGTAATTCTCTCATTGAACCATTCATATGATTTAATATTTTTCTTACCGGATATAAGTATTCTTCTCTGTCAACATAAAGATTTTTATATTTTCTATCTTTGGGAATATCGGACAAATTATATTCGCAGCAAAATATCTTCGTTCTGCTAAGAATATAATCATGAATAACTGAAGTAACAGGAATATTTACGCCCATAAGTTTGAATCCATCCACATGATATTCCTTAACCCAATATCTGAGAACATCCAGAATAAGATTATGATTTGTATTATCCGGAAAGAACATCTCAAGAATAACTTCCATTCCATTATTATGAAAACTTCTAACAAGAGTTTTAAACTCATTAGCTGCCTTTAATGGATTTGAAGCATATGAAGCTTTTACAGAGAAATAGTTTCCATCTCCATATCCCCAAAGATTTACCTTACCACTTGGTTTATCCTCCTCAATTGGAACAATCATATCTTCGTTCTTTGGTTCCCATTTTACATAATCTGGCACATCAACTTTTTCAGGAATATCAACCTCTTCAAATTCATACACTGGCATTAACATTATAGCTGAAAAGCCAAGATTCCTTATATACTCAACCTTATTTGTAACCGCACTAAACGTTCCAGCATTCTTTTTATTGCCATTACCCATGGAAAAACTTCTAACATGCAATTTATATATCATCAAATCTTTTTTTGACAATTCTGGTGGAACATCCTGTTTCCAATCAAACTTATTCTCAGCAACACCACATGTAACTTCAAAATCTTCTTTTACTCGATTTAAATCATTCCATTTCTCTCTACCATATATTTTTGTAGCATATGGATCTAATTTTTTCTCACCATTTAACATAAAATAATATGCATGGTTAACCGGATTAAATCCTTCAACACTAATCGAACGTAATGAACCCAGACAATATTTATCTGATACATCTATTATGGTTTTTTCCTGTGTCTGTCTATCTAAAAAAACAATACTGCACTTGTCTTCTTTTTGTGCAACCAATGTAAAAATTGCTTTTCTATTTTTATAAGCAACTCCTATTTTTTCATAGTCTCCTTCAGATATTTTAATATTCATATTCTGCAATCCATCCCAATCTGTTTGTAATGTGATAATTATACTAGCTTTACCTTTTTTTGTATACATATTTTTGATATAATAATTTAAGGGTTAATGAAAGGGGTGGCAATTTTGCACATTGTTCAAACAAAACAGCTTAAAGAAGGACAGATTGTAGCAGAAAATGTAGTATCAAAGACTGGGCAAATTATTGTTAATAAACATTCCTGTCTAAACAAACAGATGATATCCCAAATTCAAAATTACAGGATTGATCAAGTTAATATTATTGATGGTGAAATTCCCAAACAAACAATTGCTGCTATCGAACACAAACAACAGGTTGAAAGATCATACCTTAAAAAAATTATTAGCACACCTAACTTTGAAAAATTTAAGAAACATTATACAGATACTTTAGAGCTTTTAGAAAACAATCTTAACGAAATAATATTTAGAAATGTACCTATTGATCAACCGGCACTTATCACAGATTCAATCGAGCTGTTTGAACAATACAATACTTCTTTTGAATTATTATCCGTAATAAATGAAATGCAAAATATTGATAGTTCAACCAGAGCTCATTCTCTTAATGTTTCAATTATTTCCAGACTTATTGGAACATGGGTTGGACTTAATAAGGAAGATTTAGATCAACTCACACTTGCAGGATTACTTCACGACATAGGAAAGAGCCGTATTCCTGATGTAATATTACTAAAACCAGGTAAATTAACAGCTCAGGAATATGAGTTTATTAAAAAACACCCGATTTATGGTTTCGAAGCTGTCGAAAATCAAAAAATCGATAAAAGAATTAAAGATGCTGTTCTTCTTCACCATGAGCGCTACGATGGTTCAGGTTATCCTTTTGGATATTCAGGAGACAAGCTTTGTACCTATGCCTGTATAGTATCAATTGCAGATGTATATGATGCCATGACTTCAAAGCGTTGCTACCACGACTCAATATGTCCATTTGATGTAATAGCAATCTTTGAAAGCGAGGGATTGGGAAAATATCATCCTGATTATATTATTACATTTTTAAAGAAAATAGCTTCATCTTTCTTAGGCAGTAACGTTTTACTAAGTAATGAGGAAGCCGCCCAGATAGTATTTCTAACCGATAAACTTACAAGACCAATCGTAAGACTTGTAAACAATAATGAAATAATAAAACTTGAAGAAAGACCTGATTTATATATACAGGCAATTATATAAAAATATGTAAAGTTTGAAAGGAATTAAAAAATGTCAGAAAAAGTAACACCAGTAACACCTGAGGAAGCCGATGATATTAGAGTAACATTGGATTTAGATAATGGATCTGTTGAATGTAAAATAATTACTATATTTGAGTGTAATAAACAAGAATACATTGCCCTTCTTCCACTTGACGAAAAAGGAAATGATAATGCAGACGGTGAAGTATATATCTACCGCTATTCTGAAGACAAAGAAGGACTTCCATCCATTTCAAATATTGAATCTGACGACGAATATGAAATCGTTGCTGACAAATTCGATGAACTATTAGATGAAGCCCTCTACGATAATATTTAATCCTTATTTATTTTCTTTAGTTTCTTCTACAAATCGGGAGATTGAAGATGTTTTATCGTTGAATGACTTGACTGAAAATATTGAAAGATTTTTCTTCGCTCTTGTCATTCCCACATAAAACAATCTTCTTTCCTCCTCTATTTCTTTATCCAATACAGCTTTCTTATAAGGTACAATTCCTTCATTTACATCAGCTAGATATACATTCTCATATTCAAGTCCTTTTGAACTATGAAACGTTGCGATTGTAACAGCATCAGTCTGTGTATTTCTAATTTTGGCCTGTCTTTTTAGCTCTATTCCATAATTATTAATATGTTCCTGCCATTCATCAAAAGTTTTATAGCCCTTTGAACTGTTATGAATATCATCAATTATTTCAAACAAATCATCCTTTTTTAAATTTCTATAATCAGAATAGTCTATCAAAAAATCATCATAGCCAATTGCTTTTCTAATATAATTGATAGCAGCAAAAGGACTCATAGTAGATATCGTTTTTAAATCACACTTTAGTTTTTCGATTCTGTCAGCAATCCATGGCTGCTCATCAAACAATTTTATCCATTCCTCAAAATCAACCGTTTGACTACATAAACTATCTCTGCTTAAATACCTATTTGGTCTATTCATTACTTGATAAAATTTTTGTCTTTGCCTATTTCCTTTTGAAATTAAAATGTAAGTCAGAATATCCCTTGCTATCCAGTGCTCATAAATATTTGGAATAATCTCTTTTGCTTGAAATGGAATATTATAAGTCATAAATAATTCAATCAAGGACCTTGGTTGACTGTTGGTTCTAAAAAGAATTGCAAAATCTTTAAATTTAAACCCTTCTTTTATTCTTTTCTCAATATCTTTAATGATATATAAATTCTCATCTCTACGGTTTTCAAAAGTAGCATAATATACTGGATTTTCAGAAAAACTACCTGCAACAATTTTTTTATCGAAACGTTCATTATTATGTGATATCAGGTTAAGAGAAGTTTGTAAAATATATTTTCCACATCTGTAATTTGTGTCTAAGAGAACCTGCTTTGCATCTGGAAAATCTTTATTAAAATTCAACATAATTTCAGGTTTTGACCCTCTAAATCTGTAAATCGACTGGTCATCATCCCCTACCACAAATAGATTATTAAGTGGATTCGCCATCATTTTAATTATTTCGTACTGAATCAAATTAATATCCTGAAATTCGTCAATCAAGATATATTTGTACTTATTTTGCCACAAAGCTAATATATCCGGTCTTTGTGTAAAAAGCTCATATGTATATGTAAGCATATCATCAAAATCAATCAATCTGCTTTTCTTTAAAAAAGAATCGTATTTTATATATATTTCTCTAAAAATATCTGCTCCACAAACACTTGAATAAAATACATCAAGACTTATCCTGCTATTTTTAATATAACTTATTTCAGAAATAATATTTCCAATAAATTCATTTTCATCTTTGTAATCAAGATTATAATGACATATTATATCTCTTAAAAAAGCATACTTTTTATCATCGGAAATAATATTAGATGATGAAAACTTATATGCACATTTCAAAATTGTAAAAAATACAGCATGAAAAGTCCCGAAGGAAACATTATATTTTTTCCCATCCATAAGTTGAAAAAAGCGCTCCTTCATTTCATTTGCTGCAGCTTTTGTAAATGTGATAACCAGAATCTGTTCTGGTTTCACATCGTGTTCCAATATTAATCTTTTAGTTCTATGTGTGATAACGGCTGTTTTTCCAGAGCCAGGACCTGCTAAAACCAGCATTGCGCCATCTTTATGACAGATGGCGCTTTGTTGAGATTTGTTAAATTTCATTAGAAAGTTTTTCAATTCCTTTTTTAATTCTTGCTATAGATTCGTCTTTTCCAAGAACTTCCATAAGTTCTGTTGCTCCTCCAGGAGTCATCTGTTTTCCAGAAACTGCTGTACGTATTGGCCACATTACATAACCATTTTTACACTCTTTTTTTGCAACATAATCGCATAATGTCTGATACAATGCATCATTTGAATAGTCTTCCTGCTTCTCAAGAATTGGAAGCACTTCTGTAAGAACCTCAAGCGATGTCTGTGAATTGGTCTTCATCTTTTTATGTGTATACATTGCAACATCGTACTCAGGTAATTCTTCAAAGAAATCAATATGATCTTTGATATCTGGGAAAATTTCAATTCTAGTCTGAACCATTTTTGCAATTTTCTTTAAATCAAAATCTTTTGTGACAACTTCTTTTATATATGGTTCTGCCATATCATAGAATGTGTCAAAATCCATTTTCTTTATATATTCACCATTCATCCACTTTAATTTTGTAAAATCAAATACCGCTGGTGATTTAGACATATGACGATAATCAAATTTTTCAATAAGTTCATCAAGGCTCATTATCTCTTGATTATCTGTTGGACTCCAACCTAAAAGCGCAACAAAATTTACTATTGTTTCTGTAAGAAATCCCTGTTCAATTAAATCCTCAAATGAAGAATGACCACATCTTTTTGATAATTTGTGATGATTCTCATCTGTAATAAGCGGACAATGAACATAAACTGGCACTTCCCATCCAAAAGCCTCATATAGACGATTATACTTTGGTGATGAAGAAAGATACTCATTACCACGAACAACATGTGTAATTCCCATCAGATGATCATCTACAACATTTGCAAAATTGTATGTTGGATATCCATCAGATTTGATAAGAATCATATCATCAAGTTCTGAATTATCTACTGAGATTTCACCATAAATCTCATCCTCAAATGTAGTTCTTCCCTCTGTCGGATTATTCTGTCGAATAACATATGGAATTCCGGCATCAAGCTTTTTTTGAATTTCCTCTTTTGACAATGAAAGACAATGTTTATCATATATTGATATTTCTTTATCTCCAACTGTAGTCTTTAAGCCTTCTAATCGTTCTTTTGTACAGAAACAATAATATGCCTCTCCTTTTTCAATTAATTTTTTGGCATATTCAAGATAAATTCCCTTTGCATGTCTCTCACTCTGAACGTATGGACCACAACCTCCATCCTTGTCTGGTCCCTCATCATGAACTAAGCCTGTTTTCTCAAGAGTTCTGTTTATTATATCAACTGCACCCTCGACCAATCTCTCCTGATCAGTATCTTCGATTCTAAGAATAAAATCTCCATTCTCGTGTTTAGTAATTAAATACGCATAAAGTGCTGTTCTTAAATTTCCTACATGCATCCTACCAGTTGGGCTTGGTGCAAATCTTGTTCTAACCTTTGCCATATATATACTCCTACTTCAAATTTATAATCATTATTCTTGCAAATTATATCTTATCGAGAAACTATATTCAATCCTCTTCTTGGATAACCATATTAAGTTCCGATATTCTTTTTAATATCTTATTTACATCTTCAACTCTGCTTCCTAACTCATTTCTATGTAACAAAATTGATGCCTTCAATTCAGAAATGGCATTTAGATTGTACTCCATTCTGCCCCTGATTCTTTGTCTTCTAACCAGTAACTCGTGTTTTAATTCAACCATTTCCTTTTTATCAATAATTGCATTTGCATAATTTAACCACATTCTAGCATCATAAAAACGTCTTGCTTCAAGAAAGTTAACCAGCATTTTATTGTAATACTCTAAATCATCATTGGTTTTCTTAAATCGTTCCTTCTCTCTGACCGCTTCCTGATATCTTTCATACACATATGTTAATTCGTATGAATTTTTTACATGATACTTCTCACACGTATAGTCAACTGCATTTTTAATATTTACATACTTTATTTTAACTCTATTTTCTAAAGAAACAACATATTTCATCTGAATATCACTCTTTTGAATTTCTGATATACATGATTGATATTTCAGAAAGACATATGAACCAGTAGAAACAGTGATAAAGGCAGCAATTAATAAAATAAGCGATGTCTCCATATCCATAAAAACTCTAAGGAAAATACATAGTAAAACCGATGCGGCAAATGCACCAATTATCACATACAATAATAGTCTAAGTTGCTTTATACTAGACTGAGCTTCCTCTTTTGCTATTGTAAGTTCTGTCTTTTCACCTTCAAGGTGTTTTAAATCCTTTGATATTGTATCAAGAAACTTCTCATTATCAGAAAATCTTCTAATTATTCTAGGCATTTCGTCTTCTAATTCTTGCATCTGAATGTACTGAGAATCAGAAATTTTTGTACCTGATTTTAGAAAATCACTTCTAGTCTTATTCAGTTTTGCAACATTGGAAGCAATTTCAATCAAAGAGTTTTTTTCTTTTTCCTCAAAATTCTCCATTTGCTGAATATCATTCAAATACGACGTCACTACATCATATTCATTCTTTGCATCTTCAAACTCCCTTGCAACATCAATAATCTGCTCACACATATCAACAACATGATGTTTGCTTTCATTAGGTTGAATAAGTTTTTCATAACGTGCTTCTCTTTCAATAATATCCTGCTCAAAATTGCTTTTTTTCTTTTTTCTAAACTTTGAAAATATCATTGTTCACTCTCTAAATACGACAAATTCGTCGATATTCCTCTTTACAATTCAAAATTATGCTCATTATTTCTTCATTATATCTGGATTTATCTTTATCTTTTATCATTGCAATGGCTTCAAGTTTTTCTTCAAATTCCTTAGTTTCTTGTGTCCTGCTCGCCATAGAAATAATATTTTTTAATTCAGCCACCTCTGTGTCTGAAATATTAAATTCTTCAACTGTACCATTAAATCCATTGCTGTCTCGCATACACCTATATGCAAGCAAACATTCCCATATAGACTCCTTTTTTTGATTTAGTCTATACGCGTTTCTATAACATTTTACAGCTTCTTCAAATAAAAATAATCTTGCATATGCGGTACCCAAATTGTGATATATATTTCCACACAATATAGGATCCTGATTGTTTGCATCATCTGATTCTAGCAATCTCTTATACTCATATATACTGTTAAGATATTTTTCATTTTCCATAAGCTTGTCAGCTCTAATCTTATTGCATTCAAAATCAGTTTTTTCTTCCATCTGTTTTAATGCAAAAAGAATTTCCTTCTGTTCTATCGGAGTACAATATCCACTAAATTCAAGCAGCTTTGCAACAAATTCAGAAAGAAAGCCCCCTGATCTAAGAATATCTCTTAATTGCTTAGCTAATTTAGGTACTTTTGCCTCTTTATCAATCCAGGTACACAATTCCTCGCTCATAAAATCTTTATCCAATAAAAAAGTATTATTTAAAATATAATAACAAAGTTCCTCTATTGAATATACATTTATAGCGATACTTTCAACATAAAAAGGCATTGCTGCGATAGATTCATTACAAAGTAATAATTCTCCCATAGTCACTCCTACATTGTCATTTCATAATGCCATGTCTTGTCTGTACTTCTAAAAATTTCTCCAAATCCTAAATCTTTAATCGTGATTTCAATTTTATCATCAGATAATGGTATTGCTGTAATTCGTACTCTTGTGGTACGATCTGGACGAGAGGGCAAATCTGTAAGTTCAAGAGTTTCAATCTTTGCTTCTCTACTATTTGGCAACTGCTTCCAAAAATCAATTTCCGGTGTGCCCTGAATAATAATCTCACACTCGCCTTTTGTTTGAAACCAGTTTTTACCTGCACTAATCAAATTATAAAATGATAGGTTTCCTCTGTCTTTTACTTTTAAACTAAGGTTAAACTTTATCTCATTCTCTCCCATATACACAAATGGCCAGTCTTTTTCAAAATCCTTTGCCTTTGCAGCATAACAAGAACCTTTTGAGAATAGATTTTTTCCTGCAAACGCTCTTCTGCCTCTACAAAGTGTAGCTGTAGAATTTTTCATCCAATCACCATCAAAGCCTGCCCCAACAAGATATACAGTTGAAATTATCTTATTTTCAAATGCTTTTTTTATTACTCTTAAAAAATCTGTGTCCTTATCCTCTGACAACCATGCTTTTGGACTTTCTGCAATAGATACAACCTGTGGTGTTGTTCTTAAATCTCTTTTTAATGCATAATACCTCATGACATCATTCTCATATTCAAATAAGTAAACATCATGCAACCACAAGCTTTCTTCTTGACTAAGTGCAAAATAATAGAAACTTTCTTTATGATCAATAACCATAAACTGCTCTGAGGCAAGTCCCAGTTTTGGCAGAATATTCCAAAACATATTCATGTTCTCTTTAGTAAGCTTATCAACTGTAATAACAAGCTTATCACATTGTTTTGGATTTCCAAGCTTCTGAGGAACCGACATTAGCTTTTTTATGAATAATGCCATTAATTCCTCAGCTGTAAATGTCTCATCATCCATTACAATTTTCTCGCCTAAAACCGCTCTCTTAAATAAAGAATCTATGCAAATCATTTCACTATTTTTTGCCATCTTTCTTGCATCATCACCATAATACCACTGTCTAAGTCCTTTTCTCTTAGCAAGAACTGTAGGAATTTGATATATTTCACTTCCAGCAATAGTACTAACAGTTTCAGGTTCATTCATATTCAGTTGGAAAAAGCTTACCATGGCATATTTATCATTCAAATCAATGCCTATGTAATATGGATTATCCTTTCTTTCCATCCTGTACTAACCTCATAATCTACAATAACTTAAAAATCTGCTTTGTCACTTCGTTGTATCCAACATATTGTTTCATATCTCTATACATTGATGTTTCATCTTGCAAGGTATTTGATATAATAATCTGATTAATGAGATTATATCGGCTCTCATCATCTTCACCATAAATATCATTGTTTGACAATCTGTTGCTTTCAGTAACCTCAACTTTATTATCAAGTTCCTCTGAAATATAATACTGAATCATCTCACCAAAAAACATTACAAATGAACGTACATATATTCCATCATAAACATCAATCATATCTTCCACAATGAAGTCCTGTCCATCCTCGTCTCTGCTATAATGTAACACAACATGACTTCCAGGCTTTCCCTTATATTGAAGAAATACTTTATCATAGAAATGATATTTTAATATTAAACTTCTATCTAATTTTTTATAAAAAGCAAAATTCATATTTCTGCATGTAAATTCAGATAAAAGCTCATCCTCTATTTTATACTGGCCAAGAGTAATATCTTTTACAGTTGATAAATGCTTTAATAAAGCAAGTTTGCACGCATCATTTAATTCCTTTTCGCAAATATATCTGTTCTCAATAATATCAAACAATTCACTTTCCATTGGACAATCATCGACAAAGTATTCATGTGCACACGCACTTAAATATGCTAGCACACTCAAATCTCTTCCACCTGCTTTATAATAGTTAATAAAAATATCAAAAGCAGATTTTAGATTCCCTTCTACATATACCAACTGATTTATTATTCTTTCTTCTAGCTCAAAGGTTTCTATCTCGAACACCCTCGATGAATGCCAAAGTTCAATCATTGTGTCTGTTGGTCCATTATAATACTTACACATATAAGTAAGAATTGTATCATTATATTTCTTTGATAAGAACGTCTGCTCTACGAGACCTAAAAGAAAATCATCTGCTTCTTCAACTTTATTAATTTCATAAACAGCCAAAGTAACCTTCGATGATGTGCTAATTTGATCAATTCCATACTTTTGAATTAATTCATATGCAACATCATACATTCGATTCCAAACAAGCATATCAAGCAGATACTTTCTTGCTTCAGATGTAAGCTTATCAAAATCCGTCTTTGCAAGAAACTCTTTAATTATCTCATCATACTGACAAGTCTGATAATATTTTAATATTTCGGGCGCCATTTGTGCCTTATACTCAGATGATGTTTCTCTTCCAAATAATATTCTAGGAAAATACTGTTTATCCTCTTCCGTAAATGTTAAATAACTCTGTTTAGAATTAAATACAGATATAATATATGCTATTTCATCAGGAGCAAGCTCAATACATTTATTTATGTATTTTTCTGTTTCCATAAGCTTTTGAAGACGATATGATACACTTCCGACATATCTTTGTCCTTTTTCATCCTCAAACAAAATAACATACTCGTTTGAAAACAACTGAAAATATGCAGCCTGATTTACAATAGGAACAATTTGTGGATCCTCAATTTGCCTCTGATAAATAATGGCTCTAACCATTTTTCTATCAAAAACAACAAGTTTACAGGTAAAAATTATATTAGCAAGTTCCTTTGCCAACTCTTCATTTACCAACCCTAAATCCAGCATATCTTCATATAAAACAGCAAGGTTATCATCCATATGGCCAAGTTCTACCTGTTCCATGGCAAATTTTCCCATTGCTCGTCTGTATTTCTGATATACCTCAACATTTGAATCTTTTGCCGCAATAATATTATTGTATAAAACAGCCATATTTTTATATGAAAGCGTACTATCATACTGAAAATACATCTGAATAATCTTTGGAACTGAAATAACCTTTCTCTCATCCATAGATAGAAGAAACGCCTCATAAAGGCCCGTAATTCTAAGTTCTAATTCAATTCCCTTTTCATACCACTCATGATACTCTGACTGATATTGCTGACCTTTAATCAAGTACGAACACATCAGTCCTATATATTCCGGCTTAGGATTTGTTTCATAAGCAGCACACATTATTCGAAATATTGTTTTGTCAAAACTTCTGCTAACTTCAACAATCTCAAATATCTGCGAAGCAATTTCCTTTGTCAAGGCATGCTGTTTTATTGCCCAGCGCAAAATTCTTATTTGAAATTTATCCAACTTATTTAATAAATATGGATCCTGCCAAATCAAATAGTATGCCTCTAAATAGAAATATGGAGATGAACATCCCTTTAAAACCCAGTATTCAATCGCCTTTAGCTTTCTTGAGTTATTGTTATAATACTGTTCCTGTAAAAATAATAATACCCAAAAAAGAAGCTTAGAATCTGGGTTCTCATAAAATATTAACTCTATTTCATGAGTCATTTTATCAACATATATAGGTTCACGTTCCATAAGTGTCATAAGATATAAATAATATCCCCATATAGGAGCCTTATGATCAGCCCATTCTCTTTTAAAATCATCAAGAATCCACTCAGCTTCCTGTCTTTGCCTATTAACAATATATGCTTGAGCTTTCATCAAAACATACATATACTCGTCTGGGTCTAATGCATGAAGATGATTTAAAATTTCTATTGTTTCATTCGCCCATACACCTGTAACAATTCTTTTAAGTCTGTAAGCCTGGTATAGTTCCATAATACCCACCTTACACTCTTCTATCTCAACCTTTACTGAATCGGTATTTTCTTCAATTTCTTCACGAGAATGAGATTTTCTACTGGCAACAATATCAATTGAATATGACTGATATGCTGATTTAATATAAATACGTCCAAAGTTCTTTCCCTCATGCATCGATTCATAATCAACGATAAAATCATACTCATATGTACTTCCAATAAAATCATCAGTGAAAATAATAGGCTTTGACAATCTGATAAAATCACAATCAGTCGACAGTCTAATCTCTACATATCCCCAGTTATCCTTTGAAATAGTAAAAGAACTTTTAACAGTTTCCTCGATTTCTAAAAATTGTTCCGAGTTTTTATCAACAGAAATCTCAACTGCTTTTTTCTTTTGTATTCCAATTAAAAACTCTTCAAGATTCTGATTAGATGGCTTTGCAGAAACAATTCCCTTATAGATCATTCTCTCTTTTACTTCATTTACGTTAATAATATTTTCAAAATTCTTGTTATAAAACAGCTGATAACTTTCCTGCCAGTTTTCTTTTGCAAGACATGAAAAATCATAAAGATTTTTTATAACACCTATTGATGATTCAGCATACAATTTTGTGATTTTTGCACAAAAAGAAAGACTGTACTCACACTGATTACATACAATCACAAATGAACCCTCGGATATTTCTCCCTCTACAAGTCCTTCACTATGAAATTGATATCGAATCCTAACTTCTTCGCCTTCAAATTGCGGAGTCAAACATTCCATTCGAGGATTTGTCGAATAAACAATTCCCCGGATTTTCATCTGGTTGTTACATTTTATACTAAAACTTCCAGGTTCATCTTTTCCCTCTGTAACAGAAAGATCTATAAACTCCTCTGAAAACGACAAAAGTGGCTTCGCGTATTCGAATTTTCCTCTGGCAATTTGCCCTATTCGCTTACGCACAATTCTCTACCTCGTCGTCTTTCTTTGTTGATTTTTACTAAACATAGAATATAATGATTATATACGATTTCTAGACTAGTTGCAACAAGAAAGGATTTATAATATGCTTGAACAAAAAGAACATTTCCATGGTAGCGACCTGGAAAAAATAGAAAAGAAATATGGAATAAAAACAGAGGATATAGTAAGTTTTTCAGCAAATGTCAATCCACTGGGTATATCCCCACTATTAAAAGATGCTATAGCAAAAAAAATAGATGCAATCACCACTTATCCAGACAGAGAATACACTTCCCTTCGCAAGGCAATTGCCACATACTGTGAATGTAATTCTAACAATATAGTAGTGGGAAATGGTTGTACAGAACTTATATCACTTTTTATCAAAATTACAGCTCCCAAAAAAACTTTAATTATTGGTCCAACTTACTCAGAATATGAAAGAGATTTAAAACTATTCGGAAGTGAAATTAATTATTTTTATCTTGAAGAAACAGATGATTTTGTTCTTGATTATAACAAACTAGAGTCGACTCTAAACAACAGCATTGATTTGCTAATTATTTGCAACCCAAACAATCCAACAGGAGGCATCATAAAACCTGATGTATTATCAAAAATCCTTGAACATTGCAAGAAGAATAAGACTTTTGTAATGGTTGATGAAACATATATCGAGTTTGTACCAGATGTATCAATGCTTACCGCCATTTCGCTTTGTGACAACTTTGATAATTTGATAGTATTAAGAGGAACATCAAAATTCTTCGCTGCTCCAGGTCTTCGTCTTGGATATGCAGTAACTGGCAACAAAGAAATAATCAAAGATATTAATACCAACAAAAATCCATGGATGATTAACTCTCTTGCTGTTGTTGCTGGAGAAACTATGTTTTTGGATAATGAATACATTGACAACACCAGAAAATTTATTTTATCAGAACGAACAAAAGTAGAAAAAGTATTAGCCGATAATCCAAAATATAAAATTTATCCTTCTTTTTCCAACTTTATTCTAATAAAAATATTAGATCCTTCTCTTTCATCCAATGAGTTGTTTGAAAGAGCCATAAAACAAAACATGATGATTCGCGACTGTTCATCCTTCCATGGTTTTAAAGACAGATATATCCGTATCTGCGTAATGAACTCAGAAGACAATAAACGATTACTTGATGTGCTAAGGTAAAACAAAAGAGAATGCAAAACTGCATTCTCTTTTTGTATCTAATTCTATTTATTTGATAAATATTCGTGAATTCCCTTAGCTGCAGCCTTTCCTGCACCCATAGCAAGAATAACTGTTGCCGCACCAGTAACAGCATCTCCACCGGCAAATACACCGTCTTTAGATGTAGCACCAGTTTCTTCTGTTGCAACGATACACTTTCTTCTATTGATATCAAGACCATCTGTTGTAGAAGAAATAAGTGGATTCGGAGATGTACCTAGTGACATAATTACTGTATCGCATTCGATTTCATACTCTGAACCAGGAATCTCAACAGGACTTCTACGTCCAGACTCATCCGGCTCACCAAGTTCCATCTTAACAAGCTTAATTCCTTTTACCCAACCTTCCTCATCAACAAGGATTTCTGTTGGATTCTGAAGTAAATCAAAAATGATTCCTTCTTCTTTTGCATGATGTACTTCTTCTTTACGAGCTGGAAGTTCTTCCTCACTACGTCTATATACGATATGTGTCTCTGCACCAAGTCTAAGAGCAGTTCTTGCAGCATCCATGGCAACGTTTCCACCACCAACAACTACTACTTTTTTACCTCTTGAAATTGGTGTCTCATATCCTTCTTTAAACGCTTTCATAAGGTTATTTCTTGTAAGGAACTCATTTGCAGAGAAAACTCCGTTCGCCTGCTCGCCTGGGATTCCCATAAATCTTGGAAGACCAGCACCAGAACCGATGAATACAGCCTCAAAGCCTTCTTTTTCCATAAGTTCGTCGATTTTAACAGAACGTCCAATTACAACATTAGTCTCAATTTTTACACCTAATGACTTAACATTTTCCACCTCAGCAGCTACTACTTTGTCCTTTGGAAGACGGAACTCTGGAATACCATATACTAATACTCCACCTGCAGCATGAAGTGCTTCAAAAATTGTTACATCATATCCTAATTTTGCAAGATCACCAGCACATGTAAGTCCTGCAGGGCCAGAACCGATTACTGCAACTTTCTTTCCATTCTTTGTCTCAGCAGCCTTTGGTTTAACACCATTCTCACGAGCTGTATCAGCAACAAATCTCTCAAGCTTACCAATTGAAACAGGATCTCCCTTGAAGCCTCTGATACATTTACCCTCACACTGGCTCTCCTGAGGACACACACGACCACATACAGCTGGAAGTGCTGATGACTCAGAAATCACTTCATAAGCCTTGTCGAAATTTCCTTCTTTAACCTGCTCAATAAATGCAGGAATATTGATTGAAACAGGGCAACCCTTTACACACTGTGCATTCTTACAGTTAAGACATCTTGTTGCCTCTGCCATTGCTTCTTCTTTATTGTAACCATAACAAACTTCTTCGAAATTTGTGGCACGGACTTTTGGCTCCTGCTCTCTAACAGGTACTCTTACTAAAACATCTACATCCATTATTTGTCACCTCCGCAATGTCCACAGCCACCATGATGAGTAGCTCCTTCTTCATAAGCCAATTTAGCTCTTCCTTCTTCAGTCTTGTATTGCTGCTGTCTCTTCATAGCCTGATCAAAGTCAACTAAGTGACCATCAAACTCAGGTCCATCAACACATGCAAACTTAACCTCATCTCCTACTACAAGACGGCAAGCTCCACACATACCAGTTCCATCAACCATGATTGGGTTCATTGAAACAATTGTAGGAATACCGAGCTCTTTTGTAAGGAGTGCTGTAAATTTCATCATTATCATTGGTCCAATTGCAACACACTGATCGTATTTTGCACCTGCATCTACCAATGCCTGAAGCTGCTGGCTACCGTTTCCATGAAATGCATATGATCCATCATCAGTACAAACATAAAGATTTTTGGCAACAGCTTTCATCTCATCTTCAAAGAAAAGGATATCTTTATTTCTGAATCCCATGATGACATCAACGTCAACACCATGCTCTTTTAACCATTTAACCTGTGGATATACTGGAGCTGTTCCTAATCCACCAGCGATAAATACAATGTTTTTCTTCTTAGTTTCTTCAAGATTCTCTTCGACACATAACTCAGATGGGCATCCTAAAGGTCCTACGAAATCCTGTAATGAATCTCCCTCCTGAAGTGACATCATACGCTCAGTACCAGCACCGATTGTCTGAACAACGATTGTAACTGTCTCTTTTTCTCTGTCATAATCACATATTGTAAGTGGAATTCTCTCTCCCACCTCATCAGTCTTTGCGATAATAAACTGACCTGGCAAGCACTCTTTCGCAACTCTTGGTGCTTTAATATCCATGAGTATGATATTATCTGCCAATTTTTCTCTTCGTACTATTGGATACATTGCTTTCCTCCTAGATATAAACTAATCCCTAATATAATTTGTACTAAAATCACCCAATAAAAAGGCGTACAAACATAATCGTACGCCTTCCATTTTAAAGTAAAATACACAAATTTACAATATTTTTCTTTTTATATACTATAAAAAATAATTATGAGAAGTATACCAGCTCATCTTCAGGCTTATCAGCAGGTTCTATTGATATCGGATAAAGTACTGGTCCTTTTCCTTTATACTCTTTTGCAAACTCTACACGAATCTTTGCAGTGATGTTTATCCATGACTTGTGTGGAATGTTCTCTTCATCATCACATTTACACTTAAATCCAATAAATGTAACATCATCAATACAACATGTCATGGCAAATCTTCCTGGCACCATAACACCTTTTTTGAGTTTATCAGGATTATATACAAGACCAAGGAATTTTACCACCTTGCCATCGTATTTCTTATAGTTTTCCATTGCATCCATATACCAGATAGCATAATCTGCATCGGAAAGTTCAATAACATCCTGATTGACATCAAAAGGCAACTCTTCCGGTCTTTCGTCAATTGTACCATCTTTTCTCTCATAAACAATCTGAGCTTTTCTATTGATATTTTTAATCATTCTTCGAAGATGTCCTCTGTCTGTATCATCATCTGTTCTGTTAAAAATAACAACATCACTGGCAAAGACCTGTTCCTGCATCATAACTCTCATATTGTTCATATATAAATCAAAGGTTGTAGAGTCAATTGTTGCCAGAGATTGAACTATAACCCAGTTTTTTGGAAGTTTCACTTCCAAAATCTTATCAATTCCCCAGGTTCCATTGTACTCAATAAAAACCTGTTCCGGTAAATACTCTGAATTAATCTGCTCTAATTTTTCAGCTGTAAAATCTTCTTCGTTTTCGATGGATGTAAGCTTTACATTTATAGTATTAAGCTTTGCTTCATCATATTCTACTTCTCCATCTTCACACATGATAATAAGTCCTTTTGCGCCATCGCTGAACCCATTCTCAAATAAAGTCTCCTGAACAAGAGAAGATTTTCCACTATCCATAAAACCTGTAAATAAATATACTGGTATCTCCTGAGCCATATCATTTCCTTTCTATTATGCAATTCCAAAAAGTTCTTCTAGTTCATGTCCATGAATATTTGTTCCAATTACAACGAGACGACCTGTATAATCAGGCTCTCCTTCTCTAAGTTCATAATCTCCCGGAACCATGTCAAAATATATCCATTTTCCATCTGTTCCTTCAACCATTCCCTTTGCACGTAAAATTGTATCGTCTTCAATAAACTTCTTGAGAATCTCTTCAATTTTACTCTTTTCGAATTTGTGAGGAGTTTCTTTTCCCCAGCTTGTAAATACATCATCCGCATGGTGATGATGCTCGTGATCATGACAACCACATGTACAGTTTTCGTCATGCTCATGATGATGTTCATGGTCATGATGATGCTCATGATCGTGATGATGCTCGTGATTGTGATGATGCTCGTGATCGTGGTCATGCTCGTAATCGTGGTCATGCTCGTGATCGTGGTCATGCTCGTGGTCATGGTCATGACAGCCGCATGTGCAGTTCTCATCATGCTCGTGATGATGCTCATGGTCATGATGATGCTCGTGGTCGTGATGGTGATTCTTTGCCTCAGCAAGAACCTTCATCTCAAGATTGTCCTGACCCTCAATAGTTGCAAGAATCTTCTCCCCTGTAATCGAATCCCATGGTGTAGTGATTATTGCAGCTTTTTCATTCAAAGCCTGAATCTGTTTTACACAAAACTCCAACTGTTCTGGTGTAGCATCCTGACTACGACTTAAGATAACAGTAGTAGCATATTCAATCTGATTATTAAAAAACTCGCCGAACGCTTTCATCTGTTTACTTGCTTTTTTAGCATTAACAACAGTAACTAAAGCATTTAATTTTACATCCTGTTCTTTTTCAATATCAATAACAGATTTCATTACATCAGAAAGCTTTCCAACTCCCGATGGTTCGATAAGAATACGATCCGGATGATATTTAGAGATTACTTCATTTAAATTAGTTGCAAAATCTCCAACAAGTGAACAACAAATACATCCAGAGTTCATTTCTGTAATTTCAACTCCGGCATCCTTTAAGAAGCCTCCATCAATTCCAACTTCACCAAATTCATTTTCGATAAGAACAATCTGCTCTCCCTTAAAAGCCTCATCAATCATTTTCTTAATAAATGTTGTCTTTCCTGCTCCAAGGAAACCAGAAATAATATCAATCTTTGTCAATTTAATTCACTCCTTTTTCTTTTCAACTAGGTTTTATTTTACTCGCAAATATTAGTTTATGCAAACTATTTGTGCATATGATACAATTTCTCATATATTCCGCCTTCATTTAGAAGTTCCTCATGTGTTCCAGACTCAGCAATTCCTTCTTCTGTCAGCACCAAAATCCTCTCAGCGTTTTGTATTGTGGTAAGTCTATGAGCTATTACAAAGGTTGTTCTGTTATTTGCCAGCTTTTCTAAGGATTCCTGAACAACTTTTTCGCTTTCATTATCTAAAGCAGATGTTGCTTCATCAAAAATCAATATAGGAGGATTTTTCAAAAATACTCTTGCTATTGATAATCTCTGCTTCTGCCCACCTGATAATTTTATTCCCCTTTGCCCAATATCAGTATCATACCCATCAGGAAAAGACATTATAAACTCATGAGCATTTGCATTTTTTGCTGCTTCAATCACTTCATCCCTTGTAGCATCTGGCTTCCCATACGCTATATTATCAAAAATAGTTCCAGAAAAAAGATATACATCCTGCTGTACCATTCCAATATGGTTACGAAGACTATTTAGAGTAACATCTCTAATATCAATTCCATCAATATAAATTGCACCTTCTGTTACATCATAAAATCTTGGAATAAGTGAACAAAGCGTTGATTTTCCCGCACCGGATGAACCCGCAAGTGCAATGTATTCACCAGCAGAAACAGATAAGTTTATATTACTTAACACTTCTTCCACACCATCTTTGTATTTAAAAGAAACATTCTCAAATCTGATATTGCCTTTTATATTACCAAGTAATACAGCATCTTCTTTATCTTTTATTTCCGGTTCAAGATTCATTATTTCCCTAAAACGTTCAAAACCAGAATATCCATTTTGGAATTGCTCAGTAAAATCAACAAGAGTCTTTATCGGTTCTGTAAAAACTCCAATGTACAGTAAAAACGTTATCAAATCACTTATAGGAAGACTATTATTTGCTATCAAAAGACAACCAGCTATAATAACATTTACCTGAATAAGGGTTGTAAAAATACCCACACCAGACTGAAATAGTCCCATATAGAGATAACTGTTTTTCTTAGCGCTTAAGAATCCATCATTACCAACTTTAAACTTTGCATTTTCTATATCTTCATTTGCAAAGGATTTTACCACTCGAATCCCAGACAAATTATCTTCTATCTGTTCATTAATCTCTGCAATTTTTACTCTATTACGTTTAAACGCCCGTCGCATCCTTTTGTTAAGTAAAAAAGCAAATGTAAACATAAATGGCAACACAATAAACGCAGCAAGTGCAAGCCATTTATTTATACTCAACAAAATAACAAGTGCACCAATTATCTTTAATAATGAAAGCACCAAATTTTCAGGACCGTGATGAAGAAGCTCAGTAATATCAAATAAATCAGAGGTAATTCTGCTCATAAGCTGACCAACTTTAGCATCATCATAAAAAGAAAAAGAGAGCTTTTGCATATGAGCAAATATTTCCTTCCTCATATCATATTCCATCTTTGCACCCATGACATGTCCATAATTACCAATAAAAAATCTGCTAAATAAATCTATAATTAATAAAATTGCAAGGAATAATCCTATATATGTCACCTGTCTAATAATTGTACTTTTTTCTTGATAAATAAGTGAAGATGTCACATATCGAACAACAAGCGGTATTGTAAGCGCAACAGCCGCCGATAATGCTGCAAAAAACATATCAGCCCAAAACATTTTGATATATGGCTTATAATAACTTAGCATTTTCTTTAAATTTCCATTCATATCAATCACCTTTCATTCAGCAAAATATGTAATTCAAAATATTTTGATGTAAAAAAGAACTACCGACATGCGGTAGTTCTCCTTATAGCATTAATTAAATTTTCTTTTTCTAGCTGCTTCAGATTTTTTCTTACGCTTTACGCTTGGTTTCTCATAATGCTCACGCTTACGAATCTCCTGCTGGATTCCTGCCTTTGCGCAGTTTCTTTTGAATCTACGTAATGCGCTATCTAAAGTTTCATTTTCTTTAACTATAACACTAGACATAATCTTAAACCTAACCTCCCTCCAGCTGTGTAATTTGTGCATCAACTGTTAGGTACTATACTTACATAATTGCACTAGAAATAATTTTAACAATTTTTTACTGTTTGTCAATAGGTTTTCTTGATTTTTGCAAAAAAACCAGAAAATTATTTAATCATTGCCTCTAATGCAGCTTTTGCTTCAGCAATAGCATCAGGAATACCAGCTGGATTTTTACCACCAGCCTGAGCCATATTTGGACGTCCACCACCGCCACCGCCTACTTTTGAAGCGATTGCTTTGATAAGATTTCCAGCATGCGCGCCCTTGTTCATTGCTTCATCTGTCGCCATAGCAACAAGATTTACTTTTCCATCACATGAAGAAGCAAGTACAATAACACCCTGACCCAACTTCTCTTTCAATGAATCTCCTAAATCTCTAAGGCCATTCATATCTACACCATCAACATTTGTAGCAAGCAATTTTACTCCGCTGACTTCGACTACCTGGTCCATTACATCTCCAAGTGCATCCTTAGCAGCCTTGCTCTTAAGAGACTCGTTTTCACTCTGCAATGCTTTCATCTCAGCCATAAGGTGCTCAAGTCTTTCAACAAGTTTAGCTGGAGTAGATTTTACAACTTTTGCAGCCTCGTTAAGCTCCTCTTCCAATTTTGCATAATATGCAAACACATTGTCACCTGTAATAGCCTCAATACGTCTAACTCCGGCAGCTACACCGCTTTCTGAAAGAATCTTGAAAGCACTAATATCTGCGGTATTCTTTACATGTGTACCACCACAGAATTCCTTTGAAAAATCAGACATTGAAACAACTCGAACTGTCTCACCATATTTCTCTCCAAATAAAGCCATAGCTCCAGTCTTTTTTGCCTCTTCTACTGTCATAACATCAGTTCTAACTTCAATAGACTCGGCAATTTTCTGATTTACAATATCCTCAACCTTCTTGATTTCCTCAGCAGTCATAGCTGAAAAATGAGAAAAATCAAAACGTGTTCTCTCACTATCCTGGAATGAACCAGCCTGCTCCACATGAGTTCCTAAAACTTCACGAAGTGCCTTCTGTAAAAGATGTGTTGCAGAATGATTCTTACATGTTTTTGCTCTCAAAGAAGCATCTACCATAAGTGTAACTTCTTCTCCAGAACGAATCATACCCTCTGACACATATCCCACATGAGCATATCTGTTTCCAACTACTTTAACTGTATCCTCTACAATAAAAGTACCATTTACTGACTTGATAATTCCTTTATCTCCCTGCTGCCCACCCATTGTAGCATAGAATGGTGTAACCGGAACGATAATAGAACCTTTATCTCCATCAGACAATGCCTCAACCACTTCCTTATCAGTTGTAAGGAACGCAATCTGAGTTTTTTCTTCTAACTTGTCATATCCAACAAAATCTGTAGTAATATCTGATTCTATTTCATTGTAGACATCTGCATCTGCGCCCATGTAATTTGTCTCCTTACGAGCACCTCTTGCAGTCTGTCTCTGTTTCTCCATACAGTCATTAAAGCCCTTCTCGTCATAAGAGAATCCTTTTTCTTCAAGAATCTCTGCTGTAAGGTCAATAGGGAATCCGTATGTATCATAAAGCTTAAATGCATCCTCTCCAGAAAGAACTTTCTTTCCTTCTTTCTGCATAACCTCTTCCATATCAGCTAAGATACCAAGTCCCTGATCTATAGTCTTTGCAAACTTTTCTTCTTCCTGGGTAAGAACTTTAAGAATAAAATCCTTCTTCTCATCAAGCTCTGGATATCCATCCTTGCTCTCATCAATTACAACCTGAGAGATTTTTGCAAGGAATGTTCCATCAATACCAAGCATCTTTCCATGCCTTGCTGCTCTTCTTATAATACGACGAAGAACATATCCACGACCTTCATTACTAGGCATTACACCATCAGAAATAAGGAATGTAGATGAACGGATATGGTCTGTAATAAGTCTGATTGAAATATCATCAATAGAATCTACCTGATATTTCTTTCCTGATAACTCACATACTTTGTCACGGATTGCTTTCATTGTATCAATATCAAAAACAGAATCAACATCCTGCATAACAACAGCAAGACGCTCAAGTCCCATTCCTGTATCAATATTCTTATTCTCTAATTCTTCATATCCACCATGTCCATCTCCGTTGAACTGTGTGAATACATTGTTCCAGACCTCCATAAATCTGTCACATTCACAGCCGACCTTACATCCCGGATCACCACAACCGTATTTTTCACCTCTGTCATAGTAAATCTCAGAACAAGGACCGCATGGTCCTGCACCATGCTCCCAGAAGTTATCGCACTCACCAGTCTCAGGATCACGATAAAATCTTGTAATCTTCTCTGCAGGAACTCCTACTTCTTTAGTCCAGATATCAAAGGCCTCATCATCCTCACCATAAATTGATGGATATAAACGCTCTGGATCAAGTTCTAAAACCTTTGTCAAAAACTCCCATGACCAGGCAATTGCCTCATGTTTAAAATAGTCACCAAACGAAAAGTTTCCAAGCATTTCGAAAAATGTAAGATGTCTCGCTGTCTTTCCAACATTCTCGATATCACCTGTTCTAACGCACTTTTGACATGTTGTAACACGTTTTTTAGGTGGAACTTCCTGTCCTGTAAAGTATGGTTTAAGCGGCGCCATACCAGCATTAATCAAAAGCAAACTATTGTCATTGTGTGGCACCAAAGAAAAGCTCTTCATTGCAAGGTGCTCTTTGCTTTCAAAAAATTCAAGGTACATACGACGTAACTCATTTACACCATAATTCTTGCTCATTGTTTATTATCTCCTTCTATTCCTCTGTTTGAGCAGCATTCTTTGCATCCTTTGACTTACGAAGCTTATATCCAACAAAGCCTCCACACATTCCGATTGCTGCCAATGCGATAAAAATTACCACATATTGTAATATACACATTAAAAAATCACCCATCACAAAATCCTCCTATCTTGTATCAGAGTACAAACTTAATTAATTATAAATTAACTTTGCAAATAATTCAATAGTTCTCCTCAATTGGAAACACTTGATTTTCTCTTGAAATATCAATTATTCTGTCACTCAACGCCTTATTCGTTAATCTCTTTTTATATTTTGCAATCCCTGAATAATCCTGCCACATATGCATAGGAAAAATAAATTCAGCATCTGTATTTCTCACAAAATAATCAATAGCATCTGCCTGATGTATATTAAGTCTTGGATCCATTGGTACAAAAGCCAGGTGAATAGGCTTGTCCGACAGCTTGTTAATTTCATGCCTGTAGGCTTTTTTCTGACGTCCATTAATCAAATCACCCACGCCTTCCCAGGTCCAGTCATTTAAATCACCTGAATGAAAAATATAAACTCCATTTAAGTTTATATAAAATGCCACACCTGCATCAGTTGACTTTAAAGTAGTAATTTCTATATCATCAACAGAATAATTGTTTGAAGCACTTACAAAAGTCACTTTTTCTCTAACCTTTGGATCAATTCCATGTTTTTTAAGAAAATTCGGACTGATTTTAATATCCTTCGAAAAAATATATCTTATATTTTTGTATTTATCTGCCCAACGAAGAACATCTAGATCATAATGATCTTTATGACTATGACTTGAAAAAAGATATATCGGAGTATCCTCACTATAAGTTGGAATTACACCTTTAAAATCATAACTGTCAATTTTATCTCCATCAAAATAATCAAATATCAAAACCTTTTGATCTAATTCAACCAGAAAGCAACTATGGTGAATAAATATAACTTGCATCTTTCCTCCTAAAGTATTACCGCTTTTATTAAATCGCGCCAGCGTTACTGGCGCAGTCATCAAATACTTGGTTACATTTTATCATATTTTCGTTCAAAACTATATAATAATTAGTATCATTCCCCCATTACTATCATTTACAATTTTTTGCATAGTATCCTGTAGCTTTATCTGACATTCATCATCCATCTGAAGTATTTTATTTCTTATTCCATCCTCCATTAACTCACCAATAGATTTCCCAAAAATATTGGTTCCCCAAACACCACTTCCATTATCTTCCCCATCTTTGATATAAGATATTAAATCCATTGCCTGCTCCTTATTTCCAACTATAGGAGCAATCTCCGTTTCAATATTTGCTCGAATCATATGTATCGAAGGGGAAATTGCTTTCATTTTCACACCATATTTACTACCATGGGCAATCAATACAGGATCTTCCATTGTGATATCCTCAAGTTCGGGCATCACCACCCCATACCCTTTCTGTGATACCGACTCAAAAGCATCCTTTACCTTATCATACTCATTCTTAATATTAGTTAATTCTAAAATTAACTCTATCAATTGTTCTTCACTGTCAATTTTACAGCCTGATAATCGGGATATATTTTCATAGTAATACGAATCATCTACATCAATTCTTACCTTAATTATACCGGAGGATAAATCCGTTTTTTCAATCATTATATTTTTTATCATTTCATCTTGAGTATCTTCACATGAGAAATTGGATAAATCAGACATTTTAGAAACAGTATTTAAAAAGCCTCTGGCAATTTGTAATATTTTCTGCTTAACTGGTAAATCATTTTCAAGCAGTTCAACCCATTTAGGAATATTAAATTCCACTCTTAATACACTAAACTCTAACAAAATTTTCTCAATTATTCCCAAACAGTCTTCTTTTGAAATCGAACAACAATCCTCTAACAGCACTGTAACATTGTATTCTCTTTCCAATTTGTCTCTCAGTTCACCAGCTTCCTTCGAAGACGGATTTTTAGTATTTATAACAATTACGAATGGTTTATTTGCCTTTTTTAATTCTTCAACAGTTTGTCTTTCCGCCTTTTCATAACTACTTCTTTTTATATTTCCTATAGTTCCATCCGTTGTCACCAAAACAGCTACTGTTGCATGTTCACTTATAACCTTTTGAGTTCCTATAACTGCAGCTTCTTCAAATGGTACATCGTCTGTAAACCATGGAGTTTTCACCATGCGTTCCTCATCACCTTCTGAATAACCAAAAGCATCACTTACAGTAAAGCCAACGCAGTCTATCATTCTAATCTTCGCTTCACTATTATCATCAAGACTTATTGTTACAGCTTCCTGCGGAACAAATTTGGGTTCAGTGGTCATAATAGTTTTCCCCTGTCCAGATTGTGGTAATTCATCAATAGCTCTTTTTTTTGAGTATTCATTTTCAATTTGCCCAAGAACACACTGTTCCATAAACTTTTTTATAAATGTAGACTTACCAGTCCTAACAGGACCCACAACTCCAATATATATTTCTCCGTTTGTTCTGCACTGAATATCTTTATACAAATCAAATTCTCTATTATCCATAAAAATCACCCCTTCCTCATATATCATTAATATATGGGAAGGGGTGATTTTTTATGATTGTATTTTATTTACATTTATTATTCTTACAATCTTTTACTTCTTCTTTTTTATCAGTTTTCTCAATTTCTTCTATTTCTTCTGCTTCTTCTTCCTCAGATTTTGGTTTTTCAACAAGTCTCGCATACAATTCCATACACTTATGTAACTTCTTTGCAAGCTTCATATCAATCTGCTCTGGAGTAGCTCTCCATACCCAGTTTCCACCTGTTGTTGATGGAATATTCATACGAGCCTTTGAATCAAGACCAAGTAAATCCTGCATTGGTACGATTGCCATATCTGCAACAGAAGACCATGCTGCTCGCATCATACCCCAGTTATAACCTTCTTCTTTTGTAAGGTTTAAATATTCTTTTGCCATTTTTACAGATGACTTTGGAGCAGTCTTCATCCACCCCATTACTGTGTCATTATCATGAGTTCCTGTATAAACGACACAGTCTGTTGGATAGTTATGTGGTAAATAATCACTATCTTCTCTTGTATCAAAAGCAAACTGAATAACCTTCATTCCTGGGAATCCAGAATCTTTTAATAACTTTTTCACAGAAGGTGTAAGATATCCTAAATCTTCTACAATAATTGGTAATTCTCCAAGCTTCGACTCAAGAACAGAGAATAAATCCATTCCTGGACCTTCTTTCCATTTACCATTTTTAGCGGTGTCATCTTTTGCTGGAATTGCATAAAATGAATCAAAACCTCTGAAGTGGTCAATTCTAACAATATCGTATAATTTTGCCATAGCTCCAATACGTTTTGTCCACCATGAATATCCATCCTTTTTCATTACATCCCATCTAAATAAAGGATTTCCCCAAAGCTGTCCATCTTCAGAAAATGCATCTGGTGGACATCCTGCAACTTCAATTGGATTAAGTTCTTTATCAAGATAAAACTGTGTTGGATTAGCCCATACATCAGCGGAATCCATAGCTACGTAAATTGGAACATCTCCGATAATATCTACATTTTTACTATTTGCATATTCTTTAAGGCTCCACCACTGTTCAAAGAATAAATACTGTAAAACTTTATAGAAATTAATATCTTCTTCATGAGACTGTTTAAAATCTTTTAACGCCTTAGCATCTCTTGTCTTTAACGCTTCTGGCCACTGAGACCATGCCACACCATTATTTTCGTTTTTAATTGCCATGAATGTTGCATATTCATCTAGCCAATCACTCTCATCGTCACAGAACTTTTCATAATCAACTGGAGTTTTCTTCATAAAACGTTCATATGCTTTCTTTAACAAAGCATATCTGTTCTGATACATGATTCCATAATCAACTGTATTAGACTTCTTTCCCCAATCAAAAGAAAGGCACTCTTCCTTTTTCAAAAGCTTCTCAGAGCAAAGAATATCCAAATCTATGAAATATGGATTTCCTGCAAAACTTGAGAATGACTGATATGGAGAATCTCCAAAACTGGTTGGACAAATTGGAAGTATCTGCCAATACTTCTGTCCTCCCTTCTCTAAAAAATCAACGAAACGTCTTGCATCCTTTCCCATTGTTCCAATTCCATATGGTGATGGCAATGACGATATTGGCATTAAAACACCGCTAGTTCTCATTATATTTCCTCCCTATAGGTTAATCTAGATATATTATAACACCCATAATTTAAGCCAACAACTTGTAAATTCATTTTCTTAATGATACTATCAAATCATTAAGAGTTGAGGTGTAATTATGAATGATGTTATCAAACACAAAATACAACATAATGTTCAGCGAACAGTTGTATCAGTAAAATGGGTTATTTTTTCAATACTTGTCGGTATTATTGTCGGTTCTTGTGGTACAGCTTTTTATTTTTGTTTAAAGCTTGCTACCGACTACCGAACGAAATATCCTTGGTTAATATTTTTCCTGCCGTTAGGCGGAATATTAATTGTAGGAGCATATCATCTATTAAAAAATGACGATGATACAGGTACAAACCTTGTTATTTCTGCAATTCATTCAGGCGACAAACTTCCCCTTCGAATGGCTCCGCTAATTTTCTTTTCAACCATTGTTTCTCACCTTTTTGGTGGTTCAGTAGGCCGAGAAGGAGCAGCCCTTCAAATGGGTGGAAGTATTGGTAATTCCATTGGAAGGCTATTTCGTTTTGATGAAAAGGACAAGCATGTAATGATCATGTGTGGCATGAGTGCTGCCTTTTCTGCACTATTTGGCACTCCTATGGCAGCTGCAATTTTTTCCATGGAAATGATAAGTGTAGGTGTTATGTATTATACCGCATTGGTTCCATGTGTAATAAGTTCATTAATAGCTCATGGTATTGCAGATTCATTTAATGTTACAAATGAATTCTTCCCAATAGTTAATATTCCAAAATTTGAAATATTATCTGCCGTAAAAATAACGGGATTAGCAGTCATTTGTGCACTAATAAGTATTATTTTTTGTATAATGCTCCACTCCTTTGAATCTCTGTATAAAAAGTATTTACACAACAGATATTTAAGAGCCTTTGCCGGCGGATGCATTATAATTCTTCTTACCACAATAGTTGGAAGTCAGACTTATAATGGTACTGGAATGAACATTATTGAAAAAAGCATTCATGGTACTGTAATTCCACAGGCATTTATTTTAAAAATGCTTTTTACAGCCATAACAATCGGCGCTGGTTTTAAGGGTGGCGAAATTGTTCCATCCTTTTGTATAGGATCTGCTATTGGTTGTCTTTTCGGAAGCATTATTGGTTATTCTCCAACACTTTGTGCAGCCGTAGGAATGACTTCTGTATTCTGTGGTGTAACCAACTGTCCAATTTCATCGCTCTTGATTAGCTTTGAACTATTTGGATATGATGGAATGCCATATTTTCTTCTATCAATCGCTTTCAGTTACATGCTCTCCGGATATTTCGGATTATACAGAAGCCAAAAAATTGTTTATTCAAAATACAAAACCAACTACATTAATAAGTCCACACACTAATTTTTAGCAATTGCAACCAGGCAGGATACAGCAGGTATTTTTGTCTGGTTGTTTACTTTTTTAATACACTCATTTCCGGATTTATTTTCGTCAACCAAAACATCCCAGTCTCTACTATCTGGCAATGTAGCAACATACTCTCTATCAGAAGCATTATAAACTACAAATATATCCTCTGATTTTGTAGTAATGACATAACTTACAACCCTTTCTGCTTCTATATCGCAAAAATTAACTGCACTTTTAATTTCTTCTGCTGTTGTAAGTTTAAAACCTTTATGAGCAGTTCTAAGTTCCATTAATCCTTTGTAATATTCTCTTAAATCTTTAAACTCTATAGCTCTGTCATACTTAATGCTGTTAGTATACAATGGCAAATTGTAGCTGTTTTCAGAAACCTCATCAGTTCCTTCAATTGGCTTTGTTCTTGCAAACTCCTCTCCCATAAGGAAAAACGGAATTCCCTGTGCCGTAAAAAGAATTGATGCTGCCAGTTTATTCATACGCAGTATTTCTTCGTCTGTCTTATCAGGCCCTGATACATGTAGTCTGTCCCACAAAGTATTGTTATCATGACATGAAAGATAGTTTATGGACTGATATGGTTCTTTAGCCCACTCGCAGCCAACAACAACTTCTCGTATTTTTTCTTCCATATTGTCAGCCCCATTTGCAAAGCCCAGACGATCTAATTCAAACACATGACCTTTTACTGCATCTCTTATATCGTCTGAAAACATTCCAAATTCCATCATCTGTGGAGCATTTACCTTCATTGCTCTTTCTTCAAACGCAAGTACACTATCTGCGCCAGTCCACCCTTCACCATATAAAATTATATCAGGATTAACTTTTTTTAATTCTTCTGCAGCTATATTTAATGTCTCAATATCCAAGACGCCCATCAAATCAAATCTAAAGCCATCAATATGATATTCCTTTTCCCAATATAAAAGAGAATCAATTATATATTTTCTAACATATGGTCTCTCTGAAGCAATCTCATTACCACAGGCAGAAGCATCAGAGTATTTATCTGCGTCTTTTCTATAAAAATAATCCCCTGAAGTTTTATAAAAACAGCTTCCAAAAACATCATATGTATGATTATATACAACATCCATAATCACACCATAACCGGCACTATGAATGGCCTGAATCATCTCCTTAAATTCTTTAACCCTTACTGCACCATTAAATGGATCTGTAGAAAATGATCCCTCCGGAACATTATAATTATACGGGTCATATCCCCAATTGTATTGCTCTTTATCTAGTTTACTCTCATCAATACTTCCAAAATCATATGAAGGCATAATCTGTAAATGAGTCAATTTTAAATCCTTAAAATAGTCAAGAATGCCATCCTCTTTAAAAGCTTTATACTTTCCAGGATATTTTGAATTTGCACTCTTATCAGATGAGATATCTAAAACAGATATTTCTGTCACAATCATATCAGTTTTATTTTCTAAAACCGGACGTTTTTCCTCTAAAAAACCTTCAGGATTTGTCTTCGACAAGTCGATAACCATCGAGCGATTTCCATTTACACCGGCAGCCTTTGCATATGGATCATGTGATTCATGCATTTTTCCAGCTTCACATATTTCATATGTATAGTAAACACCATCTAAATCACCATTCACTTTACAAAAAAACACATCTGGTTCATTAGAATCAGGTCTTTCCATTTCAATTTTTTGATAAGAGTTTCCACCATTTCCTTTTTCATAAAGACATACCTTTACAGCGTCTGCAATTGGTGAAAATACCGCAAACTCAGTATATTCTCTTGTATAATTTGCTCCTAATTTCATATCTTACCCCATTTTCGTTTATTTTCGTAAATATTATATAAACTTTTTTGCATGGTGTAAATATGTCAAATCACCAAATTATTGTTCAAATTTTAGTCATTTTTCAAAAAATGAATTTTATATATAAAAACTTCTATATATTTCCATAAAAATGAAAATATATAGAAGCATATTTTATTTATTAGATTCCTCAACAAACTGATTAAGTTTTTCTAAAGCTTTTCCACTGTCTATAAGTTCAGCCGCAAGTCTTACACCTTCTTCAAGTGTTTTTGCCTTATCTCCAATATAGAGTGCAGCTCCCGCATTCATAAGAACAGTGTTTCTCTTTGCCCCCTGCTCTTTTCCACTTAATATATCTCTTGTAATCTGAGCATTTTCTTCTGGAGTTCCACCAACAAGATCATCTTTTTTACATCTCTCAAATCCAAATTCCTCTGGAGTTATTTCATAAACCTTATAAGTACCATTATTAAATTCGCATACCTTTGTTGGTCCTACAGCAGTAATCTCGTCAAGCCTTTCTTTTCCGAAAACAACCATTCCTCTTTTCACACCAAGATTAAATAACACTCTTGCAAGCGGTTCAACCAAACTCTCATCATACACACCAAGAAGCTGTCTCTTAGGCTTAATTGGATTAGTAAGAGGACCCAGAATGTTAAATACCGTTCTAAAACCAAGTTCTTTTCTAATTGGTCCCACATATTTCATCGATGAATGATATTTCTGTGCGAAGAAAAAACAAAAACCTGTTTTATCGAGTAAATCAACACATTTTTCAGGTTCAATATTAATATTTGCACCCAAACTTTCCAAACAATCAGCAGTACCTGATTTCGAAGAAGCTGCACGATTTCCATGCTTCGATACAAGCATACCTCCAGCAGCAGCAACAAATGCTGATGTAGTGGAAACATTAAAGCTCTGTGCTCCATCCCCACCTGTTCCCACTATCTCAAAAGTATCTCTATCACCGCCATCAACAGATAATGCATGTTCTCTCATTGCAGCTGCACAACCACCAATCTCATCAATTGTTTCCGATTTTGTACTCTTAGTTGACAATGCTGCAAGAAATGCAGCATTCTGTGTTGGTGTTGTTTCTCCGCTCATAATTTCATTCATAACAGCGTAAGCCTCGTCATATGACAAGTCTTCTTTACAAACGATTTTTATTATTGCTTCCTTAATCATTTTCTTACCTCCTCAAAAATCAAACACTATTCTACAAATTATTTAGCTGTGTTTTAAATGTTCTACAATATTCCTCCGCCACAGCGACATCAAAATTATTAGCTCTTAATAGAGAAATAAAATGAGTACCAACAATTGCCCCGTCAATTGTATCCTTTACAGGTTCAACATCAGATGCTTCACTTATTCCAAATCCCATCATTACCGGAATTTTCGAAACTGCTTTAACTTCTTTAAGATACGACTTTATTTCTTTGTGGAAATTACCTGACTGACCTGTAACTCCCATTGATGAAACACAGTATACAAATCCTCTTGCTTTTTCCAAAATCATAGGAATTCTCTGTTTTGAAACAGGTGATACCAACTGTAAAAGAATAGTCTTTTCACTCTTTGACAATGCTTCAGTAAGTTCCTCCTGCTCCTCAAAAGGTAAATCTGGAATAATAAGACCATCAACACCAACTTCATTACACTTCTTTACAAACGCCTCAATTCCATAATGTAATACAGTGTTGTAATACATCATAAACACAATTGGAAGTTCAACTCCATCTTTTCTAATTTCTTCCATTGTCACAAAAATCTTTTTAAGTGAAGCACCATTTAATATAGCCTCATAGGAAGCCTGCTGTATAACAGGTCCATCAGCTATCGGATCTGAAAACGGAATTCCAAGCTCAAGTACGTCTACTCCACCCTTTTCACAAGCCTTTACTATTTCTTTTGTCTTGTCAAGATTAGGAAGACCTGCTGTAACATATGTAACAAAAGCTTTCTCGTTCTTTTCCTGTAGTAATTTTAATTTTTCTTCTATACGATTCATGCTAACTCTCCTCCTAATTTAAGTATCCTTTTCCTGCAAGATAATCTGAGATTGTGTGAACATCCTTATCTCCTCTTCCAGAAAGACACACTACAATCGACTGATCTTTTGTCATCTCTTTTGCCTTTTTAAACACATATGCCATAGCATGTGCACTTTCAATCGCAGGAATTATTCCTTCTAGTTGTGTAAGCTCCATAAGAGCATCCATAGCCTCAACATCTGTTATAGAAACATATTTTGCTCTTCCACTATCCTTTAGGTATGCATGTTCTGGTCCAACACCCGGATAATCAAGTCCAGCTGATATTGAATGAGCAAGCTGCACGTTTCCATCTTCATCCTGAAGAAGATATGATTTCATTCCATGTAAAACACCAGGTGCACCAAGCGCCATTGCAGAAGCATGTTCTCCTGTATCAATACCCTTTCCTGCAGCTTCTACTCCAATAAGTTCAACACCTTCTTCATCAATAAAATCTGCAAACATACCGATAGAATTTGAACCTCCTCCTACACAGGCAATAACTGTATCAGGAAGTTTTCCCTCTACCTCCATGTGCTGTCTCTTAGCTTCTCTTGAAATTACTGCCTGAAATTCTTTAACCATTTTAGGATATGGATATGGTCCAACAGCAGAACCAATTACGTAAAATGTATCCTCGGCAGTTTTTGCCCATGTTCTTATTGCCTCATTAGTTGCATCCTTTAATGTGTTACTTCCAGATTCAACAGAAACAACTTTCGCACCAAGCATTTCCATTCTCATTACATTAAGAGCCTGTCTTTGAATATCCTCTTTCCCCATAAAAACAGTGCATTCCATATTGAAAAGAGCTGCTCCCGTTGCAGTAGCAACACCATGCTGTCCAGCTCCTGTCTCTGCAATAACCTTTGTCTTACCCATACGTTTTGCAAGAAGAATCTGACCGATTACATTATTTATTTTATGTGCACCCGTATGGTTTAAATCCTCTCTCTTAAGATAGATCTTTGTACCATATTTTTCTGATAATCTCTCAGCAAAATATAATGGAGTTTCTCGTCCAACATACTGTTTTAAATAGTAATGATACTGTTTAATAAATTCTGGATCTTTTATTGCCTCCTCAAATGCCTTATCAACTTCATCCAATGTGTTCATAAGTGACTCAGCAACATACTGTCCACCAAATTTGCCATAATATGCTTTCTTATTCATTAGTTCTAACCCTTTCTATAAAAGTTCTAATTTTTTCTTTATCCTTTCCAGTTTTGCCTTCCGCAAAATCTCCTTCCACACCTGAACTAACATCAACTGCATATGGAGAAAAAATATTTATTCCAGTTTTAACATTCTCTGGATTTAATCCACCAGCGAGGACTAGAGGTTTTTTTATGCTATCCAGATTTACATTCCAATCAAAAGTTTTTCCACTTCCATATTTTTCACTGTCAACCACAATTGCATCTATCCTGTCAATAAATGAAAGCTGCTCTAAATCATTAGAATCAGAAATATTGTACGCGTACCAGATAGGAAGCTTAATTTGTTCAATAACCGTCTCATCTATCTTGCCATGAATCTGAATAATATCAAAACCAGCACTTTCAATCTCTCCTACTAAATTAATATCAGGAGAAACTGTTACAGCTACTCTTTTTATTGATTTATCCAGACCTTTCATCAACTCTGATGCCTTTTCTACTGAAACATATCTCTTACTCTTTTGAAAAATCACAAAGCCTGCAAAATCCGGCTTATATTCATTCAGATATGAAATATCAAAAGAATTAGTAATTCCACAAATCTTTACCTTTACATCATTTTCCATTTTTTCGCCAGCTCTCTCGGTTTTTCTGCTTCCATAAAGGCTCTTCCAATCAAGAAACCATCCACACCAACATTCTTTAAAAATTCCACATCATTATCATCCATAATACCACTCTCAGAAACAAAAACCTTCTCATCCGGTATATACTTTCTAAGTCTCTTTGTAGTATCTAATGTAATTGAAAAATCCTTTAAATTTCTATTATTTACACCGATAATTCGTGGATCAATTTTTAATGCTCTTTCAATCTCGTATTCATCATGGGTCTCAACAAGAACATCCAAATCAAGTTCCCTTGAAAGCTGATAAAAATCTCTCATCTGTGTATCATCAAGAATTGCTGTTATTAGTAGAACAGCATCAGCACCAATTGCTTTTGCTTCATAGAATTGATATTCATCAATCATAAAATCTTTTCTGATAATAGGCAGATTAGATTTTTGTCTAATTTGTTTCAAATATTCATTATTACCATTAAAATGATCTTCTTCTGTAAGACAAGATATACAATCTACTGAATCGTTGTATTCATCAATTCTTTCCAATAAATCAATTTTACTTTTAATATTTCCAAGGGAAGGAGAAGCCTTCTTAAACTCTCCAATAATCGAGATGCCGTCCTTACTAAGGTTCTCATAAAATGTATGCTCTGCTACTTTTTTTACTTCATCTGCAAGAATCTTCATTCTGGCCAATGAGATATTCTGTTTATGAACAGGAAGCCTCTTTTTCTTATCCTCTACAATATCATCTAAAATCATAATTCCTCCAAAACTCTATCAACAACACTCTCTAATTCGAACAATTAATAAAGTTCTCTATTATTCTCTTGCCATGTTCTGTATAAATTGATTCCGGATGAAACTGTAATCCAATCACAGGGTAATCTTTGTGTTTCATCGCCATAATCTCTCCATCATCTGTTCTTGCCAACACTCTAAGACAATCTGGCAAGTCTTCCTCCATTACAGCTAATGAATGATATCTTGCTACTTTAATAGGAGAATCAATTCCTTCAAACACGCTTGTACCGTCATGCTCGACTGTTGACTGTTTACCGTGGAATAATGCTTTTGCATACGAAACAGTTCCATCTAAAGCTTCACCAATGCACTGATGTCCAAGACAAATTCCAAGAATTGGTTTAACACCGGTAAACTCCTTTACAACCTCTAAACAAATTCCCGCCTCCTTTGGATTCTTCGGTCCTGGAGAAAGAATAATTCTGTCCGGATTAAGTTCCTTTATCTCATCTATTGTAATCTTGTCATTTCTTACAACTTTTATATCAGGATTAAATATTCCAATATACTGATAAAGATTGTAAGTAAAGGAATCATAGTTATCTATTAGTAAAATCATAAGTTCTCCTCCTCTACAAGAGTCTTCGCTAGCGCCATTACTTTGTTGCAACATTCCTGATATTCACTCTCTGGAACAGAATCAGCAACAATTCCTGCACCGGCCTGAAGATAAACATTCTCACCCTTTTTAATCATGGTTCTGATTGTAATACAAAAATCCATATCACCAGAAAAATCAATGTATCCGGTTGCTCCACCATATAGCCCTCTTCTTACAGACTCTAATTCATCAATTATCTCCATTGCCCTAATCTTTGGAGCTCCACTAAGTGTTCCTGCAGGTAAGAAAGAAGAAACCAAATCAAATGGATGAAATTCACCTTTTTTTCGTCCTTCAACCATTGAAACAATGTGCATTACATGGGAGTAATTTGTAACCTCCATAAACTGTGTGACTTTTACAGTTCCAAATTCACAAATTCTCCCCATATCATTTCTAGCTAAGTCAACGAGCATTACATGCTCTGCTCTTTCTTTTTCATCTCTAAGAAGTTCATCTTTTAATAGAGCATCTTCCTCAGCATCTGCACCCCTTCTTCTTGTTCCCGCTATTGGACAGGTATATACTTTATTTCCCTGCTGTTTTACAAGCATTTCCGGAGAACTACCGATAACCTCAAACTCTCCAAAATTGAAATAATACAAATAAGGCGAAGGATTTAATTCTCTCAATTCCTTATAGAGATCAAAACCAGTCTGTTTTGTATTAATTGTCCATCTCTGAGATAACACGGTCTGGAAAATATGACCTTCTTTTATGTATTGTTTTATTTTATTAACTTTTTCAGAATATTCAGAAAGTGAATCTGACTGTTTTACAATCACACCATCATGAACAAATTTTTTTTCATCAGGTGTTTTCTTTACTTCTCTAGCCTTTACAATCAGCTCTTCTGCTAATGCTAATGCATTTTCTTTTCCAGCATCACTGTCTTCATCTAAAACAATTGCAGTAAGTGTTTCAGCAACATGATCAACCATAATAAATTTTGTCATTAGCATCATCTGAATTGTTTCCACACCAATCTCATCTGGATTGTCATCCGGAAGAACCTCTGAGTATCTGATAAAATCATATCCTAGATTTCCAACTAATCCTCCAGAAAACGCCAACTCCTCATTATCTTTTACAATATCAAACTCACTGTAATATTCCTTTAATCTATGAAGTGGATTTCCTTCTCTTACTTCCTCAGTTCCATCGTTTTTTGTAATCACAAGAGAATTACCTCTTGAAGAAATAATCTCGTCTGGTTCAGCGCCAAAAAATGTATAACGATCATAATTCTTGTCGTAGCTCTCCAGCAAAAAACCTTTCTTTGTTCCAACAACATTTTCATACATTGAAGTCGGAGTTTCATTAACAATACTAACTGTTTTTTTGTAAACCTTTAATCTTCTCATATTCTGTCCTCACTTTTTAAATCAATTAAGGAGCGTAAAAACAGATGTTGACTTTGACATTAAAAAATCCCAGATAGATAAAAATCTATCTGGGACGAATATATCGTGGTACCACCCATTTTCGTTATAAAATATAACCTCATCGATACGGAAAAAAATTTCGATATCTGTTCCCTGTAACGTGGGATTACGGCTCCGCTACTATAATTCACTTCGCATCTAACGAATCCATTCCATACATACTATTCTGCCAGCTTCCACCAACGCTGACTCTCTGTGAGAAATCATATGCTGTACTACTTTCGCTCATTGATTTTAATTTATTAATTTATTTACAATATATTCTAGCTCTTTAGAATAACAGTGTCAACAAAAATTTATTATTAATCACATATTTATTATTAATCACATATTTTCTTTTTTTGTTGATATGAAACCATTTTTATATAAAACTTTTGCGGAAGAAATCTTGAAAAAAAACAAAGTGTTTTTATTGAAAACGTAGGAATAATTACCACTTTTCTCTTTCTCATTTTATCAATCGCATAGTTCACACAATAACTTGCAGATATTCCTTTTAAAGAAAACTTAACATTTGCCACCTTATCAAATTCTGTATCAACTGGTCCAGGACACAGACAGCCGACGTAAACTTTACTCCTTCTCTGTCTTAATTCCTCTGCAACAGCTCTTGTCAGACTTGTAACATATGATTTTGATGCATAATATGCTGACATATATGGGCCTGCCGGAATCAGGCCAGCTGAACTAGCTACATTTAAAATGTATCCAGAATTATTTTTATCCATTATCTCTAATACTTCTTTTGTCAAAAAATGTACTGCTTTTATATTGACGTCTATCATCAATAATTCTTTTTGTTCATCTGTTTCCAAAAAGCTTCCACACAAACCAAAACCAGCATTATTAATAAAAACTGATATCTTTTTGTCTGAAATAGAATTCATAAAACGTTTACAGTTTTCTATACCTGACAAATCTGCAGGATATAATATTATTTTTATTCCAATTACCTCAAGCTCTTTTTTTATTAATTGAAGTCTATCCTTTCTTCTGGCAACCAAAATTAAATTAAATCCTTCTGCAGCTAAACGTTTAGCAAATTCAACTCCTAGCCCGGAGCTAGCTCCAGTAATTACAGCATACGAATCTCTTCTTCTCATATCATTATGTCCTAAAATTCATCTATCCCTTCCTGCTCAATAAAATACATTCTTGAACTAAAATCTTGAAAATATCTTGTATTTTCATCATATCCTGTAGAAGAAAAAGCCTGATTTAATTTCACTCCGGCCATAAGAACCGAACCTGAAGCGGAGTAACTTTCTTTTTCTCCTGGCATTGATACAAATTTGGCAACAATATTGTGAAGGAGAGAATCCTGTTTTATATGAATTGGCGAAGCAGTATTAACTAAATCACCAAATTCCTTCACATTATATTTCAAATCTCTGTTAAAAAATCTGTATCGTTTCTTTTCATCTAGACCCTTGGCAAAAAACTGTTCAAACTGGGTATTCGGTTTAACCAGTTCCTGCATAATCATGCCAACAGCCCTTGTTTTTTCAACATTCACACATGTCCACTCATGAATGTTATCATTTCTTCCTCGGTAGAAATCACCAAAAAGGAGCACATCTCTCCACTCTTTGTATATTTCTATCTGCTTTTTTATCTCATCCAAATCATTTTTGGACATATCACAAAGATTGCACTCATAACCACAAACACCAAAAGCAGATACATTAAATCTTGTAATAAGAGGCGTCGTTCTTAGTGTCTGATGATTAGGACAGGCAGATACATGTGCTGAAACGGTGGACATTGGATAACCATAACTATATCCAGTCATACCATTCACACGATAAACTGCATCTGTATCATCACTTGCCCATATTTGCGGAAAATAGCACAGGATTCCCAAATCAAATCTATTTCCACCAGAAGCACAACCTTCAAATAAAATATCAGGAAATTGCTTTGTAAGAGAATCCATCATTCTATATAGTCCCATTACATATCTGTGTGCAGTCTCACATTGTCTGTCCGCAGGAAGATATGGTGAATAATAATCTGAAATTATTCTATTCATATCCCACTTTACATACGAAATATTTGCACTGCTAAATATGGATGCCATAGCATTTGTCATATATTCAACCACTTCAGGATTTGCGAAATCGAGAATTCTTTGATTTCGACCTTCTGTGTGAGGTTTTCCCGGTATAGCCATTGCCCACTGCGGATGATCTTTATAAAGTTGCGAATTAACATTTACCATCTCCGGCTCAACCCAGATTCCAAAATCCAAGCCAAGATTATTGATTTTTTTACATAACCCATCAACACCACTTGGAATCTTCTTTTTATTTACAAACCAGTCTCCAAGAGACTGTTTATCATCATCTCTTGTTCCAAACCAGCCGTCATCCATAACAAAAAGCTCAACTCCAACATCCTTTGCCGCCTTAGCCAGTTTTAGAAGCTTACTTTCGTTTATATCAAAATATGCAGCTTCCCAACTATTTAATAATACCGGTCTAATTTTCTTTTTCCAATTTCCTCTTACAATGCACTCTTTTACAAAATGATGCATATTCTGGCTCATGCCATTAAACCCATCGCCAGATACTGTCATTACAGCTTCTGGGGATTCAAAGCTTTCGTTTGGCTCAACAATATAACCAAATGACTGTGGATTAATTCCTGATACAAATCTGGTCTTACCAAATGAATTAACCTCACATGCCTCATAATGATTACCGCTGTAAACTATATTAAGTCCATAACAAATACCAGTGTCTTCTGTTGTACCCACTTTGGAAAGCATCACAAATGGATTAGCTCTGTTTGATGATGTTCCAGTATATGAAGCATTAACATATTTTCCCGAAACAACTGGTATATCACTTCTATTCATCTCTTTTGCCCATCCGCCATTAAATGTCGACAAAATCAAATCATTGGTTTCAAAATCCAGCTGAGTACTCATTAATCTTTTTAATTTTATTGTTTTTTCACTAGTATTAATAAATTTAGAACTTCTTACAATAACATCCCTGCCTTCAAAAACACTATAATGAAGTTCCAGAGACAAAGTGTAATTCCTATCTTTTAGATATATAATAAGCTCATCCACCTTCATATCATCATCATAGGACGATGGAAGTGTCTCAAGTACTGTTTTACCTGAAATTATTGAAAAAGAATCAAAAACAAAATCATCTGTCATCCCGCCATCAGCATGAACTATCTCAATAAACGGCTCCCTGATATCACCTTTTCCATAAGATGACATTTCAAGCCTCATGTCTTCTAATGAATACTGTGGATGTTCCTGATCATAAATATTTGTATTTCCAGGTGCAAATGCATGTTTTTCAACTAAAACCTCTGCATCCTCTTCTCTTTCAATATATATTTTCGTACCATAATACAAATGCTCTAGTTGCCCTGTTGGAAGAATTTTAATTACATATGTAGTATTCTTTGTATCTAAAATAAAAACCTTACCCAAATTTCTAATCATATCATTCTCCAAAATCTATTGATTTTCTTCAAGTTTATTATTAATTTCTTCCATCATTTTTTCATCAAGCTTATATTTGAAAATAAATAGTATCAAACCACAAACCAACAAACAAACAGATGGAATAGTCATCCAAAGTCTAAGCTGACTTAAAGTTGCAGCCGATTGAACTTTAGCATCAGTATCAAATTTAATTCTGTCCAAAACTAAACCTGCAACAAAAACCGCAATTCCTGCTGAAAGCTTTACTGAAAAAGTCTGCATTGAAAATATTACAGATTCTTCTCTCGTTCCATTTTTTAGCTGTCCATAATCTACTGTGTCGGAAAGAAATATTGTTAAAATAACATTAACAAGACCATATCCAAAATATATTATCGCCCCTGAAATGCACAATACCGGCCAAATCTTTGGCGAATAAACATTTGTAAAAATAAGTAACAAAATGAAAGCATATCCTAATATTTGAAAAACAAATCCAATAGTAAACAGTTTTCTCTTAGAAAAATATCTTCTAAGTAACGGTATACAAAGCATTATAATAACCTGAGCGATAAATGCAACTGCAGTAAAAACTGAATACGCAAAACCACTTCCTACATCAAACTGAAAAAAATATATTATAAGATTTCCACAGATATTAATGGATGTATACACAAAAATGATTGAGAATACAACTATCAAAGCCTGATCATTTGAAACAACAGACCTAATCATATCCCGAATCGTCAATGACTTTGTATCATTTTCTACAACCTTTTCAGGAACAACCATTACACACACAATCTCAGAGATTAAAAATATTAGGGAAATAATAATTGCCCACCACTTAAATCCGATTTTATAATCTGCAATTACATCACTTGCACTAAGCAACGGAACCATTACCATTGTAAGTACAGTAGGCAAAGCCGCTCCAACACCTGAACATGTTCTTGCTATTGATGAAAGCATTTCTCTGTCTGAACCTGGTTTTGTTATAGCAGGAATCATTGACCAAAATGGAATATCCATTAATGTATATGTTACTCCCCATGCAACATAAAATACAACTAGCCAATTTTTTTGCTGTGGACCCGACAAAGAATCAGGAGTTGAATATAAGGCATATATTGTCAAAGAATTTAATACAGTTCCTGCAAAAATCCATGGTCTAAATTTCCCCCATTTTGTCTTTGTTTTTGCAACTACCATTCCCATTAATGGATCATTAATTGCATCAAAAATCCTTGCCAGCATCATAACTGTGCCGATAAAAGCAGAACTCACCCCAAGTACAACATTATAATAATACATCAAATATGCTGAAATTAGCATATACACCATATCTTTTCCAAAAGCCCCGAAGCCAAAGGCTACAATATGTTTTGACTTTAACTTCATTTTTCCTCCTTCAATAGCATCACCTTACCGCAATCCCATTTATAAAAATTTCCACCATCTCCTCCAAAGCCTGATCATATGAAACTTCATTAGCAACAAGTGTATCTCTTTGGAAAAAATGTTCTATTGTTGCTTCCATCATAGACTTTAGTATGAAAGGTTTTATTGGTTTTATAGTACCTTCTTTAATTCCTTGTTCAATTAAATCAATTACGCCTTCCCATCCCGCTTCTAGCCGTTCCTGAACTTTTATATATGTTTTAGGATATTTATCTTTTAAAAGATATAATCTTGCTATATCAATATCCTTATAACCATCTGGCAGAACACTTAATACATTTTTTAGCTTCTCGACCGTTGACAAAGAGTCATCCTGTAAAACAGCATTCTTCTTTTCAGCTATTTTTCCAAAACAGTAATCTACCATACTAAAGAATAATGACTCTTTATCCCTAAATACTGTATAGATTGTTTTTTTACTCATTGACAATTCTGATGCTATGTCATCCATTGTAAACTTTAGTCCTTTTCTGTTAAAAACAGAAATTGTTGCTTCCAAAATTCTTTCTTTGTTATCCATACAAATTAATCCTTTCGTACTTATTCTATTAATAATTCTCTCTCATCAATTTCAAATTTTACCGAATTTTTATCTTTTTTCATCATATCAAGTAACATGCTCCAAAGTGAATGAATCTCATATGAAAGCATATTATCTGTCTGTATTGCATAAGGTAATAGAGTCGGTAAATCAAAAAATCTAATTCCAAGTGGTGGAAGAAAAACAAGATTTGTGGTTCTTATATTATCACCTGAAGAATGAACCATCTCATATGTAATTAATAAAAACTCTTCTCCCTGATACTCACATTTATATGATACAAATATTTCATCCACAATCCAATCTTTATTATCATCTTTAATTATCGTTTTTTCTTTATTATATTCAGTTGTCGAAACATTTACTTCCCACATTATTGTTTTTTTCGAAGTAGCCTTAATCAACTCCGATATTTTTTTTGCCAATACCTGTTGCTTATACATCCTCTTCTCCTAATAAATATGTTCATCTACTCTTACTCCATGAACAACAAATCTGTAAGAATCCCCATCTGTTGAACATGTTGAAAGAGTTACGATTTTATCGTCCTTTGTGGGTATGATTCCAGTATCCTTTATGGAATCCGCAGCCATTTGACGAACAAATTGCTCAAAATTATCATCTGCCACAAATCCAACTGTATATTCGTCACTATACTGATCAATGTTTTCATAAGAAAAAATCTGATATCTGTAAGCTGCCCCGTCTACAATAATTTGAAAATATTGATGGTCGTTATAATATTCATCATCTCTGTCGTAATATTTTAGTTTTCCAAACATAGAAAGATTTTTCATATTATGTCCATATATTATTGAATGGTAATCATTAAAATCAGTATTGTTTTCTCCTTCAAGAAAAATTGAACCTGCAATTGCATCTGTTCCTTCAAAGGTTCTTCTAAGATAATACTCATCATCCCCAGAATACATTATCGGATAGCTTATATCTTCATTTTCAAAAAAAATCCATCCCACAACCTCTTCATTCTTTGCTTTTAAATTTGCAAAATCAACTCTTATCATGTCATACCATGGTGCTTCTTGTTCTTTATTTTTTTCTACACATTGATTTTCTATTTTTTCATATATGTCATTTGATGACTTATAATCAGAAAAAATTTTTATCAAATTGTATGCTGAAAAGACAACCAGCAATATTCCAATGATAATTAGCAAATTATATCCAAAACCTCTTATTCGCTTTGCTTTCTTACCCTGTTTATCTTCTAATACTTTTTTCATTTTCACCTCAAAAAAACTTCTAGGACTATTATACCACATTTTATCTGATTTTCACAAAAAAACAGCACAGATTTAGTATTCTGTACTGTTTCAACCATAATATACCAATTATTTCCTGTCTCTTTTATTTTTGCTTTCTTCAGAATTATCTCCCAAAAATAGTAATGCTGACAAAATCAAAATTAAAGCAATATAAAAAACTTTTCCGGAAGTATAACTTAGTTTTTCTGCAAGATATCCGAGCTTTGGAATACTAAAAATCGGTGCTCCTAGGACTCTGTTTTTATCAACTGGATAAATATCTCTTACCTCGTTTGCATCTCCCTGAGTATAATAAACCTGCTCCTTTTCATCAACTTCTACCACGCGATGTGTAACAAGTATCTGTTTTTGCAAATCACTATAAAATGTAATTGTATCACCAACTTCAATATCTTCCACGTTTTTATTAACATATAGTAAAGAACCAACATGATAAGTAGGTTCCATACTTCCACTTAAAACAATCATTGGTTCTATATTAAAAAACTTGGGAATAAACATTATTACTACCAAAAGCACCATGACAGATAAAATCGCCGTAATTATAAAATTACATATTTTTTTTAATAATTTCTTACTCATTTAGGATTCACTTTCTTCCACTATGCTTCCATGCTGCGAAAGACTTTCAATGTTAATTTTAATCTTCACTTTCTTTTGCGCCGGATAATCTTTATAAAATGTCGAGATAATTCTGTTCGCCACAAGATAAGCTAGTTCATCTGTGCATGTTGGTAACAGAATAACATATTGCGTATCACTATACTGTGAAGCCACATCACCAAGTCTCAAACACTTTTTCAGGGTCTGTTTTAATGCTTCCATGGCACGCTTAACACGATAACCATGTCCCTCAGAAGTATCAAGCTTTTTCACAACAATCGTTAATAACAAAAGATTTTCTGGTATTTTATTTCTGCTACACTTTCTAACCTCAAGCTGATATATTCCTCTAAAGATTGGATATCCACAGAAAAAAACGCCTTCCTGATTTTCCTCCGTAATATCCTTTTTGACTTCAGACATATTATATGAATCCTGGCCCTTAGTCCTGGTTAGTAATTCTTCATACACCTTATCAAGAATTGGAGTGTGACGAACACCCATTTCTTTTTCAATTATTTTACATGCACTCTGATATGAATCATATGCCTGGCTAATCTGCCCCATTTCCATACGAGCCTGAACCTGATAGCTCAAAAGCTGTTCATCTGCACTCTCGTATTGCATGGCAACAGTTACCAGATTCTCAAGTTTCTCATATCTTCCTTCTTTTATATATATTTCTGCCAATTCTTTTACAGCAGATAAGTATAATGAATGATAATATGTACTAAGTGTGGAAACCCATCTCACCTCTGCAAAGTTTGCAAGAAACTCACCTTGAAACATTTCCACTGCTCTTTCATATTTCTGAATAGCAATTTCCGTATTCGTTTCAAAATTGGCATCTGAAACTAATTGTTTTAACTGCTCAACATCAAGAACAATCTTAACATCTGGACTGATTGCGTAAGATCCTCTAGATGATACAATCAAATCTAGCCCTGGAAAGACCTCCTTTAAACTTTTTCTAAGCCTATATGCAAGATTCTTTAACGCTCCTGCTAAATTTTCCAATTCAACATCATCCCATAATGCCTTTGATATTTCCTCATTACTAATAGACTTTTCTCTATAAACAATTAGAAACATTAACAGTTTAATCAACATATGAGATCTTAAATTATTCTCATTAATGACTGACTCACCATCAGTAATCTGAAATCTTCCTAATGAATTAACTGTTATCATAAACTCCTCCAAACAAACTTCATTTCATCAGAATTTTCTCAAACTATCGCTTCCATCATCAACAGTATTTTCAATTCGTCTAATTTCAACAAAATATGAGTATTCATCATTTACCTTTACCTCACATCTTTCGCCAACTTTTTTCCCAAAAATAGCAGCACCTAAAGGCGACTCTTTGCTAATTAGATTTTTAAGTGAGTTTCCTCTTACTGTTGTAACTATTTTATATGTTTCAACTTCATCGTCATCTTCAAAATAGACATCAACTGTATTAAACATCCCAACTTCATCCTGATTAGATTCATCGGAAATAATTACTGCTGTCTTTATCATTTTTTCAAGATATCTTATTCTGCTCTCATTTTGATTCTTAAACTGTTTTGCAGCTTTGTACTCAAAATTTTCGCTTAAATCACCTTGTGCCCTTGCAACCTTCACATCTTCTAATGCCTGTTTTCTGACAACAAGTTTACGATATTCAATTTCTTCTTCCATTTTCTTAATATCATTTAATGTTAATTCGTCGTGCATTTATTCCTCCAGTTATATTACTCCTACGATTCCACATAATAGTACAATTGCTCCAAGAACAATTCTGTACCATCCAAATATTTTGAAATCATGCTTCTTAATATAGTCCATAAGGAATTTTATTACTACCATCGAAACAGCAAATGCAACTACCATTGCGATAATAAGAACAGCTGTCTGTTCAAAAGTAAAATCTAATCCGAACTTAAGAATTTTAAGCAAACTAGCTCCAAACATTACAGGTATTCCAAGGAAAAATGTAAACTCTGCTGCTGTTGCCCTTGATACACCAATAAGAATAGCACCCATAATTGTAGCACCAGATCTACTTGTTCCAGGAAGCATGGCTGCAAGCATCTGCCAAAGTCCAATAATCATAACAGCCTTATAGCTTAAGTCTGTAATACTGTTAATCTTTGCTTCCTTTTTATTGTTTCTTGACTCTACAACAATAAACATTACACCTAATACAATAAGCATAACAGCAACTACAACTACTTCAACAGATGTTTTTCCATTTGGAAGTTTTTTAGCAAAAAATGCTGTAACTTTATCATCAAAGATTAGGCCATATGCTATTGCAGGAATGCAGGCAACAACAATTTTTACCCACATCCAAAAAGCATTCATCGACAATGCTATTTTTCCTGCTGAAGGGTCAGCTTTTGCAGTAATAAGAGTCTTGCTACCCTTACTTTTGTTATAGAATGGCCATATTTTTTTCCAGTAATAAACTACAACCGCTAATATTGCTCCTAACTGAATTACCACCTGAAACATTTCATAAAATTCTCTTGCATTCTTACCTACCTCAAGTGGTAAAAGCTGATTAAGCAAAATCATATGACCTGTACTACTGATAGGTAACCATTCTGTAATACCTTCAACAATTCCAAAAACAATTGCAATGATAATAATAATAAAAAAATTCATACTACTAATTCCCTTACTTTTTATTTTTCTAAATATGATATAGAAATACTGTTTTGGCCGGCAAAACAAGCATTAGTTACGGAAGTTTTCCTCATGACAATATCATCACATATGATATTACTTTTTATATATTCGTCAATTACTTCCTGCTGTTTTACACTGGCATCTGTGTAGGATATCCATAAATGCTTGATTTTCTTTTTTCTAAGTGACTTTAAAGATTTAATAATAAATTTCTCTCTTGCCCTGCTCACATTACCAATCAAAATTCCTGAAAATTTTATCTTACTGTTTTTCATTGTATAAATTGTGTGTACATTAAAAAAGTCAAGCCAAAAACCCACATAACTATTAATATATCCGTTCTTCCTAACATTTTCAAGTTTACCAAATAAAATTTTACTCTGAACAGCCTTTCCAATCTCATCTGTATACTCAAGTATTTCCTTAGTATTTCCACCTTCACTAAGTAAACGAGCAACTTCACTTACAACAATTCCCATTCCTCCTGCAATATGTCCGGAATCAATTACATTTACACTTCCAAAACATCTTGCAGCTTCTAGTGCGTTCAAATAACTTTTTCCCATATCTTTTCCAAATGAAATATGTATTATCTCTTCTGCTTTCGTCAACATATCTGCAAAAAAATCCAAATAGTCTTCTACTGAAATTGTTGATGCATAAATCTCTCGCTCTCCATGATTCAATAAATCTGCATAATTATCTACATCCATTTCAAGTGTATCCTTAAATCTTCCAACCGGTGTATTTACGTATAAATAAACTAGTTCTACCCCCAACTGTTTTGCATCCTTTTCAGGTAAATCACATACACATTCTGTGGTAATAATAAGTCTTTTCTTTTTTGATACATTTTTAACAAGAATATCTCCTGTAAGACTTTTCACAACTCTGTTTTCATCAATATTACTATATTCTATCATCTCCTCTGGAAGAAGTGACAAAAGAATTGATTCTAACTGCACTCCGTTAATGGGTTTTTCAACAAAACCAGAAAATCCGTATTGTTCATATTTATTAAAGTTTTTTTCATTATTTTCACTTGAAAACACTACAATAGGAGTATCCCTGCAAAGACCATTTTTCTGACATCTGATTGCATCACAAAATTCATCTTCATGTAACTGAATTATTGAATCATCTACAAGAATCACATGATAATATTTTCGAAGTGTAGCCTCTAAAAGTTCTCTTTGATTTTTTACTGTGTCTATTTTAATTTTTGTATTTCTAAGAAGTTTTGAACATACAATTTTATTATTTTCATTATCATCAATTATTAATATTCTTGCATCAGGCGCTTCAAACAACTGTTGATATAACAACCTGTCTTTTCTCTGTTTACTTTTGAAGTCAATGGTTCCTATAGGTACTCTGTCAACAATTGGCTGATATAATATTAAAGTAAATTTGGACCCCTGAGTATATATACTATCTACTGTCAATTCTCCTTCCATAAGTTCCGCCAACTGCTTACTTATTGATAATCCAAGACCTATACCTTCAATCATATTAGAGTTATTATCATCATATTCAGTAAACGAGTCAAAAATATGCTCCATACTTTCAGTTTTAATACCAATTCCAGTATCTTCAACAGAAATTGTAAGTCTACAAATGAGTTCATCAATTATCTCAGCTTTTGCACTTAAAATTATATTCCCCTCTTTTGTATACTTTTGAGCATTAGAAAGAAGATTTGTAAGAATCTGTTTTATCCTTTTTACATCACCTTTTAATAGTGACGGCATATCCTTATCAATTTCCACATAAAAATCAAGGTTCTTATCCTCAATAGGAAATCTGAACATATCTACCAAATCACTAAACATTTCTTCAGTGCTATAGGTAACAGGATTTAACACCATCATATTATTTATTATTCTTGATAAATCAAATAAATCATTTACTAATGAAAGAAGTAATTTACTGGTATTACGAATATTATCTGCATCTACTAAAACTTCATCAGAAATGTTTGGTTCACGCAGAATCATTTCATTTAATCCTATTATAGAATTAATTGGTGAAATAATTTCGTGACTAATGTTTGCAAAGAAAAAACTTCTTTTCTTGCTAATTTCTTCTATTTCATCCCTTTGATTCAAGGCATACTTTCTGGCTTGATCATAAGATTTAAGCTGAAACTTTGTAATTCCCCCCAAAAGAATTCCAACGATTATTACTGCAAATAACGAATCTGTAATAATCGCTTTTTCATTTTCCAAATTGATTACTAGTTCAGGATGATAATATCCCATCAGGTATGTTGTAACGAAAGAAGTAATTGTCAATAAAAGAAATAGATACATTCTAATTCCATCATACAATCCGATTACATAAAATATCCCTATTACAAACCAAATTGCTGCACCTCCTCGTATTCCTCCAGATGTAAAATATATAAAAGGAAATACAAAAAATATGGCAGTTACTCCAACTATATTCTCTGCCCACTTAACATTATCCATCTTTTCAGAGAAAAATAAAGCAATTAATAATGAAATAAGTAGAACTGTAATACATATTAAACTCTCTATTTTAGGCATAATTATCAACTGCTCAATAATTGCAAGTACACACAATATTATACCTATTTTAATTAGTCTTTTTATAAGTTTTTCCTTAATATTTACTTCCTGATTGTCATTCATTCTACTCACCTTCTCTCATAAGGTTATTTACTATACTTTTTAATTTCTCTAGTGCAGACATATAATCAGCATTTTTTATTTTCTTATAAATTGGTTCTAATTCTCTTGACAACAAATGTCCATTGAAAACATTTTTTTCAATTTTTGCCAAAACATCACACATGGCATTTTCCTCAAATGAAAAAACTGCATTTTCAAATTCTTCCATGTATTTTTCCATTTCTTCTACAGTCAACTCATTATAATTCGATAAATCAACTTCTTCTTTCTCCTTTTCTCCAAAAATCTCTTTGAGTTTATCCAATACCCTTTTATATTCATCTAACATTAGCTGATGATTATTATGAATAAATTCAATATCATCCGATTTACCTGCCATTTCAAGATTTAATGCCATTTCAGATAATCTGTTTATTCCAACTGTTTTCATTGAACTTTTCAACCCATGTATAAAAATGACATAATTTTTCCAATCTTCATTTTCATACAAAGAACAGATTTTATTGTAATTCTCATCTCCATCCTCATACTGCATTCTCAATACATCCATATGAGCTTCTTTTGACCCACAAAATCTACTTCCCTGTTCATAGTCAATATCCTCATTAGCCTTAACTTTGATACCACTACTATTATCAGGTAAGACAGTTTCTGTTTCAGATAATACATCTTCTGTTTTATACACAATTTTTTCTTTTGGTAAAAAATTACACAATGTTCTTTTTAATACTAATAAATCAATTGGTTTTGATACAAATGCCTGAAAGCCTTCTTTAATGAACATTTCCTTTGCACCTGGAACAGCATTTGCTGTAAGCGCTACAATAGGAATTTCTTTAAAATACAGTCCATTTTTCTGACGTATCTTCTTGACTGTTTCTACTCCGTCCATTTCAGGCATCATATGATCCATAAAAATCATGTCGTATTTATGATTTTCAATATTTTTTAACGCTTCAACTCCACTTAATGCTGTATCAACCATCACTTTATATGGTTTTAATAATCCACATGCAACTTTAAGATTTATCGCATTATCATCAACTATCAGAATTTTCGCTGAAGGTGCCACAAAATCTTTCTCAAAACAAACAGTGTCACTATCTGATTTTTTTCCTGTTTCTAATGCCGTAATTAATGACAATATATAGATTGGTTTTGCAAGCTTTATTATTTTTTCTGATTCGATTTCTTTTATTTGGTCGCCTTCATATATTACAATAAGATTATTGTCATTTGACAGGTTATTAAAATAACTTTTATCCATTTTATATACAAGGACACTAATAAATATTTGTGTAAAATGGTTTTGTTCAACTCGTCTTTTTAATTCCGCTAAATTATGACACATATGAAAAGATGCATTAAGAAATTTTGCAATATTTGTAATTGACTCATTATACTCATCCCTAACCATTCTTACACTAAACTGTTCCATATCTATATAAGCAAGAACATTACTTTTTTTAGTAATATCCACATTAAACACAGGCTCTGAATCACTTACTTTTTGTGGAATAATCATCCTAACCTCTGTTCCAACATTTAGTTCACTTTTTATCTGAATAAATCCTCCCATTTTCTCAAGAATTACCTTTGATATGGCAAGTCCTAAACCAATTCCTCCCTCTTGTCTGCTTCGCTTTGAATCCACCTGTGAAAAGCTGGTAAAAATATTCTCAAGACTCCTCTTATCCATACCAATACCAGTATCTTTTACAGTAATGCACAGATTAATACCATATGTTTCTTTTCTATAATCAAACTTGATAGCAACGCAACCATCATTTGTGAATTTTATTGCATTACTGATTACATTCCTTACTACCTGTCTGATTTTAGCCTCATCACCACACAATTCTCTTGGAATTGTAGGATTACAGTCTACAATTATTTCAATATGTTTGGATTTTTTCTGGGCATAAGTCATATTTACAATTTCATTTATTGTAGAGGCAATTCTATAATTGCTATCCTCAAAGATAAATTTTCCCGATTGTAATTCTGTAAAATCAAGCAAATCATTTACAACTGCCAAAAGACTTTGTCCTGATGTCTGAATATATTCAATTTTTTCTCTTATTTCATCTGGCAAGTCTTCGTTTAATATAATCTCACTCATTCCATTAATTGAGTTAATTGGCGTTCTAAGTTCGTGACTGATATTTGCAAGGAAATCATCCTTACTTCTTTGGGCACTTTCTAGTTTTGTAATTACATAATTGATATTTTTCTGACTATCATTTCTTTTAGAAAGCCAAATTTTTATGTATATGAGTATTAAAAAAGCGTTTCCTAAATAAATTGAATACTCATATCCTTCAATCGGCGAATTAATAATAAATGTTTGTTTAATAAAATAATGATAGATAATCAGAAAAAGAATTGATGCAATAGGAAAAATTATTGTTTTCTCATTACCGGAAAGTCCTAAAAGCACAACATTTGTAATAAATGGCACTATGACAGTAAGAATTGAATCTGTATTTACTGAATATACGCAAAAACCAAGCATTAATAAAAAAGCATATATTCTTGTTCTCTTATCATAATTAAAATATTTGCCTATGAATACAATAACCATAATGGCAGACTCGCCCACAATAAAAGCCGGGATCCAGTTATTCCATCTCCATTTTAAAGAATACATAAACATGCCATAATAATTTATTAACATCATTACAACAACTAATCTCTCAAGATTTTTATCCTCATCCTGTCTGCCCCTCATAAAAACCTCCTAAAAATAAACGATGCTGCCCTAAGACAGCATCGAATAAAACCCACTAATATTTTCCAAACCCATCTCCAAGTGAAATAATTTGTTCGTTTGGATTATCATCCACAGAATACTCCTGCTGCTCTCCCGATTCTTTTTTCTTCTGTGGAATACTTTCATCACCTGATTTTTTATGAGTTGAAGTTGATAAAACTCCAGATGATGTATTTGATGATGCAAATTTATTATCACTATATACAGAGTTATTATCTCCAAGCTTATAAATTGATATCATCTGTTGCATATGTACAGCCTGCTCGGATAAATGTTCACTTGCAGCTGCACATTCCTCACTTGTTGCAGAATTTGTCTGAACAACTTGTGAAACTTGATTAATTGCCTGATTAATCTGTGCAACAGCAGTTGCCTGATAATTAGATGCTTCAGCAATATCATTTACTATTGTCTCACTCTGAGAAACACCTTCAGTAATAGTTGCAAGTGCCTTTGCAGTATCATCTGCAATTCTTGAACCAATATCTACCTTCGCAATTGAATCCTCAATCAGTTCTGCTGTTTCAGCCGCCGCTGAAGCACTTTTTGCAGCAAGATTTCTTACTTCTTCTGCAACTACTGCAAATCCTTTTCCTGCATCTCCTGCTCTTGCAGCTTCTACAGCAGCATTTAACGCAAGTATATTAGTCTGAAAAGCTATATCGTCAATTACCTTAATAATCTTTGAAATACTCTCTGAGGATTTATTAATATCAGACATTGCACTCATCATGTCTTCCATCTGCTCATTACCTTTTTTTACATAATCAATTGCAGAATGCATCAAATCAGAAGCTTCATTTGCCTGAGTAGCATTTACTCTGGTTTTTTCAGCAATATCTGTAATTGATGATGTAATCTCTTCAATTGCACTTGCCTGTTCTGTAGAACCCTGAGCTAATGCCTCACTTGCACTGGCAACCTGATTTGAACTTGTCATAACCTGATAAGCAGAATCTCGAATACTTGTAAGAGCATTATTATTTTTCTCAACCATTAGTTCAAGAGCCATTCCCAATTTATCATTCTGACTCCTTAAATCAATATCAACAGTTAAATCACCATTGGCAACTGCAGCAGCAAGCTTTGCCTGTTCTTTTGATGATTCAAGCAATTTCTGATAAACCACAAGAAGCTCTCCAAACTCGTCACTAGAATCAATTTCAATATTCAAATCAAGATTTCCTACTGCCAATTCATGAGTATAGTTGTCAATCTTTTTGAATCCAAATCTTATTTTACGTAAAATTGTAATAGTAAAAAATGCCTGAATTACTGTCACTATCACAAGCAGTATTACCATAAGTGTTGTATACTGCTTAGCCACCTTTATTGGATTATCTGCCGAAACAATTTTATGCATCTCCAAAATACTTTGTAATATTAGTAAAATAATTGCAGCATTTGCAAATGTGAATGCAACTATTAGTTTTGTATGTAGCTTTCCCTTCATTACTCTTCCTCCTCACTTTCATTAACAGAATTGTTAACCTTCTCAATAGTCGCCAAATCCTCATCATTAAGAAGTTTTTCTGGATCAAGTAAAAGCTTTACTTCATCTCCAACTTTTCCAATTCCATATACATACTTATTTTTTGAGTTATCAGCTTTGCCAATCTTTGGATTCGGCAAAATATTATTTTCAGTAATCTCTACAACCTCCGCTATCTGCTCAACAATAAGTCCGACTACCATATCCTGATAATTCAAAACAATAATACATGTTCTGTCATTGTATTCAAAAGGCTCCTGTTTAAATCGAAGTCTTACATCAATCACAGGAATAATTTTACCTCGAAGATTTATTAGACCTTTAATGTAGTCAACAGTCTCCGGAATTTCTGTTATTTCCTGATATACAATTATTTCATTAACATACTCAATTTTCAGTCCGAAATATTCATTTCCAGATTTGAATGTTACATACTTATCAATCTGTGTTTGATTACTATCCATTTTTCCTCACATCCATTTCTAATGTTTTTACTCACAAACTCCGGCAGGATCGAGTATTAATGCAATACTTCCATCTCCAAGCTGTGTACATCCAGATAAACCTTTAACTTTTTTAACATACGAAGGAATTGGCTTTACAACAATCTCCTGTTTTCCAATAAGTTTGTCTACAAAAAGACAAATCTGTTTTTCCTCAACTGCAAGAATTACCATCATTCCTTCTTCAACATTCGTTTTGCAATCCTTGATATTGTAATACTCGCCAATTCTTCTTACCGGGAAAACATCACCTCGTATCATGACACCTTCAGTTCCGTCCGGTTCCCTGATCATCATATCTTCACTTACACTTACAAATTCTTTTACAACACCCGTTTCAATCACAAAATTTGATGAACCTACACTCATTACAATTCCATCAACAATAGCCAATGTAAGTGGTATTTTAAGATTCATAGTACTACCACATCCAGGAATACTCTCAATTTCAAGAGCTCCGCCTATCTCCTGAATATTCGATACCACAACGTCCATTCCTACGCCTCGTCCAGAATACTCAGTTACCTTTTCATTAGTTGAAAAACCTGGTAGTGTAATAAATTGGTAAACCTCCTTATTCGAATATGAGCTATCTGGTTTATTTTGGTCTAGTAAACCCTGTTTTTTTGCTTTTTCTATAATCTTATCTCTCTCAAGACCTTTTCCATCATCTGATACGCTTATCCATACCTTTCCTGATTCTGTTTTGGCTGAAAGAGTTATCGTTCCTTTTTCCGGTTTTCCTGCAGCGATTCTTTCTTCTTTTGACTCGATTCCGTGATCCACTGAATTTCTTACAAGGTGCATAAGCGGATCTGAAATATGCTCAATGATATTCTTATCCACTTCTGTAGTTTCACCAATCATTTGAAAATCAATTTCCTTACCAAGCTTTCTTGATACGTCAAAAACAATCCTGTTCATCTTTTGGAAAGTATTAGTAAGTGGAACCATCCTCATTGACATTATTACATTCTGTAAATCTGTCGAAATCTTTGCCATCTGAGCCGCAGCTTTATTAAAATTGTCAAGTCGAAGACCTGGCACCTTCAAGTCCTGATTCTGAAGAACAACCGATTCCGATATAACAAGTTCTCCTATCAAATCCATCAGCATGTCCATCTTCTTAATATCAACACTTATAAATGCAGCCTTTTCAGCTTTTACTTTTTTATCCTTTGCCAGCTTCTTAGCTTTTCCAGGGCTGTTATCCTGGACAACATAATCACCAGCCTTTGGCTTAACCTCTTTTTCTTTTTTTTCACCATCCCTAGCTTCAGCAGCCGCTTCTATTTCCTCAACGCTAGAAACTAAATCTATTTTAAGATTTGTGTCTGCACCATCAAATCCCTGAAAATAATCTTCTTTTGTACACTCATAAATGTCGACCTTTTTAATATCATATCCAGGTCGAATTATTGAGCTTAATTCCTCTTTTGTCTTCTTTGTCTTTAAAATAATTTTAAAGCCATCTTCTATTATCTTCTGTGCAGTCCCTTCATCTGATACAAGTTCTTCTGGACTGTACTCCATCTCATCAGCAAGACCTTTTAACGCATACACAATCTTGTACGCATGAACATTTGCTAGTTCTATTTCCTGATAATATTCTATATAAATTCGAAAATAATGATAATCCCCACCATTTGCTACAGGAGGAATATAAAACTGTTGCATGGAACTGTCTGCTTTATTTTCCTGAACATTACTATCCTGAGTTTTCTTGGCACTCTTTCCACTTTCAACCCCTTTAATTTTATTAAGGAATTTATCTAATTCATCAATAATCGGTTGGGCCTTTCCATCTGCCTCATCACCATTTTGAATTTTATCCAATTCTTCTGTAATAAAGTCTGCTACCGTTAACACATGTTCAACCAGTTCAACATGTGGCACATTTTTTGGATGTGATTCTCTTAAAAAATAGAACACATCTTCTAACTTATGAGCAATTGCCGTAATATCATCATACATCATAATCGCTGATGAACCTTTTATTGTATGCATAGTACGGAATATTTCATTTATACTGTCTTCATCAAAATAATCTTCATCTTTCTGTTCAAGAACAATCTCCTGCAGATTTTCTAAAAGCTGACCATTCTCGAAAAGATAAGCATCAAGCATATCTTGAGTATTAAATTCAATACCCATGTAATCCACCTTCCCTTTTAATTCATAAAACAATTTTACTCTATTAATCCTATTTTTTTCAATGCCTGTTCAAATCTATTCTGATCAATTGGTTTTCCAGAGTAAATTGTACAGCCCAAATCAAATGCCATCTTTACATTTTTCTCTTCATTTAATGCTGTTGCCATTATAACTTTAACCTGCTTCTCAGGTGGAATATTCTTTTCTTTTTCAAGGTTTCTTATTCCCATTAATGCCTGATAACCATCCATAACCGGCATCATAATGTCAAGACACACCAAATCATATGGCTCCTCTTCCTCAAGTGCAAGCATAAAAGCGTCTACTGCTTCCATTCCATCTACAGTAACATCACACTCACCATATTTTGATAAAAAGCTCGCCATAAATTTTCTCGTTACAAAGTCATCTTCTGCTAATAGAATTTTCATCGTAGTCCCTCTCCTTATCTCTTATTCAACAATGTATATGTTCTCTTTGCTATATCCTGTATTTTTTCCTGATACATTACAGCTCCCAAATCATAAGCAACCTTCGGCATACCATAAACAACGCAGGTTGATTCATCTTGACCAACAGTTCTAGCACCTGCATCCCGCATAGCCTTAAGTCCTTTGGCCCCATCACCTCCCATTCCGGTTAAAATAATACCAATAGCTTTATCTTTTACTACATTTGCAACAGAATCAAATAGTACATCCACTGATGGACAATGACCACTCACCTTTGGTCCTTTTTTCAATGAAACCTGAAGACGGTCCCCAGCCTTTACAACAGTCATTTGTTCATCACCACCTGGCGCAATCAATACAAGTCCTGGAGTTATCACATCTCCATTCTTGGCTTCCCTAACAGTCACCCTGCACTGATTATTTAATCTATTTGCATACATATTAGTAAATCCGGAAGGCATATGCTGAACAATTACTGTTCCTGGAATATCAGGAGCAAAATCTTTAATTACTTCTGCAATTGCTTCTGTTCCACCTGTTGAAGCACCTATTGCAACAACAGAAACATTTGACGCACCAGTATTCCTTTGGACATTAGCATCTACCGGTCGGTTTTTATATCTGCTAACCTTTGCAGTTGAAGCCACCTTTACTTTGACAGGCAACTCGTTCTCCAAAAAATTCTGAAGTGATAATTTGTCTGAAACCATTGGTTTTGCTACAAAATCCACGGCTCCTGCCTTCATTGCATCAAATACCTTTTCACTTAATGCACTAATCACCACAACTGGTAATGGATACTGAGGCATAAGCTTCCTTAAAAACTCAAGTCCACTCATTTTTGGAAGTTCAATATCCAGTGTCATTACATCTGGTTCATATTCGATAATTTTATCTCTTGCATCAAAAGGATCTGAAGCTGTCGCAACAACTTCAATAGCCTCATCCTGATTAAGGCTTTTAACAAGTAATCCTCTAAATACAAGGGAATCTTCAACTACCAAAACTCTGATTTTTTTCATCATCTTCCCCCTTTATTTTCTAAATACCGCAGGTGCAACTAGTTCAAAAGGAAAATCTTCTCTATTCAAAGTTTCTGTTCTCCCCAAAAACAGATATCCACCAGGTTCCAGGCAATCATATATTTTCTGTAATATACTTTTTTTCGTCTTATCATCAAAATAAATTAATACATTTCGCAAAAATACAACATGCATTTTCTTCCTAAAAGGGAATTTATCTAACAGATTAAACTGTCTAAACAATACCTCTTTTTTCAATTCTTCAGTGACCTGATATCCCCCCTCACCCGGAAGCTGTCTAAAAAATCTTCTTTTCCAGTGAACCGGCAATGGTTCAATCTGTTCTTCTGAGTATATTCCTTTTACAGCTTGCTCCAAAATTCCAGTTGAAACATCAGTCGCCAAAATCTGTGTATCCCAATTTGCTTTTTCAAATCCAAAAAAATCAATCAATACCATAGCCAATGTATACGGTTCTTCCCCCGATGATGAAGCTGCACACCAAATATGTAAATCTTTGCTTTTTTCTTCCTTTTTCTTCAAATAAGGTAATATTTCATTTTTTAAATAATCAAAATGTTCGGTTTCCCTCATAAAATATGTATGATTTGTTGTAAGTAAATCAACCAGCTTTTTTTCAAGCTTTCCAGAGATATCCTGCTCCATCAAATCCATAAACTGCCAATAACTTTTAAAGCCATTTTGTCGTAAATAGTTTTCAAGTCGCCCCTCCATAATGGTCTTTTTGTTTCCCATATCAATGCCATATTTTCCTTTTAGAAAATCCCGAATTCTATAAAATTCTTCGTTTGTCATAAAATGACCACCTTTATTTTCTAGCAAAACTGCCTTGATATCTTTTTACAAATTTCAAAAATATCAGAATTATACTTTATTCCCGATTCACTTTCTAGAATTTCCAAAGCTTCGTTTCTCGAATATGCTTTTCTATGTTTTCTCTCCTCAGTCAAAGCACAATATCCACTTACCAACGCAACTATCTGTGCTGAAATTGGTATTTGTTCACCAACAAGGTGTTCTGGATATCCTGAACCATCCCAATTTTCATGATGATAATTTGCAATATCAATAGACATCTGAACAAAGTCGTTGTAATCGCCCTGTTCCTGAACATCTCTTAATATCTTAGCCCCTATAATGGTATGCTTTCTCATAATTTCTTTTTCTTCAGGATTAAGTGTACTTTTCTTCTGTAAAATATCCGTTGGTATTGCAACATTACCCAAATCACTTAGTGGTGCTGCTAACTCAATAGTATCAATAAACATATCTGATATTTTAGATTCAAACAATGGTGAAAGTTGCATCGCCTGAGCAAGGATTTTACAATTGTATTGAAGCCTCTCCATATGATTAACATCATATGAGGCATTCTCTCTTGAAACCCTTCCTATCGCATATAACACATTCTTTTTCTCTTTCTCCATCTGTTTAAGCTGTTCCTGAATTGATGAAGCCAACTTTCTATTTGCATTTTCCAAATCAGCATTCATATCTGCCATTTTCAGGTGAACATTTACTCTGGCCTGAACAACTTCATGTATAAATGGCTTCGTAATATAATCCTCTCCACCGATTGAAAAACCTTTAATGATGTCATCAGGTTGGTCAAAAGCTGAAATAAATATTATTGGTATTTTTTTTAATATTGGATTACTTTTTAGTTTATGACATAGCTCATAACCATCCATTTCTGGCATTGCAACATCTAAAAGAATCAAACTCGGCTGCATTTTTTCCATTATTTTCAATGCCTGCAAGCCATTCTCTGCCAAAACTGGTAAATGCCCCATTTCAAAAATTATATTTCTAAGAACAAATCGGTTCGTTTCCACATCATCAACAATCAAAATTTTCTTTTGATTTTCCATCTTTTTTCTCCTTAATCAAGATTGTATTAATGATATTAATTCTTCTAATTTATCGTATGCATTAATTGATTTATCGTAGTCACCTTTTTGAACAGCCATCTTCATTCTAAGGGCTGTTGTTTTTATTTCTTTTGTTCCCTCTGTCGTCAGTTGCTTTATAGTATCAGCAAAAACTTCTGCCTTTTCCCAATTCTCCATATCTAGACATAAAACCAACTTTGACATTTGATTTTTTATTTCACTAATATTTTCTTTTGTACCAAAAACTGAAATATTAGAGATGCTTTCATCATTTCCAAGTGCTTCACTTATGCTTTTGGAATAACTATTACTGTACGCAATCACTTTTTCTGAATTATCACCTTCATCAGCAGACTCAACCCAAATTGAAAATGAAAACATTGTTCCTCTATTTTTCTCACTGTCTACAGTAATGTGACCTCCCATTAAATCTACTAATTGTTTTGAAATATTAAGTCCTAGTCCCGTACCGCCATATTTTCTTGACACCGATGCATCAACCTGTGAAAAACTCTTAAATAGCTTATCCTCATCTTCTTTGTCAATTCCTATTCCTGTATCTAAAACAATGAAAAATAATTCTATTCTATTTTTTTCTCTAGAAGTCATAAGTGCTTCAAGCGATACTTTTCCAACATGTGTGAACTTACACGCATTTGATAAGAGATTATTGAGTATCTGTCCTATTCTTAACTCGTCTCCTACTACATATTCTGGAATATCTGGAGAAACTGTGATAAAGAACTCAAGGCCTTTTTCTGTTATCTTAGGCATATGGGTCGATTTTACATAATCAATCATATCCATAAATCTAAATTTTCTGTTTTCCAAAGTAAATTTTCCGGCTTCAAGTTTTGAAAAATCAAGTATTCCATTAATTAGTTCATTCATCGCATCACAACTATGCTTTATTGTATTTAAATATCTGATTTTTTCAGAATCATTCTCCTTTTCTAGAAGAATATTAGTATTTCCAAGAATACCATTTACAGGTGTTCTAAGTTCATGTGTCACATTCGCTACAAATTCAGTTTTAACCTTCTCTGTAGATACAGCCTCCTCTTTTGCAACCTCAATACTTTTTTCAAGAGCATGCTTATGTGATACATTTCTTATCATTATTACATATGGTGCAAAACAATCACCTGTCTCAATAGCCCTAACTTCAGCCAAAAAACATGTCTGATTTGCTCTGTAAATCATCATTTCTCTAATCTTACCGTCATATTTAAGTACAGAAATATCCTCATCCTGAAAAAGCCTGTTAATCCTTATTTTTGTTATATCTTCCTCAAAAAGTAATTCTTTTCTACCACTTGTATTTAAAAACTTTAAATATCCATTTTCATCATGGCAGGTGAAAATTTCTATTGCATTATCAATTATACGTTCAAATAAATCTTTCCTCTCCATTTTCTGCACCCCATAAAAATTATAGTACATTCGTACCATTTTTGCAAGCAACCCTATAGGCATTTATTCCCTGAATAATCCCTCAATATATTCATACTCTGTTGAATTTTTATCCTCTTCAACCAACTTTACATCTTCATACGCAATTGCAAACAACGAACCATAAGGAGTTATTTCTTTTAAATAGAAGATTCCTTCATCATTAATCTCCCCATCAAAAATACCTTTATATTTCTGACCATCAACTGTTGAAACAACAATAGGTGCCTCTTTTCCTATTTCTTCTTGTAATTTTATAAAATCATTTTTTGTCATACTTTTCCCCCAAAAAACTGTTTATTAATTATTTTACCAAACACTACTTGTTAAAAGCAATAATATTTAGTAAAATAGTACTAACGATATGCATTAATCACATTAAAGGAGAATGGTATTATGTTTACACAATTATTTGGAAAATTTTTAAAAGAACAGTCTGTCATTTCAGAAGAACAACGAAAAGCATTTCAGGATAAACTTCAAACTGCACGCGTAAAAATGGGTACAATCGCTGTTGCAGAAGGATATCTTTCAAATGAACAGGCAGAAGAAATCAACCATAAGCAAACTCAACAAGATAGACGTTTTGGAGATATTGCTGTAGAATGCGGATATTTAACCAACGAACAGGTTGAAGAAATCATTTCAAAACAGGGGAACATCGCTATGAAATACTACCAAATTCTCTGTGACGATGGTGGTTTAACCATGAATGAAGTTGATGCAAATCTTTTATCATTCCAAAAAGCTTCTGGTTTTACAGAAGAAGAATTTGAAGCATTAAAAAATGATGACATTGATGCTATCATTTCGCTTTTTGCAATAGTTCGAGATAATACAATTACAGATTTTGCAAGCCTTATTGCTAGAAATTTCACAAGATTTATTACTAGTAACTTTTATTTCGACAGAATAAGAAAAGTAACTGAATATGAATACTCTATGTTTGCAGGACAAAAAAGTGCTGGTGATACTAACATATATCTTGGATTTGCCTCAGATAATGAGTTAGATGGAATTACTACACTTGCTAAATTATATGCAAAAGGAATTACAATTTCAGGAAGCGACGAAGTATATGATGCAATTTGTGAATTTGCCAACCTGAATAATGGACTATTTGCCACAGCACTTAGCGACAAAGGAAAATATATTGATATGCTTCCACCAGCAATATATCTTAACCAAAAAATTTCTGGTACAGCATATATTATGCCAATGTATATTGATGATAAAAAAATTGACATTGTTATTTCTGTTGACGAAAACTTTGTTGCCGGAGATAATCCTCACACAGTAAAAATTAACAAAACACAGCTTAATGCTTCACAAGACAATTCAAAAGCTTCTGTATTGGTTGTTGACGACTCTGCCCTTATTAGAAAAATTCTTATTTCATTACTCGATTCAAATGGGTTTAACGTTGTTGGAGAAGCCACAAATGGCAAAGAAGGTGTTGAACTTTTTAAAGAACTAAAGCCTGATTTGGTAACATTAGACGTGACTATGCCTGTCATGGATGGAGTTGAGGCATTAAAAGAAATTATTGCTACAGACTCAACAGCAAAAGTAGCTATGATTACAGCCGCAGGTCAAAAAGAAAAGCTTATGGAAGCATTAAAAATTGGTGCTCAATTATTTATTACTAAACCATTTGATGAGAAGAAGGTTCTATCAAGCCTTGAAGATCTCATCAAATAGTAAAATAACATATTAGAACAAAGCAATTAAATCAAATTAAGATATTTTAAAATAAATATCCATCCTGTAAGTGTTATTGAAGCAAGCAAGGTTGTCATTACAATCGCGCTTGCTGTCAATACACCATCATTTTTCATATTTTTAGCCATAATATAACAACTTGGCGTCGTAGGAGATGCGAGCATAATTACGATTGCTACCATCTTCTCTCCTGTAAATCCCATCCATGATGCAATAGGCAAAAACACAAGCGGCTGAACTACTAACTTTATAAAAGAAACCCATAATGTTGGCTTAATTTTTGCAAGTGCTTTTCTACCCTCAAATCCAGCTCCCAAAGCAATTAGTGCAAGTGGTGTAGCAAGCTGACCAATAGAACCTAATGTTTTGTCAATTATCACTGGAAAATCAATTCCAAGATATGCAACCAACACGCCTGCAAAAATAGAGATAATAATTGGATTCTTTATTATATTTATACAAGTTTCCTTAATTTTAGCTGTATCCCTTTTTTCATCACCATTTGCTTCAAATGAAAGTACAATTACAGAAAAAATATTGTATAGTGGAACGGCACCTATTATCATCATAGGCCCCATTCCTGTGTCTCCATACATATTCACAATAAAAGCTAATCCCATAACCGCAGCACTACTTCTAAAGGAAGCCTGAACAAAAGCGCCTCTTATACTCTTATCTTTTACAAAAATTTTAACAGCTACCCAAATTGTCCAAAAGCAAATAGTAGATGAAATAGCACAAAAGAGAACAAATTTTAAGTCAAAATCACTCTTTAAATCTATACAACACAAATCATTAAAAAGCATTGTTGGAAGAGTAATTTTAAAATTAAACTTATTTGAAACATTCACAAAATTTTCATTTAGCATGCCCTTTTGTCTTAACACCCAGCCAATTACCATTACTAAAAATATTGGAAATGTTACATTTACACTAAATAGCAGATTATTCATTTTTATTTTTATTCTTTTCCATTCCAGCAATATGTACAAAGCTTGCAGTGTTCAACATTACAAGAATCTAACATATCATCAAGTCTTGCAAACTGAAGTGATGTAAAATTAAGTTCTTTACGAATTTCTTCTACCATTGTGTTATACTTCTCTGACTCAGGATTTGCATACTCTTCAAGAATTTCTTCTGTAACATTTCCATTTTCTAATCGCTCAATAACTCTTCTTGCAATTAAATCCATTTCTGATGAAGATCTTGAGAAATTTAAATATTTACAACCAAACAGTAAAGGAGGACAAGCTGGTCTGATATGAACCTCTTTCGCTCCGCTCTCATATAAATACTCTGTTGTTTCTCTAAGTTGTGTTCCTCTTACAATTGAGTCATCAATAAGAAGAATACTCTTATCTTTAATCAAATCATCAACTGCGATCATCTTCATTTTTGCAATAAGATTACGTTTTTCCTGAATAGTTGGCATAAATGATCGTGGCCAAGTTGGTGTATATTTGATAAACGGTCTTGAAAATGGAACTCCTGACTCGTTTGCATATCCTACTGCATGAGCTGTTCCTGAATCTGGAACGCCAGCAACAATATCTGGTTTAACATTATCTCTTCTTGCCATTGCGGCACCATTGTTGTATCGCATCTGCTCAACAGAAAGACCTTCATATGAACTACAAGGATATCCATAATATACCCATAAGAAAGTACATATCTTCATGTTCTCTCCAGCCTGCGCAAGAGTAACACAATTTTTTTCTGTGATTACAACTACTTCTCCTGGTCCAAGTTCTTTATAATTCCTATATCCAAGATTTTTATATGCATAATTTTCAAAAGAAACACAGAAACCTTCTGCTTTTTTTCCTATAACAACAGGTGTTCTTCCATATTTATCTCTTGCACAATATATTCCATGATCATTTAATAACAATAACGACATAGAACCATCAACTGTTTCCTGAACAAATTTAATTCCTTCAATAAGATTTTCTTTTGTATTGATAAGAGCAGCAATAAGTTCTGTTGCATTTACCTCTCCAGTACTCATTTCCTGAAAATGAACATGTCCAGCCTTAAATAATTTGTCAATAATTTCGTCAACATTATTAATTTTTCCTACAGTTGTAAGAGCATATGTTCCGTGATGAGAACGAATAATCAAAGGTTGTGCCTCATAATCAGATATACATCCAATTCCATAATTTCCATGCATCTCATGGATATCTTTATCAAATTTTGTTCTAAAAGGAGCATTCTCAATATTATGAATAGCTCTATTAAATCCATCCTTTCCCAATACAGTCATACCACCACGTCTTGTTCCTAAATGTGAATGATAATCTACTCCAAAAAATAAATCAAATACGCACTCTTCACTAGAAGCTACGCCAAAGAATCCGCCCATATTTGTCACTCCTTAATTATTTATCATCTTTTTTGTACTAAAATATCTTACTTTGTTTGATTGTATACGTCAATATAATGCTAGTGATTAATTTTATTTGTTATAAATATTTTTACTGATTTCTCATAGAAGTGGGACTCTTCCAAACTGAACATTAAAACAGGGAGCCTAATGGCTCCCTGAAAAAGTACCTAATACACTTTATTATTTGTTAGAGATTGCAGCCTGAGCAGCAGCAAGTCTAGCGATTGGTACACGGAATGGTGAACATGATACATAATCAAGACCAATCTTATGGCAGAACTCAACTGAAGAAGGATCTCCACCGTGCTCTCCACAGATACCAACATGAAGGTTTGGATTAACTGGTTTTCCAAGCTTAATAGCTGTCTCCATTAATTTACCAACACCTGTCTGATCAAGTTTAGCAAATGGATCATTCTCGAAAATCTTTGTATCATAGTAAGCATCTAAGAACTTACCAGCATCATCACGAGAGAATCCAAATGTCATCTGTGTTAAATCGTTTGTTCCGAAACAGAAGAAATCAGCTTCTGTAGCGATCTCATCAGCTGTAAGAGCAGCTCTTGGGATCTCGATCATTGTACCAACATGGTACTTAAGATCAACACCAGCAGCAGCGATCTCAGCGTCAGCAGTCTCTACTACAACAGATTTAACATATTTAAGCTCTTTAAGCTCACATACTAATGGAATCATGATTTCTGGCTCAACAGCCCAATCTGGATGAGCAGCTTTAACTTCAAGAGCAGCGCGGATAACAGCTTTTGTCTGCATCTTAGCGATCTCTGGATATGTTACAGCAAGACGACATCCTCTGTGTCCCATCATTGGGTTAAACTCATGTAAGCTATCAATGATTGCTTTAATCTCTTCTACGCTCTTGCCCTGAGAATCAGCTAATTTCTTGATGTCAGCTTCTTCTGTTGGAACGAACTCATGAAGAGGTGGATCAAGGAAACGAATTGTAACTGGGTTTCCTTCAAGAGCCTCGTAAAGTGCTTTGAAGTCTCCCTGCTGATATGGAAGAATCTTGTCAAGTGCAGCTTCACGCTCCTCAACTGTATCAGCACAAATCATCTCACGGAATGCAGCAATTCTGTCTTCCTCGAAGAACATATGCTCTGTACGGCAAAGTCCGATACCTTCTGCTCCAAGCTCACGTGCCTTTTTAGCATCTGCTGGAGTATCAGCATTTGTACGAACTTTAAGTGTTCTAAATTTATCAGCCCAAGCCATAACACGACCGAACTCACCAGCAATCTTAGCATCTACTGTAGGGATAAGACCAGCGTAGATGTTTCCGTTAGATCCATCGATAGAAATCTCAGAACCCTCTGTGAATGTCTGTCCTGCTAATGTGAATTTCTTGTTTTCTTCATCCATGTTGATATCTCCACAACCAGATACACAACATGTTCCCATTCCACGTGCTACTACAGCAGCGTGACTTGTCATACCACCACGAACTGTAAGGATTCCCTGAGCAGCTTTCATACCTGTGATATCTTCTGGAGATGTCTCAAGACGTACAAGAACTACTTTCTCTCCTCTCTCAGCCCATTCAACAGCATCGTCTGCAGTAAATACAACTTTACCACAAGCAGCTCCTGGAGAAGCACCAAGACCTTTTCCGATTGGAGTTGCTGCTTTAAGTGCAGCAGCGTCGAACTGTGGGTGAAGAAGTGTATCAAGGTTACGTGGATCGATCATTAATACAGCTTCTTCCTCTGTCTTATGTCCTTCATCAACAAGGTCACAAGCGATCTTTAATGCAGCTGGAGCTGTTCTCTTACCGTTACGACACTGAAGCATGTAAAGTTTCTTGTTCTCTACTGTAAACTCCATATCCTGCATATCATGGTAGTGATTCTCAAGAGTCTCACAAACCTTAATGAACTCTGCATAAGCCTCTGGGAATTTTGCTTCCATCTCAGCGATTGGCATTGGTGTACGAACACCAGCAACTACGTCCTCACCCTGTGCATTGATAAGGAACTCACCCATAAGCTTGTTCTCTCCAGTAGCTGGGTCACGAGTAAATGCAACACCTGTACCAGACTCATCGTTTAAGTTACCGAATACCATTGGCATTACGTTAACAGCTGTTCCCCATGAATATGGGATATCATTATCACGACGGTAAACATTTGCACGTGGGTTATCCCATGAACGGAATACAGCCTCGATAGCAAGTTTTAACTGCTCAACTGGATCTGAAGGGAAATCTTCTCCTAACTGATTCTTGTACTCAGCTTTAAACTGTGTAGCCAGCTCTTTAAGATCAGCAGCTGTAAGCTCTACGTCGAACTTAACACCCTTCTCTTCTTTCATCTTGTCGATAAGTTCTTCAAAGTATTTCTTACCAACTTCCATAACAACGTCAGAGAACATCTGAATAAAACGTCTGTATGAATCATATACGAAACGCTCGAAAGCAGGATCTGGGTTACCAGCAATCATAGCCTCTACTACTTCATCATTAAGACCAAGGTTAAGGATTGTATCCATCATACCTGGCATAGATGCACGAGCACCAGAACGAACAGAAACTAAAAGAGGATTCTTAAGATCTCCGAATTTCTTTCCGTTAACTTCTTCCATCCAAGCTACACCTTCCATAGCCTGTGACATGATCTCGTCATTGATTACACGACCGTCCTCATAGTACTGAGTACAAGCCTCTGTTGTGATTGTGAATCCCTGTGGTACTGGAAGACCGATTTCAGTCATCTCAGCAAGGTTAGCACCTTTTCCACCGAGAAGATTACGCATGGACATGTTACCTTCTTTGAAGGTATAAACCCACTTGTTTGCCATTTTGCAATTCCTCCTAAATAATTTATTTTGGTATGGGAAAATTCCCCATCCACTGACTAATATAATATGCACACTGTCGAAAATGCGCACATATCTATCATAACATAATTTTTCTAAATATCAACAAAAAAATAAGATATCCCAACAGCTAAATTATTAGAATATCTTATCTTTATTCATCAATTAAATATAAAAATTTATTTTTCCTTTTTGTCAACGATTTCTTCTACCGAAACGCTTCCAACTTTTCTTAATTTTCTCAAATTAAGTACTAGAACAATAAGTACAGAAACACCCACCATACCAATTAAAATTGGATAAATTAAACCTTCTTTAAGTAATAACTCTGAAATAGTTGAAACCTCATCTGTTTCATGTGTTGTATCCTTCAAAGGTACATTATCATCTTCATTGATATTATTTACCGCTGGAAGTTCTGGAAAAACAACACTGTCAAACGGGTTAACATCCATTACAACCTGACCATTATTGCCATCTACTCCATCAGGTGTATTTCCATCGCCGGCTCCTGCGTTCCCTGCTCCGGCTCCTGCATTCCCTGCTCCGGCTCCTGCATTCCCTGTTCCGGCTCCTGCATTTCCTGCTCCAGTTCCTGCTCCGGCTCCTGCATTTCCTGCTCCAGCTCCTGCATTTCCTGCTCCGTTACCGTCAGTTACATTTCCCTGATTACCATTATTTCCACCATTCGTTGGTAATGATGAATACACAAATGTAAATACATTTTTTGATTTGTCAGTTTCTAGTTTTGCAGTTTGGTTATAACTGTTTGGGACGTATCCATTGATATATAGATATGCAATAACTGGTTTATCACCAACATTACCAAAATATGTTCTACTTTCAGCAAGAGTATTACCCTCTGTATCAACATAATTAACAGTATACTCTGTTAATTCGCCTGGTATACCATAAGCAACAACATAATCCTGATCTTCACATACTGTAAATGCTGAACTATCTACAGTATTATTATCTCTACCACTTAATCGAATTCCTTTTACATAGTACTTACTATTTTCGTTAAGTGTAACACCTCTTGGTGCATCGCAGCTTACAACATCACCATACTCTAATCCACTAATGGACACCTTATCAGACGAAGAGTTTACAGAAATAGACTTACTATTCCCCTCTCCTTTTCTAACCTGTATACAAGAATATGACTGAAATGTACCCTGTCCTCCAGTATAAAAAGAAACAGTATATGTGTATGTATCTGCTTTAACCTCAAATACAGTTGAACACAAGCAAAAAACTGTTGCCAAAGCTATTGAAAAAAATCTAACAACTTTACTCACAATCCTGTTCCCCCTTTCTCTTAATTATAACAACGACAAGGAGTACAATACCTAATACTAATGTTATGATTGAAGTAATAAACCAAACATCACCAGTTTTTACTCTAGGTGGAGTTCTATATGTAGGTGGTTGATTCGGAGTATTAGGAACAGAATTATCTTCAACAGCAAAATTCATCATCAATTTTGCTAATGTATCCTGATAAATATTACCCTGGCTCTCTCCATCAAGCCCAACTTTCAAATATACATATCCTATGTCACCTGGCTCAAGAGTTTTCAAATAGAAAAACTCGTCAAGTGAATCTGTTGCTTCATTTAAACCAGCACCAGCACCTGAATCCTTCTCACCACCGACGCTTTCACTACTATAGATAACGGTTTCTTCTCCATTATTGTCTGTATATGTAAGAAGATATGTGTAGCCACCATTTTCTGCAACCGCCTGTGCATCTTCCAAACTACTTAACACATCATTTGACATATACCAATTTGTAGAAATAGAACTATCATTACTGATTTTTACCGAAAATGTAACTGTATCACCTGGCTCCATCTCTGAAACTGCAACTGCAACTTTATTTGAATCAAAAGAACTTACCATTTCTTTTCCTGTAAAGCTACATGAACCAGCTTCTGTTTTACTATCCTCAGCGTATATGTTACTTGTAACTACAAGGACAAGCAACATGGATAATATACCTAATAATTTCTTTTTCATATTGCCCTCCTTTTACTTCAAACTAAGCGAACCATCCGAAATGCTTACATCAACACCCCATGCACTCTTAATTGCTTCTTCTGCATTATGTGTCTGAACAGCATCCACCTTTGCTTCTAAAACAAAGCTGGCATCTTCATATGTATACTCTGTTGTAATAGTAGTAACACCATTTTCTTCAGATTCAGTAGTCTTAATTACTTTCTTAGAAATCTCATCACTAATACTAATCTTATCCGCAAATAATGACGAAGTTTCTCCACTCTTCAAAATACTTGAATAATAAAATACATTTCTTTCAGCAGTTTTTGAAGAAGTATCTTCTATCCAACCATTATTTGTAAAATTAATATTAATCAATGATGGATCCAAGTCCACTCTCTTTGTTTGGCCATCTTTGTCTACCCAGTAGTGAGTAACAGTAACTCTAACATACTGATCAATTGTTCCACTATTTTTAACAGCCAATTCTTCTTTATACTCTTTGCCAAGAACTAAATTCTCATCACCAGCATCAGAAAGCATATTTGATAGAAGAACACCTGTTGCCTCACTCCATGAATCATCACGATGCTGATAATCTCTCCAACTCACTTCCTGACCATTTTCCTGTAAAGTGACACCGATAGATTTCAAATCAATCTGTGCTAAATAATTTTCACTTATATATGTAAGTGTTGCTCTTGTTGAACTAAATGTTGAAACTGCGAGCATACATATTGCACATACAATCATTATTATTGGAAGCTTCTTCTTCATTATTCATCTGCCTCCTTTACCTCATATTGTGCTTCCTGTGTCCAGTCTGCATTTTCCGGAACACAAGGATTTCCACTCTTATCGTAAATTACTGGAACACATTCCTGAATAACAACTACATTAAAACTATACTCAACATCTTCAGGAACCTTAATATACGCTTCTATCGAATCAGTTGTTCCCCCTACAGGCACAACCTCACCATAATACCAATAACCATCATCTCCCATTGTCCAGTTATTTCCGCTTACTGAAATAGTAAACAGACTACCTGCAATGACTTTCACTCTAATATAACAAGGAACTTCACCAGTATTCTCTATTTCAACTGTTTTTTTCCAATCTTTATATCTTTCAATTATCTTTGTCGATGGACCAAATTTAATTGGAACACTTCCTTTTGCCGTAGCATAAGTTGTAAAATAAGCAAGTGTCTGGTTTACAGAAAAGGCTGATACAGCTAAAACTGCGGCTAATACTAGACCTGCAACGGCACGATTTCGTTTACTCATCTTCTTTATATAACTTACCAATCGTTTCATTCAGACCTCCTACTCATTATCTGTAATAATGTGCCATTCCCATCCAGTACCATCATACTCAAAATGGTTTATAACACCTGTACCATATACTAAAGTATTTGTGTAATCATTCGTAAAATTAACAGTCACCTTATCATTTGCCACAATTGTAGTTTCAAGATTTGGTGATGAAGTCACTTCATAACTTCCACCAGAATATACTTCAGTTACTGTTACATGCGAACCAGCAGGAATATCCTTAACAACCGCACTCTTGAAACCGGAACCCGTAAACTCTATGGCAGCAACATCAGAAAATACCACCTTACCTTCATCATCTACTGCTTCAATTTCAAATACAAATACAGGATCTCCCAACTTAGTATTATAACTCTGTAATACTTTATTAATTTCAAGTTCTCCAAACAACTCATATTGTTCTGGTTTTAACTCAACCTTAATATCATCATAAATCCACTCATCTTCACCCTCTCCGGTCATAGCATAAATGTTATTTGGAGCAGATATTAAATATGGGGTAAATTTGAAACCATATCTCTCAGTTTCAATTGGTCTAGCATATACTAGATACAAACCCGTTGATACTTCTACCTTTCCTTTTCCATCAGAAACACTAACCACAGCATCAGCAGTCATTTGTTTTTCATCAACATCACCAGCAGCTAATTCCCCTATCTTAGCCCAGTCCTCTGCTGTTGTCTTACTTCCAACATTACTCAAATCATCCTTAATATCAGAAAAATCATCCAATGCGGTATAAACATCATTCTCATCTACTGAGGCAACCTTATATAATTCAACCTCAAAATCAACCTTCTTTAATTCTTCCCACGTCTCAGGTATATCTACCATGATCGTGCATGTTCTATTTACATCGATATGTCCTCTTGCATATGTCTTATAAAATGGAATAGACACTAACATAATCGCAGTAAGTAAAACACATATACTTTTCCTATTTAAAACTCGCATCTTTACCTCCTGATTTATCTAAATCGTTTTAACACCTTATTTTTCATTATTTTCATAATAATAATGTAAACAACAAGAATTAGCGCTCCTAATCCTAAAGTTTCCATTAACAAACTAACCTGTCTGGCATCCTCAATCTCAAGCGCTTCTGCATCCTCATTTGGTATTCTATGACCACGAATCAGAAGTCGATGAGTATTCACGCCATATGGTGTACATGTAACCAATGTACAATAATCCATACCTGTTTCAATCTTTAAGTCATTTAATTCATCAGGCAATACTATTCGAATCTGATCAACTTCATAAGTAAGGGTTTCTCCCAAAACGTTGATCATAAATACATCACCTTCACTTAATTGATCTATATCAGTAAACAATTTTGAAGATGTAAGTCCTCTATGACCTGAAATTGCACTATGAGTACTCTCCCCACCTATTGGCAGTGATGTACCTTCTATATGACCAACTCCAATCTGAAGAACCTCATTATCTGTACCATGATAAATCGGAATGGATACATCAATTCTTGGAATATCTACATATCCCATTATACCATTCCCATTTATGTTTAATAGAGTATCATATTCACTATACTCTTCATCAGACATTTCAAATCTATCATTATTTGATAACAATCTTTTATTATATTCCTGAGCGTCTGTTAGAATTTTCTGTCGTTCAACCTCATCCATATTATCAACTGTATCATTATAACTTGCAATTGCTTTTGACTGATGATAACTATTCCAATAATCACTTATTGTAGGGTATAGCAATAAGGACAATCCTACGAACAATACAATTACAAATATTATTGTAGATAAATGCTTCTTCATAGCGCTCTCCTTACTACTATAATTAACATTAAATTTCGCAAGATCAGCCCATAGGCTGATCCCACGAAAATATAAAACTATTATCTAACACGTCTCTTAGTTACAAGAACAATTCCAGCACCAAGTACAAGAATAGCACCTACAACATAGATAGCAACACGTCCTGCACCACCAGTTGATGGAAGAACCGATCCAGACTGGTTAACAACATTAGTTGTTAAGCTTCCTTCTCCTACATTCTTTGTAAACTCGATTTCGCCTGTTGTAACATTTCCGTTTAAATCAACAAGTCTTGGATCTGCTGATTCAATTTCGTGGTCAGCAGTTACTGTAAACTCAATATCACTAATTGAATTGTATCCGTTTGGAGTTTTTGTCTCGCTAAGAACATAATCACCATCATCAAGTCCTTTGAATGTGAATACTGTTCCCTCAGCAGTTGTTACAACTTTAATTTCTTTCTTTGTTCCATCAGCAAGTTTTTTGAAAAGTGTAAACTCAGCACCTTTAAGAGCTTTATTATCCTGATCTACCTTATTTACTACAACCTTGTATGTAAATACAATAACTGTATCTTCTGGTGTATTTGCATGCTCTCCACCCTGGTTTGAATTTGGGTTGTTAGAGAACTCAAGATAAACTTTATTTGGGTTACCTTTAGAACCGATTATTGCTTTGCTATTAAGAGTAGCTGTATATTCTACTGTAATTACACTTCCATTAGTTGCACCAAGCGCTTTAACATCTGCACACTCAAATGTAAGGTTTGTTCCTTCATATTTTGCTACAAATGATTTTGTTACATCTTTTCCATCAATTTTTATAACACAGTTATTGTCGTATGTAAGTCCTGATGATAAAGTATCATGGAAATTCACATAATATGTATCATATGCAGAAACATTCTTTGCTAATGTAGCTTTAAGTAAGAATGGAACCTGATCTCCGATATCCCAGTCAGCAGAATCCTGCCACTCTGTAAGACTCTCTGGCTTAGAATCATTAATATCTTTTACTTTCTTTTCTACTGTTGTTGTATCAGCCTTTGGTTTTACAGTCTGATCACTTACAACTTTAAGAATATACTCTGTATAAGAATCATTTGTTCCTTCTAATGAACCATCTTTATCTTTAATAAGGTAGTATCCAGCTTCAAGACCTGTAATCTTGTAAGAAACATTTGCTGAATCCTTTGGTACTGAAACAGTTCCAGCTGGTGTTGAAAGATACTTATTAAATGTCTCAGCTGTCTTTGTAGCTTCAGCACTGTTTGAAACGATACCTTCAAGACTCTTTGCATATTCAACAGCATCTCCAAGTGCTTTCTGACCGTCTGCTGAAATTCCTGATCCCCATTTAACATTTGCAAGTTTTGAACCATCCTCTGAAAGACTACCAGCAAAAATCTGATATGCTTCATAAGTATGACCTGCTACTGCACTATCAACTGTAATAGTGTAAGTTTTCTTTTCGTCTGCAAATGTTGTTACAGTCATAGCAAGTGCCATTACAGCAACTAAAGCAAATGCAAACATCTTTTTCATTGTTTTCATTTTTTCTCTCCTTTTTTAGTATTAATATTTATGTCTTTTATATATTAGTGAAACAAACGCAAACAATGTAAGTATCGTTCCACCTAATAAATACATCCAACGATTTCCACTTCCACCTGTTTCAGGAAGCATGAATGAAATCGATTTGTTAGTAATTTGTACAGAACCTGATTCTATAGCTTGTGATGATGTGACTGTATCACTAATATCACCTGACGCAACACCCTTTTCATTAATATAAACATACGATGTTGAGTACCCTGCCATATTATACTTCTCATCAACTCCGACTTCTTCTACATAATATTTATATGTAAAGTCTAACAAATTACCATATTCATCTGTTTTAGTCTTTGGAAGACCAGAAACAGAATAATACCATTTTCCATTCTTATCAGGTTTTACCTCAATAACATTTCCATATGCCTTACTTGTACCATTTGGCTCTACCTGATATACCTGAAGGAAAATACTTCCTTCATTACGACTTATTACAGTTCCATCATTTTCTTTCCAGATCTTTTCTACATTAATTGATGTAGTAGGAACTGCTTCGTTCTCAACCATTTCAATAAAATATGTCTCTGCAAGATCTTTTCCTTTAAGCTGTCCGTTTTCAGCACAAACAGGATATTTCGTTGTATTACTTGCACTAAAATACAAGTAATATTTCTGTGGATCCTTAGGAAGCACATAACCATTTGGTGCTTTTGTCTCCTTGACATAATACTGAGTATTTAAATCAAACTCACCATTTTTGTACTCAACAACAAACTTACCATCTGCATCTGTAACATACTTTTTAAACTCATTATATTGACCACTCGAAGCATCATACTTATAGAGTGTAAACTCAGCACCTTCTAATAGTTTACTATAATTGTTCTTATCCACTTTATAGAAAATGTACTGACTGTTCTTATAAATATAAGCACTTGTTTGTTCATTTGTAAGACTGTCTGTGGCATGACTATGTGTTTCACTCTCACTCACACCAACAAGTGAAACACTGTTAGTTATGTCAAGTGGAACCGGACTATCCTCATTATAAAGAGAAAAATCACTAGTAGTTACAGCATAGCTGTATTTTAATATCATAGTCTTTTCATCTGGAATAGACGCTGTGATTGTATTCTTTATAGTATCATAATAATCAGAATTTGGTTGACACATTGGAGATTCGTCATATTTCCAACTCCACTCCGTAATCTTTTCTCCTGTCTGATATGTTCCATTATCTTTCAATTCTGCATTATACAATTTAACAGAACCAGGAACTATATGTACTTGCCATGAAACATCGCCATTTGTCCATGTACGAATCTTATAAGTCAGTTCATCAGTCAATGTAAGAGTATCACAATTCTCAACTAAATCTTTTCCTTCCGGATTAATTGTTACAGTATAATTTAGTATATGATCTGTGTTATTCCATGTATACTTCTTGCTAAGTATTCCATTTCCACTCTCTTCCTCAGTCTCGCCACTTTGATTTTTGCTTGGCTTAGTAGCAATCTGAGTCTGCTCATCGTCTCCATAATTATCTACTTTATCAGATGAAACCTTTACCTTATTGTTAAATGTAAATACGGTTCCTTGTTCAAAAGTATCATAATCTTTTATCTTACATGTATATGTAAGAATAATTTTTGAATCAGGATACCACGCCGTAGTGTTATTTCCCTTCTTAACAGTAGTAACAACCTTATCTTTTCCATCAGTTGTCGTTTTCTTTGTAGATGAAATAATACCATTTACAAAATAGCCATCATCACTAGTAAGTTTGTACTCCTTACCATCAAGACTTGGATACTTATATCTATCCTGATTATCGTATAGCATACTAATATATACTTTTTCAACTGACACACCACTTGGCATATTATCTGTAATTGTATAAGTAGAGGCATCATCATCAGATAATGTAACAAACACCTTCCATGTAAGTGTACCATCATCATTCACACTAACATTAGTTGTACCTCTTCTTCCATCACCATCAGTTTTCTTGACATTTAATGATTTTGAATACTCTGCATGAGCGTTCTTCTCACCTGCCCAGAAATCATTTTTATAAATAGCATTTACTCCATTAGTATAATCACCCGTTGAGTAATACTTAATGGTAATGATATTAGCAGCCTCATCATTTTTATTATAAGGAACATCTACATTTAATGTATAAGAAACACTTCTATATCCCTTAAATGAATTCTCATTTAAACTAGCAAAATTATATGTCTTTCCATCTAAAGCTACTACCTTGATATCTACCAAATTATATCCAAAAACAGCAACACAGGCATCTAGGTACTTCTGCACCTGTCTAAAAGTCATATAATGATTATCAGGATTTCCTGTATCATCAGACACTGAATCCTTAATCACGAGACCTTTCTTAATACCACCTTCAGGAACCTTAATTACAGATTTCCACTGAATTGTATATAATTTGTTATTGGTATCATTATTTGCTCCAACTACACTCTTTGAAACTTCACCAAAACCTGGAACCCACACAACAGCATCATCTTCGTAATGATTGTTACCATTCTCTAATACAACAGTATTGTGTGCTTCATGCTTGTCAAATTGTTGTCCAACTTGAACTTTATACTTAATCAAATATGTACTGGTATTTGATGAACCATTAATACCAATAAAGTCAATAGATGTTATCTTTCCTCCGGATTTATTAATTCTATATCCCTTGCCATCTTTATCATGCTCTGATGAAATACTTATTTCAGAAACATCACCAAGTTTATTATCAGTAAGTCGGTATCCTGCGATATCATCTCTACTTTGATTTACCTTGATTGTCCATTCGATATATCCATTCTCATATCTTCCTTCTTTATAGATGGACTTTTTCGAATAAACCACATTACAAGTTGCCTCATCAACTACTTTTTCATTATTCTTTCCCTGAGAAACAACTGCGGCCTTATTAGTACAGGTCGTAGAATTTCCATCAGCAATATTTTCTGTGCTAACATAATATTTATACTTTATCTCAAGATTCTCATTCGCACCAAGTTTAGGGAAAGTTCCTGTCATAATACAGTTATTGCCATCACAAGAAATGCTATATGAATACTCGTAAGGATTCAAAGAATTACCATTTTTCTTAACAGACACAGCTACGTCCGTTGTATCAACCGTAATTCCTGCAAGATACAAAGTATCATTTAACTGTATTACATCTGGTGTTCCCTTTGTAGAAGTAATATCAAGTTTATATTCTATATAACGTTTACCATTTGAATCGACCTGAATAGTATTATTTGTAGTAGTACTCTTCTGTATCTTGATATCGTAATTTAAACTGTTATTTTTATTCCAATCAATTTTATCACTATCAACATCAAGCGTCACATCGCCACCAACATCAACAATGACATTGCCATCATTATCCATATTTCCAGAAGCTTCACATGAGAACTTAATTCCAGCCTTGATATCAGCATCAATATAGCCTTCTACGAACCTGATCACAACAGCATATGTACCATCCTGGTTTTTAACAAAATGATAATCAAAAGCATGATTTCCCCTGTCATCCTGATGCTCATACCACTTTTGACATAATTTATCAGGAATCAGAATATTGCCACTTGAATATACAAAATAGTAATTATTTCCCGCTGTTGCAGCTTCATCTCTAGTTATCTCAAAATCTAAACTTGCTGAGACATTAAAAGTCTGCCCATTCCATTCTACTCTTGAACCATCAGCAACAGTCAATTTTGGCTTCACATTCAACTTTGCAAGATTAGTATAAACAGCTGTTTCGTTATCTATTGTAAACTCAGCCTGATTTTGATCCGCTGCAGATGCAGGTTGAATAAGTCTGTATGCTGTAATTCCAAGAACAACAACCGCAAGCATCGATACAATCACTGCTATTCTTTTACGTCTTTTTACTCGTCCCAATCGTTCTTTACCGAGACGCTCCATATCCTTATCCATCTGCATCCTCCTTTCTTTATAAATTTATTTTGTTTTTACTGGGCCAAAGTCACTCAATGGCCATATGATAAATTCTACTTTTCCTATAACCTGTTCTTCTGAAATACATCCAACTTTTGTATTTCTCGAATCAAGTGAAACCGCTCTGTTATCTCCCATAACAAATATCTTTCCTTCCGGAACCTGATAAGGTAATACAATATCACATTCACCAAAAGCCTTTTCTTTAAGATAAGGTTCATCAAGCAATTCATCATCTATATATACACTACCTGTATCTTCATTTATGTTTACTCTTTGCCCTGGTTTTGCAATAACACGTTTTACTAAAATTTTGTTATTATAATAGAAAGCAACTACATCTCCAGTTTCAAAATCATTTGTCTTAGTAGCAATTGTAATCTGACCTTCTGATAATGTAGGAGACATAGAAGTCCCCGTCACCTGTAAAATCGGCAACCACAAATTTGCAATTAATACTGCAATAGATGATACAACTAATAGTGTACCTATTGTATTGCACAAGGTACCAATAAACTTTTGATTGTATTTTACTCTTCGGAGTTCCTGACGTAGTTCTTTGATTTGTAAATCATCTCCGATTTTCCCAACGTCATCATTTACAATCATCTCTTCTATTTCTTGCTTGTTATTTTTCTTATTAATTTTTCTTTTTTTTCTATTCTGTCTAACTAATTTAAGTATTGGAATAATATTTTTAAAATTTACTTTACCCATTATTTTGATAAATTCCTTGAAGCGAGTGAAATGACTGATGCAAATTTCTCAATTGTCTCGGTAGCTTCATTTAACTTGCTAATCGCTGCATCAATATCTCCAGATTTTTCAACTTCTCTTTCTAGAGTAGAAATGTGTTTCCTAGCTTCATCAAGTTCTTTACGTAAATGTTCAACTTCTTTACTTCTATCAAGCAACATTTCAAGTAATTCACTACGACTAAGCTTCTTTAATTCTTTTGCCTCCATATAACATTCACCCTCATAATAATTTGCCTTAACATCTTAAGCATAAACTATAATACACGAAAAAGTGTCAAAAAGTATGCATTTTCGGTACTTAAATTTGCATTTTTAACCCAGTATCTCCTTTGTGACTTTTGTGTTACCATTCTTTTAATTATAGAAAAAATACATTAATAATATCAGAAAAAGGAATCAAAAACCCTTTCGTCTCTGATCCCTTTGTAATACCATCATCTAAAACATAAATTTCTCTGCAAAATACGCTTCAAGATTATCAATGCTTACTCTCTCTTGTTCCATTGTATCTCTATTTCGTACAGTTACGCAATTATCTTCTTGCGAATCAAAATCATATGTAACACAGAATGGAGTTCCGATTTCATCCTGACGACGATATCTTTTACCAATAGTTCCTCTGTCATCATACTCACAATTATATGTCTTGGATAACTGTGCATAAACCTTCTCAGCTTCCTCATTTAATTTCTTTGATAATGGAAGCACGCCAATCTTGACAGGTGCAAGAGCTGGATGAAAATGAAATACAGTTCTAACATCCGGCTTTTCCTCTGTTCCAATATTCTCTTCATCATATGCAGCACATAAGAATGCAAGAACTACTCTATCTGCACCAAGTGATGGCTCAATGACATACGGAATATATCTTTCACCCTTCTCGCCCCTTGTTTCATCAAAGTATGACATATCCTCACCCGATGTATTCTGATGCTGAGTAAGATCATAATCTGTACGATCTGCAATTCCCCATAGTTCTCCCCATCCGAATGGGAATTTGAATTCTATGTCAGTAGTTCCTTTAGAATAGAAACATAATTCTTCAGCAGAGTGATCACGTAAACGAATCTCATCTTCTTTAATTCCCAATGAAAGCAACCAATCCCTACAGAATGCTCTCCAATACTGGAACCACTCTAAATCAGTGCCCGGTTCACAGAAAAACTCAAGTTCCATCTGTTCAAACTCTCGTGTTCTAAAAGTAAAGTTTCCTGGTGTAATCTCATTTCTAAATGACTTTCCAATCTGTCCAATTCCAAATGGAATTTTCTTTCTTGATGTACGTTGTACATTCTTGAAGTTTACAAAAATTCCCTGAGCTGTTTCAGGTCTAAGATATACTGTATTTTTAGCATCCTCTGTTACACCCTGAAAAGTCTTAAACATTAGATTAAACTGTCTGATATCTGTAAAATTATGTTTTCCACATGAAGGACATGGAATCTGATGTTCTTCAATAAACTCTACCATCTGCTCATTTGTCCATCCATCTACAGAACCATTCAATTCAATTGAATTCTCTTCTGCATAATCTTCAATTATTTTATCTGCTCTAAATCTTTCATGACATTCTTTACAATCCATAAGTGGATCTGAAAATCCTCCAAGATGTCCAGATGCAACCCATGTCTGTGGATTCATTAATATGGCGCAATCAACACCTACATTGTATGGATTCTCCTGGATAAATTTCTTCCACCATGCTTTTTTTACATTATTTTTAAGTTCTACACCAAGATTTCCATAGTCCCATGTATTTGCAAGACCACCATAAATCTCTGAACCAGGATAAACAAAACCTCTTGCTTTTGCTACCTGAACAATTTTCTCCATACTCTTTTCCATTACTTCACCCTCACATTTCTTTTATTTGTAAATTACATAAATATACTCTGTCTTTTGTTCAACTTCTTCATCGTCATCAAAATCAAATGACACTTCTGCTTCTTCTTGAACTGAGTTTAATAAATCATCATCACTTACACTATTGTTATCACCCTCAGTCTCAGTTGTATCGTCTACTGCCACAACTGCTTCGGTTTCTTTTTCTGTAGACTTCTCTGCATTATCTACAGCCTTTTTTAAAAGATTGTTTCCTTTTTTCTTCTCTATAGTGTTTTCATCCACAAGTTTAACATTTTCCACCGAAGCAAACGAAATGCCATCTTCAACATAAATATTTGCATCACCAGCAAATACAACTACCTTATATCCATCTTTGTCTTTAAAATCAGATGTTTTAGCACTCTTTGCTTTACCATCTGATACAGAAGCAAATTCTCCTTCAAACTTATATCCTTTTGCAAGGGCCTCTGCAATTGTTCCATTGAATAATTCAATTCCAATAAAATCTGTATATTCTTCAGCAGATTCATACTCGATAATCAAAGTTGCTTCACCGTTTTCAACAGTAAAGTCCTTTAACTCTACGCTACCATCATTAACCTTATTATAATTATCAATTTCAGCATTAATAAATTCTTCGAGATCTTCTTTTTTCATATCTGTTTTTTCAACATCTGTTGAAACTACTGATCCATCATCTAATATAAATACTGTACTCTTTTTAGTTTCATAATCAATCCCACATCCCGATAAAATACTAAGGGATATAATTGCGGAAAGAAACATCACACAAAACTTCTTCATTTTATCCTCCTAATATAACAAATCTCTGCTATTATACACTTTTCAAAATATGTTTTCAACCGTATAAATTTCAACTAAATAAACGATAAAGAATTAAAAGTGTGATGAACATAACACTCCATATACTCTTTTGTTATCCTAATCAATTCATCCAATACCTCATCAGACACAGAAAAAGAATACAATTTTGCGATATCTGTTGAAACAATAAACTGCATTGTATATCTGGTATCATCAAGAAGCAAATGCCCCTGTACCAGGTTTGCGCATTTATCACAAAATATTCCACCTCGCTTAACTGAGAACTTATGCAGATTATCTTTACTTTTGCAATGCATACACGAAAAGACACTAGGTCCTTCACCATTTATTGTCATGGCTTTTATTTCAAAAATCACCCTTACAAGTTTCTTTTTAAAAGCTGGCGATGCAAGAGCTCGCAAAGACTGAAATAGTAACTTTAACATCTCTTTTTCATCATTATTCTCCTGACAAAAATAGTCAGCAAATTCCAAAAAATAAAATCCAAGATATGTAGCTTCAAGGTCCTCTGTGAGTTCCCTGAAGTAATTATTAATACTTACCTTCGATACATTATATGAACTTTTTCCCTCATATAATTCAAATTCTCCAAACGCAAAAGGATTTGTCCCTGCTAATAGCTGACTGTTTGGTCTTCTTGCGCCTCTGGCAAATGCAGTAATTTTCCCTCGCTCTTTTGTTAGAATCGTTATTCTTTTGTCATAATCACTAATAGGCATGGAATTAAGTACCATTCCCGTCATCACAACTGACTGCGCCATCTTCTTCCTGCTCTTTTTCCTCACATATTGTTTTTTCACTTACACCGCAGTAAGCTAAATAATCTGTAACTTTTCCTGATTTGTAAAAATCATCCCAGGTTTTCTCCATCGGCTTTTCCTCCTACATTATTATGATAGTCAAAGCCGAAAAATCTATACTCTGCAATAATTGGTAAAACTACTCTTCTTCTCGATATCCAAAATTCTTAATCAAAAAATCACTATCTCGCCAATCCTTTTTCACTTTTACCCATAGTTTCAAATTTATCTGAGTATCTAAAAGTCTTTCTATTTCATATCTGGCATTTGTCCCAATTTTCTTTAACATTGCGCCTTTTTTTCCAATAATAATTCCTTTATGCGAATCCCTTTCACAAACGATTGTGGCATCAATATCAACAATTGTCTTACCTTTATTTTTTCTTGTTTTCATCTGGTCAATAGAAACCGCTATTCCATGTGGAATTTCATCACTTAATGCATGAAGTGCTTTTTCTCTGATTATTTCAGCACAAATCGCTCTTTCCGGCTGATCTGTAACCGTATCTTCATCATAAAACTGCGGTCCATATGGTAAATATTTAAATATTGAATCAATCACATCATCCATATTCTGACCTCTTAATGCAGAGGTTGGAATAATTTCTGCAAAATCGTATACCTTTCTGTAAGTATCTATATATTCAAGAATTTTTTCCTTTTCTACTGTGTCAACCTTATTTATCACCAGAATAACTGGGGTCTTAACTTTTTTTAGCTGTTCAATAATATGCTGTTCTCCTGCCCCAATAAAATTAGAAGGTTCTACAAGCCAAAGTACAACATCCACTTCATTTAATGTTCTCTCAGCAACATTTACCATATATTCTCCAAGCTTATTTTTAGCCTTATGAATACCTGGCGTATCTAAAAATACAATTTGCCCTTTTTCCATATCTGTGTAAACAGTCTGAATTCTATTTCGTGTTGTCTGGGGCTTATTGGATGTAATTGCAATTTTCTGACCTATAAGTCTGTTCATTAATGTTGATTTTCCTACATTCGGTCTTCCAATTATTGTTACAAATCCTGATTTAAAATTATTTGTCATTTATCTCTCCTGTATTTAACTAAACAATTTCTCTGTGTTATCAAACATATCAGTTGCTGATTTTATTGCATTCTCATTTCCAATTACACACAAACAATCATCAGAAAGTACCGCTTCAACTAAATCTGCCAGTGCTGAAATATCCTGTGCAGTAGCACACAATATTTCATCTCTTTCTTTTTGAATCTGTTCAAATGTAATATTTTCAAGATAAGCAGACATAGATCTGCTACCTTTAGCTTCTGGATTAAGAGGCGTATCTAATGCACTAAATGTACCAATTATATACTTTGTCATATCTCTCTCATCAGCAGAAAAGCTTCTTAAATAATCTGGTATCTTCTCATATACATTATTAGTCTCTTTAAGCTTCGGATCTCTGTACGATACAAAAAAACACTCACCACTTCTTAAAAATGTATTCATACAACCATATGCTCCACCTTTTACACGCACATTTATCCACAAATAGTCATATCCTAAGATTATTTTTAATAATCTAAGTGTTCCCTTATACTCAAATCCTTTTGAAATAAAGTCTCCTGTTCTTGCAACATATTGAATCTGGGAAGCATCCGTGAAGGCTTCTTTTTTTATTGTGTACAATACATCAGGAGCTTTTCCAATCTCACTGATATCCGGAAGCGAGGTTACAAATTTTGCAATCTTATCTTTTGCAGATAAATATAATTTCTCATTTCCCGTAAAACTTATTAACAGACGATTTTTAGCAAAAATCTTCTTATTCATGGAAATAAGTTTCTCAACAACGCTCTTAGGATTTTCTTTTAACTTCTGTTCAATTTCACATATTGTTCTGTAAAAATCAATACCACGAAGTTTATCATTATACAATGCATATTTTGAAAAACTTGACAAACTCCTCATAGAAGCAACAGAATGTCCCGCAGAACTTAATGTCTCCTGAAGTCTTGCCTTTACCTGCATTACAATCTCTGTAAGACGCTTTACATCATCAAATTTAGAAGTTGTAATAACCTGTTCAACCAAATGTAATGCTTTCTCAAGATTTTCATCAAGAACTTTAACCTGAATCTCATAATTAAATATAAGATCAGATTCCTTTTTTAAATTTGGATGCATAACCGGACCAGTTGTAATTCCACCAGTATAAATATTTATAGCATTTGATAAATCAGAATATGCATACTCCTCAGTATCAACATAACTAAGCACTGCGCCCAAATAAGATAAATATCCTATAGTTTCAAAATCAAAATCTTTAATATTAAACATCAAAGATAAATAATCAATTCCATTTGATTCATAATCATGTCTTACAATTTTTACCCCCTCAAGGCAATCCTCAATATTTGAAAATGGATTAGAAGTCTTTTTTAAATCATCACGTGTCAGCATAGGAAGCTTTAATAAATCTTCCTCTGAAGATGGTTCTTCCTGGTATTTTTTTAAATCGTAAGTTGCCTGAATAAGCTCATTTATTTCATCTTCTGAAAGACTTTCTTTATATGCAGCGAGCTTTTCTTCTAACGCTTTTTCTTCATTACTGTTTTTATCACGGTTGGGTTTAACAACTACACACGATCCATGCTTATTTTCCAACAAATATTTTTGAATGAGATTTTCAAAATAATCAGTTTCAACAAGTCTTTTTAGTTCTGCAAAAGTATCTAGACACTCTAGATGTAAAAATGGCTTTTCGTCATCAAACAACCAACTGTCAAGGCAATTTAAACCAAACAAAAGCCCCTTTGGAAATTGCCCATAATCGGCCTCTCTAAACCTAAACTCTCGGCTGTTAATCCCCGCTAGTAAAGATTCCTTATTGATTCCTTGTGACACAACGTTTCTAAGTGTTTTTTCAATAATCTCTAAAAACTCATCCTTCTGACTAGCATTTGCATTTTTGGCAACAACAGAAAAAATAGGCTGAAATATTCCTGAATCAAACGAGCCATACACATCTTCACCTATTCCAGCATCTACGAGAGCTTTTTTTACAGGAGAGCCTGGTGCACTAACAAGTGCATAATCTAACACATCAAACGCCTGATACATCATTTTATCCAACGCATTACTCACAACTCTGTTATATGACAAATATGTCTGATTTTCTTCAGAATCGTCAGAAGCTATTGAATAATCAGCTTCTACATATTTTATTTCATCAAAAGCCCTTTGTGGTTCAATCTTCGAATCCACTTCTTTGTAATTATATTTGCTTAAATACTCCTTATCCAACCAGATAAGTCGCTCCACCATATCCATGTCTCCATAAAGATAAATGTATGAATTGGATGGATGATAATATTTATAATAGAAATCTAAATACGACTCATAAGTTAATTCCGGAATATAAACCGGGTTACCACCAGAATCTTTACTATAAGTATTGTCTGGAAATAAAGATTTATTGATATAATTCGATAGGACTTCATCCGGCGAAGAATATGCACCCTTCATCTCATTGTAAACAACACCATTTATTGTAATAGGGGCATCTTTGGATTCTAATTCATAATGCCACCCTTCCTGCTTAAATATCTCCTCGTATTTTGTAATATTAGGATTAAAAACAGCATCAAGGTATACATCCATAAGATTCTTAAAATCCTGCTCGTTACAACTTGCAATAGGATATACCGTCTTATCCGGATATGTCATTGCATTTAAAAAAGTATTAAGAGAACCCTTTGCCAATTCAATAAACGGATCTTTAACTGGGAATTTTTCCGAGCCGCAAAGTGTTGTATGCTCAATAATATGAGGAACTCCTGTCTCGTCCTCGGGTGTAGTTCTAAAACCAATATAAAAAACTTTATTATCATCATCGTTTGATAATAATGCAATTCTCGCCCCACTTTTTTTATGTTTCAAAACATAACTATAAGAATTCACATCCTTAATCTCATGTTCATCAATTATCTCATATTCACTTAACTCATGAATTGTCATTAATTATTCCTCCTAAAAAACGATGTGGATAGTATACCACAAAATAACCCCGAATAAAATCATTCGGGGTCATAAATAAAATATTCAACTTAATATCTATGCTAAACGTGAAACGTTTGATGCCTGTGGACCTTTGTCGCCATCAACAATTTCATATTCAACCTTTTCGCCATCCTTAAGCTCTTTAAATCCATCCATGTTAAGAGCTGAGAAATGAACAAAAATCTCTTTCTCATCTTCAGAAAGGATAAATCCATATCCCTTTTTCGCATTGAACCATTTAACTGTTCCCTGTTGCATAACTACTTCCTCCTAATACATTAAAACTACTTTGTAGCACATCACTACAGATTTCAGAATATCATATTTGGTAAATAGTGTCAAGAAATACAAATTTTTCTACATTCTACATAATATCTCTTTTCATTTGCCTCTCCAATCGAGAAAGTTTTTCTTGGCAAAACTCCACCAGCTTTTATTGCTGGAAACAATGTAGATTTATCAATTGACTGAAGTAATATACCACATCCACCTGTCTTTTCTACCAGTTCCCTCAAATCAGTTTCACCATGAATATAATCAATTTCTGCTTCTTTGTGCTCCTCAAGATACTTATCAAGAATCCCCTGCAAAACATCAACTGGTAATCTCTCACCTCTTCTATCAATCGAATAACTGTTTATCTTTCCATTTTGAATAAACACAACTTCATCTCCCTCAGAAAGTGAAAGACTATCATCAGATAGCTTTTCCTTGAAATAAGTAATAAGCTTATCCATATTCGTATTAAACATAATTCTATGAATTGGTTCAAAAACCAGTGCATCACTATGAAGATTTACTATTTCAACCAATGCATATCTCGCAGGATGTTTTTCTATCTCCTCTGGTGACAATTGCTTCTTTATTTCTTCCCAACAAGATTTAGCTGTTGCTAAAGAATGATTCCCATCCCCAACAGCAAACATAAATCCTCCACACTGACTCTCGTACTTATCAAATTCATCCGTCAAAAGTTTAGCATCTTCTCCTTCAACAGCATATCCTTTGACATGTCCACCATTCATCATCAGTTCCATATCGTATACTTTTTTTAAATTATTTCTATTATCATAGAGTTTTTCAATTATCTGTTTTCTATCATCATCAATAAGCAGCATTACGTGAGGACTTTCAACTGATGCATTCATTCTAACCTTCATTCTTGGCGGAATTCGCGAAATAACTGTCCCCTCTGTTGCTCTTATCATAGTCTTTTTTGATGGATCAAAATCATAATGCTCTAAATCCACCTGACCCACTACACCAATTCTCTTTCCAGCTTCAGATACCCTCTCAACAAGAACATACCCACTTAAAATTTTAACTTGCAACGTAGAATCCTCAAGGTATTTTCTCATTGTCATTTGAATCTTTTCAATTCTTTCATCATCCTTTCCGAGATAAATCTCAGGAAATACAATATTTAATGAAGACGGTGCATCTGCTACTATTTTCTCAACCTTTGACCAATATTCATCTTGACTAGTAAACTGATCACATGCAATAACAGCCCACTTGTCCATCGCTACATTATCATTCGGCAATAAGATTTCAGCCGGCATAAAACATCTAGACATAACATTTTCTCCTTTTAATTTTTAATTTTAACATCAAGTTGTGGAAACGGAATAGATATATTATTTTCATCTAACGCATACTTAAGTTCTTCTGTTAAGTGCCATTTTGTTTTCCAATACATATCAGAAGGCACCCATATCCTCACACCAATTTCAATACAACTGTCTTTTAACTCTGAAACAAAAACATCAACCGGTTGATCCGATAAAAGTGCTTCTTCTTTCATAGCCAAATCTGTCAATACCGACTTCACCTTTTTAATATCTGAATCATAAGCTACACTTGCAAATACATCTACTCTTCTCTTATTCATCATTGATACATTTGTAATACAAGAATCCGCTAACTTTCCGTTTGGAATCATTACGGCTTTATTATCTACGGTATTTAACTTCGTATAAAAAAGACTTATTTCTTTTACAGTTCCATCAACTCCAAGTCCATCAACAATAATATAATCTTCTAATACAAACGGTTTTAAAATTAATATCAAAACACCACCTGCAAAATTTGACAAACTGCCTTGTAAAGCCAAGCCTATAGTCAGTCCAGCAGACCCAAGCAATGCCACAACTGAACCTGTAGCAACTCCAAATCCAGATAATATTGCCATTATTAGAATAAAATACAAAACATACTTAATAAGAGCTAACAAAAACCCGGATACGCTCGCATCCATATTGCTTCTATCAAAAGCCTTTTTAATTAATTTAATTGTACATTTTATTATCTTTATTCCTACAAGTAAAAAAATTATTGCAACAACAACCTGTATAAGAAAACTAATCAATGATGGAAGATATTTTTCCATATAGTTCTTTATTATACCAGGATTTTCTACAAATTTTTCAACATCTGTTTCAGATTTTGATAGTAAATACATTTCTTTTATCCTTTCTTCTTTATCACTAACTTTGTCCATTATAACACAAGCCCCCCATTAATAAAATGGGGGGGTAGATAAAAGGATAGCAAATACTATACTGTTCTGGCATATATAATTAAAAACATAACTATGACTCCTCAGTCACTGTCTTTTCCTGTCTATTTACAGCTGCAATCCTCACAATTGTATAACCTACAACTAATATTGAAAGAATCAAAACTATCCAATGTATATAACATGTATCTTCAGCTGCACCTAAAGGCACATTTTCATCTTTAATATTTTTATTATCCTTTTCTTTCTTGATTTCATTTACAACCTGATCAGTTTTATTCACTATACTATCATCATTTCTTACAGTTCTAAAAACTGTATTCTCATCTGTTCCAACACTATATTTTGCTATAGATTCAACTGGAACATCCCATGTAATTCCAGCAAACTCACTGGAACTTAAATCTGACACTTCATCTGCTTTCACTAAAACGGATGAGTCAATATTAACAAGCGTAAAAACTAGTACAAACGCAAGTATTCCGTCAAAAAAACGTCTTACTATTCCTTTCATCTTTTTCCTCTCTATCCTTTTATACATACTAGTTACATCTTTATTATACTTTCATTCGGTCACACATCGGTCACACGAATACTATTTTGTAATTTTTTTACAAAAAATGGATATTACCTTGTTGCAATATTACCATTTTTTTATTATTAAGTGTTTGTTTTAGTAAAAAATTTGATTAAAAATGTGACAATATTTATCTTCCTTTCACCACTTACAGAAGTGGGAGTCTCCCCGACTGAGATAAAATAATCCCCAGCTTATCATAAGCCAGGGATTAAAATCAACTTACTAAAAAATTCATTCTATAATACAATTATTTTACTACACGTACTCTAATAACACCTTCAATTTCAGAAAGTTTTGCTACCAACGCATCATCAGCCTTTGAATCAACATCAAGAAGTGAGTATGCATAGTCGCCTTTTGCTTTATTTACCATATCAGAAACGTTTACATCTGCCTCTCCAAAAGTAGTTGTAATTTTTCCAATAATTCCTTTGATATTCTTGTGAAGAATAGCAACTCTTCCTTCTGTTGTACATGCAGCCATACTACAATCTGGGTAGTTTACAGAATGAACAATATTTCCATTCTCAAGATAATCTCTGATTTCTTTAACTGCCATAATTGCACAGTTATCTTCAGATTCTTCTGTTGACGCTCCAAGATGAGGTGTTACGATACATCCTTTTGCTCCAACTGTTGTTGTATTTGGGAAATCAGAAACATATTTTCTAACTTTTCCAGCAGCAAGTGCATCAACCATTGCTTCCTCATCAACAAGAAGGTCTCTTGCGAAGTTTAATACGATTGTAGTTGGCTTCATAAGAGAGATAGCCTCTGCATTAATCATCTTCTTTGTAGAATCAAGAAGAGGTACATGAATTGTGATGAAATCACATTCTCTGTAAATATCATTTACATCTGTTACATGTTTAATCTGTCTATTTAAGTTCCATGCAGCATTTACTGAAATATATGGATCAAATCCATATACTTCCATTCCCATATGAACAGCAGCATTAGCAACCAAGACACCGATTGCTCCAAGACCGATTACACCAAGTTTCTTTCCAGAAATCTCTGTTCCTGCAAAGTTCTTTTTCTGCTTTTCAGCAGTCTTTGCAATGTTCTCATCGTTCTGATTTGAAAGACACCAATCAATACCACCAACGATATCACGTGATGCATAAAGCATTCCAGCGAAAACTAACTCTTTTACTCCGTTTGCATTTGCTCCTGGTGTATTGAATACCACTACACCATCCTCTGCATATTTATCAAGTGGAATATTGTTTACTCCGGCACCAGCTCTGGCAACAGCTAATACTTTATCTCCAAGCTCCATATCATGCATTGCTGCACTTCTTACTAATGCAGCATCTGCATTAGCAATATCATCAACTTTATTATAATCATCAGAGAAAAGGTCAAGACCTACTCCTGCGATTGGATTTAAACATGTATAATTAAACATTTTATGCATTCTCCTCTTCAAATTTCTTCATAAACTCAACTAACTTCTCTACGCCCTCTTTTGGCATTGCATTGTAGATAGAAGCTCTCATACCACCAACTGTACGATGTCCTTTTAAGTTTACAAAACCAGCTGCAGTTGCCTCTTTAACAAATTTAGCATCTAAATCTGCATCACCTGTTACAAATGGAACATTCATAAGTGATCTGTCTTCTGGTCTAACTGTTCCTTTGAAAAGCTTGCTTGAATCAAGATAATCATAAAGAATTTTAGCTTTCTCCTCATTGTGCTCTTTCATTGCTGAAAGTCCACCCATTTTCTTAATCCATTTGAAAACTTTACCACAGATGTAGATTCCATAACATGGTGGTGTATTATAAAGAGAATCATTATCAGCCTGAGTCTTCCATTTAAGCATTGTTGGTGTTCCTGGGAGGCAATCATCTGTAATTAAATCCTCACGAATGATAGCAATTACAACACCGGCTGGTCCAACGTTTTTCTGAACTCCACCGTAAATCACACCGTATTTTGAAACATCAACTGGCTCTGATAAGAAGCAAGATGAAACATCAGATACTAATAATTTTCCTTTTGTATTTGGAAGTTTTTTATATTTTGTTCCATAAATTGTATTATTCTCACAAATGTAAACATAGTCCATATCATCAGTAATTGGAAGATCTGAACAATCTGGAATATAAGAGAATGTATCATCTGCTGATGAAGCAAGTTCCACAGCTTCTCCATAGATTTTCGCCTCCTGGAAGGCCTTCTTTGCCCACTGTCCAGTTACAATGTATCCAGCTTTTTTATTCTTCATAAGGTTCATTGGAACTTCTGCAAAAAACTGTGAAGCACCACCCTGTAAGAAAAGAACCTTGTAATTATCTGGAATGTTCATTAAATCTCTGAGGTCTGCCTCAGCCTCTTTGATGATATCATCAAACCATTTTGATCTGTGACTCATCTCCATTACAGACATACCACTTCCTTTATAATCCATCATTTCAGCAGCAGCTTCCTGCAATACCTCCTCAGGTAAAACTGCTGGTCCTGCAGAAAAATTGTATACTCTGCTCATTTTCATTTCCTCCTATTTTTCATTAAAATCTTCTTCATCAAAAGCTTCATTGATAGGTGCTCCAGGTGCAACCATTGGCCATACCTTATCATCTGAATCAATTATACAGTCAATTACAAACGGAGTCTTACTTGTAAGAGCCTCATTAAATGCTTCCTCAAACTCCTTCTGTGTTGTAACACGTCTTGCAGTTGCTCCCATAGCCTCTGATAGTTTAACATAATCTACGCCATCATCCAAGACCGAAGCTGAATAATGTTTTTCATAGAATATTGTCTGCCACTGACGTACCATTCCAAGAACATGATTATTAATTATCACCTCAATAATTGGTAACTTCTCACGAGACGCTGTTGCTATCTCATTCATATTCATTCTAAAACAGCCATCACCAGCAATATTAATTACTTTTTTGTCAGGATTACCAGTCTTAGCTCCAATTGCGGCTCCAAGTCCATACCCCATGGTTCCAAGTCCACCTGATGTAAGCAATGTACGTGGTTTACTATATTTAAAATACTGAGCAGCCCACATCTGATGCTGTCCTACTTCAGTTGAAATAATTGCATCTCCCTGAACCATCTCATAAATCTTTTCAATGACAAAAGGTCCACTCAGCCCTTCTTTATTATATGCAAGTGGAAAAGTTTTTGAATATGCAAGCACATGCTCTTTCCATGATTTATGATTCTGCTTTTCCAATTTTGCATTAACAAGCTTTAATATCTCATTGACATCACCAATCACACATGCATCAACCTGAATATTTTTATTAATTTCGGCTGCATCCACATCAAACTGAAGAATCTTCGCCTGACTTGCGAAACTATTTGGATTTCCAAGCACACGGTCTGAGAAACGTGTTCCAACTGCAATAAGCAAATCACATTCTGATACACCAAGATTTGATGTTTTTGTTCCATGCATTCCCAGCATTCCAGTATATGAACTGTCAGTACCGTCAAATGCACCCTTGCCCATTAGTGTATCACAAACCGGCGCATCTACCAAGTCTACAAATTTTTTTAATTCTTCACTCGCTCCCGCAAGAACCGCTCCACCACCAACAAAAATGTATGGTTTCTTTGAAGCCTTAATTAATGAAATTGCTTCTTCTATATCAGAAGCCTTTATTGTGTCAACTTTCGGCTCTGGCAATTCAATCTTTTGACTTTCAAATTCAACAAGATTAGCAGTAACATCTTTTGGAATATCAACAAGAACCGGACCCGGACGTCCTTTTCTTGCAATATCAAAAGCTCTTCTTATTGTATCTGCGAGTTTTTCTATATCCTTAACAATAAAACTGTATTTTGTAACCGGAGTAGTAATTCCAGCAATATCTATCTCCTGAAAACTATCTTTTCCAAGAAGAGACACTCCAACATTACAAGTAATTGCAACCATTGGAATCGAATCCATATAAGCTGTTGAAATACCTGTCACAAGATTTGTCGCACCAGGTCCACTAGTGGCCATACAAACACCAACTTTTCCAGTACTTCTCGCATAACCATCAGCAGCATGACTTGCCCCCTGCTCATGAGATGTGAGCACGTGTTTGATTTCCGGATGTTTATAAAGTTCATCATAAACATTTAAAATAGCTCCGCCCGGATAACCAAAAACGGTATCTACCCCCTGTTCCTTCAAACATTCTATAATAACCTGTGATCCTGTTAATTGCATTTTTCCATTCCTCTTAATTATATTTTACTGTTCACCTGGCAATTGAAGAATTGCTCCTCTGTTTCCAGAAGTAACAAGTGAAGCATATCTCTTAAGATATCCTGTTGTAACTTTTGGTTCTCTTGGCTGCCACTTAGTTTTTCTTGCTGCCATTTCCTCGTCTGATACATCAATATTAAGCTTCATATTTGGAATATCAATCTTAATGATATCTCCCTCTTCTACTAATGCAATTGGTCCTCCTACAGCAGCCTCTGGTGATACATGGCCAATTGAAGCTCCGCGGGATGCACCTGAGAAACGTCCATCAGTAATAAGCGCAACTGTACTTCCAAGACCCATACCTGCGATTGCAGATGTAGGATTTAACATCTCTCTCATTCCTGGACCACCCTTTGGTCCTTCATATCTGATAACAACCACATCACCAGCAACGATTTTACCACCTTTAATTGCAGCAATTGCATCTTCCTCACTGTCAAATACTCTTGCAGGTCCTTCATGAACAAGCATTTCATCAACAACGGCAGAACGTTTTACAACTGAACCGTCTGGTGCAAGATTTCCTTTAAGCACTGCAAGTCCACCAGTCTTTGAATATGGATTATCAAGTGGTCTGATAACCTCTGGATTTCTATTTACTGCATTTGCAATATTCTCTCCGATTGTCTTTCCAGTTACAGTCATACAATCCTTATTAATAAGATCAATATCCGCAAGTTCTTTCATTACAGCATAAACGCCACCTGCTTCATTTAAATCTTCCATGTATGTAGGACCTGCTGGTGCAAGATGACAAAGGTTTGGAGTCTTTTCACTAATAGGGTTAGCAAAACTAATATCGAAATCAAAACCAATCTCATGAGCAATAGCAGGAAGATGAAGCATTGAATTTGTTGAACATCCAAGAGCCATATCTACTGTAAGAGCATTCATAATTGCATCTTTTGTCATAATCTGTCTTGCTGTAATTCCTTTTCTCCATAAATCCATTACAGCCATACCTGCATGTTTTGCAAGACGAATTCTTTCAGAGTAAACAGCTGGAATTGTTCCATTTCCACGAAGTCCCATTCCTAATGCTTCTGTTAAACAGTTCATAGAGTTTGCTGTATACATTCCTGAACATGAACCACATGTAGGACAAACCTTCTCAACGAACTCCTCAACATCATCCTCTGTCATTGTTCCTGCAGCATATGAACCTACTGCTTCAAACATTGATGAAAGACTTCTCTTCTCTCCCTTTACTCTACCTGCAAGCATTGGACCTCCTGATACAAATACTGTTGGAAGATCAAGTCTTGCTGCAGCCATAAGAAGTCCAGGAACATTCTTGTCACAGTTTGGAACCATAACGAGTGCATCAAACTGGTGAGCAGTTGCCATACACTCTGTTGAATCTGCAATCAAATCTCTTGTAACAAGGGAATATTTCATTCCAATGTGTCCCATTGCAATACCATCACAAACTGCAATTGCAGGGAATACAACTGGTACACCACCAGCCTCAGCAACTCCAAGCTTTACAGCCTCTACAATTTTATCAATATTCATATGACCTGGAACGATTTCATTATATGAACTTACAATTCCGACCATTGGTTTTTTCATTTCTTCTGATGTAAATCCTAATGCATTAAATAAACTTCTTGCTGGAGCCTGTTGCATTCCAGCTCTTGCGTTATCACTCTTCATATTGATTCTCCTTATATTCTCTCTGAGATAAGATCTCCCATCTCTTTTGTTCCAACCTGCTTAATTCCTTCAGTACTCTCCCCAGCCTGAGGCATAATATCTATTGTTCTGTATCCATCCTTTAATACCTGTTTTACCGCAGCTTCCACTGCATCTGCTTCTTTATCTAAATCAAAAGAATATCTAAGCATCATTGCTGCAGATAAAATAGTTGCAATAGGATTAGCAATTCCCTTGCCGGCAATATCAGGAGCAGATCCGCCACTTGGCTCATAAAGTCCAAATTTTGTGTCATTCAAGCTTGCTGATGAAAGCATTCCAATCGATCCAGTAACCATGCTGGCTTCATCTGATAAGATATCACCAAACATATTCTCTGTAAGGATAACATCAAACTGTTTTGGATCCTTCACAAGCTGCATAGCACAATTATCAACAAGCATATGCTCATATGTAACCTCTGGGTAATCTTTTGCAACTTCCTCAACGACTTTTCTCCATAATCTTGAAGAGTCAAGAACGTTTGCCTTGTCAACAGATGTAACTTTCTTTCTTCTCTTCATTGCAATATCAAAACCTCTTTTTGCAATTCTTCTAATTTCCTCTTCGTTATAAGAAAGAGTATCTGTTGCAGTCATTACACCATCAACTTCTTTTGTCTCTCTTTCTCCAAAATAAAGACCACCTGTAAGTTCACGCATAATCATCATATCGAATCCATCACCTATGATATCCTCTCTAAGCGGACAAGCTGCAGCAAGTTCTTCATATAAATACGCAGGTCTTAAGTTTGCAAACAAATTCAAAGACTTTCTAAGCTTTAAAAGTCCGGCTTCTGGTCTAAGCTCTGGTGGTAATTTATACCAAGGTGAAGTAGCAGTGTTTCCACCGATAGATCCCATAAGGACTGCATCACTATTTTTTGCAGTTTCGATAGCCTCATCAGTAAGTGGGGAACCTGTAGCATCAATAGAGCATCCTCCCATAAGAATCTCTGTGTAATTGAAAACATGGCCAAACTTATTTCCAATTGTATCTAAAACCTTTTTTGCCTCTGTCACAACCTCAGGACCTATTCCATCTCCTGAAATTACACCAACTTTATATTCCATTTTTTCATTACCTCTTTTCGTAAAATACTATTTAATATATTAATGCAACCATATTATTATTTCAATATTACATAATATTATAGTTTTTCATAAATAATATAACTCATATTTATACAAAAATTAATTGCAAAAAAACCACTATCAAAGAGATAGTGGTCTTAAATTATTCTACTGAATCCTCAGCTTTCTCTACATCTACGATAGCAGCTTTCTGCATTGGAATACGACAGTTTTTGTTGTTTCCAAACTCTACGATTACTGTGTCATCCTGAATATCAATGATTGTTCCGTAGAATCCGCTAGTTGTGAGAATTGTATCTCCTGTAGCTATTTCACTCAACATAAGTTCCTTCTGCTTCTGCTCTTTCTTCTGAGGACGAATCATAAGGAAATACATTACAGCAAATAAAACTACAATCCAAACAACCATACCGATCATTCCACCCATAGAATCACCAGCTGATGCTAAAATTAAACTCATCAGGTTATCCTCCTATAAAACTATTTCTAAAAATACTATTGCTATTTTACACAATCAGCTCACTTTGAGCAAGTTATTTTTACTGTTTTTAACTATTTTTACTATTTTTTAAGATTTTGACTCATACCATACAGTTTTTCTTCTTTGTATGAAGCAAATCTGCCTTCATCTAGAGCATCTCTAATTTCCTCCATCATATTATTGTAAAAATACAGGTTATGGAGAACGCAAAGTCTCATTCCAAGCATCTCTTTTGCTTTAAGCAGATGTCTTATGTAAGCACGCGAATATGTTCTGCATGCAGGGCACTGACACCCTTCTTCAATTGGTCTCATATCCTTCTCGTATTTCTTATTAAAAAGATTAAGTTTTCCCTGATTGGTATATACGTGTCCATGACGTCCATTTCTACTCGGATACACACAGTCAAAGAAATCTACACCACGTTCTACCGCCTCTAATATATTGGCAGGAGTTCCTACTCCCATCAGATAAGTTGGTTTTTCCTTTGGCAAATATGGAACTGTCTGTTCTATTATATGATACATTTCTTCGTGAGACTCACCTACTGCAAGCCCGCCAATAGCATAACCATCCAAATCCATTTCTGAAATTCTTTTTGCATGGTCTATTCTGATATCATCAAATATAGCACCCTGATTAATTCCAAATAAAAGCTGTTCCTTATTTACAGTATCAGGGAGGCTGTTTAACCTGGCCATTTCTACTTTACATCTTTCAAGCCATCTGGTGGTTCTGTTTACAGAATTCTCAACATATTTTCTATCGGCAACACTTGAAGGACATTCATCAAAAGCCATTGCAATAGTTGACCCTAGGTTGGACTGAATCTGCATACTCTCTTCCGGTCCCATAAAAATCTTAGCACCATCAATATGAGAATTAAAATACACACCCTCTTCTTTGATTTTTCTAAGACCTGCAAGTGAAAACACCTGAAATCCACCTGAATCAGTAAGAATAGGTCTGTCCCACACCATAAATTTATGCAGGCCTCCTAATTCCTTTATTAACTTATCACCAGTACGAACATGCAGATGATAGGTATTAGACAACTGAACCTGACATTTTATGTCCTTTAAATCATCTGTCGATACAGCACCTTTAATTGCTGCAACAGTACCTACATTCATAAATACCGGTGTCTGAATATCTCCGTGAACAGTATGGAAAACCGCTCTCTTTGCATTTCCATCCTGTTTTAATAACTCGTATTTAGCCATTTTATTTTCCCTATTCCAATTTTACTCTGTTACTTTTCTAATTAATATTCCATTTTGAAGTAAAGCAGTATCAATATAATGCCTCTCGAATAAGGTTTCACCCTTCATTGGAACTTCAATATCCTCATCAGAACAATTTATAATCACTTCCACATATTTATCCATCCAGTCTACTTTTCTAAACTGAATAACACGAGGATTATCACTCACATCATTTGGGAAATGGAAATTTCTACTTTTTAAAAGCGGTTCCTTATATCGCATATGAATAAGAGATGAAATAATCTTTATTCGATCAGTATACTTTCCTGCTTCAATATCATCCCATGGCATACATCTTCTGCAGTCAGGATCATGACCACCTTCCATTGCCACCTCTGTTCCATAATAAATACATGGACTTCCAGGCATAGCAAAAAGCACTGCAAGCTGTGCAAAATACTCGTCAAGACTCTTTACATCACTTCTAAGTCTCTTTGTATCATGGGAATCTAAAAGATTAAAAAGAGCATCATTAGTCTGTTGCATATACATTGTATAGCAACGGTTAACTGTATACTCAAAATCTTCGTTTGTAAGGCTCTTATCAATCCAAAAATCCTTAATACTCTGTCCAAGCGGATAATTCATAACAGCATCAAACTCATCTCCACGAAGCCATGGAAGTGCATTATGCCATATCTCACCAAGAATGTAAACATCAGGATTAATGTCCTTTATTCTGGCACGTAATTCTTTACAGAATCTGTGTGAAACCTCGTTTGCAACATCAAGTCTGATACCATCAATATTGTATTTTTTTACCCAGTCCGCACAAATCTCTACAAAATACTCTCGAACTTTTGGATTATTTGTATTAAGCTTTGGCATTGAGTCAAAAAAAGCAAATGTATAGAGCTGTTTTTTCCTAGCTGCCTGACCATTTTTATCAAGTGGCCATTCATTTATCATAAACCAGTCATAATACTCTGATTTTGGACCTTTTTCCAAAACATCCTGCCATGGTTTAAAATAATATCCACAGTGATTAAATACACCATCGAGCATTACCCTAATGCCCCTGTCATGAGCTTCATTCACAAGACTAATAAAAGTCTGTTCATCTCCAAATCTAGGATCAATCTTCGAATAATCCGTCGTATCATACTTATGATTAGAAGGAGATTCATTAATTGGAGTCAGATAGATACCGGTTATTCCCAAATCCTTTAGATAATCAAGCTTACTTCTTATACCTGCAATATCTCCGCCAAAACACTCCTGGTTTTGAACACTTTCTTTGCTACTTCTCCACTCAACAACATAATCAGGATCTATTGAATGATCACCATTACAAAATCTGTCTGGAAAAATCTGATACCAAACTGTATCATTTACCCACTTTGGAGTTACAGGAATATCACATGAATTCATCCATGGAAATGTAAAACACTGTCTGCTTCGTCCCTCTAATTCCATTTGCTGGGCACTAACAAATCCGTCCTCAAAATAGAACCATCTTTCATTTTCAGTCTCAAGTTCAAAATAGTATTTTAGTCTCTTATACTCTGGCTTTACAGTTGTAGTCCACCATAATTGGCCTTTAAGTCTCTTTTTAAAATATATCTCTTCCTTTTGTCCATCCCAGTGTTCTCCACCTCCGAGAATACCAGCATCAAAAGGATCTCCTGAATATATATATACACGTTTTACGTCATATCCTGTCTTAATATTTATTACCAGTTCTTCCTCATTTAATGGATAACAATAATTGTCATACGCCTGATGAAATACTCCGTTAAATTCCATAAAAAATCCCCTTATCGTTTCATATTTTATCTTTTATTACTTTTTTTCATATAAAAAAATATATCATATCAACCTTGACGATTCAACTTGTGTTTACTTATAATGTGAGTTAATAAAAACTTAAGGAGAATTTACGAATGGCAGGATCATCATTTGGAAATATATTTAAAATCACTACCTGGGGAGAATCCCATGGCAAAGGTCTAGGAGTTGTAGTAGACGGGGTTCCAGCCGGAATTGAACTAAACGAAAATGATATTCAGATTTTTCTAAACAGAAGAAAACCTGGACAGTCTAAATTTACCACTCCACGAAAAGAAGATGATGCTGTTGAGATACTCTCAGGTGTTTTTGAAGGGAAAACTACAGGAACACCAATTTCAATGGTTGTGTGGAACAAAAATCAAAATTCAAAGGATTATAGCGATATTGCTTCCTATTACAGACCTGGACATGCCGATTTTTGTTTTGATGAAAAATACGGTTTTAGAGATTACCGTGGTGGCGGACGTTCTTCGGGACGAGAGACAATTGGACGAGTTGCTGCTGGTGCAATAGCTTCAAAGATTCTTGAACAAATTGGTGTAAAAATTCTTACATACACTAAATCAATCGGACCGGTTTCAGTTGATATGAGTAAATTCGACGAAAAAGAAATAGAGAATAACACTCTTTATATGCCTGATGCAGATGCAGCATCAAAAGCTTCTGAATATCTTTCAGATTGTATGAAAAAACTTAATTCTTCCGGTGGTATATGCGAATGTGTTATAACAGGTCTTCCTGTAGGACTTGGCGATCCTGTTTTTGAAAAAATAGATGCTAACCTTGCAAAAGCAATTATGTCAATTGGAGCAGTCAAAGGTTTTGAGATTGGTGATGGTTTTTGTGCTGCTACTTCAACGGGTCTTACAAACAATGATGCTTTTACCATTAAAGATGGCAAAGTATCAAAAGAAACAAACCATTCAGGTGGTACTCTCGGTGGAATGACAGATGGATCACCTCTTATCTTTAGAGCCGCAATAAAACCTACTCCATCTATTGCAGCCACACAGCATACCGTCAATAAATCTGGTGAGGATATTGAGATTTCTATCCACGGCAGACACGATCCGATAATTGTTCCAAGGGCTGTTGTCGTTGTGGAATCCATGGCTGCTATCACTTTGGTTGACGCACTATTTTCAAATATGACAAGTAAGATTGACAAAATAATCGATTTTTATAAATAAGTATCAACATTATCAAAATCCTGAATATACTACTATGATTAAATTTTTAGGTAAAAAAATGAGTAGTATTTCAGGATTTTGTAATTTTTTCACTTCAACCTTTCATACCTCTGACAAACAATATCAAGCAAAGAGAAATGGAATAAACTATTCCCTTCTATTTTCAGGAGAAATATTTGATATTGAAAACACTTCAGATACACAGAATGTCCCTGAGAAATTACTGGACCTATTTTTAAAATACGGAACCAGTTTTATACATAAGATAAACGGAAACTTTTCCATAGCAATATGGGATGACGGAACTAAGCGTCTATATCTTTTCAGAGACAGGCTCGGTGTATGCAATTTGTTTTATTCATTCCAGAAAAATAAGGCTTTTTTTTCAACAGAATTGCTAGAATTAGTTAATAATCCAATGATAAACACATCAATATCTAAGGACAGTCTTTCTCACATACTAGCAGTAGGACCAGCCAGAATTCCCGGATGTGGAATATATGAAAATATACACGAAGTTATGGCTGGACATTATATTATAATTTCAGAGTATGGAACATGTGATGAAACATACTGGGATTTATCTTATAAAGAGAACAACGAAAGTCTTGAAGAAGTAAAAAATAATGTATATGACCTTCTTATGACTTCTATCAAAAATCAAAGTAAAAATTGCGAAAATGCATGTTCTCTCTTATCTGGCGGACTAGATTCATCAGTTGTAACTGCAGCATTAAACACAAACAATGTTAATATTCCAACTTTCTCATTTGAATTTAAGGACAACAGTAAATATTTCACTCCAAATGACTTTCAGCCAAATCAGGATCACTCTTTTGTAGACATATTTAAAACACGTTATCCTGGAGAACACACTATTCTGACCTGCGATGAAAATGAACTTTACAATACCTTGTTCGATGCCATGTCCATGCGATGTTATCCAGGAATGACAGATATAGATGCTTCTCTTTTATTTTTCTGCAGAAAAATTAAAGAAATGGGATATAATATCATATTTACAGGAGAATGTTCTGATGAACTATTTGGCGGATATCCATGGTTCTACCGTAGTAATCTGATGAAGCAGAATGGTTTTCCATGGTCATATAATTATGAATACCGCTTCCATTTTCTATCAGAAGAAATAATTAAGTCCCTTAATCTAAAAGATTTTTTCCATGACACGTATCAAACCGCACTATCAAGAATCGACTTGCCATCAGAACTAGCAAAGGAAGAAAAAAGACGACTCGAAATATCTTATATGACCCAAAAATGGTTCATGCCAACTCTCTTAGAAAGAATGGGAAAAGTTGCCATAACAACAAACACAACTGCCCGTGTTCCATTTGCGGACTATAAGCTGGCAGAATACCTGTTTAATGTACCATGGAAATATAAATATAACAACGATACTGAAAAGCACCTGCTGAGAGATATTACTAAATCAATCCTTCCAAACGAAATTTCAACCAGAAAAAAGAGCCCGTATCCAAAAACTTATCACCCTGGATACACAGCTCTATTAAAAACAAAGATGAAGGATATATTAAATACTCCTTCATCTCCGCTATTATATCTTGTTGATAAAAATAAAATATTGGATTTTATGGAAAATGATAAAAACCTAAGTCAGCCATGGTTTGGTCAGTTGATGGCGGGGCCGCAGCTATTAGCCTACTACCTAAGCATCAACGACTGGCTAGAGGCTTTTAATCTTAATTTACCAATATAAGATTATTAGTCAAGCGCAATTGCTTCATTTTCCTGTCGTCTTAATATATCAAACTCATCTAATTCAACACCCAAGTCGACATAAAAAACCTGTTGTGGATGTGGGCAAGACTCCATAGCTGCCCCATCCTCATCACATAAAGCCTTTACCGTAACTGTCACGTTATCACCATTTGGCTTCATGATTTCGATTTCTTCACCAACAGAGAATTTGTTCCTCTGCTCCATTCTATACATACCATTTTCATTCTTTGGTCCAACAATACCAAGATATGTATAACCTTTTTCATAAGTATTATTATCATAAATCTGAGTCTCATCAGATGGTTTTCCGTAGAAAAATCCTGTTGTAAACTGCCTGTATGTGCAACTTTTAATCTGTTCAAGATACCATGGCATGTTCTCCTGGTATTTTTCAGGCGACTCCAGATAATCATCAATTGCCTTTCTATACGTTCTTGCAACAGTAGCTACATAAAGAGCAGTCTTCATTCTTCCTTCAATTTTATAACTGTCAATGCCAGCATCAATTAAATCAGGAATATGCTCAATCATACACAAATCTTTTGAATTAAATATATATGTTCCTCTCTCATTCTCATATACAGGCAGATACTCTCCCGGACGTTTTTCCTCAACTACAGAATATTTCCATCTGCAAGGATGAGTACATGCCCCCTTATTGGCATCCCTTCCTGTAAAATAATTTGAGAGCAGACATCTTCCGGAATATGAAATGCACATAGCTCCGTGAATAAATGTCTCTATTTCCATTTTATCGTCGATATTTTCTCTGATTTGTTTAATTTCGTTTAAAGAAAGTTCTCTTGCTGTAACAACCCTCGATGCACCTAAATCCCACCAGAACTTATATGTTCCATAGTTGGTGTTATTTGCCTGAGTCGAAACATGTCTTTCTATATCCGGACAAACCTCTTTAGCAATCATAAATACAGCTGGATCAGCAATAATGAGTGCATCCGGTCTGTCAGGTTTCATGTCATTTAACTCTTTAAAATACTCTCTTACACCATCAAGATCATAATTATGTGCAAGGATATTAGCTGTAACATATACCTTTACTCCATGCTGATGCGCAAAAGCTATTCCTTCAGCCATCTCTTCTTTTGTAAAGTTTTTGGCCTTTGCTCTAAGACCGAAGGCTTCACCTCCGATATAGACTGCATCAGCTCCATATATTACAGCAATCTTTAAAACCTCTAAACTGCTTGCAGGACAAAGCAATTCGATATCTCTCATCTATAAAACTCCTTTCAGGATACTTTCTATTTTTCAACTTTAGTGGAAACAGTAATTCCATCACCTACTGGAAGAACCGCCGTCACAAGCTCATCACTATGAGTAAGCTCATACAGATACTCTCTCATTCTCTTGTAAATAGTACGGTTTCTACGCTCAACTACATAGTGTGATTCAATGATATCGCCATCCTGAAGTACGTTATCGGACACCAGGACTCCATCTGTCTTAAGCAGTCTAAGTACTTCTGGCATAAAATTTATATACTGACCTTTTGCAGCATCCATAAAGATCATATCAAAAGGTTCTAAAAGCGTAGGTAAAACCTCCGTTGCATCACCTTCAATCAGTGTAATCTGAGATTCTTTATCTGCACGCGCGAAATTGGCCTTTGCAATAGGTATTCTTTTATCATAATTTTCTATAGTGACAATCTGACAGTCCTTCGGTCCATATTCAGCCATTAAAATCGCAGAAAAACCAACCGCTGTTCCCACTTCGAGAATACGCATTGGTTTTTTTAATGCAAGTAATAGCTTAAGGAAACTTTGCATTTCTTTACGTATAATCGGAACATAGGAATCCAAAGCTTCTCTTTCTATTTCATCAAGAACTGTTGTATTACCTCTGTCAAGAGAATTAATATACGTCACCAGTCTCTCATCTACTATCATTATTCTGTTTGCACCTCTGTCTGGTTAACTGACTCTGTATTTTCATCAGACTCTGATCCAGCGTTATTTTTATCCTTATCTTTGGATTTAGACATTTCAACCATCATATCCTTTGAAGTCATTGATGTATTTAATGTATATACACCTGACTTGATTTTTTTTGAATATGCTGAAAGCTTTAGCTGTATAAAGAAAAGGTTGCCATCTTTCACAAGTCCTTTTGTCTCAAGCATATGTCCAATATCTGATGCAGACATATCATCTGTCACCTCAACCATAATATCCTCGCCTGGTCCCTCAGAAATCGCTGGTTCGGTAAAAACACGATATCCAAAATCATATCCTACACTACAAATTTTTACAGCTGCGTATATCACAATAAGAGCAATCATGATAGAAAAAGCAACCTTTATAAATGCAAATAAAGCTTTATTAAAATCCATTGTATTTCCCTACACTTCCATAATAATTGGCATAATCATAGGACGACGTTTTGTCTCTTTCCATACGAAATCGCCAAGAGCATCTTTTATCTCTGTCTTGATTTTTCCCCAATCAGTAACATTATTCATCATCATCTTATCCATGGTATCATCAAGAATATTTTTCGCTTCATCCATAAGACTTTCAGAATTTCGAACATATACAAATCCTCTTGATACAATATCTGGTCCTGCAAGAACCTGACCTGTTCCATTTTCCAGAGTCACAACGACAATGATTATTCCATCCTCAGCAAGTCTTTGTCTGTCACGTATTACAATATTTCCTACGTCACCAACTCCAAGACCATCAACCATGACATTTCCAACCTGTACTTTTCCTGTCACTTTTGCACTATCTTCATCAAGTTCTAGTACATCTCCTGAAGATAAAATCTTAATATGGTCATTGTCGTAACCTAGTTGCTCTGCAATTTTTGCCTGTGCAACAAGATGCTTGTATTCACCATGAACAGGAATAGCATACTTAGGATTTACAAGTGAATAAATCAACTTAATATCTTCCTGACATGCATGACCTGATACATGAACATCCTGAAAAATTACATCTGCGCCCTTCATCATCAGTTCATTAATAATTCCTGTTACAGATTTTTCATTTCCAGGAATAGGATTTGAACTAAATACAATAGTGTCATTTGGCTTAATAGAAATTTTTCTGTGCATGCCGTTTGCCATACGTGAAAGAGCAGCCATTGACTCACCCTGACTTCCTGTTGTAATAATAACAGTCTGTTCATCTGGATAACTCTTTAACAAGTCCACATCTATCAGAATATTATCTGGTAAAGTAAGATATCCAAGTTCAGAAGCAATAGAAATAATATTCACCATGCTTCGACCTTCAATAGCAACTTTTCTTCCGTATTTTTCTGCTGAATTAATTATCTGCTGAACACGGTCGACATTTGATGCAAATGTCGCAATAATAATTCTACTCTTCTTATGATCCTCAAAGATATTGTCAAGTGTTTTTCCAACAGACTTTTCAGACTGTGTAAATCCTGGTCTTTCTGCATTGGTACTATCACAAAGAAGCGCTAATACTCCCTTTTTTCCAATTTCACCAAATCTAGCTAAATCAATTGCATCACCAAATACTGGTGTATAGTCTACTTTAAAATCTCCAGTATGAACGACAATTCCGGCAGGAGAATATATCGCAAGTGCCGCAGCATCCTGAATACTATGATTTGTTCTGATAAATTCTACTCTAAAACATCCAAGATTAATATGCTGACCATATTTAACAACCTTACGTTTTACAGTCTTTAACATACCATGTTCCTCAAGCTTATGATCAATAATTCCAATTGTAAGCTTTGTGGCATAAATTGGCACATTGATATCTTTTAAGACATAAGGAATTGAACCAATATGATCTTCATGGCCATGAGTAATAAAAAATCCCTTAACCCTATCAATGTTATCCTTAAGATATGTCACATCAGGTATTACTAAATCAATTCCAAGCATGTCGTCCTCTGGAAATGACAAACCACAATCCACAACAATAATACTGTCCTCATACTCGAAGGCAGTAATATTCATACCAATTTGCTCTAAACCTCCCAATGGAATGATCTTAAGCTTACTATTCTGTTTTTCTTTCTTTTTCAAAAAAATTACCTCCGTATCAATTTCCGCTACACGTATTAATATTCTACTGACGTGTCTTCGTCCGCAAGTTCAGAAAATACTTTAGCAATTGCTGAAAATTCCACATCATCTTCTACCATCTGATAAAGTACTTCATCATCTTTTGTATTAATTTCTTTTAATATATATGCTTCACAGTCTCCGCTCTCCTGTCCGTCAGAAACCAAAAGATATTTTATCCCGTTAAGCTGAGTCTCTTCCTCTACCGCAAACTCCACTTCTTCATTTGTCTCTGGATCAACAAAAATTACTTTTTCCATATTCCACTCTCACTTATCATTTACTGTTTGAAAGAAAATCAAGATATCCCTGCAAAATAAAAATAGCCGCAATTTCATCAACATACTCTTTTCTATTCTCTCGTCGGATTCCCATCTCCATCATTGAAAGAACCGCTGCTACTGTAGTAAGACGCTCATCCCAAAGAACTACTTCAAGACCCGTACGTCTTTCAAGCATTTCCTTGAATTCCTTTGTCTTTTCACAGCGTTCACCTTCTGTATTATTCATATTCTTAGGATAACCAAGAACAATTTTTTCTACTCCGTATTCAGCTATTAGTTCTTCTATTCTCGCTAAAGTCTGACGCAATTTGCCAGATGATTTTCTGCGCACAATTTCAACACCCTGAGCCGTAATTAGTAATTCATCACTTACTGCAACGCCCACGGTTTTTGATCCAAAATCCAATCCTAATATTCGCATAATTAATCCCAGGAATTATTCTTAATATATGTCTTAAGAACTTCCTCTACAATCTCATCTCTTTCTACTTTCATAATCAGACTTCTGGCATTATTATGACTTGTAATATATGTCGGATCACCAGACATAATATAACCAACAAGCTGATTTACCGGATTGTATCCTTTCTCGCCCAATGCATTATATACTATTTTTAATACATCCTTTACCTGTAATTCTGGTTCTTTTTGAACTGTAAAAAATTGTGTGTTATTAATATTGTTTTCCATTCGTTCTCACCCTTGCTTTTGTCTTCAAATAAGGTCTTGTTACTACATTGTAAACGAAATATAGCAAAAAAACAACCTCTAAGAAATTATCTTTCAATCAGATATATTTCATCTTTTAGTCTCTTTTTCACAATACCGCTAATCAGAGTATTTTCAATATTATTTTCTGATTTCACTGCCATTTTTACATATTCTTTTGTATGACCTACAAAATACTCTTCCCCGTCGATATTGATTTGTTCCTCGAAAAGCACCTCTTTTTTCTTGCCAATATAATAATCTCTAAATTCCTTTGACATCTCGTCTGATAATTCGATAAGTCTTGCACTTCTCTTTGCTTTTTCCTGCTCAGGAATCTGATTATCCATTACTGCAGCTCTTGTACCTTTTCTTTTCGAATATTTAAAAATATGCATTTCATAAAAATGAATATCTCTAAGATACTGCGCTGTTGTTTCAAACTCTTGGTCCGTCTCTCCAGGAAATCCTACTATTACATCAGTAGTAATTGCAGGATGCTCATAATATTTTCTAAGAATCTCACATCCTTTGGCATATTCTTCTGTTGTATACTTTCTATTCATTCTCTTTAGCGTTTCATCGCATCCGCTTTGAAGTGACAAATGAAAATGCGGACATACCTTTTTAAGACCCGAGATTTCTTTTACAAACTCTTCAGTAATCAGTCTTGGTTCAAGAGAGCCTAGTCTTATTCTCTCTATTCCATCAATTTCATGAACTTTTTTAATAAGATTTAACAAATTGTCATCACAATCCACTCCATACGAACTAAGATGAATTCCTGTAAGCACAATTTCTTTAAAGCCATTTGATGCAAGGCGTTTTACTTCCTCTACAACATTTTCTAATTTTCTGCTCCTTACTCTTCCTCTTGCATATGGAATAATACAGTAACTGCAAAATTGATTACATCCATCCTGAACCTTAATAAATGCCCTTGTGTGTTCTGCTGTCTTTGAAACAAATAACTCCTCAAATTCATGAACTCCATCATTTATATCATCCACAGAATCCTTCTGCATTTGTTCTATTAAAGAAACAAGCTCATGTTTTCTGTCATTTCCAATGATTAAATCTATAGACAAATCCTCTAGGGCTTCCTGTTCACTGGTCTGTACATAACAGCCTGTGGCCACAACAATTGAATCCGGATTCTTTTTCTTGGCCTTATGAAGCATTTGTCTTGATTTTCTATCTGCCATATTAGTAACAGAACAGGTATTTACCACATAAACATCTGCAACCTCATTAAATTGTACTATCTCATATCCTGCCTCTTCAAGCATTTGCTGCATCGCTTCCGTTTCATATGCATTTACCTTACAGCCCAAATTATGAAGAGCAGCTTTTTTAATTTTTTTCATTTCTTTCACCTATAAGCTTCCAATATAATTGACATTTTTTACAAAAAATATTACTATCTACTTAGGACAGAAATCAAGGAGGTTTTCACATGAAAACAGTACAGATATCATTAAACTCTATTGGAAAAGTTAAATCATTTGTAAATGCGATTTCACAGTTTGATTTTGATTTTGATTTAATATCTGGAAGATATGTAATTGATGCAAAATCAATCATGGGAATCTTCAGTTTAGATTTATCTAAACCAATTGAATTAGCTATCCACACTGAAACTGGCGTTGATGAGATTATGGAAGTATTAAAACCATACATTATCGAATAGTCAACACTTGAGTAGAAGACCCGATTAATCAGGTCTTCTTTTTTTGTGTTTAAAACTCATCACACCAGTATTATTTCTTTGCCAAAAAATCACTCGGCATCAACCATGATAACCTCTGTTGTCTCAATAGCCGTCTTTACAAGTTCATCAATTGTATCCTTTAATTTTTCTTCAGACTTCTTAATTCTATTAATATTTGGCTTTGTAACAGGATGTTTTGCCACAAAAATTGTACAACAATCCTCAAATGGTAAAATCGAAGTTTCATATGTGTCAATTTTGTTAGAAATCTCAATAATATCATTTTTATCCATTGCAATTAGAGGACGATAAACAGGCATATTACAAACTTCATTTGTAGCAGCAAGTGATTGCATTGTCTGACTTGCAACCTGACCTATACTCTCTCCTGTGATAAGACCAAGACATTTTCCTTCATTTGCAAAATGTTCTGCTATTTTCATCATATATCTTCTCATGATAATTGTAAGCTCGTCATGAGGACATTTCTCATAAATTTCAAGCTGGATATCTGTAAAATTAACTATATTAAGTTTTATTTTACCTGAATATCTTGCAACCTTCTTTGCTAAATCAACAACCTTCTGTTTTGCTCTCTCACTTGTATATGGTGGAGCATGGAAATAAGTAGCTTCAAGTATTACTCCTCTTTTTGCAATCATATATCCTGCAACAGGGCTATCGATTCCACCTGAAAGAAGAAGCATTGCTTTACCAGCCGTACCAAGTGGCATACCTCCAGGTCCTGGAAGTTCCTCCGAGTAAATATTTATAGCATTTCGAATCTCAATATTTATAATCACCTGTGGATTATGAACATCTACTTTTGTCTCCGGAAAAGCCTCAAGAACACGCTCACCTACAGCTGCATTTATCTCCATGGATGTCATTGGATAATTTTTTCTTGCTCTTCTGGCATTAACCTTGAAAGTAAAATTCTTGTCTTTGTAGACATTATTGATGTGATTGATTACATCCTCCACAAGCTTATCAAAACCTTCATCCTCTGACAATTCAACAGGACAGATTCCTACAATACCAAATACTCTCTGAAGTGTAGATACAGCTTCATCATAATCATACTCTCCATCAGTCTCCACATAGACTCTTCCAGTCTCTTTTCTCACTTCAAAATTACCATCTACATTTTTTAGCTGATACTTTATATTTTTCACAAGCGCATCTTCAAAAACATATCTGTTCTTTCCTTTTATTGCAATCTCAGCATATTTAATCAAAAATGTTTTATACATAGTCTCTCCTTATCTACGTGTATATTTCTGTAATTTGGGAATCACTTCACCCATCACCAAAAGGGCATAATCAAGCTCTTCCTTTGTTGTGTCAACACAAAAACTAAATCTAACAGTGGAATCTAACAGCTCTGGCTTTACACCTATACTCTTTAATGTGGAACTGACAGACGGCTTATTTGATGAACAGGCACTTCCTGATGACACATAAATCTGTCTATCTTCAAGAGTATGCAAAATAACTTCAGCTCTTACCCCTGCAATGCTTACACTTACAATGTGTGGTGCATTGTTGTGGGAAATATCACCATTAACATAAACCTCAGGTATTTTTGTGACATTTTCAATAAAATAATCACGAAGTTCATACAAATGATTTACCTTGTTCTCAAAATCTGTGTATATCTCCTCAGCCGCAACACCAAGCCCTGCATATGCCGGAACATTTTCTGTACCGGAACGCATTCCCTTCTGCTGTCCACCACCGTATAATATTGGTTTTATTTTTGTTTTGTCCTTTATATATAAAAATCCACTTCCCTTAGGACCATGAATCTTATGTCCACTAACAGATAACAAATCACATTTAATATTTTTAGGTCTGATAATCATCTTTCCATATGACTGAATTGCATCAACATGATAAATAATAGAAGGATTCTTTTCCTTTATAATGGCACCAGCCTCTTCAACAGGCATAACTGCACCAATTTCGTTATTTACATGCATGATAGATACCAAAATAGTGTCATCTCTAAGGGACTCCTTTAACTCATCAAGTGAAATTCTCCCATCAGAACCTACAGAAAGATAAGTAACTTCAAAGCCATTTTCCTCTAAAAAACTAATAGGTGATGACACAGACGCATGCTCAACTGAAGTGGTAATAATATGCTTCCCTGCACGCTTATTTGCCATTGCCGCTCCGATAAGTGCCATGTTATTGGACTCTGTTCCACCAGAAGTAAATACAATCTCTTTATCCTGCACTTTTAGAGTCTTTGCAATCTTCTTTTTTGCCTCTGTAAGATATTTTTCAGCATCAATACCTTTCATATGAAGTGATGATGGATTACCAAATTCCTGTGTTAATAATTCCATCATTAAATCAGCTGCAGCCTTACTGCATCTGGTTGTTGCTGAATTGTCTAAATACGCTTCCATTTCTCTTCCACCTTTTTGAATACATCTTATGAGTCTAAACTGAAAACAAGCATCGCAAGTGTTGCAAGTCCAGCTGTTTCTGTTCTTAATATTCTTCTTCCTAGCGAAATCCTGTGCATACCACAAGAATCAGCCAGTTCTATCTCAGATTGAGCAAATCCACCTTCTGGTCCCACAAATATACCTATAGACTGGACCTCTTTCAAATCCCACATAATCTGTCTTGTAGCTTCCATACCACGCTCATTTTCATATGGCACCAGCACGGTATCAAGCTGCTTTGCATCTTCTATTGCAAGCTTATATGAAAGTGGCTTATTAATCTTTGGAATAACAGTACGCTTAGACTGTTTTGCCGCACTTTCTGCAATAGCCTGCCATCTTGCAATCTTTTTGTCAACTTTTTTCTCATCGAGCTTCATCACACAATTTTTCATTGCAACAGGAGTAACCTCAGCCACACCAAGTTCTACTGCCTTTTGAATAATCAGCTCCATTTTGTCGCCCTTTGGAAGTCCCTGATACAGAATAATTCTATTCTCTAACTCCGTTCCTTTTTCATCAATTTCATCAATAATGGCCCATACTTCATCTGATAAAAATTCTTCTACATGACAAAAATATGCCCGTCCCGATTCATCACTTACTCTAATCTTCTCCCCTTGCTTCATTCTTAGAACATTTGTTATATGATTTACATCACTTCCCGTGATAACAATTTTATCCCCCTGGACTGATGAACCTTCTACAAAAAACTGATACATATACCACCTATTTCTTCTGTGCTGTAATATTTACCCATTCACCCTGATGATTTATTTCTACAATTGTAAGTCCAGCCTCTTCAATCGCCGCCTTTACTTCCTCTTCTTTAAAATCAATAATTCCTGAAGTGATGAAATATCCACCTTTTTTCATTCTGTCCGGAACTACTTTTGAAAGCGGAATGATAACATCTGCCAAAATATTGGCAACAACTATCTCATATTCCTCAAATCCAACCTTCTTCTGAAGTTCTTCATCATCAATAAGATTTCCTACAAAAAATTCTCCCAGAGACTCATCAAGCTTATTCACTTTCATGTTATCTCTTGTTGAAATCATACAATCTGCATCCAAATCTGTTCCAACAACAGAGCTTGCTCCAAGTTTCAATGCCGCAATTGATAGAATTCCACTTCCACATCCTACGTCTAATACCTTTGGAGAATTTCCCTTTACATATTTGCAAAGCTGTCTGATGCAAAGCTGAGTAGTCTCATGTTTACCAGTACCAAAAGAAATACCAGGATCAATTTCAATCATAAATTTATCCTTATCCTCGGGTTTTACTTCTTCCCATGTAGGTTTAATTAGAATGTCATCAATTGTAAATGATTTAAAGAAATTCTTCCAGTTGTTAATCCAGTCCAAATCCTCGGTCTCTGATGAAGTGATTATTCCACTTCCAACATCTACCGTATCTCTGAGTCCCTCAAGGCTTTCCTTTACTCGCACCAAAAGTTTTTTCTGTTCTTCCTCAGACATACCTTTTGGAGGTAAAATTTCTGTTCCAGTGTTCGAAAAAGCTTCAGAAGCAACATCTAAAAACGCATCCTTAAAATCCTCAGACGCATCTTCCTCACCTGCCACTTCAATGTAAAAGCTTACATGACTAACACCTTCATCTGGTGGAAGTTCAGGCAGAAAATCAATAAACATATCAGCCTGATCAGCTGCTGTAAGAGGAATATTATCCTCAATCTCTATTCCTTCGATGCCAAGCTCCATAAGCATCCCGCTAAGATAATCTTCTGCAGCTGTAGTAGTTTCAATAGTATATTTCTTCCACTTCATACTTCAAAAATCTCCTTAATAATCATCCGATTTATATTTTTCCTATACATTTCACAAGGCAGTCTTTCGACTGCCCCACTACCATACTTACAAATAACGTCATTATTTTATCATATAAATAACTATTTTTCCATATAAAATAAGCAGCTTTAAACTGTAAAAGTTTATGCTGCTTAGATTCTAAATATTGTAAATCGCACAGAGTTTATTATATTCACTATTAATCTCCTGAATCACTTCTGTATCTCCATCTAAATTATCAGGATGATAAATCTTGATAAGGTCTCTGTATCTCTTCTTAACAGACTGTTTACTTCCAACACCGGTAAAAAACATCTCACCCTTTATTACGTTGTCTGCAGAATAAGAATTTCCATTATCAAAATTACCATAATTAGTCTGTTCAAACTCATTAACTCTGCTGTAAAATTCTCTCTGTTTTTCGATATACTGTTTCTCAGAGGCAAGCTTTTTAAGTTCTTCCTCTAAAATCTTTACTTTCATATCAAACAAGCGCCGTTCTTGTTCAAGACGTCTGTCCTCTATCTCAACTCGTCTTGCAAATTCCTGTCGATCTCTTTCTAGTTTGCGCCTCTGTTCGGCTAATGCCTTACGTTCCTGTTCAAGCGTCATAGAAAAAAACTCCTCACACAAAACATTGCGTTGGTTACAATTCAATGATACAACATTTAGTGCGATTTTTCCATAGTATTATTTTCCTAATTCTTTGTCCTACAATACTATTTATTAAAGAAGCCTTTTTTCTTTGGATGAGTTGACGCACCATCCTCTTTTGTAAGGGAACCTTCACTTAATTCATCAAATTTTCTAAGCGCTTCCTTTGCATCCTTTGAAAGATTTGTAGGTGTATTTACAATAAGTGTTACATAATGATCTCCGCGGATATCTTTGTTTCTGGTTGAAGGAACACCTTTCCCTTTTAATCTGATTCTTGTTCCTGTCTGTGTTCCTGGCGCAACTGTATAAACAATATCGCCATCTACTGTTTTTATTCTAATATCTCCACCTAATGCTGCAATTGCAAAAGAAATAGATGCCTTTGAGAAAATATTAGTATCTTGTCTCTCAAAATTTGAATTTCTCGCTACAATTACTTCTACAAGAAGGTCACCACGAGGTCCTCCATTTTTACCTGGCTCACCGTATTCTCTTACACGAACGCACTGACCATTGTCAATACCTGCAGGAATCTCAATGCTCTTTTTAATTTTCTTGGTAACATAACCTGAACCATGGCATGAAGTACACTTTTCCTTAATAACCTTTCCTGTTCCATTACAGCTTGGACAGGTGGTAACATCCTGTACCACACCAAAAAGAGACTGTCTTTGTCTAACAATTTTTCCATTTCCCTGACACTGTGAACAAGTCTCCGGACTTGTACCTGGTTTGGCACCATTACCACCACAGGTACTACATGTCTCTTTATAATTAAACTCTAATTCCTTTGTACAGCCAAAAACCGCTTCCTCAAAAGAAATCTTGATAGCAAGTCTGATATTTGCTCCCTTTGATGGACCAGTCTTGTTCGAACGTCTGCCTCCACCGAAGAAATCTCCGAAGATATCTCCAAAAATATCTCCCATATCCATTCCAGAGAAATCAAATCCGCCAGCGCCTCCGCCTGTACCGTCAAATGCTGCATGACCAAACTGATCATACTGTTGTCTTTTCTGAGAATCAGAAAGAACTGCATATGCTTCCTGTGCCTCTTTGAATTTTTCTTCGCACTCCTTATCACCTGGATGTGAATCCGGATGATATTTCTTAGCTTGCTGTCTGAACGCCTTTTTAATATCTGCATCACTGGCATTCTTTGCAACGCCTAGGACTTCATAATAATCTCTTTTATCTGCCATAACCTATATCCTTTTTTATATCAAGACGCAAGGTCAGCCTCAAAGGCTCACCTTGCGAACAATTAATATTTACTAATAATTAAACCTCTTTAAAATCAGCATCGATTACATCATCATCTGCTGAATTATCAGCTGCTCCTGCATCTGCACCTGCACCAGCAAATCCGCTCATATCTGGGCCTGCACCAGCTGTTCCCTGAGCTGCCTGAGCCTGCTCATACATCTTCGCAAATACTTTCTGTGCACTCTCTGTAAGCTTTTCCTGAGCTGCTTTTAATTCAGCCACATCAGCTTCTGTCATTGACTCAGCCTCTGTATGAGCATCAAGGAAAGCTTTTACAGCTGCGATATCAGCTTCAACTGCAGACTTGTCAGCAGCATCAATCTGCTCTCCAACCTGCTTTAATGCATCCTCTGTCTGGAATACAAAGCTCTCAGCATCATTTCTTGCATCGATAGCTTCTTTTCTCTTCTTATCCTGAGCTTCGAACTCAGCTGCTTCCTTGACAGCCTTCTCGATTTCATCATCAGACATGTTTGATCCAGCTGTAATTGTAATATGCTGCTCTTTTCCTGTTCCAAGATCTTTTGCTGAAACATTTACAATACCGTTTGCATCAATATCGAATGTTACCTCGATCTGTGGAACTCCACGACGTGCTGGTGGAATTCCATCAAGTCTGAACTGTCCAAGTGATTTATTGTCACGAGCGAACTGTCTCTCACCCTGTACAACATTGATATCTACTGCTGTCTGGTTATCTGCAGCTGTTGAGAAGATCTGGCTCTTCTTTGTAGGGATTGTTGTATTTCTCTCGATAAGTCTTGTAGCAACACCACCCATTGTCTCGATTGAAAGAGAAAGTGGAGTAACATCAAGAAGAAGGATTTCGCCTGCACCAGCATCTCCTGCCAATTTTCCACCCTGGATAGAAGCACCAATAGCTACACACTCATCTGGGTTAAGAGATTTGCTTGGCTCTTTTCCTGTTAACTGTTTTACCTTATCCTGTACTGCTGGGATACGTGTTGATCCACCAACAAGAAGTACCTGTCCTAAATCTGCATTTGTAAGACCAGCATCCTTCATAGCGTTCTGAACTGGGATAGCAGTTCTCTCTACAAGGTCACGTGTAAGGTCATCGAATTTAGCTCTTGTAAGAGTCATATCGAAATGTTTTGGACCCTCTGCTGTTGCAGTAATAAATGGAAGGTTGATGTTTGTTGTAGTAGCTGATGAAAGCTCTTTTTTTGCTTTCTCTGCTGCTTCTTTTAATCTCTGAAGTGCCATCTTGTCCGAAGAAAGATCTACACCTTCAGCTTTCTTGAATTCCTCAATCATCCAATTTGTGATTGCATTATCAAAATCATCTCCACCAAGGCGAGTATCACCGTTTGTAGATAATACTTCGATAACTCCATCACCAATTTCAATGATAGAAACGTCGAATGTTCCACCACCTAAATCGTATACCATGATTTTCTGCTCTTTTTCATTGTCAAGACCATATGCTAATGCAGCTGCTGTTGGCTCGTTGATGATACGTTTTACATCAAGACCAGCGATTTTTCCAGCATCTTTTGTAGCCTGACGCTGTGCATCATTGAAGTAAGCAGGTACTGTAATAACTGCCTCTGTTACAGACTCTCCTAAATATCCCTCTGCATCAGCTTTTAATTTCTGAAGAACCATAGCTGAAATCTGCTGTGGACTATAGTTTTTGTCATCAATTGCTACCTTGTAATCTGTTCCCATATGTCTCTTGATAGAAGCGATTGTCTTTTCAGCGTTTGTTACAGCCTGACGTTTAGCTGGCTCACCGATAAGTCTCTCTCCTGTTTTTGTAAATGCTACTACTGAAGGAGTTGTTCTTGCACCTTCCTGATTTGCGATAACTGTTGGTTTTCCACCTTCCATAACAGCTACACAGCTGTTTGTTGTTCCTAAATCAATACCAATGATTTTGCCCATTTTATTTTCCTCCTAAATCTTAATAAAGTGTTTATTTGCTATTTACTGTACAACTGATACCATACTATGACGTACTACTGTATCTTTATACATATATCCTTTTTGAAGTTCTGCCGCTACAGTTCCAGACTCAAGCTCATCATTTTCAACCTGCATAACTGCATTGTGGAATTCTGGATCAAATTCCTTTCCTTCACACTCAATTGCCTTTACTCCAGCTGACTCAAGCTCAGTCATCATCTGTTTGTATATTTTATCCATACCATCTACAAAAGGATCATCCTTTTTATCTTCAGGTACTGCAGCTAATCCTCTTTCAAAATTGTCGACAACTGGAAGAATCTTCTCAACAATTGTCTTTGCTCCCATATCGAACATCTGTGTTTTTTCTTTTTCTGTGCGCTTACGGAAGTTTTCAAACTCTGCCATCTGTCTCTTAAGACGATCTGTCAAATCTTCGATTTGTTCATCCTTTTTATCTTTTTTCTTTTTAAAACGGCTTTTCTTTTCTTTGCCCCCATCGGATGTACTCTCTTCTTCTGAAGATTCTTGGTCTATTGCATCGTCAGTTGTATCTTCTGTCATATCTGCTGTATTTTCTTCTTCAACAGTATCAGAAGCAGATTCATCAGCAACATCCTCTGTCAGTTTTTCATCCTTTAATTCTTCGTCCATGACATCCTTATTTTCTACGTCTGCCATTACTTACCACCTTTCTATAATCACCATTTAGGTTTCATCTTTACCTTTTTTCAAAATACCATCTAACTGGTTTTTCAAATTCTTAAGATTATCCATTACTTTTTCATAATCCATTCGTTTTGGACCAACAATACCAATTGTACCTTTGACACCCTCGCCCAAATCATATGTGGCTGTGACAACACTACAATCCTTCATAGTCTGAATCTGTGATTCATTTCCAATATAGACCTGTATTCCAGTCTCTTCAGTACTATCAGCAAGTGTTTCCTGAACCAGATTCTGCAGTTCCTCTTTTTCTTCAAAAGCAGATAATAGATTAGCTGCACTTTCTGAACCGGATAACTCAGGATACTTCAGAATGTTTGTAGCTCCACTTGTATAAATCTGAAGGTCTTCAGCTTCATTAAGTGTCTTAGCTAACGTGTCAAGAACGTCATTTACTATGCTTGAGTGAATTCCTGCCTGTTTCTTTAGTCTTGTAATCATACCAAGATTTATCTCATTAAGTGCCAGACCATTCAAAGAAGTATTTAACAAAATATTCAGCTTTAACAATGTCTCGTTATCTAGTGGTTCTGATAAATCTATCATATGATTCTTTACCATGTTGCTATTCATAACAATTACTGCAAGCAACTGATCTTCATCTACTGCAGAAAGCTGAATAAATTTAATCTTGTTGTGATTTAAAGCCGGTGCTGATACAAGCGTTGCATAATTTGTATTTGTAGCCAAAAGCTTTGCAGCCTGCTTTAATACCTTATCCATCTTTTCTGTCTGTTCAATGACAAATTCCTTCATCTCGGATACTTCTCTATCCTTTTCCTTAATAAGATGGTCTACATAAAATCTGTAACCCTTGTCTGAAGGAATACGTCCTGCAGATGTATGTGGCTGAACAATATATCCTAGTTCTTCTAAATCCGACATCTCATTTCTAATAGTTGCTGAACTTAGATTTAAATCTGTATATTTGGATATTGTTCTCGAACCAACAGGTTCTCCTGTAGCAAGATAATTGCGAATAATCGCATCCAATATAGTAATTTGTCGTTCGCTTAATTCTAATTCATCTTTTTCCATAATCACGCTCCATTCGAAGTATGTGAAACAGTTTTTAGAATTGTTAGCACTCAAGTTGATTAAGTGCTAATATCTTGTCTGATAATAAAATAGCACTCGGTGTTAGCAATGTCAACACTCGAGTGCTAATTTTATTTATTATTTATAATTTTACTGATTTTTATCCCAAAATTGCCTTATCACTTGTGAATTCTTCACCACTTGCCTCTTCGAATTTATGTAATAAATCGGTAACGGTAAGCTTCTTCTTCTCTTCTCCCCTGATATCGAGAATAATCTGTCCATTCATCATCATGATAAGTCTATTTCCATGCGCAATTGCATCCCTCATATTATGAGTAATCATAAGGGTTGTAAGATGATCTCTGTTTACAATCATCTCTGTTGTCTCAAGAACCTTTGCTGCTGTTTTAGGATCAAGCGCAGCTGTATGCTCATCCAATAAAAGTAGCTTTGGTTTTTTCAATGTAGCCATAAGCAATGTAAGAGCCTGTCTCTGACCGCCTGACAAAAGTCCAACCTTTGAAGTCATTCTGTTTTCAAGTCCAAGACCAAGAGTTGCAAGAAGTTCTCTATACTGAGCTCTCTCACGCCCTCTTATCCCTGGAAGAAGTGTTCTGTGTTGTCCTCTTCTCATAGCAAGAGCAAGATTCTCTTCTATCTCCATTGTCGCAGCTGTTCCTGTCATCGGATCCTGAAATACACGTCCTAGATACTTTGCTCTTTTATGTTCTGAAAGCTTTGTGACATCAATTCCATCTATCATAATCGAACCACTATCAACAGGCCAAACTCCTGCAATAGCATTTAGCATTGTAGATTTTCCTGCTCCGTTTCCTCCGATTACAGTAACAAAATCACCATCTTCTAGTGTAAGTGACAAACCATTCAAAGCTGTTTTTTCATTTATTGTACCGGCATTGAAGGTCTTATAAATATTATTGATTTGTAACATTTATTTTACCTCCCTTTGGTTTATTAAAAAGTTTATTCTTAAAATGAGGTACTGCAAGGAATACAGCAACAACAAGAGCCTGACTCAATTTCATAAGATCTGTATCTACAGCAAACTTCATAATAATAAGAATTACGAGATAATAAATCACTGCACCAAGTACTACAGCTAAAAGTTTAAGTCCAAAGTTCTTAAATATTCTTCCAAAAATTGCCTCACCAATAATTACAGCAGCAAGTCCAATTACAATAGCTCCTCTACCCATATTGATATCAGCACTTCCATCAAACTGACCTAATAAAGCACTTGCAAGTGCAACCAAACCATTTGAAATCATAAGTCCTAATACCTTATTGAAATTAGTATTAATTCCATTTGATTTCGCCATGCTTTCATTACATCCTGTAGCACGAAGACTACATCCAAGTTCTGTTCCAAAAAACAGGTATAAAGCAAAAATAATAACTAACACAAAAATTGCAACAATCACAATTGTGTTATGAGCAATTGGATAATACACATACTTACCATTTACAAGCAATTCTCTATTATTAAAATCACTAATTACCTGATTCGCTTTCCCCATAATCTTTAGGTTTACACTATACAAACCTATTTGCGTCAAAATACCAGCCAAAATAGCAGGTATTCCACACACAGTATGTAAAAGTCCTGTCACCAGACCAACAACCAAACCACAAAGTGTTGCGACAATCAAAATAAGCCACATATCATAGCCCTCTTGCCACATCATCGCACACACTGCAGCTCCTGTACACATTGTTCCATCCACTGACAAATCGGCAATATCAAGAATTCTAAATGTAATATAAACTCCAATTGCCATTATTCCCCAAATCAGTCCGTGGGCCACTTCTTTGGGCATTCCCGCAGCAATTGACCCGAAAAAACTACATATATCCATTATATATTACTCCTCAATCTCCTTGTATCCTTCTGGAACTACAATTCCAAGTTCATCACATATTTTCTTGTTGTATATTTTTTCAAATTTTGGCGCATACTCGATAGGCATTTCTTCAATTTTTGCCTCTCCTTTTAATATTTTAACCGCCATCTTTCCTGTTGCTACACCTAAATCATAATAATCAATAGAGAGTGTTACTACACCACAACCACTACAAATTCCTTTTTCACCAGCAACAACAGGAACCTTTGCAGGCATTGTAATGTTGTAAAGAAGTTCAGTATTGTTAGCAACCGTATTGTCTGTTGGAACATAGATTACATCAGATTCGTCTACAGCAGTTGTTGCAACAGCAGAAAAATCATTTGAATCAGAAAATGAATACTGTTTACATTTATATCCCATATCTTCCAAGTATTCCTGTACAGTATCAACCTGATATTTTGAATTTGCCTCAGCTGAGCAATAAATCAAACCAACATTTTTTGCATCAGGGAAAAGCTCTTTAACCATTGCTGCCTGCTCATCAAGAGGAGCAAGATCTGATGTACCGGAAACATTTGCACCAACTGTACCATCAAAATCATCAATTCCAAGTGCTACACCGTAATCTGTAACTGAAGTTCCAAGAATTGGTATTGTATTTGTTCCCGCTACAGCTGATTGAAGTGCTGGAGTTGCATTTGCTAAAATCAAATCCACATCACCACTAGTAAAATTATTAATAATAGTAGAACATGTACTTGGATCACCCTGAGCGTTCTGCTCATCAAATATTACGTTCTCCTCACCTAATTCTTTAATAATTTCATCCTTAAATCCCTGTGTTGCCGCGTCAAGTGCATCATGCTGTACAAGCTGACAAATACCAACCTTGTATGCGCTATCGCTCTTTTTCGACTCTGTTCCATCAGAAGATCCACAAGCCCCAAGTGAAAGTACCATTGCTGCTGAAACCAAGCCAGCTAATAATTTCTTTTTCATATAATTACATCCTCCTTTAGCATCATATTCCCTTCAAAAAAAGATATTCCGATGCGTTATATTTTATATTCCAATTATATATGTAGTGGTTTATGTAGTCAAGAACCACTAGCTTTCGTGATTATTGAATAATAAAGAAATTATTACATATTAAATTATGGCAAGATATGTCCTGCCGCCAGATATAGTTCGTACCATTCCGGTCTAGTCAATTCAACTTCACAGGCACCGATTATTTCTTTTAACCGGTCTTCACTTGAAGTACCTGTTACAACCTGCATTTTTGCAGGATGACGCAATATCCATGCAGTTGCAATTGCAGTCGGTGTAGAGTTATATTTTTCTGCCAGTCTGTTTAGTGCCTGATTTAGTTTTGAATACTCATCATTCCCTATAAAACATCCTCTCCATGACGGCATCTGAAATGGCGACCAGGCCTGAATTGTAATGTCGTTAAGCCTACAATAATCAAGAATACTTCCGTCTCTTTCTATTGAGCCCGGCGTCTCCATATTGACCTCCAAACCACTCGCAACCATGTTGGAAACAGGAATACTAAACTGCAACTGATTGATTATCAGATTTTCCTTAGGCAAAGCTCTTTCCAAAAGTTCGATCTGCGAAGGCTTATGATTTGACACACCAAAACTATTTACTTTTCCACTCGTCTTTAGTTTCTCAAAAGCTTCTGCCACTTCATATTCATCTACCAAAGCGTCCGGTCTATGTAAAAGTAAAATATCAATATAGTCCATTTTTAATCTTTTTAATATCCCATCTACAGATTCAAGAATATGCTCTTTCGAAAAATCATAATACGGATTATCACCTGTTACAATCCCACATTTTGACTGAATAATCATATCTTCTCTCTTGATAGAAGGGTCTGAAGACCAAGCCTCACCAAATATCTCTTCGCTTTTACCAGCTCCATATATATCTGCATGATCAAAAAAGAAAGCCCCCTGTTCTAAAGCTGAATGGATAAAGTGGTTCATTTCTTTGCAGTTTTTATCCGCAAGCCTCATACAGCCCACAATTATTGCTGGAACTGTCAAATCGTTCTTTAAAGTATAATTTATCATTTCTCCCCCATTTGTTTTGCTTTCTATAATGTACTACCAAAATCAGATACAATTACCTGACCAGTTATAGCACGAGATTCATCAGATGCAAGGAACAACAAAATATTTGCTACATCATCAGGCATACAAGGCTGAACTTTCAGATCTCCATGTTTTGCCATCTGACCAAACATATCTGCATCCATATTATTGGGATTCATACCTGCAACCATAGGTGTCACAATGGTACCAGGACAAATCGCATTACAGCGAACTCCCGTTCCCGCAAAACGTAAAGCAGTATGCTTTGTAATACCAATAATTGCTGCTTTTGAAGCAACATATGCTGCTCCACCACAACCAATTACACCAGCAGCAGATGCAACATTTACTATGGAACCACTTTTAGCCTCAGCCATTTTTGCTGAAGCGGCACGCATGCAATACATTGTACCCTTTGTATTGATATCAATAATACGGTCCAAATCAGCATCTTCTACACGATCTATTGGTTTAAGTCCTTCTTCCAATACACCTGCACTGTTAATTAAAATATCAATCTTTCCAAATGTTTCAATTGTTTTTTCAATCAATTTATCCGCATCCTGCGTCTTTGAAATATCACATACAATTGGCAATACTTCGCCACCTGCATCCTTAATTTTCTGGGCAACCTCCTCAAGCTGTGGTTTACGCCTTGCACTAATAACCACTTTTGCCCCTTCCTTTGCAAACATAATTGCTGTAGCTGCTCCTACACCGGAATTCCCCCCTGTAATAATTGCAACTTTGTCTTGTAAACGTCCCATATAATACCTCCTACAATACATAAAACTATACAGATATTATACTTCTGATACATTTTTTTAGCAATATTTCTCAAGATGAATACAATTAGCCTCCTAATGTTACGTCCTGTTTTTTGTACCATTCAATAGCCTCAATCAAATCAGTATCCACATAATCAGGCCATAAATGGTCCACCACAAAAAAGTCTGCATATACTGACTGTATCGGTAAAAAACCTGATAGACGTCTCATACCTCCCCATCGAATAATTAAATCTATTCTGGAAATATCTGAAGATAGTGGTAGTCCCGACACGTTCATATTTGATAAATCCCATTGCCACCCGTAGTTCACAAGAAAATTTACCTTTATCTTTCCGGGAGAACTATTTCGTTTCGTATAAATTGTCAATTCCTGTGGAAAGCATTTTGATGCAGAATTACCAACAACCAGTAAATCTGCATCCTCACGCTTTAACAATTCAACCGCATCAACACATGCCTTTTGAAAAGACTTCACCTGTTCAGTTGGACGTTTGCAGTTGTCAACTGTAAAACCATAGTAGGTAATTTCCTCTATTCCAAGCTTTTTCGCCATACGAAGCAGACTAAGTCCCGGCAACAGACCATACTCATATCCATCCTGCTTTTTCTTTCCATGTTCTACTGCCCATCGACGATTTCCGTCCGGGATGATTCCTATATGTCTTGGAAACTTTTTTGCCATGATAATCTCCTTTTTTATCAGTCTCCTATTAATATGTCCTAATTCTAAAAGAAAAATGCATTTCTATACTTTTTTAGTACCATTGTCTTATTATTTTCTTTACCTTGTTCCGAATCACATGTTATACTATAAGAGTAATATTGATTGAAAAAAGGATTTGAGAGGGGAAATTAATGAGAAAAAATAATCACGGTTTTTCGCTTGTTGAACTAATAGTAATAATTGCCATTATGGCAATACTCGTGGCAGTACTTGCCCCACGACTTGTTAAATATATTGAACGTTCAAAAAGGGTTGTTGATGTTGAAAACGCTAAAGAATTTATAGATGGCGCACAAAGAGTTCTTGCTGAACGAAAATTAGATACCAAAAATGATGGGGTTCATTACACAGCTGCTGTAGCCTGGAACAAGGACAGTAAATTTAATCGCGATAATCCCAAAAATCTTCTTGATTATTTTGCAATCGAATTAACTGAATTGCCTCTTTCAAAGGCTCATCCTGACTATTATTGGTTTTTTGTTTATGATCAGGATTGTAATCCTCAAAAATTGTATATTAAAGATAAACTAGGGCCAGGAGGAAAACAATATGAATTATGGCCAGACCCTTCCGCTTATCTTGAAGATGAATGATTATTATAGCAAAATATCTTTTGACTTTTTCTTATTATTTATCATATAAACAGACACCTTATTATTAGAATCACAGGTTGCAAGAAGAATGTCCTCAATTCTTTTTGCACCCTGTCCTCTAATCTGACTGTGAAGCCACTTCTCATCATTACCGGTATGGCGCAGATTTTCTCTTAATATTTTTCCATCTAGCACCACGTTTGCAACCATGTAATCTTCTGGTGGAGCGACACTTAAATCTGTTGGAATGACCGGTCTGTCTGTAGACTTTGGCAAAAAACTAATTTTCCCATTTGATTCTAATACAGCAGTCTGCAATTTCGAAACATCAAAGTATCCACTCAACCTACATTGTTCTAAAAACTCTGAGACATCAATCTTTGATTTTCTAAGATTATCCCTATAGATTTCACCATTACTTAAGAGAATAAGTGGTTTTCCTTCTACAAGTCTACGAATTCTTATTGATTTTGAACAAAGCCATGACAGTAATATTGCAGAAAATGCATACACAACCATTGCAACAAGCGGCTGAATAAAATTATCTTCAAGAGAAGTGGACATTTCTGCAGCAATAGAACCGATTGAAATTCCAATGATATAATCAAACATACTCATCTGGGACATCTGACGATACCCCATTAGTTTTGTCAAAATAAAAATTGTTAATATTGAACCTATGGAAAGTACAATTACATAAAATACTTCAGACATATTTTCCATCCCTTTTCCTTTTTTCTTAGTATGGAAAAATATCTGAAAAATATTCAAAAAAGCCTAAATATATCTGTTTGACATAGGAACACGTCCAAGCTGTGTATTATCGTGCGTCCTATCTCTAAGTGAAGGTATTGGATTTGGTGCAATCTCATATCTATAATCTTCACCAAATTCTCTTATAATACAATTAATTACATTGTGGCTTGGCACAATATTAACATTTGGATTAACAGTATTTTGATAATTGAAAAAATCTGCATTCTGAGGTAATTTATTAACCGGAAATTGTGGATTTTCTCTTAGGGCAGTATTTGTCACTGTTTCCCTAAGAACTTTTCTAACATATTCTTTTTGTGGTGTAAATCTAATCAATTCCGGGAATTCTCCATCAGGAATAACCTGCTGCCAGTCTTTTCCCTCATATTTTTTCAAAAGTTCTACTGCAAGATGAAGATGACTAAGTTCCTGTTCAAAATGATGCTCCCATATTTTCTTTACGTAACTGTCAATCTCATCACACAGACATGAATAATACAGATAACATTCTACATACTCATGCATAAGTAAATTTTCCAGCCAACTCATTGTGGGATCAATAAGAGAGCCATATTGTGTAACATGCTGTTCTTCTATCATAGCGATTTCCTGATATAACTTTCTTCCCAAATCACTTTCATAAAATGCACACTGATTCATATAATAATTCATCGTTTGCTGCTCTGCTGCCGTAATTATCATTGAATCTATTTTTGTCAGTAAATCTGCCTTTGAAAAATCACAATAATATCTGACACTATCATGCGGATCCCTATGTTCGCTTATCGTCGGTCTTCCAGGCATAATCTCTGTGTAACATCCAACAAGCTTTTCTGCATGTACTCGTTTTTCAAAATCCAACAAATCAGCATATCGGTATAAATGGTCAAAATCTTCAAGTAATGCAAGATTATACACATCTACAGCATATGGGTCCGGATCCCTTTGTGCCAAAATGGCAGTCAAATCCACAGCTAACTGCTCATACCCAATGGTATGCTCAAGAATACTCTCATTAATCGGTTTTAAACAGGCAATATGTTTTTGTTGCTGCTGTTCTACACGTCTTGAAACAGCAAGATCTCTTCTGATATCATTGTTGGCGCAATGTCTATGAAATTGATGACTAAACCATACCGCCTCAAATTCTGTACCGTTCATAAGAATTATTCTAACTTTTGTATATGGATCAACCTCCTCCTTACAATATGATTTTGGATAAATCTCCTGCCAGTTACTATACAGTTTATCTGCTGGTCTGGCCTGCTCGAAAAATGGATTCATAAAAATATCCTCCCTACATTCATACTTCTAATCATATGCATGTAAGGAGGAAATAATTAATACAATATTTAAATTTTATGCCGAACCTTATCCTTGTAAAAACTTAGCCATACAATAATTCGCCACATCCATCCCCTTGTCTGTCAGATAAATCTGGCCGGCTCTCGCTACAAGAAGCTCCTGCGATTTAAGCTCATCAATCTGATCTTTATAGATAGCTTCAATGGGGATTCCAAATAATCTCTCAAAATCTGCTCTTTTTACACCATCAGTTTTTCTAAGACCAAGGAACATAAATTCTTCCATTTGTCCCTTTCTCTCTATTGGGGTTGTCTCAACTATACCTTCCTCGCCCGAAATATATTTATATAAATTGCGAGTGTTTGAGCATCTGACATTTTCAATAAGAGATGCTGCTCCTAATCCAATTCCCAAATAATTCTCTCTGGTCCAATATCCAATATTATGCTTACATTCTTTACCATTTTTCGCATAATTAGATATTTCATACCGATGAAATCCGGCTTTTTTTAATACTATCTGAGTAAGTTTTAAGATTCTGTATGCTTCATCTTCATCAGGCAACTCATCTGTTTTCATACCGGCTTCCTGCTTTACCATATCGAATTTATACTTATCATAAAATGGCGTCCCCTTTTCTACAATAAGTGTATAGGCTGATATATGTTCAGGTCTTAATCTGATTACTTTTTGCAGAGTCTCTGAAAATTTTTCAGCAGTCTGCCTTGGAATGCAACTCATAATATCTACATTAATATTATCAAAGCCTGCAACTCTTGCACTCTCAAAGCTTCGAAGAAACTGTTCATACGTATGAACTCTTCCAAGTATTTTTAGCTCTTCATCATTGGCAGACTGAAGTCCTATGGAAAGTCTGTTTATTCCACTTGTCTTGTATATAAGAAGCTTTCTTGATGTGAGTGTTCCTGGATTACATTCTATAGTAACCTCAGCATTCTTTGCCACATCAAATGAATTGTTTATCTCCCACATAATGGATTGAATGTATGCTTCATTTAACCAACTTGGAGTTCCACCACCAATAAAAATAGTAGATACTGTATAGTCCTGCATATTCTGACCATAATATCTAATGTCTCGAATCAGCGCATCCACATATTTTGTCTGATCATCTTCATCAGAAGCAAAGGATAAAAAATCACAATAATCGCATTTTTTTACGCAAAAAGGAATATGGACATATATCTCCAGGTTTTTCTTCATTCCTGATCACCTTAATCCTCGTCTAATTTTAAAACGCTCATGAATGCTTCCTGTGGAATCTCTACACTTCCAACCTGACGCATTCTCTTCTTTCCTTCTTTCTGTTTCTCAAGAAGTTTTCTCTTACGTGAAATATCTCCACCATAACATTTTGCAAGGACATCTTTTCTCATGGCTCTTACCGTCTCACGTGCAATTACTTTTCCACCAACTGCTGCCTGAATAGGTATCTCAAAAAGATGTCTTGGTATCTCTTCCTTGAGGCGTTCGCACATTCTGCGACCTCTGTCATATGCACTGTCTTTAAATACGATAAATGAAAGTGCATCAACCATTTCCTTATTGATAAGTATATCAAGCTTCACAAGCTCTGATTTTACATAACCCTTCATCTCATAATCAAAAGAAGCATATCCTCTTGATCTTGATTTAAGGGCATCGAAAAAGTCATAGATTATCTCATTGAGTGGCAAATCGTATTTGATAAGAGCACGTGTCTCTTCGATGTATTCCATACTGATGTAGATTCCTCTACGCTCCTGACACAGATTCATGATTGCTCCTACATAGTCACTTGTAACCATTATCTCTGCTGATACAAATGGCTCCTCCATGTAGTCAATTTCTGATGGATCAGGAAGGTTCGATGGATTGGTAAGTTCTATCATCTCACCGTTTGTCTTATATACTTTATAGATTACACCTGGTGCAGTTGTTACAAGATCTAAATCAAATTCCCTCTCTAATCTTTCCTGAATTATTTCAAGATGTAAAAGTCCTAAAAATCCACATCTAAAGCCAAATCCAAGTGCAAGTGAAGTCTCCGGCTCGAACTGTAAAGAGGCATCATTTACCTGAAGCTTCTCAAGCGCCTCTCTTAAATCCGGATATTTTGAACTGTCTGCCGGATACATTCCACAGTAAACCATCGGATTAACCTTTTTATATCCCGGAAGTGCCTCATCACATGGTCTGTCTGCAAGAGTAATCGTATCACCAACCTGTGTATCTCTTACGTTTTTGATACTGGCTGCAATATATCCAACCATTCCTGCTGAAAGTTCATCACAAGGAATAAACTGCCCCGCACCAAAGTAACCAACCTCTGTTACAATGTCAGATGCACCTGTTGCCATCATCTTTATTGTATCCCCAACTTTAACAGTTCCTTCCTTTAAACGACAGAATACAATAACTCCCTTATATGAATCGTATGTTGCATCAAAAATCAAAGCCTTAAGAGGAGCATCTGCATCTCCTGTTGGGGCTGGAATCTTCTCCACAATCTGTTCAAGTACATCTTCAATATTAAGACCTGTCTTAGCTGAAATTCGTGGCGCATCCATGGCCTCTATTCCAATTACATCCTCGATTTCCTGTGCTACCTCATCTGGTCTTGCACTTGGTAAATCCACTTTATTGATTACAGGAAACACATCCAGATCATGATCTAAGGCAAGATATACATTTGCAAGTGTCTGAGCTTCTACTCCCTGGGCTGCATCTACTACAAGAATAGCTCCATCACAGGCTGCCAGACTTCTTGACACCTCATAGTTAAAATCCACGTGTCCCGGTGTATCAATTAGGTTAAAAATATATTCTTCTCCATCTTTTGCCGTATAAATAATACGAACCGCCTGAGACTTAATAGTGATTCCACGTTCTCTCTCAAGATCCATATTATCAAGAACCTGTGCCTGCATTTCACGACTTGTAAGAGTTCCTGTTTTTTCTATAATTCTATCCGCAAGTGTTGACTTTCCATGATCTATATGGGCAATAATACAAAAATTACGAATCTTGCTCTGATCAATTGACATTATAATTCCTCCAAAATCGATTTTCCAATTGTGCCCTTTGGCATGTCTACACCAAAGTTATCAGCAATAGTCGCTCCTATAATAGCAAAACTATTCTGTTCTGGCAATATTCCAGCCCTATCTAGTGATGGAGAATATACCAAAAATGGAACTTTTTCTCTTGTATGATCTGTTCCCTTGTAAGTTGGATCATTTCCGTGATCTGCAGTCAGGATTACTAAATCATCCTCTCTAAGTACTTCAAGTAGTTCTCCTAGCTTCTCATCAAACATCTCTATTTCTCTTGCATACCCTTTAGGATTTCTTCTATGTCCCCAAAGTGCATCAAAATCTACAAGATTAGTAAAGCATAAACCGTTGAAATCTCTCTTTGCTATTTCTATAGTCTGCTCCATTCCATGAACACTGCTTTTTGATCTGTTTGACTCAGTAATTCCCTCACCCACAAAAATATCATTTATTTTTCCTACCGAAATCACATCATATCCTGCATCCTTTAGTGCATTTAACACAGTAGGATTTGTAGGTTTTAGTGCGTAGTCATGACGATTACTTGTCCGAACAAACTCTCCCTCTTTCTTTCCTATATACGGACGCGCAATTACTCTTCCCACCCGCCATTCATCTTTCATGGTAAGTTCTCTTGCTATCTCGCAGTATCTATAAAGATTCTCAAGCCCCATGGTTTCTTCATTACCGCATATCTGCAAGACAGAATCTGCAGATGTGTATACTATTAATTTTCCTTCATTTATCTCCTGCTCGGCAAGCTCATCCAAAATAGCTGTTCCGCTTGCAGATTTGTTCCCAATTATCTGTCTACCAGTTCTCTTTTCTAATTCTTTTATTAGTTCATCAGGAAATCCATTTTCTGTAAATGTTATAAATGGCTTTTCTGTCAAAACTCCCATCATTTCCCAATGGCCAGTCATCGTATCCTTGCCATTACTTGCCTCACAAAGGGCACAATACAATCCTGTTGGATTTTCTACTGCTGCAACCTGTTTTAACTTTTTTAAATTAGAAAGTCCAAGCTTCTGCAAATTAGGAATATTAAACTCTTCTACACTCTCACTAATATGTCCTAATGTATCTGCTCCCAAATCATCAAATTGCTCCGCATCAGGTGCACCACCTATTCCCATTGAATCAAGAACTATTACAAATACTCTATTAAAATGTTTGCTCATACGCCTTCCTCATTCCTGACCTTTTACGATTTTTACAATTCTGCTTGTCCCAAGTCGGCTTGCTCCAAGCTTTATGAATTTCTCTGCATCCTCAATAGAAGCAATTCCACCCGCAGCCTTCATCTTCACATTTTCTCCAATATGCTTTGAAAATAATTCAATATCATCAAAGGTTGCCCCGGCTGTAGAAAAACCTGTTGATGTCTTAATGTAATCAGCTTTTGACTCTGTAACTATCTCGCACATCTTTATCTTCTCTTCATCTGTAAGAAGACAAGTCTCAATGATTACTTTTAATATTTTATCTTTGCACACAGATTTTATCTGCTTAATCTCATCAAGAACATAGTCATAATTTTTTGCTTTAAGCTCACCTACATTTATAACCATATCTATTTCATCTGCACCATTTGCTATTGCATCCTCTGTTTCAAAAACCTTCGTAGCTGTTGTATGGTTTCCATTTGGAAATCCTATAACTGTGCAAATAGCCATTCTATCACCGGTATATTCCTTCGCCTGTTTTACAAAACATGGTGGTATACACACTGAAGCAGTGCCATATTTTATTGCGTCATCACAAAGAGCTTTTATCTCCTCCCATGTGGCTGTCTGCAATAATAATGTGTGGTCACAAATTCCAAGTATTTCTTCTACATTCATTAGTCTATTTCCTCTCATTTTGGGTTATTTTTCTTATTTTTGTCACTACAGGTTATGGGGACCGAATCCATTCGGAAGCAATTCTTCTAGTCTCTTTTTCATAAGAACCCCCTCGGCATTTCCAAGTATTATCTCAAATTCAGAATCACAAAATTCCTGCATAACCTGTCTGCATACACCACATGGCGGACAAGAATCTGTAGCCGGGTCTCCTGCTTTTCCCCCAACAATTGCAATAGCTGCAAAATCTCTTTCCCCTTCGCTTACCGCCTTAAAAAAAGCTGTTCGTTCAGCACAATTTGTAGGTGTATACGCTGCATTTTCTATGTTGCAGCCCTGATAAATTTTCCCACCTTTTGTAAGAAGTGCTGCACCGACTGCAAAGCCCGAATACGGTGAATATGATTTTTCTCTTGCTTCTATTGCCTGCTGAACCAGTTCTTCTGCCTGCATTTTTTATCCCCTCTTAACTATTTTCTCTTTTATATCCTACTTTTTTATCATGTATAATTAGCTTTCTAATTGCCCCAACAGCAACTTCAATTGCAACTTCCGTGTCGTGTACCTGCTCGTTTTTCAGTCCCTTTTTTGCCCTTTCCTGATTAGCTACAACAAGAAAGCACGAACCAACCCTCACTCTAAGAAAGCTTCCCGCAATAAATAGAGCTGCAGATTCCATCTCCGATGCCAGGCACCCCATTCTAAGCCACGCCTCCCATTTATTAGAAAGTTCATAACTAACCGGCATCACTTCCGGTTCATGCTGTCCAAAAAAAGAATCCTTACACTGAACTACTCCTGTGTGATATCTTATTCCTTTTTCGTCAGCTGCATTTATAAGTGCATTCATCACAGTAACATCTGGCACAGCTGGAAATTCTATTGGCGCATACTCGCGGCTTGTCCCTTCCATTCGAATTGCACCATTAGCAATAACCACATCTCCACCAAGAACATTTTCCTGCATTCCTCCACAGGTTCCAATTCTTACAAATGTATGCGCTTTGCATTTTGATAACTCTTCAATCGCTATAGCAGCCGAAGGTCCTCCTATTCCTGTGGACGTAACACTAACCTTCACTCCATCCAAAGTACCTGTATAAGTAACAAATTCCCTGCTATCTGCCACCAGCACGGGATTATCAAAATGCTCAGCAATCTTTCTGCAACGTTTTGGGTCTCCCGGCATGATAACATACTCTCCTATATCTTCTGGTCCTACTCCAGTATGATACTGCTTTCCTGAGCCTTCTGTATAATCAACCATTCCCCCACCTCTTTTTCGTAATCGTTATTTTTATTCTACTACATTTTTTCTCCTAAAGAAATGAATTTATTGCAGAACTTTACTAAGTAAATCTGCAAGTGGTTCCATTGCATTTTTCGCCTCTTCAACAGTGTTATTTTGAGCCCCGACCTCGATAAGCATTGTCTTTGGCGACACATGCATATTGTATCTATATCCTTTTATATAAATTTTTCTTGTATATCCCGGATAATACTCATTTGCAGCCTTTTGCATCTGAAAAGAAAGGGCTAGTTCATTTTGAAGATAAGGATTCTTCAGACTTTCAATATTACCCCTTTGTACTGTTTTGCTTACGCCATTAAAAAACATTATTCTTGCTGTAGATTTACCATTAATATTTGTTACCAGCTTAGTGGATTCAGGTACTGCATCCCTATGTAAATCAATAACAACCTGAATTGATGGATTGTCCGACAATATCTGTTGAATTTCCGGTAACGCTTTTGAATATGCATGATCTCTGTCTCCCACATCATATTCCCCCTTATGATGCAGCACTTTGTATCCATACTTTTCTGTAAGTATTTTTTCTAAATAATCTCCTACACCAACAACCGTAGTGGAACTGTCACCTGGCACTGAGTCCACATAATCTTCCTGTGAATGTGTATGATAAATTAAAATCTGTGGTCCATCTACGTTTCTGTCTATTTTCATATCTGTACTTACCATGCTTTTTGCATCGATAAGATTAGGATCTAAAGTGGTAATCTTGTCCACCTGGAAATAATTTTTAATGAGATAATCATAATTCATTTCATCTACGTTTACACTCTGAATTTTCTTTGCCTCACTTTGATAAATCGGATCAATATCTGCAACTCTTTTACCGTTATCTGCTTCACACACTTTTGCATTTTCATTTTCTAATTGAGCCATCCCCACCAAACTACTGCTATATGTATGTTTTGGGATTTTTTTCTCCCAAAACCTATTGCCTATGGATGTTCCACCAAATATTATTCCGACACAATATGTCAACGTAAGACATAATAAAAGTCTTTTTTTCATGCTACCTACCTTCTAATGATAAATACTATGTGAAAATGCCATATTTATACCTTCCGATAGCAAAAATCCTATTTTTTTTATCGTGTCATCTATGTCCTTTGGGGTAACAAACATGCCATTTAATTTTGGCGACATCATTTGTTTTGTCATTTGCCTGTTACTATTTACTGCATCTGAAACAATTGTGACCGCATCAATAACTGTAGGCACTCCTATTGAAATTACAGGTACACCTATATTTTCCTTTGAAATTCTATTACGATGATTACCAACACCACTTCCAGGTACAATTCCTGTGTCGGTTAACTGTATAGTGGTTCCTAACCTCTTTGTACTTCTTGATGCTAATGCATCAATTGTTATTACAAAATCAGGTTTCGTTTCATTTACCACACCCTTTATTATTTCAAGACATTCCATCCCTGTTTGTGCCATGACACCAGGAACAAGGGCACTTATTGAATTAACCATTTCATTTCCGAACGCATACTTTCCATATTCATTTACAATATGCCTTGTTATCAGCAATTGGTCTACCACATATGGACCTAAAGCATCTGGCGTTACTTCTCGGTTTCCCAGTCCAACAACAAGCACATGATATTCTCCCTTTTTACAGTTCTTCTTAACAATTTCTCTTAATACTTTTGAAAATTCTTTTGCAATCTGCCTATTTGCATCTTCTTCCTGTTCTGTCATACATGGGGCCTCTATTGTAATATATTCTCCCTTTGGCCTTCCTGTTTTCTTTGAAGCATTCTCAGTCTCAATTGTTACAATACTTACTGTTATTCCATGTGCCTTTTCTTTTTCTTCGTACTTTATTCCTCTAATCTCCGACTGACTCTGATTTAATCTCTCTTGCGTTTCCACTGCTAAATCTGTTCGAATCTGATAATCCATACTTGCCAAAATTTACACCTCCACTATATACTATTCACATATTCAACAAATGTTTTTCATTGAACCTTCGATGTATTACTTATTCATTTCCTATATGTATTTTCTACATATTTTTTTAAAATATGTATTGACAATAAGTGGGCATTGACCTATTATATTCTAGTATGTTTGTGCTGAAGCGTCCGTGTCTGTTTCAGTACTAATCATTATTTTACATTTACTTATTTTGGAGGTGAGCGAGTTGGCTAACATTAAATCTGCAAAGAAAAGAATTTTAGTTACACAGACAAGAACTGCTAGAAACAAATCAATCAGATCAGAAGTTAAGACTTCTATCAAGAAAGTTGAGGCTGCTGTTGCTGCAAATGATAAGGTTGCTGCTGAAGCTGCACTTAAAGTTGCAACATCTGTTATCGAAAGCGCATGTTCTAAGGGAGTATACCACAAGAACAACGCTGCTAGAAAAGTTTCTCGTTTAAGCAAACTTGTTAACGGAGTAGCTTAATAATATAAGAAAAACACCAGTACCGTCATACTGGTGTTTTTTTATTACATTTATTTAACTGCTTTTTGCATAATAAATAATTCTACAGCCATCTGGTCATTCATCTTTCCAGTCTTGACTGCCTCCTCGAACCCAACGCCATCTTTTATTGCCTTTTTTAATTCATCAACAGAGTATTCCTTACACTGTGCCTGATATTTCCTAACAGCCCATTCAGGACAACCAGCCTTTGCTGAAATATCCTTATTGGAAAATCCTCTGTTTGTCATTGCCTTTACGGTAAGCAGTATATGAAACTGTCTTGTTATCAAATACATTATCCTCATGGCAGGTTCCTTTAGGGCGAGTAAGTCATAATACAACTCCAAAGCTTTTTTCTGCTTATGAGATGTGATACATTCAACCATTTCAAATACCTTGTTCTGTATCTGTTCTGTTGTTATCGCCTCCACATCGCCTACGTCGATTGTTTCCTTATCCAAGCAATAGCAAATCAGCTTTTCAAGTTCTTTATCAATATTCTCCATATCGGTTCCGGTTTTAGAAATAAAAAGATTGTATGCAGCCTGGCTCATTCCTTTTCCTTCTCTTTTTATTCTTCCACCAACCCATCTTGCTAAAGTCTCATCGGTTTGAGTTTTAAACTCTATAGCATTGCCTACTTTTTTTACCGCTTTGTATATTTTAGAACGCTTATCTACTTCCTGTTCCACAAACACAAAAAAAGTAGTCTCCGGCAATGTAGGTAAATACTCTCCTAACTCATCACCGCCCTTTTTAAACATTCCTGAGTCCTCTATTAACACAAGTCTTTTTTCTGCAAAAAATGGCAAGGTTTCTGCCAAATCAATTATCTCTTTCTGATTTATATCATCGCCCTCAAAAGCAGAATAATTCATTGTATCATCCGCTGAAACTATTGCGTTTTTTAGCTTATCACGATATTGCCTAATCAGATATCTTTCCTCTCCATATAGCAAATAAACGTTTTTTATTCTTCCATCTTTAATATCATTGTCTATTGTTTTCATGACTTGATTATATCAATTAATCCAATATTGAACAAGGCGCACTTACAACAATCGAATTTCTCTTTGTCCTTATTTTTATTTGCCCGATTTCATCTGTTCGAAATACTTTTACATTTCTGCTTTCGAGACATTTTAATGTATCTTTATGAGGATGTCCGTATCTGTTATTTTTACCACATGAAATGGTTGCAATTTTAGGATTCAATGCTTCTACCCATTCTGTTGATGAAGATGAATTAGAACCATGATGATTTACTTTATAAAAATCCACCTGTAGTTTTCCACTGTAATCTGATACAATTTGCTGTTCAACTTCACTTGAAATATCTCCCGCAAAAATACCTGAAAATGAATTGTCATTTATCTTTATCACAAGACAGTTTTCATTTCTATCGTTTACGGTTAGATTATTTGTTTTAGGATAAAGAATTTCTATATTGATGTTTTCATCAAAAGAAATTGTATCTTTTTGATGCATGCTTATAATATTAATATTTTTTTCTTTTGCCCTTTTCTCAAGTATTGCTAGATTCTCATCCTCTAATTCAATATCAGGGATTACAATATTTGAAATTTCAAAATCAAGTTCTATCACCTCAAGCAATCCACTAATATGATCTTCGTCAGCATGTGATACAAACCAGTATGAAATGCATTTAACTCCCTTAGATTTTAAAAATGGAATAATAGTATTTTTACCAATATTTTTTTGAGAAGCACTTCCTCCATCAATAAAGATATCCTGATCTGATGAGGTATGATAATAGATTCCATCTCCTTGTCCCACATCTAATACATCTATTTCAAATCCCAGATTTTCTGGAAAAACCATATAAATTATCAGACATATTGAAGAAATAATTTTAAAGAATATAATATTTTTTTCTTTTTTCTCCCTTGCTTTCATTCTTCGTAAAACTAGTATTGTAAAAAAAAGCAATAGATAATAAATCACTATTTTATCTACACTTGGTTTTCCTACAATAAGTCTGGCGCCTGGAAGCCTCGAAAAAATCTCACAAATATAATTATATATTCTTAAAATAACAACAGCTGGAAATATCAGCGCTTTGGAAAGCATAATTGAAAATGAACCACATACTCCAGCTAACAAACCAGACACGAATACTATCGGCAAGAATGGAAGAACTATCAAATTGATAACAAAAGAATATACTGGAATTTCATAATAAACAAAGGCAACTATCGGAAGAAGTCCTACCTGAAGTGCTATCCCCTCAAAAAATTTATTCGAAGCCATTCCCATTTTACGCTCGTTTTGTTCCGTTTTATATTCCTGTTCATTAGAAAAAGCACGAACTACTACTGCAATTGTAAAAACAGCTGAAACAGAAAAAATGAACCCCGGATATTGGACAACAAATGGATTATTATACATTATAATAAGGCAGACAAATCCCAGTGAATTTAGCAAATCCGTTGTTCTACCTATGAATAATGCAAAAAGTGATAATACAAACATCCCCACTGCTCTTTGTGTCGAAATCGAATTTCCCGTAATATATGAATATGACATTACAATCGAAACCGAAATACACATAGCAGACCAAATGCTGCTTCGACACTTTCTTAAAGCTCGGTAAAGAGCCATTCCAATTATTGAAATGTGAAGCCCCGATATTGCAAGAATATGAGAAATTCCAGACGATTGATACAGTTCTTTTGTCTCACTTTGTAAAAGTTCCTTATCCCCTAATATCATTGAATTTAACACGCCAGCGGTTGCTTCATCTGTTGAGTTACTTATATTCTGTGAAATTATTTTTCTAAAAGAATTCAACTTGCGTGCAAAATTATCTACATTACTTTGTGTATCCATCACACCTCTGATAGTATCTGAGTAAATACAGAAATCAATTTTCTGCGATTGATAGAATGTTTTTGAATCGAACTCTCCCTCATTAGATGGTGATGTAAAATTTTTAACTTTTCCAATTACTTCCACGTACGATTCTCTCTGCAAATTGTCAGATTTAAAACAGTTTGATTTTGACGAATTTGAATTATCATTATATACCATTAGATTTCCAATAGGTATTTTATCTGCAGATTCCTTATAATCAGAATTCACTTCACATGAACTACTGTCACAAACCATAAGCTGACAATCATAAAGAAAATATTTTTCTACATTATCTTTATTTTCAATTTTATTAATTTTTCCCCAAACAACAACGGATTTTCCATCAGACAATTCTTCAAGATAGCGGCCTCTATATGCCACATTAAATTCATAAAATAGAATTGAAAAAAGAAACACTGCACCTAATACTGTCAGAATTAACAGAATTATTTTCTTTTGCTTTTTCAGAAATGAGGGAGCTATTCCACTGACACATATTGTAATAAAAAATACGCCAGCCGGAATCACTCCCCATATTCTATTTAAAATTCCTGCAAGAAAAGCAAATGCAAACAGCAAAAAAGGTCTTTTGCTAATTGCTTATTCCTCCGAATTTTCAGTAGATTTCTGGTTTGAACTACCATCTTTTGTAGTCACCAGATTTTCATTAAACTTATACATTGAGCTAAGTTTATAATTATAAATAAATACTCCGCTATTTTCACCATTAATTGAAATCTGAACTTTATCAACTGTTGGCAAAGAAGTAAGAGAATTTACCAGAGAATATATTATTACATCTTCTGATAATTTATCATTTATACTATTTCTAAATGTATCATCAAAATTCAGATAGCAAACCCCATCAACAACAGAAATATTAATCAGTTTTGTTCCAGTTGGCAACGTACTCATGAGTTTATTATTTTTAGGTCCCTCAATTAACTGCTCCACAACCAGCTTTTCTAATGATATATTCGAACTGTAATGTACAACTCGTTTTTGTTTTACCAGACCGTCTCCATCCTTATTTGCAAAATACAATGTTATTGACTCTTTCACACTGGAATTAATCTGTTCACCAGGATTTTCAATGAAAGTATCTTCACTCATACTTCCAATTATTACACCATCTGAATTCTTTAGAGGAGCTGACTCTACAGTAAAATTAACATACATTATATCATCTAACTGAGTAAGAGTTTTTACTATTGCTGCTCGTGATAAAACTTCCTCTGCAGGTGTCATTTCATAATAACTCTCGCTAAAATCTACTGTTACTGTGTAAGCATTCTCTGTATGTCCAAGTACATCAACAGATTCTTTTATTGTCCTCCTAAGTTTATTATCATCCGGTTCTTTTGATAATTCTCTAAGCAATTCGTCAACCTGTTCACTTGTGGTCTTTCCTTCAGTAGAAAAATCATATTCTGTGGGTTTAACATTTGTAACATCAATATTTACATAATAAACTTTAAATGCATCATCATCGATTTTACCCCCACAACCCGCAAGAGATAATATCATGATGGTAATTAACATAAATACATATATTTTTTTTCTCATGATTTCCTCCTACACGATATAGCTTAGTGGTATTCTAACGTCAAATGTTGTTCCTTCACCTAATACACTATGAACTTTGATTGCTCCTCTGTGCATCAGAATAGAACTTCTGGTAATAGCAAGTCCAAGACCTGTACCACCAATCTCCCTTGAATGAGATTTATCAACTCGATAAAATCTATCATAAATGTGCTCAAGGGAATCCTCCGGAATTCCTATACCATTATCCTCAACCTTGAGGAAGAAGAACTGGTGGTCTGCATTTAGTGATACATGAACCCATCCACCTTCTTCATTTCCGTTATACTTAATAGCATTTTCTACAAGATTTGTAAAAGCAAGTGACAACTTTACTTCATCAATTTCTGCTGTTACAGGTCTAAAACTTTCAAAAACAATTTCTACCTTCTGCTTATCAGCAATAGGCTGCAATCTCTTTAATATCTGTTCTAACAACTCATTAATGTTTACAGTGTCAATATTTAAATCTGCAGCGGATTTATCCATCTTAACTAGAGAAAGCAAATCATTAATAATTTTCGTTTCTCTTTCAATTTCATTTGTGATATCACCCATAAACTCCCTGTAAAGTTCAATAGGAGCCTCGTCGCCCATGCTATTAATTGAATCAGCAAGAACCTTCATTGAAGTAAGTGGTGTCTTTAACTCATGGGACACATTTGATACAAATTCCTGTCTCGACTCATCCATCACCTTCATATTTGCCACCAGCGAATTAAAGTTTTCACAGATTACCTTTGTTTCAGTAAAGGAATCAACTGACAGTTCTTTATCTCCATAACCTTCTTTGATGTCTTTAATTTTATTTGACAATTGTTCAAATGGACTAACAAGATAAATCGAAAACAATACACCAAAAAACAACATCACTGCACCCGATAATATTGCTGCTATTACAGCAATCTGAGTCAAATATGAAAGATTTAAGGAAATGTTATCAGTGGATACACTAACAACCAGTACACCAATAACCTTTTCATCATCGTCATCATCCGGATTGTTGATTGGTATGGCCAATTCAATGTAATGATTTTTGGAATCGAAGTTGGTTATTTCCTCTCCTGAAAAGGATTTCACTACTTCTTCTGAAATAATAGTTTTATTGTCATCAAGATTGTATGTATCCTTTACAATTTCAAAATTATTATTAACAACAATTACTCTTCCATCATAGACATTTGTAAGCATATCAATCTGAGCCTCAAGAGTTTTATCATCCTTTTGAGGACTAGACACATATTCATTTACAGCAATCTGATTTGCCAGAATTTTGGCCTGACTTAAGACTTCACTTTCTCGAATAGATATTGCTCTTGATTCATAAGTGTTTAATATTCCTACACATAAAACCACTTCCGGAACCAAGACCAATATAAAAATCAACAGAATAAGTCTGAACTTCAAACTTTTTATAAAATCAATAAAATTTTTATTCTTTTTGAACATGAAAAAACCTTTCACTCTTTTTTCTGTTACTATTTCTGATTGTAATAATATCCAATTCCCCATTTAGTATGAACATATTTTGGTTCACTAGGGTTACTTTCAATCTTTTCTCTTAATCTACGAACATGAACATCCACTGTTCTTACATCTCCTGAGTTCTCTTTTCCCCAAACAAGATGTAAAAGATTTTCTCTGCTATAAACCTTATTCTCGTTTTTCACAAGAATCTCAAGCAAATCAAATTCTCGGCCAGTAACATTAACTTCTTTTCCACAGATAAAAAGTCTTCTACTATCGCAATCCATTTTCAAATCACCTTTTTCAATCATTGAAGATGGAACAACTCTTGGCGCAGAATTTGATGTACGGCGCATAATTGCCTTTATTCTAGCTTTTACTTCAAGAATATTAAATGGCTTTGTAATATAATCATCTGCCCCATATTCAAGTCCAAGAATCTTATCCATGTCATCGCCCTTAGCTGTTAACATAACAATTGGAACATCCGAGAACTCTCTTATAGCCTGGCAAACCTCAAAACCATTCATTTTTGGAAGCATAATATCAAGAAGAATCATGTCATATGTGTTACTTCTAGCCATCTCATAGGCTTCTTCCCCATCATATGCACAATCTACTTCCATTCCGTCCTGTTCTAAACTAAAACGAATTCCTTTTACAATTAATTTTTCATCATCTACGACAAGAACTTTCTTTGCCATGAAAATACTCCTACTATATTGTTATTTGTTCTCTGATTTTATTTAAAATGGCGTCTCCAATTCCAGAAACATTCTTCAATTCATCAATTGAAGAAAACCTTCCATTTTTTGTTCTATATTCTATTATTCCTTTTGCTTTACTTCGTCCTATTCCAGTTAGTGTCATCAGTTCGCTTTCCGAAGCAGTATTAATATTTATCTTTCCAGTATCATCCGAATCTCCATTTGAGTTAATAGAAGAAATCGATTCTGATGACACCTCATCCACGGATGGAACATATATCATTTCTCCATCCTCGAGTGTCTCTGCAAGATTCCAAAAATCCTGACTAGCAGTATCTTTCATTCCACCTGCCTTGTCAATTGCATCACACACCCTTGAATCAGAAGGAAGCTCATACACACCAGGACAATTCACCTGACCACATACATAAACACAGATACTGTTGTCTATTTCAGCAACAGTATCTGTCGAATCCTTTGCGTTTTTGTTGTCATCCTCATCAGTTCTTCTTGATGAATCCTCCTGCAAAACAATTTCTGACTCTGTCTCTGTTTCAAAATATATAGACGACTCTTTGTCCGTACACGAACAAAGCAAAATAAGTTGCATAATAACTACTAAAACAAATACTATTCTCTTCATAATTCTCCTTCCACGCGAAGGAGTCAATGTCAAATTATATTTTACAGACTTTTTTCAAGTATTACAAGAGTATTACTAAGTTTTTCTATCATTTCATCAACATCTGATTTCTCAATTACAAGTGGAGGCACGAAACGAATCACATTTGAACCTGCTGTAATCACAATAAGACCATGGTTTAGAGCTTCTGCCGCAACTTTTGCAACAGGAAGTGTACACTCAAGTCCCTGAATAAGCCCCATTCCTCTTCTTGTAGTGATACAATCAAATTTTTCAACTATTTTATCCAGTTCTGCCTCGAGATATGCAGCAATTTCTTTTACATGTTCTGTGATATTCAACTTATCAAACTGTTCAAATACAGTCTTTACAGCCGCACCTACAAATGGATTTCCTCCATATGTAGTACCATGATCTCCTGGCACAAGCGATTTATCAGCCACTTTCTGAGTCATCAAAAATGCCCCAACAGGTACTCCACATCCAAGTGCTTTTGCCGAAGTCATGATGTCAGGTTTAACTCCATAATTCTGCCATGCAAACATCTCGCCTGTACGGCCCATTCCACACTGGATTTCGTCAAGAATAAGAAGGATATCTTTCTCATCACAAAGAGCTCTTACTCCCTTTAAGAATTCCTCATTAGCAGGATAAATTCCACCTTCGCCCTGAACTGTCTCCATAATAATTGCACATGTCTTGTCTGTTATCTGTGCTTTTACACTTTCTAAATCATTAAAATCAGCAAATTTCACGCCTGGCATAAGTGGCTCAAATGGCTCCTGATAATGGGCATTTCCTGTCACTGATAATGCCCCGATACTTCTTCCGTGAAAAGAATGATTCATGGCAATGATTTCATGTCCAGCATGTCCATCCCTTGTAAATGCATATTTCTTAGCAGCTTTTATAGCACCTTCAATTGCCTCTGTTCCACTGTTTGTAAAAAATACACGATCCATCTGACTTTTTTCCAATACTGCTTTTGCAGCATCAATAATTGGTGGATTGTAGTAGAGATTTGATGTATGTAGGAGTGAATCAACCTGATTTTTTAATGCTTCCTTGTACGCTTCGTTGCTATAGCCTAATGCACATACAGCGATTCCTGACGCAAAATCAAGATATTCTTTTCCATCTGTATCATACAGACGAACCCCTTCTCCATGGTCTAACACAAGTGAGAAACGATTGTATGTATGCAATAATTCGTTTTCAGCTTCTTCAATATATAAATTTTTATTATTCATTGTAAAATCTGTCCTCCTTGTCTCCTAAAATTGCTGTACCAATTCCCTTGTTTGTAAAAATTTCAAGCAAGAGACAATGTGCGATTCTTCCATCAAGAATATGCACTCTTGATACACCATTATCAATGGCATCAATACAGTTGTTGAGCTTTGGAAGCATTCCTCCGCCGATAAATCCATCTGTAATAAGCTCTTTTGCCTGTGATACTGTAAGCTCTGAGATAAGAGTATTTTTGTCATTAGGGTCTTTGTACACACCCTCAATATCTGTAAGAAAAGCAAGCTTTTCAGCTGATACTGCTCTTGCTATTGCGCATGCAGCATCATCAGCATTGATATTATATGTATTGTACTCATCATCCATTCCGATTGGACAAATAATTGGCAGAAAATCTTTCTCAAGTAAATCATAGATAATCTTTGGATTTACCTCTGTGATTTCTCCAACAAATCCTATATCCTGTCCATCTGAGTATTTCTTTTCAACCTTTAAGAGGCCACCATCCTTTCCGCTGATACCGATAGATAATACTCCAAGCTCCTGAACGAGTTTTACAAGAGATTTATTTACTTTATTTAAAACCATCTCTGCAATTTCCATAGTCTCTTCGTCTGTTTTACGAAGACCATTAATAAACTCTGCTTCTTTTCCAACTTTTCCAACCCAACGGCTGATTTCTTTTCCACCGCCATGTACGATAATTGGTTTAAATCCAACCAGTTTAAGAAGAGTAACATCCTGAATTACCTGCTTTTTAAGTTCTTCATCTACCATTGCAGAACCACCGTATTTTACTACGATGATTTTTCTGTTGAATCTCTGTATATATGGCAATGCCTCAATGAGTACCTGTGCTTTTTCTAATACCTGTTCCATATTCTTATCGTCCATGTCAATTCTCCTATTTATTAAAATTCGTTATATTTTGTTCGTTTAAAGTAAAATCATAGTAATTCAAATCATCTCTAAAGGACCATCCCTCTTCTTTCCAGAAATGATTTCCTAATTCATTGCTCTTAAAAGCTACAATATTGACCTTATTTATATTCTCCGCCTGAAGAGCTCTCATGCAGGCAACTGCCATAGCTTTTCCAATCCCATGTTTTCTGTAATGTTCATGCACACACACATGATACATACAGCCTCTTCTGCCATCATGACCACAGAGAATCGCTCCAACTATTTTTTCATCGCTTATGGCGACCACACTAGTAGTAGGATTTCTTTTTAAAAATCGCTCAATTCCATCTCTTGAATCATCGATTGTTCTAATGCCAAAACCATGAATCTGCATCCATAATTCATACACATTATCATAATCATCCATAGTCATGTTTCGGATTTCAAAATTAATCTCATTCATAGCTTTTTCCTTTTCTAAAAAGATTCCAAATCGAATCTAAAATTATGGGAACATAGGAACAAGATTTAGTCCTTCCGACTCGTCAAAACCGAATAAAATATTCATGTTCTGAACCGCCTGTCCAGCCGCTCCTTTTACAATATTATCAAGAGCTCCCATCATCACAATTCTTCCGGTTCTCTCATCAATAACAAAGTTTATATCTACGTAGTTACTTCCTTCTACCCATTTTGTCTCAGGTAATTTTCCTTTTTTAAGTACACGTACGAATTTCTCATTCGCATAATATTTATCATATACTGCCTTAATCTCTTCATATGTAGGAAGAGTACCGTCTGCCTTTTTCTTTAATGTGGCATATTCAGTTGCAAGGATTCCCCTGTTCATTGGAACAAGGTGTGGTGTGAAGTTGATAAGAATCTCTTCACCAGCCGCATATCCAAGCTGTTCTTCAATCTCAGGAGTATGTCTGTGAGAAGTCACACCGTATGCTTTTATGCTTTCATTTACCTCACAGAAGAGATTTGGAGTCTTTGCCCCTCTTCCTGCTCCTGATGTACCTGATTTTGCATCTACTATCAATGTACTTACATCTATAAGACCTTCTTTTACAAGTGGGTAAGCAGTTAATATAGAGCAGGTTGTGTAACATCCAGGATTTGCAATAAGTCTCGTCTTGTCAGTGATTTTTCCTCTGTTAATCTCACAAAGTCCATATACAGCTTCCTCTATAAACTGAGGACTCTTATGTTCGATATTGTACCACTTTTCATATGTAGAAACATCTTTTATTCTGTAATCTGCTGATAAATCAATTACCTTTACCTTCTGAAGAATCTCCTCTGTAAGAATTCCTGCAAGGTATCCCTGAGGTGTTGCAGTAAAGATAACATCAACCTCTTCAGCAAGTCTGTCTATATTATCATCTAAACATTTACTGTCAACTATTTCAAAAAAATTACAAAATACATCTGCATAATTTTCATCTACATAACTTCTTGAACCATACCATGCTATTTCTACCTCTTTATGGTTCATTAATATTCTAACGAGTTCTGCACCTGCATAACCAGTTGCACCAATAATTCCTGCTTTAATCATTGCTATACCTCTTTTCACTTTTTTGCATAAACATATGTTATTATACCTTTTTAATTTAGTAAAGAGAAAAAATATACAAAATTTTGAATAAATATACATTTTTGATGTATATTTTTTCACTTGCAATATGTTTTGAAGTAGTATATATTTACTTTAGCAATTGAAAAAATAAAGAGAGGTTACTATTATGAAAGAAAAAGTTGTATTAGCATACTCAGGCGGACTTGATACTACTGCTATTATTCCATGGCTAAAAGAGACATATGATTACGATGTTGTCTGCTGTTGTATCAACTGTGGACAGGGTGAGGAATTAGATGGTCTTGAAGAAAGAGCCAAATTATCCGGAGCAACAAAATTATATATAGAAGATATTACAGACGAGTTCTGTGATGATTACATCGTTCCTTGTGTTCAGGCTGGTGCTGTATACGAGCATAAATATTTACTCGGAACAGCTATGGCTCGTCCAGGAATCGCTAAAAAGCTTGTTGAAATTGCAAGAAAAGAAAACGCTGTTGCTATCTGCCACGGTGCTACCGGTAAAGGAAATGACCAGATTCGTTTCGAGCTTGGAATCAAAGCTTTAGCTCCAGACCTTAAGGTTATCGCTCCATGGCGTCAGGACAACTGGAACATGGATTCTCGTGAGGCCGAAATCGATTACTGTAAGGCACACGGAATAGATCTTCCATTCGGAACAGATTCAAGCTACAGCCGTGACCGTAACTTATGGCATATCAGCCACGAAGGTCTTGAGCTTGAAGATCCTTCACTTGAGCCAAACTATGATCACCTTCTTGTTCTTGGTGTTTCTCCAGAGAATGCTCCAGATGAGGGCGAGTACGTTACAATGACATTCGAAAAAGGTGTTCCTACATCAGTAAACGGAAAACAGATGAAAGTATCAGACATCATCCGTGAGCTTAACCGTCTCGGCGGAAAACACGGTATTGGAATCGTTGATATCGTAGAAAACCGTGTAGTTGGTATGAAATCTCGTGGTGTTTATGAGACTCCAGGTGGAACAATCCTTATGGAGGCACATGATCAGCTTGAGGAGCTTTGTCTTGATCGTGCTACAATGGAAGTTAAGATGGAAATGGGACATAAACTTGCTCAGGTATGTTATGAAGGAAAATGGTTTACACCACTTTGCGATGCTATTATAGCATTTGTTAAATCAACACAGGAGTATGTTACTGGTGAAGTAAAATTCAAGCTTTATAAAGGAAACATCATCAAAGCCGGAACAACTTCTCCATACTCACTCTACAGTGATTCACTTGCAAGCTTCACAACAGGTGATCAGTATGATCATCACGATGCTGATGGTTTCATCACATTATGGGGACTTCCACTTAAAGTTCGTGCTATGAAACTTCAGGAGCTTGAGAAAAATAAAACAAACTAATCATTCAAATAATAGTTTAATCTAAAAAACAAGGACACTCAATTGAGTGTCCTTGTTCTTACTTATTCTTTAATTCTGCAATAATATCATCCTTTAATTCCAAAGCCTTGTCTTTCATGTTCCTATTAGCACTTTGTGAAGTTAATATTCTTCCGACAAGCTTTGAAGCTGTCTCATACTCCTTATGTACAAAATTAATCTGTGCAAGAAGTAAATCCATAGTATACTGATCCATTCCACAAATCGGAAAAGGTTCCGACGCAACTGCCTTTGTAAAACCTTCAAGAGCCTGCTTGTAATAGTATTCCTCTTCCTTCTTTGTCTCAACAATCTCTTTATCACTAGTCGAAAGACCATGTAATCTTAGTTCTTCTATTTTTCCTCTACAAAGCCAGGCCATCTTAAGACATAAATATGCTTTTTCACTAACCTTTGATTTTTTTACTACTGCTGTCAATAAAGCAATCTTATACTTATCCATAGCATAATCATAAGAATACGTTTCCGGTACATCAGACATATCAGGTCTGAACTTATCACATATTCCTGCTTTAATCAGCTTAATCTGTGTCGATGATACATGCGAAAATGCACTATTCATTGCTGAATATCCACAATACGGACACGATGTAACCCCATATTTAATCGTATCAATGAATTTATACTTAGGACGAAGATCTCTATCCATGCCTATTAATCTAGCCTTTGAAGCTTTAACAGTTTTTGATAAAAACTCTTTATCACATACAGGACAAGTTACCTTTTTATCAAAGATAAAGTCTGTTTCAGATTCTAAAACAACTTCCTTTTTCTCCTCCTGCTGTTTTTTTATTCTGCTTGTCTTTGATTCATCCTCAGCGAACAAATCACCCATTGATCCAGTGTCAAAACCAAATTTCTCCAAACCTGACATAAAATCCATATTACACACCCCGTCTGCACATCATAGTGCCCTATTATTTTTTCTCTGGTAATTTAAATGAACTCTTAAGTGAAACAATTCTATTGAATACAGGCTGTCCTTCAACAGAGTCCTTACTATCCGCACAGAAAAATCCATTTCTAACAAACTGATAACTGTCATATGCTTTTGCCTCAAAAAGAGCAGGCTCTAAGATACAGTTATCCAATACTGTTAACGAATTAGGGTTCAAATTAAGACTACCATCTTCATTATATACCCCAAGCTCCTCATCTACAATATTTTCATACAATCTAACTGTGGCTTTTTTCCCATATTCTGCTGAAACCCAGTGAATTGTCCCTTTAACTTTCCTTCCATCAGGACTGTTTCCCCCCTTTGAATCAGGATCATATGTACAATGAATCTCTATTACTTTTCCATTTTCATCTTTTACACAGCTATTACACTTTACAAAATATGCGTTCATGAAACGAACTTCGTTTCCTGGAAACATTCTAAAATATTTCTTTGGTGGCTCCTCCATGAAGTCATCTCTTTCTACATAAAGTTCTCTTGTAAAAGGAACCTTTCTAGAACCAAGCTCAGGATTCTCAACATTGTTATCTACATCAAGATATTCAACCTGTCCTTCTGGATAATTATCAATAATTACCTTTACAGGATCAAGAACTGCCATCATACGAGGTCTCTTAGCTTTTAAGTCCTCTCTTATGCAATACTCAAGCATTGCATAATCAACTGAACTATTTGCCTTTGAAATACCACACAACTCCACAAATTTCTGGATAGATTCAGGTGTAAATCCACGACGACGTAAAGCGGCAATTGATACAAGTCTTGGATCATCCCAGCCGTCAACGATTCCATCTTCTACCAATCTCTTGATATAGCGCTTTCCTGTCACTACATTTGTAAGATAAAGCTTGGCAAACTCAATCTGTTTTGGTGATTCTTCCGGTGAATTCTTAAAACCACACTCGATTACAACCCAGTCATATAAAGGTCTGTGATCTTCAAACTCAAGTGTACAGATAGAATGTGTAATTCCTTCTAACGCATCCTCAATTGGATGAGCAAAATCATACATTGGATAAACACACCATTTGTCTCCTGTATTGTGATGAGTCATATGAGCCACTCTGTAAAGAATAGGGTCTCTCATATTGATATTCGAAGAACTCATATCAATTCTGGCACGAAGTACTTTTGTTCCGTCCTCGAATTCTCCATTTTTCATCTTTTCAAAGAGTTCAAGGTTCTCCTCTACTGAACGCTTTGAATATGGATCTTCCTTTCCCGGCTCAGTAAGTGTTCCTCTGTATTCTCTGATTTGTTCTGGTGTAAGGTCAGACACATAAGCCTTTCCTTTCTTTATAAGAGAAACTGCACACTCATACATTTTATCAAAATAATTAGATGCATAGAAAAGTCTGTCTTCCCAATCCGCACCAAGCCACTTAACATCAGCCTGAATTGACTCAACAAACTCGAGTCTTTCCTTTGTAGGGTTTGTGTCGTCAAATCTAAAATTAAACTGTCCGCCATATTCCTTTGCAAGACCATAATTTAAAAGAATCGATTTAGCATGTCCAATGTGAAGATAACCGTTTGGCTCTGGTGGAAATCTGGTCTTAACTGTTTTGCAATGACCTTCCGCTAAATCCTTCTCAATAATCTGTTCAATAAAATTTTTGGAAACTACTGTTTCGTTTTCCATTTTTACCTCCAAAAATTAGACTGGAATTATCCCTAGTCTATTACTAAAAAAAATCAAGGGACTGTAAGACAACAGTCCCTTGAAATATTATAAATTTGAAAATTATCTTTGTCAACGAAAATGCTGATGTGTAAACAGATGATCGTTGCAATATTCTCTTGCACCTGAACATTTTGAGCAAAATCTAAAGGTAAGCTCTGGATTTGTCTCATCAGTTCTTCCACAAATCACACATTTATGATGTCCAATTCCACTTCCTGGTCTTGGTTTCTCAAAATTAGCCTGATATACTCTTTGACGCTTTTTCTGCTTGTGAGACACCCTATTCTTGCAAATAAAAACAAAGAACAATAGCCAGATAATGCTTAGTATGATAACCGAACCACCATATATTCCAAACAAAAATCCCGTTTTAAACACATTGAAAAGTTCATATGCATATGTTACAAAATATAATATCACAAGCCATTTCATCTTAAGTGGCAATACAAAATATAACCTCACCTCAGCATCTGGCATAAATAGCCCAAGCATCAAATATAATGAGAAAATGGTGTATGAAAACGAAAGAAAAATACTCATATATACACCAACTGTTGCATACACAATTCCGTATATAATAAATCCTGCTATATCAAAAAAGATTATGCTTCCAAAGAAATAAAAATTCATCTTGAAAGAGCCCAAATACATTTCTAAGTTTCCTGCAAGCATCCACAAACAGAACAAAAAGAGCAGACCCCAAACTGAGCTTAAATTTCCCGAAGGCATAAGAACCCATGTAAACAATCTCCATATCTGACCTTGTAAAATAAGACCAGGGTCAAAACATAAATTAACATAAAAGCTTTCGGTATTAGCAATCGCAATCACCTCTCCCATAATGCTAATGGCGATAAATAATTTTGCCACATTTGGAACAGCTTTTCTTCCATATTTTTGTTCTAGTTTATAAAACCAATTCATATTATTCTCCTAAACAAGTATTTAATAACGCTTATTATAATTTTTTCTATTCATTTTTGTCAACGAATGGCGAAATTATTCACAAATTCTTTATAATTATATGCATTGTATTTTGTCGTTTGCTGTCGTATAATAAAGTCTGTTTGCACAAACAGTCAATAAACAGTCAATAAACAGTTAATAAATAATAAGTAAAGATGCTTTTTATATACCCTTTATTTTTTACGGAGGAACTTTTTTATGGAAAACAACAGCTTATACAAGTTGGGAATAGACATCGGATCAACAACTGTAAAAATCGCAATATTAGACGAAAATGACAATATTCTTTTTTCTGATTACGAGCGTCATTTTGCCAACATACAGGAAACATTAGCTGCCTTAATCCAAAAAGCTTTTGATAAATTGGGAGACTGTAACGTCAGCCCAATGATTACTGGTTCAGGCGGACTTACACTTGCAAAACACCTTAATGTACCTTTTGTACAGGAGGTTATTTCTGTCTCAACTGCTCTCCAGCACTATGCACCTCAGACTGATGTTGCAATTGAGCTTGGTGGTGAAGATGCAAAAATCATCTATTTTGAGGGTGGAAACGTTGAACAACGTATGAATGGTATCTGTGCCGGTGGTACAGGCTCTTTCATTGACCAGATGGCTGCTCTTATCCAGACAGATGCAACAGGACTCAATGAATATGCCAAAGAATACAAAGCTATATATCCAATTGCAGCCAGATGTGGTGTATTTGCGAAGACAGATATTCAGCCTCTGATTAATGAAGGTGCTACTCGTGAAGATTTATCAGCTTCTATTTTCCAGGCTGTTGTAAACCAGACTATCAGTGGACTTGCATGTGGTAAACCAATCCGTGGACATGTTGCTTTCCTCGGTGGACCACTTCATTTCCTCTCAGAGTTAAAGGCTGCGTTTATCCGTACACTTAATCTCGATGATGAGCATGCTATCACACCTGATAACTCTCATCTTTTTGCAGCAATTGGTTCTGCCTTAAATTATAAGGAAGAAATTCAAACTAGTTTATCCGGACTTCTTGAACAGCTTTCAAATGGAATCAAGATGGAATTCGAAGTAGCTAGACTTGATCCACTTTTTGCCAGTCAGGAAGAATATGACGAATTTACACAGAGACATAACAACAACCATGTAAAAACAGGTGACCTCTCAACATACGAAGGAAACTGTTATCTTGGAATTGATGCAGGTTCTACCACTACAAAAATTGCTCTTGTAAGTGAGGAAGGCGAACTCCTCTACTCTTTCTATAGCAACAACAATGGTAGCCCTCTTTCAACTGCAATACGTTCTATTCAGGAAATCTATTCAAAGCTTCCTGAAAAGGCTCACATTGTTCATTCATGCTCAACAGGATATGGAGAAGCTCTTCTTAAAGCAGCTCTTCAGCTTGACGACGGTGAAGTTGAGACGGTTGCTCACTACTATGCTGCAGCTTTCTTTGATCCAAATGTTGACTGTATCCTCGACATCGGTGGACAGGATATGAAATGTATCAAAATCAAAAATCAGACAGTAGATTCGGTTCAGCTTAATGAAGCTTGTTCCTCAGGATGTGGTTCATTTATTGAGACTTTTGCTAAATCTCTTAACTTCTCGGTTCAAGACTTTGCAAAAGAAGCTCTTTTTGCCCAAAATCCTATTGACCTTGGTACAAGATGTACAGTATTTATGAACTCAAAGGTAAAACAGGCTCAAAAAGAAGGAGCATCTGTTGCGGATATTTCTTCAGGACTTGCTTATTCAGTTATAAAAAATGCATTATTTAAAGTAATTAAGCTTTCAGATGCAAAGGATTTAGGAAATAATATAGTAGTTCAGGGTGGAACATTCTATAACGATGCAGTTCTTCGCAGTTTTGAAAAAATTGCAAAGGTTCATGCAACAAGACCTGATATTGCAGGTATCATGGGAGCTTTCGGAGCTGCCCTTATCGCCCGCGAAAGACACGAAGAAAGCTACAAGACAACAATGCTTTCTATCGAGCAGATAAACGATTTATCATATACTACAAAGCTTACAAGATGTCAGGGTTGCACAAACCACTGTCTTCTTACTATTAATAAATTCTCTGACAACCGTCAATACATAACAGGAAACAGATGTGAACGAGGACTTGGAAAAGAGAAAAACAAAGACAATATTCCTAATCTTTTCGAGTTTAAGAACAAACGAATTTTTGACTATGAACCACTTGATCCGGATGAGGCTCCAAGAGGAACTGTCGGAATTCCTAGGGTTCTTAATATGTATGAAAACTTCCCATTCTGGGCTGTTTTCTTCAAGCGTCTTGGTTTTTCAGTTGTTCTGTCACCACAGTCAACAAGAAAAATCTACGAGATGGGTATCGACTCTATTCCAAGTGAATCAGAATGTTATCCTGCCAAGCTTGCGCATGGACACATTAGCTGGCTCATAAAAAAAGATGTAGACTTCATCTTCTATCCAGCTATACCTTATGAGAGAAAAGAGTTCCCTGATGCAAACAATCACTACAACTGTCCGATTGTAACATCGTACTCTGAAAATATAAAAAATAACGTGGATGAAATCACTTCAGGAGACATAAAAATGCTCAATCCATTTATGTCTTTTGAAAGTGAAGAGACAATCTCACAGCAGCTTGTTGCAACTTTTACAAAGGGAGAATTCAATCTTCCTGAATCTCAGATTCGTGATGCTGTATCAGCAGCCTGGAAAGAACTTGCTGCCGTACGTCTTGAGATGCAGAAGAAAGGTGAGGAAGTCCTTGATTATATGGAAGATAACGGAGTAAGAGGAATCGTACTTGCCGGTCGTCCATATCATGTTGACCCTGAAATCAACCATGGTATTCCAGAGCTTATTAACTCTTATGGAATCTGTGTGCTTACTGAAGATTCAGTTTCGCACCTGGGTGATTTGGAGCGCCCACTTATCGTTATGGACCAGTGGATGTACCACACAAGACTTTACTCAGCAGCGAACTTTGTAAAGACAAGAGATGACCTTGATTTAATTCAGCTTAACTCTTTTGGTTGTGGTCTTGATGCGGTTACAACAGACTGTGTAAATGATATCTTATCAGGCTCTGACAAGATTTACACTTGTCTTAAAATTGATGAGGTAAACAACCTTGGTGCGGCAAGAATCAGAATACGTTCTCTTCTTGCAGCCATTAAAGTAAAAGAGAAACATCCTAAAAAACGTGAAATCAAACCATCAAACTATGAGCGAGTTGTTTTCACACAAAAGATGAAAAAAGATAAATATACAATCATCTGCCCTCAGATGTCACCTATTCATTTTGACCTACTCATTCCTGCATTCCATGCAGCCGGATACAACATGGTTATTCCAGATATTCCAGCAAGAGAATGTGTTGACACCGGTCTTAAATATGTAAATAATGATGCCTGCTATCCATCACTTATAGTAGTCGGACAGATAATGTCTGCCGTAATGTCAGGTGAATACGATTTATCAAAAACAGCAATCCTCATTACCCAGACAGGTGGAGGATGTAGAGCGACAAACTATATAGGATTTATCAGAAGAGCCTTAGAAAAAGCTGGTCATCCAAACCTTCCAGTTATTTCTCTTAATATGGTTGGACTTGAGAAAAACCCTGGTTTTAAATTTACCCCAAGTCTAATCCAACATGGACTGTATGCACTTATGTTTGGCGATATCTTCCTTCGTTGCCTGCTTCGTGTTCGTCCATATGAGAAAGTTAAGGGAAGTGCTAATGAACTCCATGAAAAATGGAAAAAGGAAGTAATAAAATTTGTTAGCAATACAAAGATGCTGTCTCATAAAAAATATAAGCAGATGTGTCGTCAGATTATCAGAGATTTTGATAATCTTCCAATGACAGATGAAGTTAAACCTCGTGTTGGTGTAGTCGGTGAAATCTTGGTTAAATTCCTTCCTGCAGCAAACAACTATGTAGTTGATTTACTTGAGGCTGAAGGAGCTGAGGCCGTTGTACCTGATTTGACAGACTTCTTGCTATACTGCTGTTACAATGCTAATTTTAAGGCAGACTATCTTGGTGCTTCAAAGAAATCCAAATTCTTAAACAACAGACTTATCGGATTCTTTGAATGGCTTAGAAAAGATGCCAGAGATGAATTAGAAAAGAGTAAACATTTTGAACCAACTGCCCGTATTGAAGACCTTGCAAAGCTTGCTGAACCAATTGTATCCTGTGGTAACCAGACAGGTGAGGGATGGTTCCTTACTGGTGAGATGCTCGAGCTCATCCATCAGGGTGCTACAAATATCGTTTGTGCACAGCCATTTGCATGCCTTCCAAACCATATCGTAGGAAAAGGTGTAATCAAAGAAATTCGCCACGAATTCCCTAGTGCCAACATTGTTGCCATAGATTACGACCCAGGTGCATCTGAGGTTAACCAGCTTAACCGTATCAAGCTAATGCTTTCTACCGCACAGAAGAACCTGAAAAAACAGCAGGAAGCTGAAATTCAATAACGCCTTAACATTATTGTTTCGAATACATAAAGGGAAGTTACTAGTGTAACTTCCCTTTTATAGTATAATATTCAATTTCAAGTCCTAACAACATTTCATGCTAATACGTGCTCCTGGTTCGACTGAGGATGTAATAAATGCATTACTTCCTATTACTGCTCCCTTTCCGATTACTGTCTCGCCGCCAAGGATAGACGCTCCTGCATAGATAATTACATCATCCTCTATCGTAGGATGTCTCTTTACTCCCTTAAGGCTCTGACCACCTCTTGTGGAAAGCGCACCAATTGTAACTCCCTGATATACTTTAACATTTTCTCCTATTATAGTAGTCTCTCCAACTACTATTCCTGTTCCATGATCAATGAAAAAGCTTTTTCCTATTGTAGCTCCTGGATGTATATCAATACCGGTCTTGCTGTGCGCGTATTCCGTCATCATCCTTGGAATAATAGGAACTCCAAGTATATGTAACTCGTGTGCTATTCTATTGGTGGTAATTGCAAGAAGTCCCGGATAGCACAAGATAATCTCACTATAATTATATGCGGCAGGATCTCCATCAAAAAATGCCGCTACATCAGTCTCAATGAGGCTTCTAATGTAAGGAATCTTTTCAAAGAACTTACATGTAATCGACTCTGCTAAATCCTCTAATTCCCTTTCAGAATACTTAGAATTGTCAGGATTCTGAGGTAATGCCAGAACGATCTGTTTGTTGAGATTGTACATAATGTCCTCTAAAAGAACAGCTATCTGATTATTCAATGAATAGAATTTAAAGCTTGTTCCTCTATAATACCCCGGATACATGATTCTAATTAATTTTCCAAGCAAATCCTTTACAATATCGCTATCCGGCTGTATAAAATTCACCTGCTGATTTATTACTTTATCATCCTGATAATCTTTTATAATTTCTGATACCAGTTTATCTATTTTTTCATGTTTTGAAATTTCCATAAATATCCCCTTTCAGTGACATAACATAAAGTATGTCTTATTTATTTTGCCAAGTCAATATCTGATGTGTTTTTTATATCTTCTATTGTGCTATTGATTAAACCTCCTACAAATATCATATTCATACACCAGTAAAGCCATACCATTGTTAGTGCAATTGTAGTCATTGTTCCATAAAAAGAGGAATAATTACTAAATCTCTCTACATATATAGAAAAAGCAGCTGAAAATATAATCAATACAATCGCTGAAATCACAGCCCCTGGCAGCTGGTACATAATAACAGCTTTCCTATTTGGCAAAAATATATATAAAAGCCAGAAAAAGCCAATCAAAAACGGAAAACAAAATACTATTCTATAAACTAAAAGACTATCAAATATAATTTGACCAAATACCAGCATCCCAAGTACTAAAACCAGAAAAACTGCAAAAACAACACTATATATAACGGCATATACTCTTTCAAGAATAAAATTTCTCTTTTCCGTCACTCCATACATCTCATCCATTCCCTGTGACAGGCATAAAAATGCCTTGGAGCTTAAATACACTGCAGAAATAATAGTAACTGATATTATACCTGTTCCACTTGAGTATACTTCCCTTGCAAGCCCTTCTATTGCCCCACTCAAGGACTGCGGAAGTATGGAAAGTATCCATCCGATAAAATCCTCTTTTGATAGAGGTGTATAACTTAACAGAGAAAAAACAAATAGCTGAAAAGGGAAAAAAGATAATATCAGAAAAAATGCCGACTGTCCTGAGTACGCTGTAATGGCACTTTTATTATATTTTTCCAAAAACAGTTTAACTGCGTTTCTCATCTGCTTTCTTTTGGAATTTTTCTTCAAAAATAATAAATCTCTCATGTTCACCTTCTCCAATTAATCCTGCTTCATCAAAAGCTTTTACAGAAAAGGTAAGCGCTCTTCCATCTACTTTAATAAGCTCTGTCTCACAAGTAACCTTCATTCCCACAGGCGTTGCAGAGACATGTTTTACATTTAACGCTGTTCCTACTGTACCTGCACCTTCATCAAGCGAATCCGATACACTTTCGAATGCAGTATTTTCCATAAGTGCAATCATAGCCGGTGTAGCAAATACATCCAATGTTCCACTCCCCATAACCTTTGCAGTTTTATCTCTTGTCACTACTATCTCTTTTTTACCTTTTATTCCTACTTCTAACATAATGCCTCCATACATTCTTTATTATTCATATAAATAATATTATATCTAAAATAACAATTCGTAAATCATATATTTATACTTTTTTAATAATTACACAAACCCTTTAAAATCAAGGGTTCCAACCTTTCTGTCAGCACTCACTGCTTTAGAGTGCTAATTTTCTGTTGACTTTTTATTTTACTAGATTTATCATTTCTATTAGTCAAAAAAAGAAATGAAAAGGAGATATAAAATGGCAGATAAACACGGAAGTCTTTCAATTGATAGCGATAACCTATTTCCTATCATCAAAAAATGGTTATATTCAGACCACGATATTTTCTATCGTGAATTAATCTCAAACGGATGTGATGCAATCACAAAGCTTAAAAAGCTTGATATGATGGGTGAATACTCTCTCCCAGCAGACTATAAAGCAAAAATCCAGGTTATTGTAAATCCTGAAGATAAAACAATTTCTATCACTGATAACGGACTTGGAATGACTGGTGAAGAGGTTGAAGAGTACATTAACAGAATCGCTTTTTCAGGAGCTACTGATTTCATTGAGAAATACAAAGATAAATCAAACGACGATCAGATTATCGGTCACTTCGGTTTAGGTTTCTACTCAGCATTCATGGTTGCTGACGAAGTTACAATCGATACTCTCTCATATAAAGAAGGCGCAACACCTGTTCACTGGTCATGTGACGGCGGTACAGAATACAGCATGTCCGACGGAGACAAGGACGAAATTGGAACAACAATCACTCTTTTCCTTAACGAGGATTGCCTTGAGTTTGCAAACGAATATCGCGCACGCGAAATCATCGAAAAATACTGTTCATTCATGCCAACAGAGATTTATCTTGCAAAGGCAAACGCTCCAGAGGAATATGAGACAATCGACAAAGAAGACAAGCTTGATACAGATGTAGTCGTTGAGGAAATTCATGAGGAAGCAAAATTCGAAGAGAAGGAAAATGAGAACGGTGAAAAAGAACAGGTCGAGGTATCACCTGCAAAGGATCAGCTTAAGATTGTAAAAAGACCTGTAGCCTTAAATGACCCTACTCCACTTTGGACAAAAAATCCTTCTGAATGTACAGATGAAGAATATAAAGAATTCTATAGAAAAGTATTTCTTGATTACAAAGAGCCTCTTTTCTGGATTCATTTAAATATGGACTATCCATTCAATCTCAAGGGAATTCTTTACTTCCCTAAGATTAATACAGAATATGATTCAATCGAAGGCAAGATTAAGCTTTACAACAATCAGGTATTCATCGCAGACAATATCAAAGAAGTTATTCCAGAATTCTTAATGCTTCTTAAGGGTGTAATTGATTGTCCTGACCTTCCACTTAACGTATCACGTTCTGCACTTCAGAATGATGGCTTTGTGAAAAAGATTTCAGAGTACATCACTAAGAAGGTTGCTGATAAGCTCATCGGAATGTGCAAGACTGAAAAGGAATCTTATGAAAAATACTGGGATGACATCAGCCCATTCATCAAATTTGGTTGTTTAAAGGACAACAAGTTCTGTGACAAAATGAATGACTACATTCTCTTTAAGGATATCAACGACAAGTATCAGACGCTTCCAGAGCTTCTTGTTCCAGTTGATGAGAATGAGAAAGAATCAGGAGAAAACACTTCTGATGAGAATACAAGCCCTGAAGAATCAGATTCAGCTGACACAACTGACGATACAACAAAAGAGCCAGAAAGAAAGACTATTTACTATGTAACAGACTTAGTTCAGCAGGGACAGTATATCAACCTTTTCAAAGAGCAGGGAATGAATGCTGTAATCCTCGACCACAATATTGATACATCATTTATCTCACAGCTTGAACAGCGTAATGAGCACTATCAGTTCATGAGAATTGATGCTGATCTTACGGATTCATTGAAGGATGAGTCTTCTGAAGACCTTACAGAAGCAACTAATACACTTTCAGAAGTCTTCAAAAAAGCCTTAAATAACGACAAGCTTACAGTCAAGGTAGAAAACCTCAAGAACGAGGATATCGCTTCTGTTCTTACTCTTTCTGAGCAGGGAAGACGTATGCAGGATATGATGAAGATGTATGCTATGGGTGGCATGGGAGGAATGGATCCAAGCATGTTTGCTGCTGACCAGACACTTACACTCAATGCCAACAATGAACTTGTTAAATACATCCTTAACAACAAGGATTCTGAGAATGTTCCTATGTTCGCTGAGCAGCTTTACGACCTGGCAATGATTTCAAACCAGCCACTTTCAGTTGATCAGATGACAAAATTCGTAAAGAGAAGCAATGATATCATGCTTTTACTCACAAAATAAAAAAGCCCATAAAGCAACATATCAAAAAGGAAGTTTCAATTACGAAACTTCCTTTTTATTGTTATATACATATTTCTTAAAGAAACAGTTACATACAACTGCACTTGTCACTCCAACTATAATTCCTGCAATTATATCTGTTGGAAAATGCATAAAATTGTACATCCTTGAAAATGCAATTCCAAGTGCCAGAATCATTGCCGGTATTCCAAATCTCTTATCAATAAACCAAAGAGTAAGCGCTGCTGTTATTCCATTCATTGTGTGTCCTGATGGAAACGATGAATCTTTCGGAATATTCACAATCAAATTAATAGCTTCATCAATCTGACAAGGCCTTGCTCTGTCTACTAAATTTTTTAATATAAGATTTCCAATAATAAATGTAAATATCATTGCAACGATTAATTGAACTGATGATATTCTATACTTCTTCATAAATAAAAGAATAATAGCAATTGCAATCCAGATTAATCCAGAATCTCCAATATCCGAAAGGATAGACATAATCTTATCTAAAAAAGGATTTCTAAATTGTTGGAGAAAGTATAAAATGTCAAACTCCCAGTTAAAATAAAATACATTCATGTCAATCCCCTATTCCACATTCTCAAAATGCTTATTGTATACTTCAAAAAAGGAATCCGTTTTTATCTTACTTTCTTTTGAAATATCAATATTTTTCCAAAGATCTTCATTTAATTCAAACTCCGATGATTTAATAAACGAATTGTAATCATCATTAAATTCTTCCTGCTCTCTTTCAACCAGAATATTAGCCTTATTCTTTTCAGTCTGTTCTGGATTCAATTTAGATATACATTTTATAAAATAAAATCCATTATCAACTTTTATCATTTCTGATATTTCATTATTATCTAGTTCAAACGCAACCTCTTCTACTGCTTTTGGAAGCTGTCCTCTTTTTACATCCATCTCCATTGAACCAGCTTCATTATAGCCTTCAAGTTTTGAAAAGTCTTCTCCAGCTGCAAGTTTCTGAGCAATAGCATTGGCAGAATCTGAATTTGTAACGTAAATCTGCTGAATGGTAATAACTCTTGCATCATCATCACTGACTTCTGTGTTTACATCATTAACCAGTGATTTATAAATCTTCTGTGCCAAAGCATATTTCTCATATGCATCCTTTATATCAGACTCATTTACATCCATATAATCAATCTCATAATCACTTAATGATTTGTAGTATTCTTCCGCTGCTTCTTCGACTTTTTTCATTTCCTTTTTTGTAAGAGAAATTCCTTTCGATTCAGCAATCATATTCATGCTAGCAATTCGGGTAACTTCTTCTAATGTAACAGCCTTTACATAATCGTTTAATGACTGATCTTTAAAGTCATACTTCCACAAATCTACATCATACTCAATGCCGTAGAGATTTTTATAATTACACAGATAAATTTTTACCTCTGACAAATTATATTTTTCACCGTTTACAGAAAATACCGTATGTCCGTTTGCACTATTAATATCCCACACAAATTCTTTTCCGCAAATATTACACGCACTAAAAAGCAGTGCTGATGCCATACATAGTGCAATACATGTTTTTTTCTTCATCTTCTAGCCTTCCACAATAAGGAATCTTCCACTTGGCATAGAAAAAACTTCACTCTGTTCCATGAGTTCTTCGTCAGAGAGACCTGAAATATCAGTTCCTGCCTCGTCGAAATATTCCCTTACTTCTTTTATGTTTTTACAAACGACTGCCATGCAATCCTCTAAGAATTCTTCTGCTGCTTCCGGTGTATCTGCAATTTCCTCGGAAAACAACTGTGTCTGATTATTCAAAAATGTTTCCAATACTTCATCATCATATTCGTACATGCATTTTACCTCCGCCTGTCTTTTTTTGTATCTTACCATAAATACCAATCAATTCCAATAGAAAGTAATTCCTGATAAAGTCTTGCCACAGGAAGCCCAACAACATTGTTGTAATCACCATTTATCTTTTTTACATGGATGGCAAATCTGCCCTGTATTCCATACGATCCGGCTTTATCCATGGGTTCATTTGAGCTGACATAACGCTCTATCTCTTCATCACTTAATTCATAAAATTCTACATCTGTCTTCTCATAAAAACTGTGCATTCCTGTTTTTCCAGATTTATCTATAAAGACAATTGTCACTCCGGTATAAACACTGTGAACTTTACCGGAAAGCATGCCAAGTGTTCTCTTTGCATCCTCCTCATCAAGGGGTTTTCCAAGTATCTTGTCTTCATATGCCACAACAGTATCTGCACCTATTATAATTTTATCTGTTGGAGTAGTGATTTCATCATGATTCTGGTCAAAGGTTGAAATCATGGTTGCCACCTCAAGAGCCTTCTGACTTGAAAGTTCCACAACTACCTCCTGTGGCAAAGTCTTGGTTATTATCTCCTCTCCCTTCGCCGGGAAAATCTCAAATTCAACCCCCACCTGTTCAAGCAACTCTTTTCTTCTAGGAGATGCTGAGGCCAATATTATCTGACTCAAATTGTAATTTCCTCCTTAAGTCTAAATGAATATATCATACATTCTTTTGTTTTTATTGTTTTTTGCCTTGTAGTAAATATCTTATCAAGAGCCTGTGCATACAACTCCAGCTGCACCTTGTATCTGTCTATTAGTTCCTGCGCAGTATCAACTCTGTCAGTCTTGTAATCAAGAAGCACAATCTCATCATCCTCTATCCAGAATACATCGATTATACCCTGAATAAGTGAACCGTCTTTTTCCATTACAAAAGGCTTTTCTTTGAAGAGATTTCCCAAAAGTGCAGCCTTTGACATTCTCTTTGCAACGGGAGATTTCACAAAGTTCTCTATCATTGCCGGAAATACAAGCTCTTTCATATCTTCAGTTATCTTTTGCTGTGAGAACATTCTGTTTATCTCTTTTTCCACAAAACATTTTACTGCATCATCGTCATCTGTATCAAGTCCCATTATTGATGCAAAATCCAGACATTCCATAACTCTGTGAATAGCTGTTCCCCTTAACGCTCCAGGACTTATTCCGTGTGTAGATTTGTTACTGTTTCTGGATACATCCGTTTTCTCTTCTTCTATTTCCAATGCAAAATCTGGAATGTAGCTTTCAAAGTCTTCGCATAAAAAATCTGGTTGCTGTGCTTCGCCTGTTGTGGCATCGTACAATGACACCATAGAATCATGCTTTAATTCCGATACAGAATACTTACTTTTCCTCTGTGAATCCTCTTTGTATGGGTATTCATATTCAAAATGTCTTGTGAGAGACTTCAGCAAATTGTCATCTGCACTTTCTATTTTTTCAAACATCTGAACTTTTTTAATCTGTGCATCAGCCTCGTCTTCAATTACTCTTGAAGCGATTTCATCACTTCCTACAATAGTTACATCATATTTATCTGGATAAGAAATTATTGCTGGAATTATCCACTCCAGATAATTGTGTGCACTACTTCTTCCTGAGAAGCTGGTGCTTGCAGATTTTAAGATTTTCTCATAGTCAGAGACTGTTCCTGTTACTATTATTTTTTCCTTTGCTCTTGTAAGTGCCACATATAAAATTCTAAGCTCTTCACCAAGATTTTCTCTTTTTATCTGAGAAGCAATCTCAGTCTTTATGAGAGAATTTCTCTTTGTCCTTGGCTTGGTATGCATCTCAACAAGTCCCATTCCCAAATCAGAATGAAGAACCATGGCTCCCTTCGAATCAAGTTCATTGAACTTTTTTCCTGCCCCTGATAAAAATACTACAGGAAACTCTAGTCCTTTACTTTTGTGAATTGTCATAATTCGTACTACATCATCATTTTCTCCTGACACATCCGCCTCTCCAAAATCCACCTCGTATTTTTTCAGAGTATTGATATATCTGATGAAATGAAATAGTCCTTTGTAGCTTGTGCTCTCATAGTTCCCTGCCATCTCAAGCAATAGATTAATATTTTGAATTCTACGTTCCCCTGCCGGCATTGCTGCAACATATTTCGCAAAGCCTGTCACCTCAAGTATTTTTTCTAATAAAATACGAATTGAAGTGTCCTTTACAAGTGAACGTATATATACATAAATCTGATAAAAATCATATAGTGCCCCTTCCGTTGCCTCGCTCATAACTTTAAGCGCAGCTTTTGAGAATGGAAGGTCTTCTTCTATTATTCTAATCTCCGCAAGTTCCTCATCATCAAGACCTACTATCGGTGATTTTAGAACTGCTGCCATTGGTATATCCTGATATGGATTGTCCAGAATCTGAAGGAGTGATAGAAGAACCACTACCTCATATGCACCGAAATATCCAGTCTGGCTTTCCACATAGCTTGGAATTCCACAATCTGCCAATACTTTGGCAAACTCGCTTCCCCAGCTTGATACACTTCTAAGGAGAATAACTATGTCCGAATTCTTCATCGGGCGAAGGGTGTTGGTTTCCTTGTCCGTTATCAGGGTACTCTCTTTTAATGCCTTTATCTTCTGGGCAACCACAAGCGCCTCAACTTTTACTGAATCGTTATCCTCATCAGAAAGTACTTCCGAAAGTTCTTCATCCTTTTTATCAATAACCAGAATCTCCGGTTCCATTCCGCTATTTTCTGGATATTTTGCTCCTAGATTTAGGGCAGCATTTTCGTCATATTCAACCTTTCCAAGATCAGCTTTCATTATCCTGTAAAAAATATCGTTGGTAAAATCAAGCACTTCTCGTCGACTTCTGAAATTATTGTGAAGATCGATTCTTTGATTTTTGCTCTCAGTCAAATCATAGGTATCATATTTTTCCATAAAAATCTCAGGTCTTGCAAGTCTGAAACGATAAATACTCTGCTTTACATCTCCAACCATAAAAAGGTTGTGCTTTCCTATACTCTTTTTTGATATGGCACTTAGAATGTCCTCCTGCACCTGATTCGAATCCTGATACTCATCAATCATTATCTCCTCAAAATGCTCCATAAAACTCTTTGCTGTATCAGAAATTTCGTGGGTATTTTCATCCACAAAAATCTTTAGGGCAAAATGCTCTATATCACTAAAGCTTACTATTCTCTTCTGCCTTTTTGTCTCATTCATTTTATCAAGATATCTGATTGCCAGGCGAATAAGCTCCTTCGCATAAGGCTTTATTGTCTGAATCTGCAAAAACATCTCTTCTGGCGAATTTGAAAAATAGTTATTTAAAAGCTTTTTGATACTGTCCTTTATCTCATTTCTTGAATTTTTAATATAATCCTTAAGAGAAGAATCAACATCACCTTTAATAACCGGTGCTCGTCCAAAAGTTATGTTTTCAATATACTCTTTTAACTGCCCATACCCTTCAAGTTTATCAATTTCTCCAAACTGCTCAATGTCACCACAAAGAGTCTGGACAAATTTCTCAAGTCCTGCTGATGCTTTTGCTTTTTCAAGAAGACAAAGAAGTGCCTGCCTGTAATCCTTCAAAACCACCTTCACATATGAGTAAACCGAATTCATAAAATCAGATTGCAAAAACTCATCCGCTGATTCAGCCTCATATACATTAAGTAGTCGCTTTATCCATTCTTTTGGCCAGGAATCGCTTTCTGACATATTGTAGATTTGCTCCACCATATCCTTTACTGCATCATCTGATCTACTGGCAGAATACGCATCGATTAAACTCAAAAACTGCTCATTATCTTCTTTTTCGTACTCTTCTTCGAAAAGTTCTGATAATGTATCCTTTTGAAGTAGCTTTAATTCTCCTGTGTCTGCAATTCTAAAGTTTGGGTCCAGATTTATCTGTCCAAAATAATTTCTCACCACAAAAAGACAAAAGCTGTCTATTGTAGTAATCTGCGCATTGTGAAGTAAAGTTGACTGTTTCTCTAGTCTCTCATCATCGGGATTTTCTTCTCTTTTTTTGTCAATCGCTTTTCCTATTCTTTCCCTCATCTCAGCAGCTGCTGCCTTGGTGAAGGTAACTACAAGCATTTTGTCGATATCAATTGGATTCTCATCCTCTGTTATTCTCTTTATGATTCGTTCTACTAAAACTGCTGTTTTTCCTGAACCCGCAGCTGCCGAAACCAATATATTTCGGTCTCTAAAATCAATTACATTCTGCTGTTCCTTAGTCCATTCTACTGCCAAAGCCTACTCCTTCTTCCCTCTTTGGATTGCATTTTCAGTTCTCATATTCTCATATATTTCTTCTTCTGAAAGCCTTCGCACCTTTCGACTGCATGAGCCACTTATGCCTGAACTTTTTGCGCAAATACTTTCATACGGGCAATAATCACAACTGCTTCCTGTGTTACTCTCATAAGGGTTTACAGAAACGACACCATCAAAAATTTCCTTGCCAAGACTCTTTATTTTAGTAGAGGCATATTCACTTAATATTTCAAACTCCTCTTGGGTGGCTACTTTTGAACGTGCAGAAAGCTGTCCATCTTTCTTTAGCTCTACTGGGATTACATCTGATTTGCTTTCGAAATCCCTATCCATTGCCCTGTATATTTCTTCTTCGCTATTTACCAGTCCATCTGGTTTTAATTTTTTTAATATTTCCCCTCTGATTTCTTCCTCAGACAGATTATTTTCCACTTCTATTACAGGCTCATCAATATGGTAATACAATATTCCACCTGGTTTTGTACTAAGCGAAGGTCTTTCCTTTTGTGAAAGTTCCATTGCTGCATTCATATATATGACCAGCTGCAATTGTGTTCCCTGATAGAATTCCATCAGATTAAAATTTTTCTTTCCTGATTTATAGTCAATGACCTTTACATACATTCGCCCTTCATCAGCTACTGTATCGACTCTGTCAATTCGTCCTACCAGATTTATTGTGGCACCATTTTCCAGATTAAACATTAACTGCTTTGAATCAGTGATACTGTCAAAGGAAATCTCAAATTTATTTGGGACAAAATCTCCTCTTCGAACCTGCTCTGTAAGCGCCCAGATAGTCTCCTCGAAGACTCTTTCCATTCTGTCTATCATATGTCTGCTTGACGCCTCCTCAAGACTATCTGCATTCTCAAATGAAAGCGCAGCTTCCCTTAAGGAATTTCTCGCCATCTCATCTCTTTTTTCATCAGAGATATTAAACCAGTTATCATCGGAATTTTCCAGCTTAAGAGAATAATTTTTCAAGGCTTCGTGATAGATATTTCCCATATCTACAGCCTTAAATCCATTTTCTTCCCGCTCTCTTATGTCCAGTCCATATTTTAAGAAATGAGAATATGCACACCTTGCAAAAGCTTCCAATCTGGTGACAGAACCTTTTATCTGCTTTCCATATATAGCTTTTGCAATCTCCTTACTGATTGGATTGTCAGAATATTTAATATATCCTGCATCTAATATTCTGCTTATTTCCTTATCATCCTGCTGCAGGAAATACTTCACAAGAGCTGCCCATTTTTCATCATTTTCTCCGAATAAAATGTAATCCTTTGCAGCTTCTTTGGTGGATACATCTATTATGCATCCGGTATCCTCAATAGACTTGTCCTTTATCTGAGGAAAAAGTCTTTTTAACACGCCAATCAGATATGACGGTTGTGATGTCTTTCCCTGTGCATCCGTTCTACTGTAACTTACATACAGTTTGTCCGATGGTTTTGTCATACTAAGATACAGATAATATCTCTGTATAAAAGTCTGTTCTCTTGCCCCTGGTGCAAGCTCAAGTTCCATAAGCTTTAATGCTTCTCTTTCATATTGGGAAATAATTCCACCCTGATTTGCAGCCTTTGGAACAATTCCATCGTTTACGCCTACAAAGATTATGACTTTAACTTCATTTAATCTGGTTCTTTCGATGTCACCTACGATTACATTATCATTTCCCGGTGGAATCGAAGCGACTTCTGCCGCATCAAATCCCGCATCAAGAATTTCAGCAAACTCTTCCGTTGAAAGAGGCTCATCTCCAAGCACCGATACAAATTTGTCGAACAAATCCATTACTATCTGGTATATCTGTTTATATTCCTTTGCCTTTACAGCTTCACCAGCCTCCTCAAATGCTATTTGTTTTTCATAAAGCTGTCTTTCTATGCCAAGTGTGATAATCACTCTGTAAATGGCTAATACGCAGTCTCTTACTGTAGACTCTTTCTGCTCAAATACCTGCTTTACATCTCTTAAAATATCCAGTATCTCTTCTCGTATTGAATTTAAACTCTCCAAATCATACACAGACTTTTGTCTTGGAAGCTTTACCCATCTTTTTTGCCAGCGTCTATAGCCTTTTACACCTGTTGCTATGACATAGTTTTCTAAGATATCTATCTGTTCATCTGTAAGCTTGCAAAAGCCACATCTTAAAAATCTAAATACTGCTTCATACGAAAAATCTTTTTTTATCACTTCTATTATTGCCCTGATAAATTCGATAAACGGATGAAAAAGAATCTCTGATGTCCTGTCTAAAAAGTATGGTATCTCATATTTTTTAAATATACCGTCCACATAGTTTCCGTAGGTATTTACATCACCTGTGACTACAGCGATATCCTTGTAACGGTATCCTTCTTCCTGTACCAGATAATTTATTTTTCTAGCTGAATTTACCATCTCTTCTCTTGGGGATTTACAATTACAAATCTCCACTGAGTCACTTGACTTGCCATACTTTTTTGTTTTTCTTCTGAAGAGATTTTGCTCCATAAAAAACAGCTGCTCATTGTTTTGTAATCTATAATTTTTGTCACCACCAAGTACAACAGGCTCCTCTATCTCAACATGCACTGCATTTGCAATATCCATAAGAACCTTCATTGATTTTTTAGGCATATAAAATAATTCATGCATTCCTCTTTCATGCATAAAATCTTCCCTTGCATCTATTGTGTATGTGACATAAATCTTGTGCACAATAGTAAGCAGTTCTTTTATCAGCTGATTCTGAATAGGAGTAAATCCTGTAAACTCATCAAATACAATTACACTGTCTCGCAGGATTTCAGATTCACCTGCTATATCCTTTAATACATTTAACAATTCTTCAGCAGTGATGTATCTGTCCTTCATGAATTCATTGAAGGCTTCGTACATGGTAAGTACATCCCTTAGTTTTGCTTCAAGCTGTGGGGCAAGCTGTTCTTTATCAATAAGTCCTTTTAACTGTTCTGGGGAAACATTGTACTGTACCAGCTCAGATAACAGGGACTTCAACTCACTGATATATCCTATACGATTAATATTAGGTCTTAGAACCGTAAGCTTCTCTTCATACTCCTGTGCGATTTTTCTAAGCACCAGATTCTTCCCTGTCTCCTCTAGGATATCTGTGGACTTCACCCCAAGCTCATCAAAGATTCGATATGCCAGTCTCTTAAAACTAAGCACATCAACATTCATGATTGCTCCATTTTCCGACAATTCTACAAGCTTCTTCTGGGTCTGCATTGTAAACTGCTCCGGTACAATAACCAGGTAATCTTTCTTCTGATTAAGGGAAGCTTCCTCTACAATCTGTTTATATATGTATTCTGATTTTCCACAACCACTGTTTCCTAAAATAAACTGTAACGACATTCTCTTTCTCTTTCCAAAAAAATCCCGGATAAATAATATTATCCGAGATTCTTTTTTAATTTCTTATGGTTTTCATAACTACTGAATTAGTGAATTAATAAGCAATCTTGCCTCATCGTGATATCCCTGAATCACAAGTCTTCCATCAGCCAAAACTGTATCTAGATTCTCTCTTTTCTCTATTACATCAAAAAGAGTCTTTGCCTCAACATATATCAGTGCATCTCTATCAAAATATTCATAGGGTTCTACATACATTCTTCCCCCTGAAATCTCTATGTATAATGCGCCTTCACCCTCTCCATAAATGTTAAACTGCACTGCAATATGCTGCTTTATTTCTTTCGTCTTTGCCTTGATAGAGCACTCCTGAAGTTTATAAACGATTTCCTCATATGTCATAACAATCCCCCATTACTAAACAAAAAACTAGCTCGACTTTATGATTATATTGTAGCACACTTTATTTAATAATCAAATTAACTTCTAATATATTATTCCAACCACTCCTTTACCTTTTCTTCTCGCTGCTCTCTTGTCCTATAAACCTGTCTGTCCAAAGAAAGCTCTCTACAAATCTTCCCATCTTCCATATACAGAATTCTCTCACAGTAGCTGGCAACCCTGCTGTCATGAGTTACTAAAAGAATGCTCATTCCTTCCTGATTTAACATGGTAAGTATATCCATTACATCCCTTGTAGCACTTATATTTAATGCACCTGTAGGCTCATCAGCCAGTAATAGTTTAGGCTGATTCATGATTGCTCTGCAAATGCACGCCCTTTGGAGCTGACCTCCTGATACTTCAGTTATTTTTCTTTTCTCAAGACCACTTATTCCAACTTTATTCATGAGTTCAAGCGCCTCTTCCATTAACTTGGACTCATCTTTTCTGTTCCCATTCTTTTGTTTTTGACCCTCGAGTGCCGGAAAAATAATATTGTCAATTATATTTAAGTTCGGTAGCATATTCATTTGCTGAAAAACAAATCCCATTTTGCATAGACGTTCCTCTGCTCTTTTATCTTCACTATATGTACAAATATCATTTCCATCAAAAATCACCTTACCTGAATCCGGTGTATCCATGCCTGATATTTGATATAGCAATGTTGATTTACCTGACCCGGAAGGTCCCATTATTGCAACCATTTCCCCCTTTTTAATCGAAATATCTACATTGAATAAAATATTTTCTTTGCACAATCCAATTCCATTAATTACTTCACTCATATCTATTCCTTTCCTCTAAGACATTCAGTTGCTTTAATGTTCCTTATTCCATTACTTCCAATATAAAGTGCTAAAACTGCAGCAACACCGCCTATAATGCCATTTATTATGATTGTTCCAATACTAAATACAAATTTAAATCCAACTGCACCAAGAGATTTAAGAGCCATGCCACAAATAATCTCTCCAAGTGTGCATCCCAAAATTATTCCAATAAGTATTCCTGCAACCACGTATATTAGACATGATTTCAAGAAGCTTTTCCTTATATCCGCGCTTTTAAATCCCAGTGCTTTTTTCACCGATATCTCATATCTTTGATTCGAGATTGTCATTCTGACAAACAGTGCAATAATAAAAGAAATAATCAAAAATGCAATAATATCCACCAGCAATGACGCACTTTTTACCTGAGTAAGTGTTGGTCCATATGTCCCCTTAACTTGAGATTCAATATTTACGACTTGGGCTCCTTCTACTGTATATTTATCTACTATACTCTTTTCTGTAGTGTTATCTTTTAATGTAAGATAAGCAATTCTCCACATAACATTGTCCATATCGCCCAAATCATTAGAAAAAATCTTTGCGGTTTTTCCCCCATTTGTAATATCCGAATAAATTCCTGAAACTGTACATTTCTGGTAATTATTATCTATCTTAATCAAGATTTCATCTCCAGGATAAAGCTCTAATTCTTCAGATAATAAATATGATAATGCCACTTCTCCCTCCTTGCCAGGAGCTTCTCCTTTATTATAGGCAACTGGAAAATATGTATGATTTCCCCATTCCATAAGCATATTCATAGTTGTTCCATCGCTTAGCTTAACAGGCGTAGAACTTGTCTGAAAAAGAGCATATTCCTTAACATTAGAATCTTCTGATAGCATTGTTTCAATTCTTTTAAAATTCGAATCGCCATCACTTTCCCCACGCATATCCATTCTGATTTGCGCATCGCCAATTCCCATATATGTAACGAATTTTGGTGACGATAATGTGTTGTAAAGATTAGTTGGTATTACCATGAGAAAAACTGCTATAACTGTAACAAATGCAATACATAATTTATTACTTTTCTTTTTTCCCTCTCCATAAGTTCCTGTAAGAGCTTTTACTGCAGTCATCTGATTTAATTTCTTTAGAATTCTAAAGACAAATATAACAATAGCGCCTGCTATTATTGCTGCACTTAAAATTGCAAAGATAAACCTTGATACCGGGTTTGGTGAAACACCATATAACTTTCGCATCTGAGCAGACAGCGGACCAAACATTAAAGTGGATAGGATGACTCCTAGTATTCCTCCAATAAAAATCAGGACACAATATCTCTTAAAAAACATCTTTTTAATATGTTTTCTTGAAATTCCTATCGCCTTCATTATTCCAACTTCATTTGCCTCAGAAACAATTCTGGTTATTAACATGAAACGAATACACACAAATGAAATAATTAAAATTATGATGCTAATAAGAAGAATAATCAAAATCATAATTCCATCTGACAGGATATTCATCATCTTTATCAACGGCCCTGTAATAGTTGGACCATTCATAGGAAGATTGGCATTTTCATATGATGTCTTAAAATCATTACTATCAACGGAATCATCAAGCAAAAACTCTATAAGATATTCCTCTTGTCCTAAGGGTTTTAATCTCTCATAATCCTCCTCGCATACGAGAAATCTCTTAGAAGAAGCCATCATGGAATTCATCTGCGAGTCTCTTATAAACCCACCAACAGTTAGCTCTTCTTCACCAATTTTCATGGTATCGCCAACTTGTACTTGATAAAGAGATTTATAACATATTGGAACATATACCTGCCCCGGAAGAACATTCGGCAGTTCATTATCAAGTCCAAGCATGTAATCAAAACCGTGCCCCTGAACACAAATTCCATTATCCTGTGTACTATCAAGCAAAGACTGTTCTTCTAATGACAAAATACTGTTATCAAGATTCAAAAAAACAATCACCTGACAATCCGTCACGCCTTGTTGTTCTTGTGCAAATTTTTCTATCTCTTCAATGTCTATTTCTCCCGTGTGCATCTGCAAATAATCTGGTGTCCTAGCCTCTTCCATCAAAAACGAAACGGCTCCTGACAGGTTTGTAAAAAGCATTGTTGTAAGAGAAAATAATGCTATTGAGATTGCAACGAACAAAGTAAAACATATTGTTGAAAACTTATCCTTTTTCCATGCTTTCTGTGTCATTCTTGTAAAAATACTATTCTTCATAACACATCCTACTCCTTTGAAAGTTCTTTTATACTCTTCATTCCTGACATTGCAAGTGCAGTTACTATCAAACAGATTCCTGAGCCTATTATTACTACACCAGCTCCTCTTCCTACATTTGTACACATAACCTTTGCCATATAATCTGCCAATATACCACCTACACTGTATGCAACCACATATCCCATCTGGGAAAGAAAACCAATAAAGCCCCACGCTCTTCCCTGCAATTCATCCGGAATATTTGTCCTCACCAGATAATCCAGGCAGTTGTTTGCAAATGGCAGCATCATAAAAAACATAAATCCAAAAATAGTAATCACAAAAATATTCTCCCAGACACCAAAACCAATCATATTTATTCCTGCAAGTGCCAGAGATACTTCCAGTACTCTTACATATTTTTTCTTAATTCCCCTCATCCCCAGAATAAGACTTGAAACAAGCATTCCTGTTGCACAAACCGTCTCTGCAATACCGAGTGTTTTTGAATCAGCAAATGCAAGAATTAGGGGTTCAGCAAGGATTTGAAACACTCCCATAAAAAGTGTAAGAACTGCAGAAACCAAAATCAGCAAAAAAATTCCAGATCTAGAGTGGACTGCTTCCCATCCTTCTTTCATGCTTGTTAAAAATGAAGCCTCCTTTTGCACCTGCTTTGTCTCAATTCCTCTTTTTACAACTGCAGTAGATATTACTGTAATAACAAAAGTGCTAATATCAATCACAAGCAAAAGCTTTATATCGCTCACACTAAGTAAAAGTCCTGCCAGCAATGGCGATACTAGATATCTTGCACTTCCTGCCAGGCTCACCAGACCATTTGCTTTTGAAAACTCTTCCTTGGTTAATAAATCCGAAACAGTAGCTCTATATGATGGTTCCAGCAAAGAAGAGAACACTGCACTTACAAATACTCCTATGCATATCTGTGTCAGACTTGCCCCTCCATTTATCATACATAATAAAATATAGATAATTCCAAGTGCTGAACATCCATCACCTATCATCATCAATACTCTTCTATCATATCTGTCAGCCAAAACTCCTGCTGGAACACTTAATATCAGAGTTGGTAGAAAACCTAAGAGTGTTACAAGTGCCATCCCAGTAGCACTACCAGTTTGCATGAACACATATACTCCTAATCCAAAACTCGTAAGCCCTCCTCCAATAGCTGAAATCAATTCTCCTGACCATAATAGGAGAAATTTTCCAAAGTTACTCTTTTTTGATGAGTTTTTCATACTTAATTTCCTTTCCTACAAACCGACTGTCTGTCGGTAGATGTGTAAAAATAAAAAGGAACTCTATTAATTCCTTTTAATTTTCTAAATAGTAAGTTACTATTCAGTAAATAATGGAAGCACAGCTTCAGTCAATGCCCCCTTTTCCATTCCTAGAACCCGTTCTGCATGATAGACAAATCCTAATATTTTTTTCATTTCCTCTTCTTTAGTATATTCATTCATACTGTCAAATGCCACATAAGAATATGTCATAATCATGTCCACTGCCTCAGCGGGATAATCAGTATGCATGATTCCCTGCTTAATACCATCTTCTGCTATTGTGGTAATCAGTTTATTGACCTGAGAAAGTAATCTATTCTCGAGCTTTTGGTGTAACAATGCATTCTGCGGTTTATGAACCTGCTCCATAATCATATCACCAAGCTCGTTATCAACATTCAAAGAAAGAATCGTTCTCGTTAGTCTCTCAAGAACCGGTATTGAATCATCTAGGGCAATAATAGCTGCTTTTGCTACAATCTGATTCGTCAGACGCTCAATCATGGCATCTAGTATATCTTCCTTTGACTTGAAATGATAATAGAGGGTTCCTCTGGCAATTCCGATTTCATTTAAAATATCATTCGTACTTGTATTATCAAATCCCTTAGTGCAAAATAATCTCTCTGCAACGTCTAATATTTCATTTTTTCTTTCCTGTGCTTCTTTAACTACTCTCATGACACACCTCTACCGACTACCTGTCGGTTTAAAAGTACCACATTTTTTTATTGTAGTCAACCCTTCTTTCACCCTGACTTGATTTATTTCTCATCAGAATATATTTTCGCAAAATGTTCAAAATGTTTTCTGATTTTATCCAGTATCTCTTCTTCTCTCTCCGGCTGTCTGTCATATGAATGAATAAGAAGAGAAACCGGTGAAACAAATTCAAGAGCCAAAAGCTCTGGATCATCTTTTTTTAAAATTGCCTTTTTCATCAATTCCGAAAAAATTTCTGTATACATTTGCTGTTGATTTTCCAAATGATATTTCGTAGCCAGCTTGGCCATTCTCTCGCTTCGAAACTGCTCCATTGCCAGAATCCTTCTTACTTTTCCAACAATTTCATCATGCATGGTGAATTTTATTTTCTCTAATGAGTTCTCTATTAATTCGTCCATACTCTCTGGAAATTCTTTAGAATTCTGATTTAATCTGAATCCTTCTTCATAATGTGAAGTAACCATATCCATCATTGAATTAAAAATATCCTCTTTCCCCTTATAATGCCTATAAAGAGAAGGTCCCTTTATTCCTGCATTTTCTGCTATCAAATCAACACCTACTCCATCGTATCCTTTTTCTGAAAATAGATTGAGTGCAGAATAAAGTATTCTTTGCTTTGTTGGCATATTGTTCATGATTAATCCTCCAAGGTAGATAATTGTTCTTCCAAAATTTTTAAGCCCTCGTCTAAGCTTGTACCAAGTACTTCCTGTGTCTTTTTAAAATCGTATTTTTCATGCAGTTTATCATGGACTTTGAAAAATTTCTCTTTACCATATTTTTGAATAAACATTGCCTGGGTTTTACAGGCATTGGCTCCGTCGTTATCCGGCTGATAAAAGCCTTTAGTACATTCTGCTAATTCATTGCACTCAAAACATCCGTCAATTTGCTTCTCCTCGCAACATTTAATATTCGGACATTTTCCGCGCTCATAAAGTGTTCCATAAGAACAGCAATTAAATACCGAACGGCAGCCTCCGCACCATTCACCAAGAAAACAGTGGGTACATGAAAATCCGCAATAGGCTGTCATGTCAACATTCTCTCTTGCTGCTTTGACAATATCAGCTTTGTACTTTGAACCTTTCTCATATCGTTGGTTCTTTTCAGGTCCATCTAGGTTAAGAGCTTTGCGGTATACGCGTGAGTCCTCACCTTCGATATCCTTGGCCATTTTGAAAAATTCATAACCATATTTTTCATACAGGCCTGTATGTCCTGTAGAAATGTATATGTATTCGCGCTCCATAACAGTAGCAATACTCTCCGCATAATCAAAAAGCAAGCCTGCATAACGATGTCCTCTGTATTCTGGAAATGTGTACACAAAACCAATCCATGGAGACAAATCCGTTGGTTGAATATCATCAAGCGGTGCAAATGTGCAAAAAGAAATTAGCTTATCTCCGTCCACAAGCATTGGAACTAGTGCAGTCTCACCTACCATCTTTCTTAGTATGTTTTCACTGAGAAGGTAATGTAAGTACTGTCCTGCACCCCAGTCGCATTTTTTTATTTCATTTAACCAGTGTTCTTTTTTATCAGTTGTAAAAAATTCAATTACTTTCACCGTTAGTTACCTCATCATTTTTCATTTTTTGATTTCTTCAATTAAGTATGATCCTAATTTATCTAAATCCGATTCTGGAAGTTCGCATTGTTCATCTTCGTACCATATTTTCATCGCAAGCTTTGGTAAATAACTTAATTGTTCGGGTACGTTTTCTATCATCCACAAACCGCCGTCATATTTAGATAATATCCTTTTTTCTTTCTTAAAAGACAATATCCTTCCCAAAATCAAAACATTACTGGCAAAATATCTAGGATTGTAAGCATGAAAATCATAATCGTCTATATCTGCACTGATAGCAGCCCAAAAATCATCATCAGAAATGTCACCAAACACATCAAATATTTCCTTACCATACAAAACTATTCCGCTTTGCCTGATAAGCTTGATATAACTGGTAACATCTGCATCCGGAAATTCATTATCAACCACATAGCACTCGGCTTTTTGATTAGCAAGTTTTTCCTGATATTTTTCTGTCCAAAAATCACTGTAATGAAAAACGCAATTTCCCGGTGTTTTCCATTCCTTTGCGTCCTTTAACAGTATTGCGGACATTTCCAAAGGACATGGCTTTTGGTCAATTTCAATTATTTCTTTTGCAATAGACAGCTTTGTTTTGATATCCAAAGAATTATTTACAACAACTAATATATCTATATCGCCTGATTTAGGATTGAAAGCATTTAATGCGATTGAACCGTGAAGATATATACCAACTAATTCATCATTCACATATTTTTTCCATATATTTACCAGCTTATTTATCTGATTGATAATTTCTTCTGGCAAATCATTGTAGCCTATTATATTACTCATTTATTCTTCACTTTCTATATGTCAAATTAGAAGTTATAGATTGCAAAAGTTTTTTAATAGATACCCATCTGGTAATTCAATATTTAACGCATCATAGGATAACCACGAAATATATGATGCATCAAACCAGTTCGGATGATTTTCCATGTCTAATCCATATTCTCTTGTCTTCTTAGCAGCCTCAAGGTCACGTAACGCAGCTTTATAAAACTTCTCATAATCCTCATGATATTCTGTATAAACAGGAGTGCACGTTTCCGTATCTTCGTGAAAAACATACTGCGTTGGATTTATTACATCGTAGCAGATTAATTCATTTGTTTGCCAAAGATATCCCATTCTGTAATCATCACGTGAATTAAGAACCTTAGAAAGTATATAAAGAAAATTGATATAAAATTTTGTTTTCGTATTTTTAGAGTAATTCACCAGATACGTAACATCAATTCTTGCCGTCATTGAAGTCGAGCATTTACAATCCTCTGAAAAATGACGGAATACACCTTTGCGATAATACTTTTCTCTATCTATCACCTTATAAATCATTTTTAATCATCTCCACAAATTTCTAGTTATTAAACTATTTTATATGTCCATCTTCCTCTGCGCATTTCTGCAATCCACGGTCGGCTTTTATCTCAGTTATGATTTAGTCAAGTTCATATCTTACAACATCTTCATGAGGATTAACCTTTGCCAAACCAATCTCCGTTACTCTTGCAGTAAATGGTGCAAAATTCTCCTGCATTACCAAGAAGGCTGTACGCATCTGTTCCTTTGTCAATGTTTTTCCCAGAGTAACATGAGGAAGCCACGACAATGGTTGATAATATTTGCTAATTGTCGTCTCCGGAATATCTGAGAAAGAATCAAAAATCTGTCTTGAAAGATTTAGCAAATACTCATTTAATACTGATGTTACATAAAAAACATATGGCAGTAATTGACCAATTGAGACGAACCTTATTTCACCAGATTTCAAATTTCCATCTAATTTTTTAAATGAAGGAATCAATACCTCAATGTTTCTCGCCTCAATTGAAGATATTGTCATATGTGGTGGCACATTGTGTTCCTTCATAAATGTATTTCCAGTTTTTATGGCGATATTGTCGACATATCGCTGCAATATTTTATTGGTCTGTTCATCAAAATAAATTGAAATTAAATACATGTTTTTTCTTTTCCTTCTGCCATTACTAATTATTTACCGACATATAGTTGTCTCTTCCCAAAATTCCTCTATTTCTTTTAGTATTTCTTCCGCCGGTAATATAGTTGCTTTGACAATGCTCTTCCCTGTTTTTTCTAAGTAATATTTCACCATATGGTAACCGCAAGCATACCCAGCACAATAATCGTCACTCATTTTTAGATATGGACTTTCAGAGTCAGCTAAAACAAGTGTAAATAAATAATCCTTTACCTTTAACTCTATTTTTATAGACGACGCTTTTCTATATTATAGCTAACGACCGTTTCCTTTGTCAAGAAAGTACTTGAGACTTTATTTTTCTTTTATCTATAATGTGATATACTTTTCTTATTTCCAAAGTAATTTTATATATTAGGAGTAGAAAAATGGAGAAAAAAGCATCCGAATCAAAAGTAGAACAAATTTTTCAAATTCGTCCAGAGCATCTAAATGGAGCTGGACGTTTATTCGGAGGACAGCTAATGGCATGGATTGACGAGGTTGCCGGACTAACTGCAATACGCCACTCAGAACATAATGTAATAACTGCATCCGTGGATAATCTGAGATTTATGAAGGGAGTTTTTCTGGGAGATCTCGTTGTACTTATTGGACAAGTAACCTACGTTGGCAATACTTCTATGGAAGTTCGTGTTGACACATATGTAGAAGAACTTTGTGGAACACGCCATCCTGTAAATAGAGCGTACCTTACCATTGTAGCCGTCGACTCTGATGGAAAACCAACTAAGGTTCCCGGACTAGTCATCGAATCAGTAGGTCAACAGGCCGAATGGGAAGCAGGTGAAAAAAGAAAAGAATTGCGTCTTGTCCGGAAAAAAGAAGGATTTTAAAAAAGGGCTAATGCTTAAGTTTTCACACTTAAACATTAGCCCTTCAATTTTACTCTAGGGAATCTTCCCAACAAATATAATTAGTGATGGAAAAGTCTGATTCCTGTAAAGCTCATTACCATTCCATATTTGTTACATGTATCAATTACATGATCATCACGAACTGAACCACCTGGCTGTGCAACATATTTAACACCGCTCTTCTTAGCTCTTTCGATGTTATCTCCAAATGGGAAGAATGCATCTGAACCAAGAGCAACATCTGTGTTTTTGTCAAGCCATGCTCTCTTCTCTTCAGCTGTGAATACTTCTGGTTTTACCTTGAAGAATTTCTGCCACTCACCTTCAGCGAGAACATCCATGTAATCCTCACCGATATATAAATCAATTGTATTATCTCTGTCAGCTCTTCTGATTCCGTCTACAAACTGAAGACCAAGAACCTGTGGAGACTGACGAAGCCACCAATTATCTGCCTTTGAACCAGCAAGTCTTGTACAATGAATTCTTGACTGCTGTCCAGCTCCGATACCGATTGCCTGTCCACCCTTTACATAGCAAACTGAGTTTGACTGAGTATATTTAAGAGTAATCATTGCAATTGCTAAATCAATTTTTGCCTGCTCTGTTAAATCTTTATTCTCTGTAACAATATTTGAAAAGAAATCATCATCGATTACAAGTTCATTTCTTCCCTGCTCGAAAGTAATTCCAAATACATCCTTTCTCTCGATTGGAGCTGGAACGTAATCTGGATCAATTTCAATTACGCAGTAATTTCCGTTCTTTTTCTGTTTCAAAATCTCAAGAGCCTCATCTGTGTATCCTGGAGCGATAACACCATCAGAAACCTCTCTTTTAATAACAAGTGCTGTGCTCTTGTCGCAAACATCTGAAAGAGAGATAAAATCTCCAAAAGAAGACATTCTGTCAGCACCTCTTGCTCTGATGTAAGCATTTGCAAGTGGAGTAAACTCAATATCCATGTCATCAACCCAGTAGATTTTCTTCTCTACATCTGAAAGTGGCTGACCTACTGCTGCACCTGCTGGTGAAACATGTTTGAAAGAAGTAGCAGCTGGAAGTCCAGTCGCTTTCTTAAGCTCCTTTACAAGCTGCCATCCGTTAAATGCATCAAGGAAATTGATATATCCAGCTCTTCCGCTTAAGATTTTAACTGGAAGCTCACCCTCCTGCATGTAAATTCTAGATGGTTTCTGATTTGGGTTACATCCGTATTTTAATTCGTATTCCTGCATTTTTAAATCTCCTGTATAATTAATTATTTATTCTTGTTTACGATACGTGTCTCATACTCACCAGTTGCGATATCAATGTATCTTACAAAAAGAGATACCTTATTATCCTCATTGAGATTCTCCCATACCATGTTTGTAAAACTATCGATATCTCCATCGATGTCTACCCATGTTGGCTCTCCCTCGAAACTTGGAAGTGAATTTCCATCACCCATGTATGTATGGATAAAATGTCCTTCACCTGCTACTGGAGTAGAGTATGCGAATGTATATCTGTTACAAGCAGCTGGATTTCCGTTGTTGCTCTTAAGAATAGACATTGCATAATTGAACTCACCGTCTTCGATATGCATAATTCCTGAAATACGAGGAGTATAGTTTGGAGCATCTGGCTCGAACTCTCTTGTGCGAAGTGCCTGCTCGAATGTCTGCTGCTTGTCCATAAGCTCGTAGATTGTATCTGTCTGATCACCATTTGTTACGATTGTCTTATTTCCAAGAACTCTAACTGGAGCATAGATGATAAGACTTGGATCTTCAAGCTTTGAAGGATCAAATGCCTGAGTACGGATTCCTTCTCCATCCTCTACGAATACACGATTACGGCTGTTCTCACTTCTACCCATGATAAAGTAAGCAGTAACAGCTTTCTTTCCATCTGGAGTTACTCCAATTACGATTCCACGTCCTGGATAGCTTGTGCTTGATAATTCCTGTGCAAGTGATACTTTGTTCATTTTGTTACCTCTCTTTCTGAAAAAAATTGCTTTACTATGTGTAATTACTTCTAGAAAATCGATTCAAAACAGACATCTGTCCATTCCCAATTTATGAAAAAGAAAACCGACCTCTCTGAACGCACACACAGCTATGAAAAATATAACTTTTCTGTACGCCCAGACGGTCGGCATTAATTCAAAATTTGTTATACTTCATGTGGTAAACTCCACGATTCCGTCAGTCATATAACAAATATATTTAAACACGATTTTTTACTTCTGTCAAACAAATTAATTAACGTAAAATCCAAAAATTAGTTTTTAAAACTATGAATTGGTGCTGGAATACGTCCTCCACGATTTACAAAATCAGCACATGAGAATTTATTAACTGGCATAATTGGTGCATAACCAAATAATCCACCAAATTCAACTGTCTCCCCAACACCCTTTCCAATTACTGGAATAAGACGGCAGGCTGTTGTCTTCTGGTTAATCATTCCAAGAGCCATCTCATCAGCAATAATTCCTGAAATTGTTGTTGCTGGAGTATCTCCTGGAATTGCAATCATGTCAAGTCCTACAGAGCATACACATGTCATTGCCTCTAATTTCTCAAGTGTGATTGCACCAGCCTCAACTGCATTAATCATTCCCTGATCCTCTGATACAGGAATGAATGCTCCTGAAAGTCCACCAACGTATGACGAAGCCATAACTCCACCTTTTTTAACCTGATCGTTAAGCATTGCAAGTGCTGCTGTTGTACCAGGTGCACCGGCATACTCAAGTCCGATTTCGCATAAGATATCAGCAACCGAATCACCTACTGCCGGAGTTGGAGCAAGAGATAAGTCAACGATACCAAATGGAATTCCAAGGCGCTTTGAAGCCTCGTGTGCAACCATCTGTCCAACACGAGTAACCTTAAATGCTGTTTTCTTGATTGTCTCACAAAGAACCTCAAAATTCTCTCCGCGAACACTCTCAAGTGCTTTCTTAACTACTCCAGGACCAGAAACACCAACGTTAATAATAGCATCAGCTTCTGTTACACCGTGGAAAGCACCAGCCATAAATGGATTATCATCAGGTGCATTACAGAATACAACAAGCTTCATACAATCCACTGAATCTCTATCCTTTGACATTTCAGCTACTTCAAGGAGAATCTCTCCCATAAGCTTAACGCCATCCATATTAATTCCAATTTTTGTAGAACCTAAATTAACAGAACTGCATACTCTTTCTGTACTGCAAAGAGCCTTTGGAATAGAACGAATTAAAAGCTCATCTGCTTTTGTCATTCCCTTAGTTACAAGTGCTGAGTATCCACCGATAAGATTTACACCAACAGCCTTTGCTGCTCTATCCATTGTATCTGCGATAGTAACAAAATCATCACTTGTCTTACATGCAGCTCCACCAACTAATGCGATTGGAGTTACAGAAATACGTTTGTTTACAATTGGAATACCGAATTCTTTTTCGATAGCCTCACCAGTTGCTGCTAAATCCTTTGCAACAGTTGTGATTTTATTGTAAATATTCTCATTTAACTTTTTAAGATCTGAATCTATACAGTCGAGGAGGCTGATACCGATTGTAATTGTACGAACGTCAAGGTTCTCCTTCTCGATCATTGCATTGGTTTCGAGTACTTCACCAATATTAATCATGATTTATTCTCCTTTTTAATTAAATTCTGTGCATCATATTGAAGATTTCTTCCTTCTGACACTTAATAGCAACTCCGATTTCCTCTCCAAGTTTATCAAGATCAGATGAAATATCTGCAAATGATTTTGTAGCAGAAGAAAAATCTACAATCATCATCATGTTAAAATATCCAGAAACAATTGTCTGTGAAATATCCAAAACATTGATTCCGCTGTCTGAAAGATATGTACATACCTTTGCAATAATTCCTACTGTGTCTTTACCAACAACTGTGATAATTACTTTGTCCATTGTGTTTTCCATTTTAATCTCCTTTTAATCTACTCGAATTGGTTCTGATACACCGTCACGCTTTGCCACATAAATTGGAAAATCCTCCGCCTTATACGGATTATCTCCCATTGTAACCTCCATTCTGACAGATTCATAGGCTAATTCTTCGTAGTTGTTTTCCTTACTGAGATGTCCCAGTAACACTGTTCCAAATTTATCATGAAGAAGCTCACAAAGTAACTGTCCGCTTCTCTCATTCGACAAATGCCCTCTATCACCAAGAATCCTTTGTTTTAATGGATACGGATAAGGACCCATCTGAAGCATATTTATATCATGATTCGCCTCAAGAAGCAAGCCATCAAGATTCTGAAGTTTCTCGATAATTGTCTCATCATATGTTCCTAGATCAGTGATAACCGCCATGCTTCGTTTATTATTTGATGCCTTATATGCTACAGGATCCGCAGCATCATGAGAAATTGAAATTGGCTCAAAGCTCATATCTCCTATCTCAAATTTCTCTCCTACAATTATCGGATGAAAAAGTGTCTCATCAATTTTCCCTACACTTTTAACCCTTTTTATAGCATCTATTGTAAGTTGAGTTGCATAAATTGGCAAATGATATCTTCTTGCCATAACTCCAAGGCCTGCAATATGATCGATATGCTCATGTGTTATGAGAATTCCCTGCATATCGGTGGCCTGCATGTCCATGGCTTTTAGGCCATTTTCTATCTTTTTTCCACTTATTCCTGCATCAATTAAAACATGGGAACTATCTGTTCCTACACAGATGCAATTGCCACTGCTTCCACTGGCAATACTGAATAATTCTAACATATTAATTCTCTTTCCAGTATAACTCTATTTTATCGCCTTCAAAGATTTCCTCTGTAAACTGAGCTTCTCTGCCATTAATATGTGTGGCAATTGCTCTTCCTCTTCCAGCCTGAAGGTCAAATGTGATTCTATCAAAAATATCTACAAAAATGTATTTGTCTTTTCCCATCATCTCAACCGGTTCATTATTTACAAATACAAAGATATTTTTTGTATCAGGAGCAGGCTGTGCTTCTGCTACACTCTCTGTTGTTGCAACGTTGTCTGTTGCACTTTGTGAAGCTGCTGTAGCCTCAGTTGCCACAACACTTTCATTCTCTGTTACACTTTGAGAAGCTGTTACATCTTCAGTTACTGCAACATTTTCATTCTCTGATACGCTATCAGAAGCTGTTGTATCCCCAGCTGCAACAATATTTTCCTCGACTGCATTCTCCTCAGCAGTCTTTTCCTCAGCTGCATTTTCTACACCTGAAATATTATCAGCTGTCACCGTTTCTGTCACATTATAATTGTTATCCGTGTTTCTGGCAACCGTATATGGAGCTTCTACCCATTCAATTGAGAAATTTTCATATACAAGTGTCTCAAGTGTGGCTGGTACATTATTTACAAGAATCTCTTCATTTGTATCAATATTTACATCCATGAATTCCACGACCTGTCCAACTGTATAGAAGTTTCTTGTCTCGATTTCATCGCCTTCCTGAATCTCATATGTAGCAGGCTCAAGACTTCCATTTACCTGAACAAATTTTGGACAAATAACATTATATCCATTTATATTAAAAGTAAGGCTTGATTTTGTATATTCTTCAAGCTGTCCTATTGTATAGACTGCATCTGCACCTGATGTAGATGGTTCTATCGTAATCTCACAGTTTGGTTCAAGAGGTGTGTTAATATTTGCAGGCTTTCCATTCATTGTGACAATAGCACCCTCACCAGCCTCACCTCTTGCAATTCTTGCTGCTCCATTTACTGTAAAGTTGATTGGCAATCCACGTTTAGGGAAAAGCTGATCATTTGGAAATCCTGCCTGTAATGCAGCATCTACAATTGTAAGTCTGTTATTGTCATATAACTTCAGTCTCTCTCCATTGAATCTTACCATGATGAAATTATTTCTCTGTTCATAATAATTAAGACATATTCCAATTGGGGTTACAAGTAGTGGATCCTTTTTTATATCCTGTTGCTGGAAAGTAACCTCACCAAGTACTTCCTCTCCTCTTAGAGCAACTCGCTCCTGTGGAAGATCAAGGATTTTAGAAAGATTCTCTGTAAATCCATGAATTTTTCCACCACCACCAACTACGAAGCAGGCACTAACTGTTTTGTCTCCGTTTAATTCTTTTATCTTCTCGCCAACCTCTTTGGTAATTCTTTCTACTACTGGCTCCACAAGCTTCCATACTTCTTCAGAAGGAATTGTGTGCTCAATACTCATGATATCCTTATATGTAACTTCCTTCTCAGTTGTGGACTGAAGCTTGATATGCTCTGCCATCTTAAAATCAACAAGATAGTGCTGCACAAGAACTTCTGTAATCTCATCACCTGCATGCGGAATCATTCCATATGCAATAATACTTCCATCTCTTGTGATGGAAATATCGCTTGTTCCTGCTCCCACATCCACAAGAGCAATATTGAGCATTCTGAAATTCTCAGGAATAGCAACATTAATTGCGGCAATAGGCTCCAATGTCATATTGGCAACAGTAAGTCCAACTTGTCCAACTGCAGAATATAATCCATCCACAACATCTTCTGGAAGGAAAGTCACAATTATATCTTCGCCTATTTTTGTCGCCTTATGTCCTTCGAGACTGATGAAAACTTCATCATTCAAATAATATTTAACTACTGAATAACCTACACAATAAAATTTATAGTTGGTATCATTATTTTCTTTTAATGTATCCTGTGCTTTCTCAATACCAAGAAGGCTTAATGTATGTATATCCTCTCCTGTTACAACTGTTTCCTCTGCATACTCATATTCAATATGTGTAGTTACTGTTTTAAGTACTCGACCAGCGGCAGCTATACATACTTCTGAAAGAGGCTGTCCAATCTGCTGCTCAAGCTCTGCTTTTACAGCTCCGATTGTTCTTGCCACTCTTCCTATATCATGAATCTGTCCGTCAAGCATGGCTCTTGTCTCATGCTCCTTAATGTTCTGTGCAACAACGACAAATCCATCATCCTCTGTACGATATCCTACTGTACCAACAACATTTCTAGTTCCAATATCAAGTCCAAATACATTATCCATAATTTACTCCTTATATTGTTCAAATGCTTTTTGTATCTGTAAAATCGACTCTTCAATTGTTCCGTTATTGTCTATTATAACTTTACAATTTTCTTTATACTGCTCGTCCGTAAGCTGACTTGCAAATATATTATCTATTTTCTCGTCCGAATATCCTCGCTGAATTTTAAGTCTCTTTCTTCGATTTTCTCTGCTTGTATTAATATACCAAAGTTCATCACAAATTTCATCATAATGTTCTTCTATTAAAAGAGCCGCCTCAAGCACAAGAACTGAAATCGTGTTCTCTCGGATTGCTTTTTCTTTTTCATCTATAACGTATTTCTTAACTGCAGGATGAACAATAGAATTTAGTATATCTCTTTTTTTGTCATCACTAAAAATCACTCTTGCTAAAGCTAATCTGTCAAAGCGCCCGTCCTGCTGCCAAATATCTTCTCCTTTGAATGTTTCCTTTAGCTGTCTATAACACTCAGTGCCTGGTTCCATAAGCTGGTGAGCTATCTCATCTGCCAACATAACCTTGCATCCCGGCTGCTTGGACAGATATTCTAAAATAGCTGACTTTCCAGCACCAACGCCACCTGTAATTCCTATAAAAATCATATTACTCCTAACTAATGGGCTTCATACCAATCGTACCCTACTTCGGTTCCAACTTCCAGTTCAACCTGTAAATCTGCTGCTTTTTTCATCTCCTGCTCAAGAATTTCGATAACCTTTTCTTTTTCATCCTCTGCAGTCTCTATAAGTAGTTCATCATGAACCTGAAGAATCAGTTTTGATTTTAGATTCTCCTTGGCAAGGCGATCATGAACACGTATCATTGCAATCTTTATAATATCTGCTGCTGTTCCCTGAATAGGAGAGTTCATTGCAATTCTCTCTCCAAACTGGCGCTGCATAAAATTGCTTGATGACAACTCCGGAATTGGTCTTATTCGTCCGAACATAGTAGTAATATAACCGTTTTCCTTTGCTCCTTCTACTGTACTATCAAGAAATTCTTTGATTTTTGGATATTTTTCAAAATAGCTGTCAATATAAGCCTGTGCTTCTTTTCTCTCTATGTTTAAATCCTGAGAAAGACCAAAAGCACTAATACCATATACGATTCCAAAATTTACTGCTTTTGCATTTCTTCTTTGTAGGTCAGTTACCTCCTCGAAAGGAGTATCAAATACTAGTGAAGCTGTACTTCTATGAATATCCTGACCACCTCTAAACGCATCTATTAATTTCTCATCTCCAGATACATGAGCCAGAACACGAAGCTCAATCTGAGAATAATCTGAATCAACAAATAAATATCCTGACTTTGGCTTAAATACTTTTCTTATCAGCTTGCCAAGCTCAATTCTAATCGGTATATTCTGAAGATTTGGCTCAGTACTGCTAAGTCTTCCTGTTGCAGTAATTGTCTGGTTGAATGTAGTATGAATTCTTCCATTTTCATCTATATATCCGGCAAGTCCATCTGCGTATGTGGACTTTAATTTTGAAAGCTGTCTGTATTCTAAGACATCTGCCACAATTGGGTAATCTACAGCAAGCTTGTCAAGTACATCTGCCGAAGTAGAATATCCTGTTTTTGTCTTCTTGGCATTTGGCATTCCCAGTTTTTCAAACAATATCACACCTAACTGTTTAGGTGAATTGATGTTGAATTCTTCTCCCGCTGCCTCATAGATTTTTCGTTCTAATTCTTCTATTGATACAGAAAGCTTTTCTCCGTATTCTTTTAATTCTGCCGCATCCGCTGATATACCTTCTCTTTCCATATCGTATAGAACAAATATCAATGGCATCTCAATGTTTTTATACAGGGAAAGCATATTCTTTTCTTCAAGTCTCTCCTCCAAGACATCCTTTGACTTCCATGCTACATATACTTCATAGCACGCGAATTTTAGAAGAGTATCTGGTTCCTGCTCATACATTTTCTCACAGGAATTTTTGCCCAGATAATCCTTTTTTGAAGAAAGCATAAGTCCTAAATAATCCTTTGCCACTCCGTCATATGGATAATCTCCAAGGATTGGATTTAATAAGTAGGCCGCAACCATCATATCAAAGAAATTATCTCTATCCTCTGGTTTGAAACCTGATGGTTTTACTTTCTCTAATTCTAACTCCATCAAATGTAAATCACGCTTCAAATCAGGTGAGACAAAACTTGCATCTATACTTAATAATTTCTCTGTCAGATATTCACTGGAAATCTCTTCGTTTGTCTTTATAAAGAAAATCTCCTGTTCTCCAGTACATATTGCCATTCCAAGAAAACTGTTTATTACAGGTTCATCAAACAGACTCATCTGTCCTTCTTTTGGAGCACCTGTTTTGTGCTCTGAAGGAATCACAGAAAAAGCAATTTCTTTTCCACTTGCTTTCTCGAAAATTGCATCAGCATCTGACTTTTTGTCTATAAGCTTAAAATAGTCCTCTGCATGATTCTTTGGAGCCTCAACATTAAATCTGGATAAAAGATTTTTAAATTCTAATTTTTTACACATCAAGAATGCTTCTTCTGTATACAAAGAGTCTATTCCATCCAGTTTAGCATCTGCAAAATCGTATTCAATCGGAGCATCTACAATGATTGTAGCCAGTTCCTTGCTCATCACTGCCTGGTCCCAATACTCTACAATATTTTTACCAGCTCTTGGGGGCTTTATCACCTCTGCATTTTCATGAACTGCTTCAATGTTGTGATAAGCAGCAATAAGTGCTCCTGCAGTTTTCTCACCAATTCCCGGAACACCTGGAATGTTGTCTGAAGTATCACCCTGAAGAGCTTTTACATCAATAAACTCTGTTGGTGTAACGCCGTATTTTTCCATAACATCAGCTGCAAGATAATTCTCGATTTCCGTGCCTGTTCTCTTGGTCTTTGGAATTCGAATCATTACATTTTCTGTTGCAAGCTGAAGTAAGTCTCGGTCTCCTGAGATAACAGCCACCTTCATTCCTGCCTTTTCTCCTTTTACAGATAAAGTTCCCAGGACATCATCAGCCTCATAGCCTTCCATCTCAATGACTTTAACCCCCATTGCCTTTAGCATTTCTTTGATAAGTGGAACCTGCTGTCTTAGCTCATCAGCCATAGGCTTTCGGGTTCCCTTGTAGGCATCATACATCTTGTGGCGAAATGTAGGTGCTGAGACATCAAAAGCAACAGTCAGGTAATCTGGCTGTTCCTCCTCTAATATTTTGAACATAATATTCAAAAAACCATATACTGCATTTGTATGAACACCTTCTGAATTTGTCAAATCCGGAAGTCCATAAAATGCTCTATTTAAAATACTGTGCCCATCAATAAGCACTAATTTTTCACTCATGCGCTTTCCTATTCCTTTTATATTGCTCTTGTATATTCCTTTAGCCACTGTGCCTCTTCTTTTTCAAGCAATGGCGCTATAAGATTATAAACATTTTCATGGTACTGATTTAGCATCTGTCTTTCCTGAGGGGACATCTGGTTAGGATCAATTGCGTCCAAATCAATCGGTACATAGGTAATATTCTCAAAGTACATGAACTGTCCATATTCATTTTTATTACCTCTTCGACATATCAGTTCATTTTCTGTCCTGATTCCAAATTTGCCTTCCAGATAAATTCCAGGCTCGTCTGTTGTAACCATTCCCTCTTCTAAAATCTGTTCCGGTTTTCCATTTGAGTTCTGTCTACAATGAAAACCATTCGGTCCTTCATGAACATTGAGTAAATATCCTACTCCATGACCTGTTCCATGATTATAATTCATATCAGCTTCCCAAAGAGGGGCTCTAGCAAGTACATCAAGACTTAGACCACTGCATCCATATCTGAATTTTGCGTTGGCAAGATTAAGATTTGCCCTGCATACCCTTGTAAACATATCCCGCATCTCATCTGTAACAGGTCCAAGTGCAAAGGTTCTTGTAATATCAGTTGTTCCTTCCAGATAATGTCCACCTGAATCTACCAGTAACAAGCCTTCAGGTTTTAACTCTTTATCAGTTGAAGGCGTTGCTGAATAATGAACAATTGCTCCATGCTCTGCATATCCACTAATAGTATCAAAGCTAAGCTCTAAAAAACCTTCCTGCTTTGCTCTTAGCTCTTCGAGATAGTCAGAGACCGATATCTCAGTCATTGGGATTTTCCCAATATTTGTCTTTAACCAGTACATAAATTTGCACATAGCTACTGCATCTTTAATATGTGCATTTTTTATATTTTTAATTTCTATTTCATTTTTTACTGCCTTCATTAGCACTGTTGGATCTACATCATCAATTACAGTAATGCTATCCGACATGCTATCACAAATTCTGTAATTCACAACAGAAGTATCCATTAAAACAGACTTATCCTCTAGTCCACTTATATAATCAAAAATACTATCATATGGCTTAGTAATTATTCCGTTGTCATCCAAGTATTCTCTAACCTGAGATGAAATAGCTTCCTCCTGAACAAACCATATGCATATGTCCTGTGTCAGCACAAGATACGATAACACAACCGGAACATAGCTTATATCATTTCCTCTGATATTTAAAAGCCATGCAATGTCGTACAAGGAACTAAGAAGGTGTACCTGGGCACCTGATTCTCTCATTTTCCCCCTAACATTTTTTAGCTTTTCACTTATATCTCTTCCGGCATATTTATTATCCAAAACCCAGGCTGGCTCTTTTGAAAGAGGCGGCCTGTCCTTCCAGATAACATCTATCAAATCCTCTTCTACATAAAGATTAGCCGATTTCATCTTCGCAATAGCTAATAGTTTCTTGCCCCAGGCTCCATTTACAACTCTTCCATCGAAGCCCAGACACTGTCCTTCTGACAGTTGGCTCTCTATAAACTCGTCTACTGTGGGAACACCTTCCTCCCCCATTTTCATAAGTTCTACAGAGGTATCTTCCAACTGCTCCCTTGCCTGAATAAAATATCTTCCATCAGTCCACAAAAAAGCCTCTGACATAGTAATCACAGCCGTGCCTGCCGAACCGGTAAACCCAGTGATGTACTGTCTTGCTTTAAAGTAATCTCCCACGTATTCTGATTCATGAAAATCAGAGGTTGGGACAAGATAAATAGAGATATTCCTTTTGTCCATCTCTTGACGTAGCATTTCAAGTCTGTCTTTAATCATCAATTATTCTTCCCTGAATTCAAAAAATTTAGTATCAAGCTCAGGATAAGTTCTCTTTAGAGAGATTGGTTTTCCTGATTTATTTAAGAAGCAATGACTGCTTGTAGCTGTAGTGCGAAGCTCTCCAGTTTCCTTGTCAGTCATTACATATTCTACTTCCATTTTTATTCCGTTGTATTTTAATATTTTGGTATTTATCACTACAGTTTCATCAAAGTGAACCATACTATGATAATTTACGGAAATCGATAACACCGGACTAATGATTTCCATTTCTTCCATTTGTCTATAATTTAGGCCGATTTGATCCATTAAATCCAGTCTGGCCTCCTCCATCCATTTTACATAGTTGGAATGATGGATGATACCCATCTGATCTGTCTCATAATATTTAGCATGATGCTCATAGGGACGAATCTTAATATCTTCCTGCGAATTCGCAATTGAAACTTCATTTACTGTCATAATTTTCCTCCTATCTGCTCATCTAAAAAGCCACCTTTTATTATGCCACATTGACAGGATAAATTCAATTAATATAACTCTTCAAAAACCTCTCTGTATTCGCTCTCGTCAACAAACAACATATACTCACCATCAACAAATCCCATGTATCCGCCTGCTACAAAATATCCCTTCATAAAAAATACTCCTTTCAACATCCTTTTCTGTTGAAAGAAGTATCTCATTTCTACTGTCCAATATTTACCCCATTTATTTTTGGGATTTTTGGAATTTTAAAATAATAGCTGTACAATTATCCATATTGGGATTCTTACTACATTTTGCATATAACTTTTTCATAGCCTTATCACCATCTTTTTTCAGATATCTTTTCCTTTGGGAATCCGTAGTAGATTTTGATACACCATCAGAACAAATTAGAAAAATATCTCCTTTTTTAATTTTTCCCATCTTAAAAAAAGCCATTTGACTTCCGGCAATTCCTCGCTTACCAAGATATCGGGACAGTTTATGAAAATCATCTTTACTGGCCGGTAGCCCTTTATCAAGTTTCTCTCTGGCTTTTGTATGCTCATTTGTTAAGCATAATAATCGCTTGCCACTTAGGTGATAAATTGGACTATCCCCGATATTTGCAACGCAATATCTATCATTTTTCCATAACATAATTGCGATTGTCGAAGCAGTTCTTCCGATTTTTTCACTTAAAATTATTATTTTTTCATTTATTTGGTCCAGAAGAGCTTCTATCAGATTTTCTGCAAGTACATCACTCGATTTATGTTGTTCGATAAAATGAGATACAGCTTGAATCGTCGCCTTTGAAGCTAATTCCGCATGCATTACTGATGCTACCCCATCCGCAATTGCAACAATATGATATTCATCACGCTCACATTCTATGTAACCTTTAATTTCGCAATCCTCTCCTGCATAAGCAAACAGTGTATCAATCATGAAATTATCTTGATTTACATCCCTGCTGCCTATATATGTTTTCGCATGATAATGAACAGAATACTTATCATGAATTGTACTCTGATTATCTGTTCCAAGAAAATCCTTGGCAAAATCCAGTACGGAGTCATAACGCTTCTGTGGATCAAGTGACAACCCCTTCATTATTGCATTTTGCATTTTTGAAGACAAAGATAATTTCAAAAGCATTGATGGGACAGGGTCATATTTCTGTCTATCTTTCGCTACAGGAATCCCTTCTCCTGACAATAAATACACAATTGTAGAACAAAGAGAATACACATCAGTCCAAGTCCCCTGCTTTAATATATCCGAATGCTCTGGTGAGTCCAACCCAACGTGTTGAAAAACATGTTTGTTTTTTAGCCTTCCTTCCCGGATTGAAGTAGCTGCGCCAAAATCAATCAAATACAAAGTATTATCATCCGTAAGTATTAAATTGCCTGGGCTGATATCCCTATGAATGATACCCATATTGTGCATCTGATCCAAAGTAATAAAAACAGATGGAAGAACTTGTTTTAATACCGTATCACTTAACTTGCCTCCCTCTTCCTTCATGTATTGCAAGAGTGATTTGCCTTTTACCAGACGCATCACTATAAAATTATATTTTTCAAATACAAAGTAATCATATATATGTGAGATATAAGGAACATTATTGATTTCCTTTAAAATTCTTGCTTCATGTGCCAGACTGTTCTTGGAGCACTTGATTGCCACAAATCGATTCACAAGGCAGTCGATGGCTTTATACGTGTTACCGAATCCGCCTTCCCCTATTTGTTCTATGATTTCATATCGATTTTTTATTCTAGTTCCTCGCTTAAATTCCATATTCTTCTAAACCAATCTTCCCGATTTTTTGTAAAGCTTTCATTGTTTGGATTAAAATAAGTTCCCATACTAATTCCTTTCAGTAATTCAAGAACGTTCTAGCGTATCGCCTTTATTATAGCACATGAACATTAAAATCACATTCTTTATTTTATCCACTATATCGTACATTTCCTTGCTATATGGGAGTAAATAAGAGAAAGTCCATAATTTTCAAAATAGTCTGTTGAATAAAGAGGTCTCATATGATACTCTCCTAATAGACAATCACTGTCTTTATATTAAATTATTTCTCTTCACTTAAAGAAGTGGGAATCTTCCCAACTTAGATAAAATTATTTTTGATTAGGAGTTTATATGAAAATGAATAAAAAAATAATAATGATGATTGGAATTGTTGTAATGCTAAGTCTTTGTATTGGTGCTTGCAACTTACAAAAAGAAGTATGTGATTCCAAGAACTGTAAGAATGAAGTATACAAAAATGGACTCTGTCCTGATCATTATGTAAAAGAAAAACTAGCAGAAAAAGATGATAAAAAAAGTGATACAGAAGATCCAGAAAGCATTAAAAACAACAAAGAGATATTAGCAGTTTTAGAGCAATATTATGATGCCTACACTGACTGTGATATAAATAAACTTCAAGAAGTTGCGCATCTAATCAGCCCCAAAGAAATAAGTTTCATAAAAATACTTTCAAAATATTATGACGAAATTGATGATATAGAAATATGTCTTGCAAAAAAAGTTGCAGATAATCAGTATATGATTTCTGTACGTAATTCAGTACAATTTAAAAATGTCTCTATAAAAGCTCCAGCAGTAGATTTTTTCTATTTGGTTACAGATAAAGACGGTAATTGGTATATTGATAATACATGCAGTTTTTTTAATTACAATTATAAAGAATATGAGATTGATTCTGAAAAATATGACCAGATATCTCAATATATGAACGAAGATGAATTTACAGAGCTACAACAAGAAGTTGATGAAGAATACAAAAAAGTAAAAGACAATACACAATATAAGAAAGAATATAATAAGTTATGTGATGACATTGCTAAATGGAATGAACAAAACTAAAAGCTTTGCTGACATCTTCTTTAGCGAATCCCTGCAATCCGCCAGAGACTTTTATCTCAATTGGAGATTGAGACTCCCCACTAGGACAAATATCATATTTACTCAATACTTATAGAAGTGGAAGTCTTCTCCAACTCGAGATAAAATAGCCTATTGGCAACAATAAATTAACTTAAAATAATATCTAATGTCGTCAAGATATTCTTTTTCAAAGTCCTTAGACCAATCAAATGGAACATAACAACCCTCAATAATAAGATTTTGCTTGTTCTCAATTGCAGTTTTAATCATTGTTCTTTTCCTCTCTGTGCAACTGCAATCTGCCAAATGTTTTTTCTCAGTTAAACACTACAAATTCTTTTTTCTTAATAACCTCGTATCCACCTAGAATCAGACATCCTACTGCATAACAGATTACATCCTTTATATCAAAAACTGAGCCTAGTAAAACTCTAAAAAATCCGTTATCCCTAAGCCCCAATAAATCTAATATGTTTACTAACTGAAGTAACTCCACACCTACCGCGAATACAAAAATATACAAGGGCAGAAGCACTACTCGTTCAGGTACAAAAATTCTGACAAATGTGTAGATTACTACTACAACCAATACGTCACCAACGTATGGTCTAATAATTGAATCATGCACAAATAACGCTATTAGCACTTCAATCGCCAAAAGAATCATTGTAGCCATTGCGTATAGTATTCTTTTATTTATGGTTTGCTTCTTTTGTTCTGTCATCCTCATTGTTCTCCTCTGCGACTTACCTACCTCATAGTATAACACATTCTATAAACTGCCTTTGAAAAAACTATAGCAAAATTCAAATTAAGGTGTTGACAAGTTAACATATGCTGACTATACTAAGCGCTGTAAAGGACATCCGTCCTAACATTGAAACTTATTAACCCCGATACGAAAGGAGGACAATTATGACATACACAATTACAACTAATTACGAAGCAACAAATAACAGAGGTCTGGTTGTCCTTGTCAACTGCTAATCAGGGATTAACTATATACTGACACAAGTCTGTTCCCAGATTGTGATTATGGATTCCAGCGCCTCATTGTCTTGACGGCGAGGTGTATTTTTGTACCCTTTTTTAATCAATAAACAATTCAAGAACGCTCCAGCGTTCATGCTGCGGTACAATCTCTCGCCACTTATAGAAATGGGATTCTCCCCAACTGAGATGGAAAGGAATACATATATGAAAACAATCAAGGGAGTCGCAAGCTCTGCAATAATTTTCAATACAAATTCTAAAGAGCATAGCATTGATGATTATGCTCTGGCTCAAATTAAAAATCTATGTGATAATCCGGTATTTGCCGGCTGCAAGATTCGTGTAATGCCGGATGTACATCCTGGTAAAGTTGGTACAATTGGTTTTACCTCAACTCTTGGAAATCAGGTGATTCCTAATATCATAGGCATTGATATAGGCTGCGGCATGACTCTTGCAAAAATAAAAGGTAAGGTTAAGGAATTCCAGAAGCTTGACACTGTTATTCGAGAGAATGTTCCTTCTGGTTTTTCTATTCGAACAAAAGTACATCATCAGGCTTTGGATTTTGATTTATCGTCGCTCTACTGTTACAAACATATTCAGGAAGAAAAATCATTACTTAGCCTGGGAACATTGGGTTCTGGCAATCATTTTATCGAAGTGGACTGCGATGATGAAAAAAACTATTATCTTGTTATTCATTCTGGAAGCCGCCACCTGGGATTTGAAGTAACTGAGCATTACCTTCGCGAAGGACAAAGGGAACTAAAAAATAAAGGAATTGATGTTCCTTATGAACTTACTTATCTTACTGGAACACTTATGGAACAATACTTACACGACCTGGCTATAGTGCAGGATTTTGCAACCCTTAACAGAGAAATTATGATTTCTGTAATTTGCAAGGAAATGAAATGGAAGATATTGGATTCCTACTCTTGTATTCACAACTATGTTGATTTTAGTTTTGAAAAACCAATATTAAGAAAGGGAGCAATATCTGCCAGAAATGGTGAAAAGGTAATTATTCCAATTAACATGCGTGACGGAATCCTACTTGGAAGGGGCCTTGGAAATGATGAATGGAATCAGTCTGCTCCACATGGAGCAGGGCGAATCTTAAAAAGAGAAGATGTTAAAAAAAGCTACACTGTTTCCAATTTTAAAAGCGAAATGAAAGGCATTTATACTTCATGCATCAGCAAGGATACTCTCGACGAAGCACCTTTTGCTTACCGCGGTATTGATGAAATTGCTGAGGTCATTAGTCCGACAGTTATGATAGACAAGGTCATCAAACCAATTTACAACTTTAAGGCTTAACGTAAATAATCTCTTCATTTTTCGGAATACCAACTCCTGCATGACATAGTGTGTCATTGCAAAATTGTAGTATCAAGTTGTAAGGAAGTTGTAAGGAACAACTTAGAAATTCAAAAAGGAAAAGAAAAAAATGGAAAATACAAAGATGTATATTAACCCCTATGCAACTACAGATTTGATAGTGAAGGATTCATTTGATGAAATAATATGTGGCATCATGTACGACAAATTTATCAATGAACCTGTCATAACATTTATTGGCGAAGGCAAGGATTTCGGAAAAATCTTTGCCGATGAAAACAATGAAATATACACAGTTACTGATGATACGTTAAGCATATTGCTTATGAAACATTGCCAAGTAATGGATGTTGTTCCAGAATTTTTGTTGAAACCTGTTGCAAGGCATTTGGCTAAAGCAAATTCATTACGAAAGAAAAAAGGAGAATTTTATGATAATACAATTAAGTTCCGGTCAAGGACCGGCAGAATGTGAGCTTGCAGTCGTAAAGCTCTATGAGGCTTTAAAAAAAGAACACACTGATATTGAACTAATTCAGCAGCACGAATCCAAAACTCCTGGATGCTGCTCTTCTATTATGTTTTCAACAGAGGATGATTTGTCTGATCTGGAGGGTACGATTCAGTGGGTTTGCGAAAGTCCATTTCGCCCACATCACAAAAGAAAAAACTGGTATGTTGATGTCAGCATTATCCCAGAAGTGCCATCAATCTGCAAAGATAATGATATCAGGTTTGAACGATTTCACTGCGGTGGGAATGGCGGTCAGAATGTAAATAAGGTTGAGACTGGGGTAAGACTAATTCATGTTCCCACTGGCATCACTGTGACATCCACTGCGCAGCGAAGCCAGATTCAGAATCGGAAGAATGCGCTTGATAAGCTTAATCTAATTCTCGCCGAGAAGGAGGCATCGAATAAGGCTAAACAAACTAATGATGCCTGGCGAGAGCATAATCGGATTGTGAGGGGGAATCCGGTTAGGGTTTATAAGGGGATGGGATTTAGAGTGGTATCATAAAACCTGAGCGCCGGGCAAGTTCCCGACGCTCTTGCATTTTTGACTTTCTATATTCGCCCTACCAGCATTCCAATTCCAAATCCTACAATCAATAATAATGAAATCTTTATGCAACTTATTATTCTCTCTTCTTTAACAGTTCTTTCTCTTTTTAAGAAGTCTGGAATTTCAATCTCTCGGCTGATTGGGTTATTAACAACACTAGCTTTTTTATTATTCATCATAAATATTTTTCTCCATTTAAAATAATAATTCTATTTCACTTCTTCAATGTTTTCCTTGTTATAATTTTGACCGTTATATCTGATAGCCAACTCCTCCGGACAATCATAAAACGCATCATCACCAATATCCGATAACATACCCTTGATTTCCACACTAGAAAGATCTTCACAGTATGAAAAAGCATTTTCGCCAATTTTCACTTTACCACGACCAATTATTACATTCTGCACAGAACAACTCTCAAATGCATTTTCATCAATAACGAGCTCAAGGCTATCATTCTCTGAGTCCGCGGCAATAGATACATTCACAAGAGACGTGCAATCATAAAATGAATAAGGTCCTATCTTCGTATTGTTTGCACCGAAAACAACATCCGTTAAATCCTCACAGTAAGCGAATGTATTTTCTCCCATAACAGTATCGCTGCCAGATATATTTAATGTAGTTAAGTCACTACTCTCGAATGCATTATCCTCTATATTAAGCCCGCAATTTGTAAAGATTACTGTTGCATCATTACCAGCATCATAAAATGCATCTGAACCGATTTTAACAATACTGTTGTCAAATGTTATCTCTGCTAAATCCTCACAATATGAAAATACATTTTCGCCAAGTTCCAGTGTACTTTCATTAATTGTCAAACCAGCTATACCACATGACTGGAAGGCCGTTTCATCCAAAATGCCAGTACAATTCACTATTTTCACACTCATATTTTTTCCGGCATCATAAAACGAATCTGAATCAACCTCAAGCTTACTATTGCTAATATATACTTCACTAACATCTTCACAATAAGAAAAAGCATTTTCACCAATCTTTATATCACATCCAGTAATAATAATTTTCTCAACCTCGCAAGATTGGAATGACTCCTTATCAAGTTCCAATGTTTTTCCAGCAAAAACTATACTATTGATATCCTCTGCGCTATCGAATGCGTATTCACCTATCTTGGTTATTGTATCTCCTGATGGAGACTTCTTAGGAATCACAATGTCTTTATCACTACATGTCCCAATCTTTGTTAATGTACAGGTTCCATCCCCATTACTCTCAAATTCAAAACCTTGGGATTCCGGCAGATTTGCATACTCAGCTTCTACAGTCAATTCCTGATTAACAGTCTGCTGTACATCCGACTTACTCTGCTCCTGTTTTTTATCCTTTTCTTCTACTTTTATATTCGCCTCTTCTGAACTGCCTTTCTTATCGCTCTTTCCACTGTTTCCACAAGCAACAAGAGATAATGTCATACATACAACCATAAACATTACCAATAATTTTGTTCTCATAAGTTCCTCCTACTCCTGAACAATCACATTCTGTTCGGCTTTACCGATTGTTTTTGCTTTTCTCTTTTCGATAAATAACCATATAGCACCAGCAAAAATTATCACTCCAATTACATATACCAAATAATACACAATTCCCCAGTGATAAGAACTACTCTGGATTACACCTCTGTCTTCAAAATCAAAGCAGATAAGCTTAAATACTATCATCGTCAGTAAATCAAATATTACGATAGCTATTGGCTTTTTTAAAAAACTCATCAGCAATGTCTGTAATACAAAAACAACAAAAATACTAATAACAACTATGCAAGTAATACTTATTTCTTTATTTAGTCCCTGTCTTGCGGCTTCTACGTATATTCTTTCAAATTCAAACAAAGAAATATCCACTGCATCCGCATTTGTCATACCTATCTCTTTCACATACATTTCATCCTCATACTTCATAAGTCGTTCTTCATAATCATCAGTTGCTGAAGCATATGGTAAAAACAGCATAAGCAACATCAACACTGCACCTATTATTGTTATCAACACTGGATAACGCATTAATTTTGTTTTATTCATAACATTGAATCCTCCTTCATCTCTTCCCTTGGCACATCTATGATTTCTTTAATTTTCCTCAAGATAAATGCACGTTGTTACTTAATATTTTTGTGCTCAAACTTACATCTGGCATCTTCTGTACATATAAAATATTACCCTCAAATAAACATGTGTTCAAATCACTTTTTGCCTACTTTACGTAACCTACAACTACTATCTATTACTCTTTTGTTTTTTTAATTACAGTACCTCAGTCTCATAATTTCAACATTCGCTTATTAAATAAAATCAACGAAGTTCGTACAAAACTCCGTTGATTTTATATAATACTACTCTTTAATTATTTTGTATCCATATGATTCAAAGACTTTTATAATATCGCTCGTTATATTTACTTCAAATGGCTGCTGATTGCTATGACCAATTAATTGATTCATTTCGCCAATTGGAATTCCTAATATCTCTGACAACATAATCAAGTTATCTCTATCTGGAAGACCTCCATCTGTTTCCCATTTAGCTATTGCCGATTTTGAAACATTCATCTTTTCCGCTAATTCTTTTTGTGTTAATCGTAAATATTTCCTTCTCTTCGCGATTTGTTCTCCAAAACTCATCTTTAGTCTCCTTTCGTAGGTTTGTATTTTTGAAAATTGATTACCTCCTACAAAAGAGGCTGTAAATTTCGCGAAGCGAGAATTATTTATTCCCTGCATTTCCAAACTATATACATAATATTTTAGTCCCATATATAAATGTATTCAAATTACTTTTTGCTCACTCTACGTAAACAAATATAATTAATTTACATCCAAGAATACATTTTTTGTTAACTCACTCATCATGTCGATTCATCTTTTTTGCTTTCATATTTCAACAGGTACAATAAACTTTTTAATTCAAAAAAGTCCATTAGATTACGCTCTCATAATCCAACAGACTCACTCACAAACAATCTTTAATATTTAATTTCTTTGTCCTCTCCCACAATATAAAAAAACAAATAGTAAAGAACCAACAAAATAGCATACCAAATCATAGTAATCAGTTACTGATTTATGATTTATAATAGGTGCAAAAAATTCCCATATTACTCCTGCACTCATTCCTAAAATAATAATTGTTTTAAAAGATTTAAATTCATAATCTATCCAAATTAATAAAATTTGACAATACCCTAAAAAAAACAAAGGGCATACCAAATCATTCAAATAGCATCTGCAAAACAATCCCAACTCTCCTGGTATATGGGGAATAAGAATTATCTTGTTGGCAATATATACACCAATTGCAAATACCATACAATATATATTCATTTTCCTTTTGAATATAGCTTGTCTAAATGACTTCATAATGCCCCACCTTTTAGATAAAACAAATTATCAATGTTATTGCTATAATACCAACCACTACAATTGCAATTTTCCACCAGTTATCTTTCATAATGATTATTTCTCCTCTTCTTCTGTTGATTGTTCTTCTTCAATCCATTCAACTGTATAATTTTGTCCGATTTGTTTTCCAACATTTACTACATATCGTTTTAATAATTCTTTTGCATTGTTACGAGCTTGATTTAATAAACTTTTATCTGTACTAGCATTTTCTTTCATAGTTGCCTGAGCCGCCGAAAATGCTTGGGCTTTTTCATCTATAGTTACTTCTGTAAACATACCATTATCCTCAATTGGATCTGATATAGTATCTTTATCAGCGTAAACATCTAATATAGTTGCCTCTGGAACGTAAATTCTTACAACTCCATCTTCTGTAGGTTCTTCAACTCTGACTTTTCCAACATCTATTCCGATTTTAACAATGCCATTGTATTCCATCCACATTTTTTTTGCGCCATACTGAAATAAACCATATTTGAATAATCCATCTGGATCTTTTTGGAATTCAGCCACATCGTGATAATAGCACTTTAATGTCGCAAGTTCACATATTTTGCTTACATCTGAAAACTCTGCCTTTTCTACGACATTTTCCTCTTTCTTCGGAAATATTCTTATGACTATTGCTAATACCACTAGTACTACTAAGAAAATAATGCTAATTATCCTTTTTTTATCAACCACTTTTAATTCACTCATTGTAATCTGCCTCCTGTTTTCGTACTAATCCCACTTAATACTATAACCATTTGGTTTCAATATAGGATCAATAAGGGCCTCAATTATTGACTTCAGATTTTCTCTAGCAGAATCAATTAATTCTGTAGATTTCTGTGACTCATTCATCGCATCTTTTTCACAAGCAATTAAAGCATCTTTTAACTCGATATCATTATCTTCAGGAATAAATGACAGACTTTTATCATCAACTGTATTGGAATTTATCTGAATTTCTGGAAGAATCGGTGTAACAGTTTTATTTTTCTCATCAATTTCAAATGATACATCTTTCATTTCAATTCCAGCTTTGACTTTTGCATTATATTTTATATAACACTCAACATTTTTTTCATCTTCATCTTCATATATTTCTGCGATTCCATTATAGGTGTATTGCGCTGTAGATACCTCAGAAATATCAATAGCCTCCATCAACGTAGATGATGTAATTATTGTTGCTTTTCCTTCATCAAATGTATGATGTGTTCTTGTATATATGGCAAAAACTACTATCAAAAATCCAAAAAGCACTGGCAAATAGGGTAAAACTGTTCCAATTAGTTTCTTAATTATTTTATTCATCTAGTAATTCTCCCTCTAACTTTTTCTCTTCGTACATGCCGATGTCGGCCCTCTTTTCACATTTCTCAATTCTACCACAAAGGCACATAGATGTCATTTATAATCAATAGTTTATGACTGCTTAAATTTTGCCTTTGGAAATAAAAGATTAGAGTTCTCCTAAGACGCTCTGATAAATAAATCAGGCTTTAAATTGTTAATTACATCATACTCTTCTTGTTTCCTTACTTCAAGATTGCCCTTTGGAAAGACTGATACTTGGTCCTCGTGTATGCTTTTTTGCTACGGTGTAAATGATACTATTTAAATGTACATTTTATGGAAAATAAAAATGTACAATCCTAACGCTTATGATACCTTGTTTATGGAGGTGTTTACCATGAACGAGGTTTTGATAACGCAGCTTACAATTTTACGCTTGAGCAATTCAAAGCCTTACACTCTTCATCTTAAACGGCAAGAAACTTTTCCTAGATTCGTCCTCTCTTAACTTACTATCAGGGTTACTCTTCTGAATTTCTTCCCATTCCCCTGTTTGTTCTTTATAACTCAGATATTCAATTTTTCTCTCATAAGGATTGCTTTTTATTTTGACTGTTGTCATTATCTTATCTCCTGTCCCATAATTCATTTCTCGTAAAATGATATATCGAAATTTTTATTGTAAATATATGCAATCAATATATTATGTCTTTTACACTAAAAAATTAAAAAACTGCACTCTATGTGCAGTCAAAGAAAAACATATACTTTTTCTACTATGTATCTAAAAGTAAGGTATCATTATTACCACATCTTAATCTTTCTCCTACAATAATCCAAATTAAACGATATAGTTCTTGTTATTTTTGTGTCCTCACTAAAATTCAACATGAAACAACATCTTATATTCCTTTTCTTCTTCTGCTTTTTTAGTAATGTTTATATTCGCATTTATATTTAACTTCAATAATGCAGTATTCAATTTAACTGCCGTATTATAATTCATTGTTGAATAAACCGATCCAAATAACTCTATATCAAAACTTTTTGCAGAACGTTCACCTCCACAAATCTGATTAATCATTACATTTATATTTTCATCCTTTTTAAACCAACTCAACTCAGGTTTTTCTGGTTTTTTCACCTCAAAAAACTCAGCACTCGCCAGTGATTTACTCTTAATTAATTTGTGCATACTACTACTATTCTTTGCATCAATGTTTGATTTTAGCACATCTATATGTACATTATCATCGTTCTCTGTTCTACTAGAAACAGAATCAACTAACTCAACACTATATCTCCTTGCCCCAAGTTTATATGCAATATCTGATAACTCTGCCAATTTTGCTTGCTGTGTCTGACTAAAAATGCTCTCAATATTCACATATCTGCGCTCTATTCTTGGATCTAGATAATATACAGTATCACACTGTGAAGTAGGATAAAATTCTATATTTACCTTATTTACTGTATCTTCATAAAGGCACAATATTTCCATCCCATCTACAACTTCAGTCCATCCAATTGCCCCTTGGCAAACGTCAATATCTCTTCTATCACAATCAGATTTAATCGCAATTTCTTTTGGATATTTATAATTATCTGAAAAAAGAACATCCTCAAATAAAGGATTATATTTTTTCATTCTAGACTTATATCCCTCTTCTTCCATTTTCTTGTTTATATCTGATGCCGTTGATGAAATTGTATCTATTGTAGTGGATGCTGCATCTCCTATTACTCCTGCAACAGTCCCTGCAGCATCTCCTATTATTCCCACTGCACCACCTGCCACATCACCAATAGCGTTCCCAACTTTTTGTAATTCTCCCAATAAATCAAACCCCATATCTAAGCTCCTTCCATTATCCGTTTGTTGTTATATAAAAATTATATTATCTTAATATTTCTATTTCAACAATAAAACAAATACTTATCAAAACAATCTGATAATCTCTTCTTCTCCCCCTTTAATTATTCGTTTAACCCCTCGAGTAAATCTCTTTCAAATTTCTGCACTTCTACAAGTGCCTTATCCAACCTTTCAAAGATTTCATCCTCATCTAGATTATCTGGAAGCTGTATTTTTGAAGCCTTGAATGCCTTCCACCATACCCAGTCCTTTTTGGCCTGCTTCATAGATACAATCTCATTCATTCTATCAGCCATAGCTAAGAACTCTGTCGAAGCATTTCTAGAGCTTAAGCTAAGCTGAAGAATCACGTCTTTACCATTTCGATTTACTATTTCATAGAAGTAATGATTATCTGTGTTCCATCCGCTCGGTGCATTTGGTATATCCGGTAAAATTTCAGACATTGTTTTTGTAGTAAATCTAGTGCAGGTTCTGTTACACTTATCTACGTTGTCTATTACAGCATCATTATTTATAGTCCACGTTCTAAGAATCTTAGCTATTTTCTGCAATCTGGCTATTTCTTCCGGGCTTCTTAATTCTGATGGATCCTGTGAAAACTCATCTACAAGATAAGGAACAATTACCGTACGGAATTTATTGCTCCATTCACCCATGAAATTGGCCATTTTATTCCAATCATCTTTATTGGTTATGCTGACATCATCAAGAGAATAGTAGATCCAGGACATCTTATATTCATCTAATCTATCCCATGAAAGCTTCACGCCTAAAGCTTCTTCTATCGCATTCTTATTAGAAAATAGAATATCATACGCCTTCTTATTCTGCGCAGCATCGGCTTTATCTAATATAAACTCAACTCTTGCTTTGTCGTAATTTGCAGTACATGAAATATGGAATCCTCCTATACCAAAATAACCCGATGATACGTTTGATGTGGAAGGATTAACATTGGTATACATTTCATAACTATTCTTCTCACGAATTACTGGCAAGGCCTTTTCCCAAAATGAAAAACGAATCTTCTTACGTCCACCGGATTCAGAAGCTACTTTTATTGCTTCTACAGGAAGTTCTTTAGCATCCCAGATTAAACGAATCAGATTTTCAAGCTCAGCTGTTCTTTTATAAATCTTAAGTTCATTCCAATCAGTATTATTGTCAATTACTTCTCTAGTGAGCCTGATATCTGCAAGATTCTTTATTCCTTTACGTCCATTTTTTCCATTAATCTTATCTTTAAAGTTTCCGTTACTAATTGATGTATTAAGCTTTGAATTGAGTAGCGTCATGTTTCCTATTTCATAAATAGCATGACTTCTTACACGCTCTATTTCATCAGCATCTTCTACTTCATTTCCATCAGTGTCATATACTGGAACATCATACCAATTCTGAGCCCACTTCTGAGGCATAATGTGTTCCAATGTATACTCATATTTAAGAATTTTAATATCTACATTTAGTTGATTTCTTTGATATAACTCCACCCAAAACAGAAGTAATGTTGGGAGCTTATTTGTTGTCATCCTACGAAGACCATTTGCAAAATTGCCTTCTGATATATACTGGCAGCTTTCCAAAATCTCCTGAGGAGTTTTTCTATCTTCTACTAGCTGTATACATTCATTGTTAAAGTTCTTCGTGCTCCCTTTACAGATTGCATTTAAAATGATGTATTTTTCAAGAATAAAAAATCTGCACTTAATCTCATCTAAAGTAATACTTCCATTTTTGAGATAATATAATTGCTGTAACAAATAAGGATGAAATGTAGATACTTCCAGCACATTACAAATATTGAAGATACGTCCTACATAATCATCATAGGTAAGCAAACTATCCTCATTAGAAAAGTACTCTCTAAATACATCCGCATAGTCATGCAAATCTTTTAAGAAAGACTCCAGGGATTTTATATCCATCTTAGTAATCTTTTTTCTGTACTCCTGTGGCAAGTCTGCCATGTTGTTTTCTGCCGGATTAAAGAAACTTTGTACAACAGCAAAAGCATGAAGAAAAGTCTCGATATTGCTCCTCTTCATACGTCCATATTGGCGCTGTGTCTCCCAATACGCATTTATTGATTCATCAGAAACAAATGCATCTACCCAAGTTTCCTCATATTTTGAAACAGCTCTTTCATCTACAGTACTTGGATCTTCATCCCTCAGCAGCTCAACATATCTCTGATAAAGAAGATTCTTAATCGTATCTGCGCTTGAAAGTCTTACCCCAGCCGAGTTTACTGTATCAAAAATTGCCTGTTCATTATCATTTACGTCAAGATCAATATTTACAAGAAATTTGATTTTATCAACAGTAAGCAACTCCCATAAATAATCAATTGTCTCCTGACTCGCATCCTCCAGTTCGTCTCTGAAATAAGCATAAGCTTTAATAATAGAATTTGTTGAATCATCATCGTCAAGATTGGTATACTTTTCCCATCTATCGCCAGTATCAAGTTCACCGTTAATTACACTTTCAAAAGCCTTCTTATCCAAATGAGAATGATTGATTTTTACATGCAGCTTTTTCTTTATTCCACCTTCCGGAACAAATAAAATACTTTCCATCTGAACCTGACAAGTTTTCACGTCCGACTCATCGTAATTGTAACTTGCAGCATTCTTAACAATATGATCATAGCAGGCTCTAAGTAATATGCTTAATGTAGTCAATCTCTTCTGACCATCAATAACAGAAAATCTAGCAACACTTCCTGCGGCTGCTAATTCATTCTTTAAAATAATTGAACCCAAAAAATGGTTCTGATTCTTACTTGTAAGATTGCTAAAAAGCTCGCTCCAGTTTTCCTCGCTCCAAACATAAGCCCTCTGAAAGAAAGGAATATCATAATAACTTGGAGTTGCTAAAAAATAAAAAGATTTATCTTCTGCCCTCATAAAACACTCTCCTATTTTCTTTTGGTAATGTCAAACTTACTATCTATTTTTACTTCTAAAACTAATATTTTCAAGGAACTATGCCACTACATTAATAGCATTCTCTTTAATCTCATTTATCTTTTGCATCAACGCAGTCCTTGTCCTCATATCAAATAGTTTTACAAAACTAACAGGCTTATCAAACGGAGGTTTCATAAGTTCTTTTATATCTTCCATATATCCATTTTGCTCAACATGATTAATAATCTTATGTACAAAAGCTATCTGATTTTGGTTTAATGATGCGTCGTTAATAAACATCGAAAAAGCTTCCATAGCGGCATCATGATCCAGCTTGGCAATTTTGCGAATGAGTAAACCAAATGGGGTATCTCCATACTCTCGCTTATAATCTTCCTTGCTACCCAATTCTTGTGTGAAAATACGTTCTAACTCAGCATAATCTACAGATGTCAAAGGAATATTATGTGTGAGTTTATGAATTGCAACTGAATTACCGTGTTCATTAACATAACGATTTACTTTCTTTTTATAGTCTTCAAAATCGTATGCCGGGTCTAGCATTTCACCTTCTTTTGAATCAATAACAGGATCTGTTAATATTGTAACAATCGGTTTCCTTTTTGGTCCCTCTTCAATTAAAAATTTCATTAATTCGCGAAGTTCAATTCTTGTTTTTTCAAAAATTAATATATCATTTGAAGCCCAATACTCATCTGTATTTATTGCTTTAATTTCATCTAGTTTTTCTTTTATCTGTGGAATACTAATTTTTCTTTCCAATTCGGCTGCTATATCACACAATTGCTTTTTTGCGTATTTGAATGTTGGCATTGCCTCAATATGTGCAAGCATCATACCATACATAAAGTTGTCAAATCGCTTTGCATATTCATCTTTATCCTTCATAAAGACTAATGGTGCTATGTGATTAATTAATTCTCCTTTAGCGCCTTCACTTATGTATGTAAAATTCTCAATTTTACTATATCGTTCAACATATTCTCTTTTTAACTTAACTGATACTATTTCAGGATTAAGTAAAAGGACCTGCTCGTTGCTCTCTTTAACTAATTGATTTCTCCAATTCTGGTAATTATCATCAGCAAATGTACTTTCCTGCATAGCCACAGCCAATCTTATTTTTTTACAAAAAATATTTTCTGATAATGATTTTGTATCATTTCCTTCAAATCCATTTGGCTTCTGCCTGAAATACTCGAAGTTTCCACAATAATCAAAAATCATAAAATATTTCTTGCCTGTATACTCTCCACTAATATTATCTACACAACTCAAATTAGGAGCTAACCTTGTTCCTCTTCCAATCATTTGCCAAAATTTTGTCTTTGAACGAATTTTCTTAAAGAACACAAGATTTACGCACTCTGGCACGTCAATTCCAGTATCCATCATATCAACCGATACTGCAATTCTTGGCTCAGATTCAGATTTCTTAAAATCATCAATAATGGTTTGTGCGTACGAATCGTCACATATAACTCTTTGTGCAAACTTCCCATTGTATTGAGGATACAGCTTATTGAATCTTTCCAATATATACTCTGCATGTTTCTTGTTCTGCGCAAAAATAATGGTTTTACCAATGAGGTCTCCACCTTCTACTTTTATTCCACGCTCCATCAAATCTTGTAAAACCATATCTACTGTTGTCTGATTAAAAACAAATTTATTCAATTCTGCAGAAGGAATAACATTGGGGATATAACCGTCTTCTGCAAAATCATCTTCATATCTTCTCTTATCTTCTTCTGATAAATCGTCATATGTAATTCCTTCCTCAAGGAATTTTGTTTTTACTTCGAAATTGTAATATGGAACAAGAACTTGGTCTTCATATACCGCAGTCTCATAATCGTAAGCATATGTTGGAATACCATGCTCCATCTCAAAGAAATCATATGTGTTTCTATCTACGTCTGTCTTCGGTGTAGCAGTAAGACCAACTAAATACGCATCAAAATATTCAAAAATAGTTCTATACTTTTTAAAAATTGATCTATGACTCTCGTCAACAATAATTAAATCAAAATGTGTCGGTGTAAATAATGGTAATCCGTCTTTCGTTTTACACTCATCTATTGCATTCAGCATAGTAGGATATGTTGAAAAAACAATTCGCGCAGTTTTGTCATCCTTATTAGAGCACAAATTACATAGTGACATATCTGGCAAATAATTCTTAAAGTCATCCTTTGCCTGCTTTACTAAAGCAGTTCTGTCAGCTAAAAACAAAACATTTGTCACATAGCCACCACGACTCAAAACATCAGTCAGACTTGATGCTGTTCTCGTTTTTCCAGTACCCGTTGCCATAACAAGAAGATTTTTTCTAAAACCCTGCTCAATATGATTACATACGGCACGTATAGCTTCTTTTTGATAGTATCTATCTGTTATCTTGTCGTTAATTTTTATTTCATTTAATGGTTTTCGTTCCGTTCTTCGATTCATAAGACGCTGAAGATCTTCTTTACTAAAGACTTCACTAACTCTTCTTTGAGGACCAGATTGGTCATCCCAAAAGAAAGTATCAAATCCATTTGTTGTAAACATCATTGGTCTACGACCAAATTTTCTCTGTAAACAGTCTGCATATAAAATAGCTTGTTTTCGACCAATATTAGGATCCTTGCTTGAGCGTTTCGCCTCAATTACTGCTAATGGCAAACCATCTTTTCCAAAAAGAACATAATCCACATATCCCTTTTGTCCTAAGACGCCAGCCATACCATCTACTTCATATTCTTCCCATACGTCTGCATCATTTCCATCAAACTTCCAACCTAATTGTTTTAAATCAACATCTATATATTTTTTTCTAGTCAAAAATTCTGAAATATCTTTAGATTCAAAATTTCTACTATTCTGATTCTGTTCTTTAGATGATGTAAACTTCTCTGATAATGCCTCTATTTTCTTTCGAAGTTTCTCTATCTCAGCTTCTTTTTCTCCTAGTAAACTTTCTTGTTCTTTAATCTTTTTAGAATCAACAATCACCTTTTCCTTAGGTATTTTTTCTTCCAAAAATCGTCTTTCTACATAATCTGCACCGTAACAATAATCAATCCATTGAATAAACTCATAAAGACTTTTTAATGATACAAGTGCATCACTTGCGCTTACACTTCTCTCCGTGTGTACCGCTAAATTCCCTAACTTAATAATAAATAAAAGTTTTCTCCAAGTATTATAATCAACTGCAAATCTAAAACTTGGTTCATGAATTAATGACTGCAAATTATCTTTATAAGGCATTTGCATTGTATTATCCGCAGAATACACCCACTTTACTGCTAACTCCAATGCTTTTCTGCTACCAACTGCAGACATTGCCGGAGAAGTAGCATATACTTTTTCTGCTTCAATTGCTGCTTTTGCAAATAGAACATATTCATTTTTATCTTTTAAAAATTCGAAATTTGCCATTATGCTTCCTCCCACAAATTACATGTTTGTTATTTATTTCGTTGCTAATTATATATATCGAGACTTATTTGTTATATTCAATGTATTGACTATGTAATTTACAAATTTTGATTTGTCGACTTGTTTGACGAAATCTGCAAATAGGTTTTGGAGTTTCATATCTGGCACATATATTTTAGTTGCGTTTATTTTTGACAACAGCAAATTAGGTTGTGCAGATGCACTTTCAACCATATACATTCTTGTGTTAACTCTATAACACCATTTAAGGAACATAGGATTTAGCAATTCCTGCTTAACCTTTAACAAAGCCACACTCTTCTGCAACAATGTATGTTCCGTTCTTTCATCAGACGCTATTGCAGATTTCCCAATCGTTGCACCAGTATTAACTATAAGGAAGTCCCCTATTTCAATATTACAACGCTTATAATCCTTTTCAAACTCATCCACATTAATCTCTGGAGCCGTATCATAATGCACTTCATCATCATATATTTCCCTTGCCCCTACAAAATATCTTCTAGTACCTTCTTCTGAAGTACAACCACCATGTTTACCATCTGTAATCTTATTACAAAGCTCTTTTAATGTAGCTTTTTCAAACTTCTGTGCAGGATTATCCAAAGTACCAAACATCTCGACAAATCGGGCTTTGATGAGGTCATCTAAAACAGATAACTCCGTATTTCTCATTTCAATTACCTTCTGAAGTTTATCAAGGATATCGACTATCTGTTCTTGTTCAGAAAGAGAAGGAACTTCTATTTT
>JBGVKW010000012.1:0-232888 GCA_045123895.1 Agathobacter sp.
AGAATCTGGAACAGATTCCTCTATGATAAGGGATTATCTCCAGTAAAAGAGCCATTCAAGAAGCTTGTTCATCAGGGAATGATTCTTGGGTCTAATGGTATCAAGATGGGTAAACGATTCCCAGAGTTTGTTGTTAATCCAAGTGATGTTGTTGAAGAGTACGGTGCAGATACACTTAGACTTTACGAGATGTTTATGGGACCACTTGAGGTTTCTAAGCCATGGAATGATAATAACGTACAGGGTGCTAAGAGATTTATTACAAGGGTTTGGAATTTCTTTACAGAGCCTGAAAATATTACTGAGGATAATGACGATAAGCTCACAAGAATTTATCATCAGACTGTAAAGAAGGTCACATCTGATTTTGAATCATTAGGTTTTAATACTGCAATTAGTCAGATGATGATTTTTGTAAATGAAGTATATAAAGTTGGAAAATGTCCAAGAGAATATGCTGAAGGTCTTATCAAGATGTTCTCATGTGTGTGCCCACACGTTGGTGAGGAAATCTGGCAGAAACTCGGACATGATGATACCATTGCTTACGAGACATGGCCAACATACGATGAGGCAAAAACTGTAGAAGATACAGTTGAAATTGCTATTCAGATTAATGGTAAGACAAAGGGAACAATTTCTATCGGAAAAGATGATCCTAAGGATGATGTAATTGCAAAAGCAAAAGAGACAATTGCAGATAAGCTTACAGGAAATATTGTAAAAGAGATTTATGTTCCAGGAAGAATTGTAAATATTGTAATGAAATAATATATTGATAAAAATAAGAAGACTGATAATCAGTCTTCTTATTTTTTAAGTTTATGAGGTGGAAGAGAAGGATCACCGCCACCTATTTTTTGCATACCTCGTTGAATAGCATCTTTCGAGTCTTTCCAATCTGCATCCTTGTTTTTATAATCATATTTTTCAATGAACCAAGCAATGTCGTCGAAAACCCGGTTCATGTTTTCCTTCATCATTGGAAGTACTAAATCATAAAATTCCTTTTTCTTTGCCGGCTTTAACTTGTTATCAGCAGCTTCTAGTAATACTTTAAAGTGATTGAGACAAAATCCTTTTGTATTAGCGATTTTCTCTGTAAAATCCTTTTCTTTTTCATACATTTTAAAAAATGTGTCCATATATGCGTTAAATGTTTTACTTACGCTGTCACAGATAAAACAGGTCTGTTCCCTTTTGTTTATCCAGTTTACAATTGAGTTTGAAGAAGGCTGATTCTTCGATTTGAAAAGTCCTGATTTTTGTACTGAATCAGGTTTAAATTTCTTAAATTCACTGTCCATTTCTTCAATGTAGCGCATATATAGTGTTTTTAAAATCCAGGCATTTCCAAGAGAATTGCCGTAGTCAAACATTTTCTTAAAATGAGCTCGGCAGAAACCTTCCTTGTCTGTCATATCGCGGATATCAGCTTCCATATATGAAGCGCCATGACCTAAAACAAAATCCATTGAGTGATTTTCGGTTCTTCTTTCAATATAACAAAATGGACATTCTCCGGAATTTTCAAATGCATCTGATATTGGAATAGTGTGTATTTGTTCTTTCAAATTAAAAATCCTCCGGTTTGTAATTTTCATAAAAATCAATAAATGACTGAAGCGAAGTAGATGGTTTTATGGTATCTTTGTAAGCAAAACCCACCTCTCTTTTGTGGATTGGGATTCCAAGTGGAATTTCGACAAGGCTTCCTTCGGCAAGTTCTTTTGAAACGAAACTTTTTATGACACATGCAACACCAACACCAATTTTTGCAAAGTCAATAAGCAAATCCATGTTTGAGATATCTATGGAATCTTTTACAGTAATTTGATTTTCCTGAAGATAATCATCAATATATTGTCTTGTCATATTGTTTTTGTCAAGCAGCATTAGTGTAGAATTGGCTAGTATTTCGTTCTTTTTTACACCTCTTGCATTTAGGTTTCTAATATAATCTTTTGTGGATACAAAAATATCTTCTATGTTGTCAAGATAATGAAAATGAATATTTTTAGCATTACCTGGTTTTCCAATCAATCCAATATCGATTTTATTGTCATCTAGTAAACGAAGTGTATCGTTTGTAGATTGACAGTTTATAGAAATACTGATATGTGGGTTTCTGTGTATAAATTCCTTTAGGTATGGTAAAAGAAGATATTTACAAAGAGTAGTGCTGACACCGATTTTTAAATGTCCAACACCTAGTTCAATTGAACGCTTCAGTTTTTCTTCTCCGCTTCCGATTGCTTCAAAGGCTTCTTTGACATGGCTATAGAGTAAAGCTCCCTCAGAAGTTAAAATCACGCCTCTAGAACTTCTGGAAAATAGTTTGCAGTTTAAGCTTTCTTCGAGTTTTTGAATTGATTTACTAATTGCTGGCTGACTTATATATAATTCTTTTGCAGCTTTTGAGATATTTCCTGCATTGGCAACAGTGTAGAAAATCCAATAAGATGAAAGATTCTGATTCATAAATACCTCCTTATTTGGTTATCATATATCAATAATATCATAAAACTAAGTTATGGTAAATATGTACATTATGTATTTTGATTATGGAATTACATATGCTATGATTTTAATTGAAATAAATGCCTTTTGTTCACTCACAAGAAAGATTGGCATAAATGTGCTTGTGAAATCTAATTCAGATTTTGAGAGTGCATATTAAAGATTAGGAGGATAAAAGCATGGGAATGACAATGACGCAGAAGATTCTTGCTGCACATGCAGGACTTGATTATGTAAGTGCAGGACAGCTTATTGAGGCTGATTTAGATCTTGTGCTTGGAAATGACATTACATCACCTGTAGCAATTCACGAAATCGAGAAGATGAAGGTTGATGGAGTGTTTCATAAAGATAAAATAGCTCTTGTAATGGATCATTTTGCTCCAAATAAGGATATTAAATCAGCTCAGCACTGTAAATGTGTTAGAGAGTTTGCTTGTAAAAATGATATTACAAATTACTTTGATGTTGGAGAGATGGGAATTGAGCACGCTTTATTGCCTGAGCAGGGACTTACTGTTGCTGGAGATGTAATTATTGGTGCTGATTCACATACATGTACATATGGCGCATTAGGAGCTTTCTCTACTGGTGTTGGTAGTACAGATATGGCTGCTGGAATGGCAACTGGAAAAGCATGGTTTAAAGTTCCTTCAGCTATCAAGTTTAATATAGTTGGAAAACCATCAAAATGGGTTTCAGGTAAGGATGTAATTTTACATATTATTGGAATGATTGGTGTTGATGGTGCTCTTTACAAATCCATGGAATTTGTTGGTGAAGGAATTAAATATCTTTCAATGGATGATCGTTTTACAATTGCAAATATGGCAATTGAGGCTGGTGGAAAGAATGGAATTTTCCCAGTTGATGATTTGACAAGAGAGTACATGAAAGAGCATTCTAAGAGACAATTTGTTGAGTATGAGGCTGATGATGATGCCCAGTATGATGAGGAATATACAATTGATTTAAGTACATTAAAATCAACTGTTTCATTTCCACATCTTCCAGATAATACAAGAACAATTGATGAAGTTGGCGATGTAGTAATTGACCAGGTTGTAATCGGTTCTTGCACAAATGGTAGAATGGATGACCTTCGTGTTGCTGCTTCTATTTTAGAAGGTAAGAAAGTTAAAAAAGGATTAAGAGTAATCGTTATCCCTGCTACACAGAAGATTTATCTTCAGGCAATGGAAGAGGGACTTCTTAAGACATTTATTGAAGCTGGTGCAATTGTAAGTACTCCAACTTGTGGACCATGTCTCGGAGGATACATGGGTGTTATGGCTGAAGGAGAAAGATGTGTATCAACTACTAATCGTAACTTTGTAGGTCGTATGGGACATGTAGAATCTGAAGTTTATCTTGCAAGCCCAGCAGTAGCTGCAGCGAGTGCAATTACAGGTAAAATCTCAGGTCCAGAAGAAGTTATGGACTAATAAAAATAAATAGAGGGAGTGGAAGAAATATGAAGGCTGCAAATGGTCGTGTATTTAAATATGGCGATAATGTAGATACAGATGTTATTATTCCTGCAAGATATTTAAATTCTTCAGATCCAAAGGAATTAGCAACACACTGTATGGAAGACATTGATAAAGATTTCGTAAATAATGTTAATGAAGGCGACATTATTGTTGCTAACAAGAACTTTGGTTGTGGTTCATCAAGAGAGCATGCGCCAATTTCTATTAAAGCTGCAGGAGTAAGTTGTGTAATTGCTGAGACTTTTGCTAGAATTTTCTACAGAAATGCAATTAATATTGGCTTACCAATTATTGAATGTCCTGAAGCTGCAAAAGCAATAAATGCCGGTGATGAAGTTTCGGTTGATTTTGATTCTGGCGTGATTACAGATGAGACAACAGGAGAAAAATTTCAGGGTCAGGCTTTTCCACCATTTATGCAGAAAATAATTGATTGTGAAGGTCTTGTAAATTATATTAATCAGAAATAAAGCTAATAATGGACTTCCTATTTATTTAGGAAGTCCATTTAAATAATTAGCATATTTTTGAGAAACTTTTATTGTAGTATATATATCTACATATTCTTTTGGAGAAAGAGACTCGATATAGTTTTCGGGAAAATGCTTTTTTATCCCAGCGGAATGTGCCATGTCAATTGCTTTATTGTATGCAATTGCAGCTTTTTCTGCGGTGTTATATGTTCCAATCAGGTAGTTTCCATTAATATGAATAAAAGCTTTAAATTTATCCAGACCTTCAGTTTTTATTCTGGTAACACCATAGTATGGATTAATAATTTCGATATTTGAATATCTAAAATCAGTATGATCTTCGTTAATAAAACGATAATCACGGTTTAATACGGCGTGAGCTTTTATTCCGAAACGACTTAGTATGGTAATTTGCATTCCGTAATCGTTTACATATAAATGGCCCTGTCTTTGAAGTATTTTATGTTCAGAGTAATAAAACAAGTCATCAATATCGAATTTTAGTTCATGTGATATGTCCAAATAATAGCTGAAATAGTTTTTTCTAAGGTATATTGGATTTGGAATATACATGTTATTATCTCGGAAATTTATCAGAACAACTATTTTTTCAAATGGAAGTGCATATGTCTGATAGAATGAATTTTCAATTGTATCTGTACTTTTTAGTATAGAGTGAGCAACTGTATAAGCCTGATGGGCTTTGAATTCTGAGTCAAAGCTTCCCAGACTAATGTGTTTGTTGCGAAATGTAATATTGGAACGATAGTATATGGTTCCGTTTTTCTTTTTGGCTTCAAATACTCCAGGTAACATCAGTTCTCCTAAATTTCTACACTTTTATGTAGTATTATTGTAGCATTTTTATTATTGATTTGGTATATAAAATTTATTATACTGTTCATAGTTGATTAATGACAGAAATGAGGTAAAAAGATGGATTTAATGTATTCAAGCACTAGAGATAGTCAGAAGAAGTTTACAGCTTCACAGGCAATTTTAAAAGGTCTTGCTGATGATGGAGGACTTTTTGTACCTGAGAGTATTCCAGCTCTTGATGTTACAATCGAAGAGTTATCAAAGATGAGTTATCAGGATACTGCTTATGTTGTAATGAAGCAGTTTTTGACAGATTTTACAGAAGAAGAATTAAAAAGTTGTATCAATAAAGCATATGATAGCAAATTTGATACAGAGGAAATAGCACCTTTAGTAGAGGCTGATGGAGCATATTATTTAGAGTTATTCCACGGTTCTACAATTGCATTCAAGGATATGGCTTTATCTATTTTGCCTCATTTACTTATTACTTCTGCAAGAAAGAATAATGTTAAGAATGATATTGTTATTCTTACAGCTACATCTGGTGATACAGGAAAAGCTGCTATGGCTGGTTTTGCTGATGTTGAGGGAACAAAAATCGTTGTTTTCTATCCAAAGAACGGTGTTAGTCCAATTCAGGAAAAACAGATGGTTACTCAGAAGGGTGCTAATACCCATGTTGTTGGAATCAAAGGAAACTTTGATCAGGCTCAGACTGGTGTTAAACAGATGTTTAACGACAAGGAGCTTGAGAAAGTTATGAATGATGCTGGATACCAGTTCTCATCAGCAAACTCAATTAACATTGGAAGACTTGTTCCACAGATTGTTTATTATGTGTATTCTTACGCTAAGCTTTTTGCCAACGGTGTAATTGCAAAGGATGAGAAGATAAATGTTGTAGTACCTACTGGAAACTTCGGAAATATTCTTGCTGCATTCTATGCAAAAAATATGGGACTTCCAATTGCAAAACTTATTTGTGCATCTAATGACAATAAAGTATTATTTGATTTCTTTAAGACTGGAGAATATGACAAAAATAGAGAATTTATTCTTACAAACTCTCCATCTATGGATATTCTTATCTCTTCAAACCTTGAGAGATTAATCTATAGAATTGCTGGTAATGATCCAGTTAAGAATGCAGAGCTTATGAAGTCTTTATCTGAGAATGGTAAATACGAGATTACAGCTGAGATGAAGGATAAACTTGTTGATTTCTATGGAAATTACACAACTGAAGCAGAAACTGCAAAGGTTATCAAAGATTTATATGAGAGTACAGGATATGTAATCGATACTCATACAGCTGTTGCGGCTGGAGTATACAAAAAGTATGTTGATGAGACAGGAGATAAGGATACAAAAACTGTAATTGCTTCAACAGCTAGTCCATTTAAGTTTACAAGAAGTGTAATGAATTCAATTGATGAGAAATATGATTCAATGGAAGATTTCGAGCTTGTTGATGAGCTTTCTAAGATTGCGAATGTTAAAGTTCCAAATGCAATTGAAGAAATAAGAACTGCAAAAGTTCTTCATGATACTGTATGTGAAGTTGCTGAGATGGAAGCTGCAGTAAAGAAATTTCTTAATGTTTAGTTAAATAGAATTGATATTATATTAGATAAAGCCTCTGCTAATGCAGAGGCTTTATTGTAAATGTTTTAATTGAGTAATTTTTTAACTTCAATGATAAAATGAACTGTTCCAAATGTGTAAAGAATCTGGAAACGATATGTTTGATTGCTAAATGAAAGAAGTTGATTATCAAAATGCTTAGGAGCTGAAATTGATAATTCGAGAGAGTGATCATTTGAACAATTAACAATAAATAGTCCGTTATTTAGATTAAGAAAATCTTCTAATGAAGCTTTTACGTATTCATCGTATTCTTCAAAATTATCATCAACATATCTGGATGCAAAAGCAATAGCTGTTTCTTCATCCATAGATAAATAACTTGTGATTGAATAGTCACCCAGTATTTCCTGAGATACACAGCATTCAGTTGGAAATTCTTTACATGCTTCTGAGTTAAGAGGCGTAAAATCTTCACCAACAAAACGAATAAAATTATTGAATAATAATTCAATATACATTCTTCCCAATTGAGAAACAGGGGTTTCTGAAATAACGAAGAAGTTTTGGAATAATCTCTCAATGCTATCTTTATTTTCGATTGACATATCTAAATCAATTAGCTCATTTTGAGAGCGATAGTCTGTAATGATATTTTCAAGTGTGCTATTATTAATCACTCCATCATCAAGTAAAATCTGACCAAGGAGAAGAAAATCTGGACTTTGAACATTCAATAAATCTATTACCTGATCATTTGTCAAATAACCCATTTCTATTGTAAGTTCTCCAAACTTTTTATCCTGATGAGTTTGTTCTATAATTACATTGTCAACCTCAGAAGCTGTCATGAGACCTGAATGAATCGCCAAAGTTCCAAGTTTAATATGTTTATCTGACTTTTTTTTCATTGCTTCAAAAAGCTGTTCTTTTGTAATATATCCTTTTGATAAAAGATAGTTACCGAAAAATTGAGTATACATTTTTATTTACCCCCAACATATTTTTCTAATAAAGTTATTACTTGTTGCGAATCTAAAGGTTTTTGTACAAAATCTTTTGCACCATTTTCCAGAGCTGTTTTTAGTTGAGCCTGAGTTCCTACAGAAGATGCAACAAAAATTGTAGCATTAGAATCATATTCGATTATTTCTTTAATTGCATCATTGCCATCTTTGTTTGGCATTACAATGTCTAGAAATACTAAATCGGGATTATTATCTTTGTATGTATCAACTGCTTTTTGTCCATCAGTTGCTTCGAAAAAACATGGAGTTCCTAATGTAAGAATGATGTCTTTTAGTTGTTTACGTGCAAGAATTGAATCATCACATATTAATATTTTTAGTTCGTCAATTGTCATAATAAAGTTACTCCTTGTAATAATATAATACTATTTTACTATATCTTATTATAAGTTTCAATAATATTTATAGGACTTTTTAACTAGAAGACGATGAAATGATGTACAAAGAATTTTTCAAAAATTTGTAAATAAAAACTATGAATTTTTGATTGAACCTTTTGGAATAATAAAGTATAATATAATCACAAAAAAGCCTGGGATGTTCGACAACCCTGTGTATTTAGAACCTACATTTACTTTAAACGGGATTCCTATATGAGCTTTTGGATGTCAGGCCGCCTCGTTTTCAGCGGAAGGCAGAAGGAAGACTGCGGTTACCCACCTAGCATTGGCTAGGAGTCTAAATTACAGGAATCGGCATTTTGGGTGTTTTACAGAAGAGTTTCAATGTACAGAAGATAAATAACAGAGAGTACAGATGATTAAGGGAGCTGGTCTTTCAGCTCCCATTTTATATGTATAAATTGTTTATTAAATTATGAAGGGAGTAAAAAATTGAGAAGAGTTAGCTGGTTAGTGTTTGTAATTATATTATTTGTTCTTCAAAGTTTTCTACTTATTTTGAATTTGAAAAGTTGTACATCTACAAGAAAAACAAATATTGACATGCAAAATATTGTCTATAAAGACGCATATATTTTTGCATGTGATGATGGAAATGTCCAATTTGTTTGTAATGGAAAAACACTAAAGTATGATGGTGCACTTGAGGATAAATACACAGGAGTAGCAGATATTGAAATAAAAAACGGGAAAATGTTTGGAGTAAAATCAAAACCAGATATAATTAGCGGTACACTTTCGTCGTTTACTGAAAATAGTGTTACTATTTCAACAGGTGATGTTGTCCAGTTAGCTAATAATGATGTTCCTATATTTGATATATCGCATGACAGTGTTTCTGAAATTGATTTTGGACAGTTAGTTTTGGGCTGTGAGAAAATAGATTTGGTTCTAGAAAACGGAAAAGTCTGTGCAATTATCAGAAAAGATAATCCAGATTTAACTTACATACGAGTTCTTTTAAAAAACAAAGAAGAAACAGTTTGGCAACAGGTTTCTACATCTTCAAATGGAGTTCTTGTAATAAATGGGCAAAATGCTTCACAAAAGAGTATGGATGTAAGTCAGTATATGATTGATAATAACCTTAATCAAATTGAACTTGCTTCATCTGACAATTATATTAGTTTTAATAAGAAGACATATGAAGGGACACTTATTATTTCACGCTTTGATAATGGTTATTCTGTTGTAAATAAAATATTGTTAGAGGATTATGTGAAATATGTATTACCATCGGAGATGCCTACCAGTTATTCAAAAGAGGCGCTGAAAGCTCAGGCGGTATGTGCAAGAACTTTTGCATATTCACAAATGCATAATGCTACATTTTCAATGTACGGGGCAAATTTGGATGATACAACATCATATCAGGTATATAATGCTTCAGGAAGAAGTGAGGTAAGCGATGCGGCAGTAGATGAAACTAAAAACGAAGTCATAACATGCAATGGTGAATTGATAACGTGTTATTACTTTTCTACTTCGGGTGGAAAGACAGAAGATATGGAAGTGTGGGGGTCTGATAACCCTGAATATATAAAAAAGGTAGAATCAATTGATGATAATTCTGCTTACTATAGATGGACGTCATATTTAGATACTTCACAGGAATGTAATCCTGATTATGGTAAAATAGTTGATATAGTAATTAATAATAAAAGTGATTCACAGTATATTTTATCTCTATCAATTGTGTTTGAAAACGGAACGCTGGTGTATACAAAAGAAAATGATATAAGAAAGATATTAGGAATTTATCAGGAAAAAGTAGAATTATATGATGGCAGTAATCGTACCAATCTTTCGATGGTTCCTAGTGCTTGTTTTAATATAGAAAAGATTGGGGACAATAAATATAAATTATCAGGTGCTGGATTTGGACATGGTATTGGAATGAGCCAGTGTGGTGCTGATAAATTAGCAAAAAGTGGCTATACATATGAAGAGATTATTTGTTATTATTATAACAATGTTAAAGTGATAAAGAGGAACTAAGGATGAATTTGCCAGAAGAATTTGAAGTTAAAATGAAAAATGTTTTGGGGACAGAGTATGACGATTTTTTGTATAGTTACAATAATAATCGTTATTATGCTTTGCGAATTAATTCCCTTAAGGTATTAGCTGAGGATGAAAATAAAATACTGAATAAATTAAATATTTTGGAAAATGCAAAAGTTGACTGGTCTGATAACGCATATTATTATGATGAGGATAATAAGCCTGGTAAACATGTGTTTCATGAAATGGGATTATATTATATTCAGGAACCAAGTGCAATGTCGGCTGCAGCAATGCTAAATCCAAGCCCGGGTATGCGTGTTCTTGATTTATGTGCTGCTCCAGGAGGAAAAAGTACTCAGCTAGCTTCAATGTTAAAGGGAAAAGGTTTGTTGATTTCTAATGAAATTAATACCCAAAGGGCTAAGATTTTATCCTCAAACATTGAGAGAATGGGAGTAAGGAATGCGGTTGTTGTTAATGAGGATAGTTTTAGACTTGCTGATAAATTTCCAGGATTTTTCCATGCCATTCAGGTAGATGCTCCCTGTTCCGGGGAGGGGATGTTTAGAAAACTTCCAAAAGCTATGGAGGAGTGGAGTCCAAATAATGTTTTACTATGTGCAAAACGGCAGCTGGAAATATTGGAAAATGCTGCAGTTATGCTTCAGCCGGGTGGAACAATAGTATATAGTACATGTACTTTTTCTAAAGAAGAAAACGAAGATGTGGTAATAGAATTTTTAAAAAGACATGAAGATTTTTATCTTGATAAGCAGGAACGATTCTGGCCACATAAAGTAAAGGGAGAGGGACATTATTGTGCACGGCTGGTCTTAAAAGGTGAATTAAAAATTGACAGTTATAAGCCAAAAGTGAATAAAATTCCAAAGGAAAGGATGAAACCTTTAGAGGAATTTTTAAATAGTACTTTATCAAAAGAAAAATGTGAATGGATATTAAATGGAAACTTAAGTTTATTTGGGGAACAGTTATACAGACTACCTGACGAGGATGTTGATATAAAAGGGATAAAAGTGTTAAGAGCTGGTTTACACATTGGTGAATATAAGAAAAATAGATTTGAACCTTCTCATTCGTTGGCGCTTACCCTTACAAAGGAGGATGTTAAACGTTCTTATGATATTGATACTAAAGAGCGATATGCAGTATCGTTTTTTGAAGGTGAGTCCATTCCGGCACAGGCAGAAAGTGGCTGGACTTTAGTTTTTATTGACGGGTATTCAGCTGGCTGGACTAAGGCTAGTAATAATATGCTAAAAAATCATTATCCAAAGGGGCTAAGAAAGTCTTGCATTATCTAATTTATGTGTTAAAATACTAGAGAAAAATGCTTTGAAGGTGCACAGTAGTAACTGTTTCGCATATAGAGAGAGGTTGTCGAAGGCTGAAAGCAATCTTATGAATGAACAGCTTATGAATTTTCACACTGGAGCAGCATAGGTGAAAATAAGTAGCTTATGACGTTTGATGCTCGTTACGCATAAATTGAGAGCCTGTTAGCAGGAATCTGGGTGGTATCGCGGAATATTTAGTTTCGTCCCAAGTGTACATTGGGGCGAAACTTTTTGTTTTTATGAGGAGATTATGAAATACGACGCTTTTATTAGTTACAAACATGCTGAATTAGATAGTTATATTGCCAAAAAAGTTCACAAGTTTCTTGAAACATATATGGTTCCTAAGAGTATTAAAAAGAAAATAAAAAAAGATAGAATCAATCGTGTTTTCAGGGATCAGGAGGAACTGCCAATAGGAAGCAGTTTGACTGAAAATATTGAAGCTGCACTTAGGGAATCAGAATATCTAATTGTAATTTGTTCTCCAAGATCTGTAAAATCAGTCTGGGTGAAAAAGGAAATACAGACTTTTATATCAATGCACGGAAGAAAAAATGTGTTTGCTATTTTAGTTGAGGGTGAACCTGATGAAAGTTTTCCGGAAGAAATTCTTGTTGATGATGCAGGAAAAACGGTAGAACCACTGGCTGCTGATATAAGAGGAAAAAATAAATTAGAAATTAATAAAAAATTCAAAACTGAGATAATTCGTCTCATTGCCCCTTTACTAGGATGTACATACGACGACTTAAAACAAAGACATAAAGAGAGACAGGTTAAGAGAAGATATGCGATTTTAGCTTCTATTGCTTTAATTAGCTTGTTGTTTGCAGGATATGCTATTGCAAATTATCAGATGATTAATATGAATTATAATGAAAAGCTTATTAATCAATCAAAATATCTTGCTGACACATCCCTTGAGGTATTAAATGATGGGGACAGAAAGAAGGCGGCACTGATTGCTAAAGAAGCATTACCGGGACCGGATAATGACAGACCGTTTGTTGCGAAAGCCCAGTATGCATTGACAGAAGCATTAGGTTGTTATGATACTGGCACTGAGCTTAAACTGGATAAATTATTGACACATGATTTTACGGTGTGTGATTACTATTTGGATAGTACTGGCAGATATATAGCGGCTTATGATGAGGATGACAGAGTTTACTTATGGGATGTTGAACGAGGTAAAGTTCTGTTTAAAGAATTAACGGCTGATAATGACAACAATATAGGAAGTATAATAATCGATATTGTTGTGGATGATGGAATTGTTTATGTAATGAACAGAAATGGTATTGTAGCTTATGATGATTCTGGAAATGTGGCTTGGAAAAAGAATACCAGTACGGATTATTTGTCATGCAATTATTATTCAGAGAAAAATATAGTTGTATATTTTGGAGAAGAAAGTCTAGAAGTATTTAATTTGTCAACGGGTAAGAAAGATGGGGAAATAAGTTATTCTTCTGTTAAGCCTTCTTATTTTTCTGACGGTGCTTTCTCTTCAGATGGCAATATGTTTTGCTTTGCGTGCGAGAACGAATCTGATGATGGGGATGCCTTTTTAAAGATAATTAATCTTGAAACAATGGATGAGCAAAATATAGGTGTTTCCGGAAAGATAGTTTATGGATTGTCATTCGCCGGAGATGATGCTGTATCGTTGGTGATAAGTAATGGTGAAAAGGATAGCTATTTATCTTCAGAAAATTATACTTTAGAATTTATTGATTTAGCGTCAGGGCAAATGTTATGGTCAAATGATTTTATATACTCTATATCTCTAAATTATCTTTTAGAGTTGCATTATGAAGAACAAAATGATGAATACGAAATATTTCAGGATCAAGTGATTCTTGTTACAGGTGATAAGGTAACTGTGTTTGACAAAAAAGATGGAAGTGTTGTTTCTGAAATTGAGCCAGATTTTGATATTTTATCGTATTATCATTATGTAAATAAACCTTTTGGATTTCTTGGAATAGATGATGATTCAATAAAAATAGTAAATGTTTCTACTGGTGATATTTATTCTGAAAATGATATTGAAATAGGCAATTATGTGAGCGATATACAAGTTAATGGCAACATTGTTGCCATAAGATCAAGATATAGCAAAGACATAATAATTTTGTCATATACACAAGGCTCTACAGTTAAAGAAATTAGAGAAGATGAAGATAGTTTGGGATATTATGTAAACGAGGATGAGTCTGTTTATGCAGTAAATTGTATGTCAAATAATTCAATTATGTTTTATGATGACAACGACAAATTAATTGATCAATATGCGAGTGAGGATGTAATTAGATCGGATTCAATTATTGGATTTATTAAAGACGATTTTGTTTGGATTGATGAAGTGAATAATTTAATTTGTTATTATGACTACAAAACAAATAAAACAGAAACAATTTGTCCGATTGAAAATTTTTGTAATTTATGTGTTTCCTCAGATAAGAAAAAATGCCTTTTTAAATGTTACAGTAATGATAACTATTATATTTATGACTTGGAAAATCGTAAATTTATTAAAATTAAAAAAATGAATGATGATATGGAGAAAAGTCTTGATAAATATAATTTAGTTGCGATTAGTAACGATGGAAACAAGATAGCATATGTGTCCAAAAGTGCAATGGTAAAAATTCTTGATGTTGAAACAAATATTGTAATTGATAAGTTTGATGGAAAGATAGCTAGAAAGGGGGAATTATATTTCAGTATTGATAATAATAAAATTATCATTTCAGGAGATGATTATTTTCTAAGAGTTTACGATGTAGAAAGTAAAAAGTTTATTTATTCTGCTGAAAATCCGTATATTTTGGAAAATATACATTTTCACGTGGAAGATAATACAATAGATTTTATTGGCGGAGGCTATATGTATATTGTTGATGGAAATACTTATCAGACCTATGCGGCAATTAAAGGAGGACAGCTTTTTCTCCCTAATTCCAAGAAGATATATATAAAACAGATTAAAGATATATATACAGCTGAATATATGACATTAGACAGATTACTTGAAGAAGAAGAAAAAATGTATGGAGATGAAGAATTATCTGATATTGATAGAATTAAATATAACGTTGATTAAGAGGATATAAGATGAGATTAAAGGATTTATTGAATTTTAACCAGATTGTAATCCAATGCCATGATAATCCTGATGCTGATGCGCTTGCCAGTGCATTTGGAATCTACAAGTATTTGTATGATAATGGAAAAGATGTAAGAATAGTATATGGAGGAAAATTCTTCATAAGAAAAAGCAATTTAAAGATGATGATATCAGATTTGGGTATTCCAATAGAACATGTTGAAAAACTTGAAAAACCTAATTTGTTAATAATGGTTGATTGTCAATATGGTGGAGGAAATTCTCAAAAATTTGACGCTAATAGGGTTGCGGTGATAGATCATCATCAGATATACAATAAACTACCTGTTTTAAACTGTGTAAATAGTAATATTGGATCATGCTCTACTTTAGTAGCAAGTATGCTAAAAGCAGAAAATTATGATATTAGAAAAGATGAAAAATTGTCTACCGCATTGTATTACGGATTGCTTACAGATACAAGCAACTTTGCTGAATTAAAGCATCCACTTGATAGAGATTTAAAGGATGAAGCAAACTTTAATCGTGGTTTAATAAGGAAATATATTAATTCAAACCTTTCACTTGAAGAACTTAGTATTGCAGGTAAAGCATTGATGGGATATACATACTTTGATGAGAATAAGTGTGCAGTATTGAAGGTTAATCCATGCGATCCAAATGTTTTAGCTATTATTAGTGATTTGACCCTGGGGGTTGATTCTGTTAATTCATGTGTGGTTTACAGTGAAATGGATGTTGGCATCAAATTTTCAGTAAGAAGTTGTGTAAGAGAAATAAATGCAGGAGAATTTGCAGAGTATATTGCGGAAGGAGCCGGAAGCGGAGGTGGACATTTGGATAAAGCTGGAGGACTTCTTGAAAAAGATATGATAGGAAACACAGACGCAAATGATTATTTAAAAAATAAAATACTAGAGTATTTCCATGATGATAATCTGATATATGCTAATGATTTTCAAATTAATAAATCTGAATTTGATTTATACGAAAAAAATAAAGTTCCTTTAGGATTCGTAAAATCTACAGATGTATTTAGTAAGGGTACAGAAGTAGTTGTTCGAACTCTTGAAGGAGATGTAGTTATACCTGTTGATGATGATATTTACATTATGATTGGTATAAAAGGTGAGGTTTATCCGATAAAGAAGGATAAATTTGAAAGTGGATACACATATGATGGAGAAAAATTTGATTTTAAGGGAGAATATCATCCATCAGTTAAGAATGAAAAAACTGGTGTAAAGACAGATTTAATTCCATTTGCATATAAATGTATTCCAACATGTGAAAAGATTATTTACGCAAAAGAAATACATGAGAGAACTAAAATATTTACTGAATGGGATTATGAAAGTTATATGCTGGGAAAACCGGGAGATTTTCTTGCTGTGAAAAAAGCTGATCTTCATGATGTATATATTATTGATAGAGATATATTTTTTGAAACATATATAAAAATTGAAAAATAAAAATAGAGGTGAAATAAATGAAAGAAAAAATCCAAAAGATTAGAGAAAATGCGCTTCATGAAATTGAGATGGCAGAAAATCTCGAACAAATTAATGAAGTTAGAGCGAATGTTCTTGGAAAAAAAGGTGAGTTAACAGCTGTATTAAAAGGAATGAAGGATGTTGCACCTGAGGACAGACCAAAGGTTGGTCAGTGGGTTAATGAATCCCGAGAAGAAATTGAAAATAACCTTGAAGAAAAGGTTAAAAAGTTTGAGGCGGAGGCTCTTAAGCATAAATATGAGAGTGAGAAAATTGATGTTACAATGCCAGCCGTAAAAGAAGAAAAGGGAAATCTTCATCCAGTAACACAGGTTAAAAATCAGCTAATTGACATTTTTGCTTCAATGGGATTTGAAATATTTGAGGGAGCTGAGATTGAGACAGATTATTACAATTTTACTGCGTTAAACACTCCGCAGGATCATCCGGCAAGAGATATGCAGGATACATTCTATCTGTCACCTGAATTTTTACTCAGAACTCAGACATCAGCAGGACAGATTCATGTAATGGAAGCTAAGAAACCACCAATTAAGGTTATTTCTCCTGGAAAAGTATTCAGATCAGATGATGATGCGACACATTCACCAATGTTTACACAGATGGAAGGTCTTGTTGTAGACAAGGGAATTACACTTTGCGATTTAAAGGGAATGTTAGAGCAGTTTGTTAAGAGAATTTTTGGTGAAAATGTGACTACACGTCTTCGTCCATCTTACTTCCCATTTACAGAGCCTTCGGTTGAGGTTGACGTAAGCTGTTTCCAGTGTGGAGGAAAAGGATGTAAACTTTGTAAAGGTACCGGATGGATTGAAGTTTTGGGAGCTGGAGTTGTAAATAAGAAAGTATTAGAAGGCTGCGATATCGATACAGATGAGTACAGTGGATTTGCTTTTGGTATTGGTATTGAGCGTATTGCAATGCTTAAATATGGAATTAACAATATCAAATTATTATTTGAATCTGACTTAAGAGTACTTAAACAGATTGACGACAACTAATTAGAAAAGGGAGGCAGTATTATGTTAGCACCACTTAGCTGGTTAAAAGATTATGTAGATATAGATGTAACTCCAAAGGAGTTAGAGGAAAAATTATTCTCTTGTGGATTTGAAGTAGAAGAGTTAATTGAAGTAGGAAAGGATATTTCAAATGTTGTAGTAGGACTTGTTGAAGAATGTGAGCCAATTCCTGATACACATTTATCGCTTTGTAAAGTAAACGCAGGAGAGCATGGAACATTTCAGATTTGCTGTGGGGCAGACAATGTAAAGGCTGGTGGAAAATTCCCATTGGCACTTATTGGAGCAACAGTTTACGCTACAGCAAAAGATCATGTGACAATTGAAGGCGTGATGACTATCAAAAAAGGAAAACTCCGTGGTTATGAGTCATTTGGAATGCTTTGCTCTGGAGTAGAGCTTGGACTTAATGAAGATTTATACCCGGGAGCTGGATATAATGGTCTTCTTGTTCTTCCTGATGATTCGATTCCAGGAGCGGATGTTAAACCAATTCTTGGAATGGATGACTGGATTTTTGATATTGCAATTACTGCAAACCGACCTGATTGCCAGAGTATCTTAGGTATTGCAAGAGAAGTTGCAGCTGTTCTTGGAAAACCTGTAAAAGAGCCTGCTTTAGATTATACTGAAGAATCTGTAACAAAAGATAATTTTAAAGTAAATGTTGACGCAACGGATATTTGTCCAAGATACATCGGACATTATGTTTTTGATGTGAAAATGGGAGAGTCTCCTGCATGGATGAGAAGAAGACTCGCCTTAGTTGGTATCGGTTCAATCTCAAATGTTGTAGATATTACAAACTTTGTATTAAAGGAATTAGGACAGCCAATGCATGCATTTGATTATTCTTTCCTTGAGGGAGAACAAATCAATGTAAGAAGAGCAAATGACGGTGAGAAGATTGTTACTTTAGATGAAAAAGAATTTGAACTTAATTCTTCTAACCTTGTGATTTGCGATGGTAAAAAACCGGTAGCTCTTGCAGGAATTATGGGTGGTCTTAACTCAGAAATTAAAGAGACTACTTCGGAAGTATTATTTGAAGCTGCAAAGTTTGCAAGAGACAATATCAGAAAGAGTTCACGTGCTTTAGGACAGGCTTCTGATTCAAGTGCCTTGTATTCAAAGGGTGTAAATGAATTTACTACAGATATGGCTATGAAAAGAGCTCTTCATTTAATTGAAGAACTTGGATGTGGAAAGGTTTCTTCAACACATGTTGTAGCTTCAACAGGAAATTCTCTTGAGCCTAAGGAAATGAAAGTAAGTATCAAAAAAGTAAATGGTGTTTTAGGAATTGAAGTGCCAACAGATGAAATTGTAAGAATTCTTACAAATCTTAACTTTGCTCCAGTTGTAAATGGAGATGAACTTACAATTTACGTACCTGCTTACAGAGAAGATATGGAGTCTTATCCTGATGTGGCAGAAGAAGTAATTCGTATGTATGGTTATGACCATGTAACACCAACTTTTATGCCTACAGCCCGGGTTACATTAGGTGGACTTAACCTTAGACAGAAAACTGAAAATAAGATAAAAGATGCACTTTGTGCTGCAGGAGCATATGAGGGAATTCATTACTCTTTCTTCTCACCTTCTGATTTAGATTTACTTAAATTACCAGAAGATGCGATGGAGAGACATGCAATTAGTCTTATTAATCCAATCAATATTGATCTTTCTCTTATGAGAACAACACTTGCACCTCAGATGCTACATGCAATTGCCAGAAACCAGAAAAAGGGAATTTTACAAGGCAAAATATATGAGTTAGGTAATATCTTTATTCCTAAAAATTTACCACTTGATGAGTATCCTGATGAGAGAGAGACTCTTTGTGTAGGTATATTTGGAGAAAACGAATCATTCTTTACTCTTAAAGGACTTGCAGAAAATGTTGCGGATGCATTAGATATTAAATTTACTTATAAGGCATCTGAAAAGACATTCCTTCATCCATATCAGACAGCTACTGTATTATGTGATGGTAAAGAAGTTGGATATCTTGGAAAAGTAAGATATGAAATCTGCGATGAACTTGATATGAGAGTTCCGGCATATGTGATGGAACTTGATATGAGAGCTATATCAGAATGGTATGGAAAAGATCGTATTTTTGTTCCAATTTCAAAATTCTCAGAAGAAAAGAGAGACTTTGCATTTGTAGTTGATAAAGAGATTACATGTGAGCAAATTGAGAATGGTATCAAAGAAGCCTGTGATTATGTAACTGACGTAAAACTATTTGATGTTTATGAAGGTTCTCAGTTACCAGAAAATAAGAAGAGTATGGCATTTTCAGTGGTATTCTCTCCAAAAGAGGAAGAATTATCTGCAAAAGCAGTTGAGAAATTTGTAAAGAAAATATTAAAGAACCTTGAAATCAAGGTTGGAGTTACACTTCGTGCTTAATTAGAAGGTAAAGAAAAATGAATGTAAAAGATTTTGATTATTATTTACCAGAGGAACTGATTGCTCAGGATCCTCTGGAAGACCGTTCGAGTTCAAGACTAATGGTTCTTGATAAGGATACTGGTGAAGTGAAGCATAAAGTGTTTTCGGATATCCTTGAATATCTTAATCCTGGTGACTGCCTTGTAATAAACAATACAAAGGTTATTCCAGCCAGACTTTTTGGTGTGAAAGAAGGAACTATGGCAAAGATAGAAATCTTGCTTCTTAAACGTCGAGAAAATGATATTTGGGAGACTCTTGTAAAACCAGGAAAAAAAGCAAAGCCGGGAACTAAGATTATCTTTGGAGATGGTCTTTTGGTAGGTGAAGTGATAGATGTAGTTGAAGAGGGGAATCGACTTATTCAGTTTTCTTATGAAGGAATATTTGAAGAAATTCTTGATCAGTTAGGTCAGATGCCACTTCCACCATATATTACACATCAGTTAAAGGATAAGAATAGATATCAGACTGTTTACGCCAAATATGATGGTTCTGCAGCTGCGCCAACAGCCGGACTTCATTTTACAAAGGAGCTTCTTGAGAAAGTAAAAGAAAAAGGGATAAATATTGCTGAAGTAACTTTGCATGTGGGTCTTGGAACATTTAGACCAGTGAAGGTTGAAAATGTTTTGGAACATCACATGCACTCAGAGTTTTATATGGTTTCAAAAGAAGCAGCAGAAATAATTAATAGTACCAAAAAAAATGGTGGAAGAGTAATTTCTGTTGGAACTACAAGTACAAGAACTTTGGAGTCGGCAGCTGATGAAAATGGCATGTTAAAAGAATGTAGCGGTTGGACCGAAATATTTATTTATCCTGGATATAACTTTAAAGTTATTGATTGTCTAATTACCAATTTTCATTTGCCACAGTCTACACTTGTGATGCTTGTATCGGCACTTGCAGGTAGAGAAAATGTATTAAATGCATACGAAAAAGCTGTTGAAGAAAAATATAGATTCTTCAGTTTTGGTGATGCTATGTTTATTATTTGACAAAACTTATACAAATATAATATTATAGTACTAGTATTTTACTAATATAATCTAGATGAGGTATAAAATATGGAAGAAAAGAGAAAACATAAAAGACTTGATATTGATGTGTCAGTACAGTTAGAACGTCTTGATGAGGAAGGAATTACAACTCTTAAATATGTTCATGTTGATGTTACAGATATTTCAAGAAGTGGTATCGGATTCAAAGCTAACGCACCATTAGAACTTCACACATACTATGATACAAAAGTACAGATATGGACAAAAGAAGTTGTTGATGCAGTTATCGAGATCGTTCGTAGAGAAGACAAAGAAGGAGAATATCATTACGGAGCAGTATTTATCGGAATGACAGATACAGATGCTCTTAAGATTGATATATATCAGATTTTTAATGATTTATAAAGTAAAAAAAGTAAATCATCCACATGATATTAAAGCCTGTGTTCCAGGCTCGAAGAGTATTACAAATAGAGCCCTTTTAATCGCTGCCCTTTCAAATGGTTGTAGTGTTTTAAAAGGGTGTCTTTTTAGTGACGATTCTAGGCATTTTATTGATGCACTAATTAATCTGGGATTTCCTGTAGCGGTGGATGAGAATAAAAATGAAATTACAATTACAGGATTTTCAGGAAAGATTCCAAAGAGTGAAGCAACAATTGATGTTGGAAGTGCAGGAACAGCAGCGCGTTTTTTGACTGCTTTGCTTGGACTTTCAAAAGGTCGTTACAGAATAGTATCTTCTGAACAGATGAAAAAGAGACCAATGAAGGAATTGTTACAGTCATTAGAAAGTCTCGGTGCAAAAATAGAATATGAGGAAGAGGAATATCATTTTCCTTTTGTGATTGGACACGAAGGTGATTATAAAGACAATGTCTCTGTTGATGTTGAAAAAAGTAGTCAGTTTTTAAGTGCTCTTCTTATTTCATCAATTGTGGTTGATAAAGACTTTAAGATTAATGTAATTGGATCGCATGGAATGGCATATGTTGAGATGACCATTCAGATGATGAAACAGTTTGGAGTAGATGTTTTAAAAAGTGGCAGTACATATACTATTTTTAAAAATTCACATTATAATGGTAAGGAATATAGTATTGAACCTGATATGTCAGCAGCATGTTATTTTTATGCAATGAGTCCACTGCTTAAGGTAAAATCAAAGGTTGTTGGAGTGAATAAGAAGTCGTTGCAGGGAGATATAGCTTTTCTTGATGTTCTAAGTGATATGGGATGTGACATCGTAGAAAAAGATGATGGAATAGAATGTATACCTCCTAGAGATGGTGTGGTTAAGTCTGGTGAATGGGATTTGTCATCTTTTTCTGATCAGACGTTAACATTAGCTGCTATTGCACCATTTTGTGACGGAAAAGTTGTTATTCGTGGAGTTTCACACATTAGATTGCAGGAATGTGATAGAATTAATGCGATAATTACCAATCTAGATGCCATGGGTGTAAAAGTTACCGAGAAAAATGGAGTTATATCTATCTGGCCTGCTAATATAAGTGAAATGAAACCATGTCAGGTACAAACTTTTGAAGATCATAGAGTATCTATGTCATTTTCACTTCCTGGGCTTTTGTTTGATGGGATAGAGATTATTAATCCATATTGTTGTAGAAAAACATTTGAAAACTATTTTGAGGTATTAGAAAAGAGTGTCTATTAGACACTCTTTTATCGTCTGTGAATTATATAATTTCTTTCTTTAAGTATGCAAGTAGCCCTTTCTAATGAGTTTGCATCTGAAAATTCTATTCGAAGAACACCTTCTTCAAATTCTCTGTTATTGATAATTCCTATATTTTTTATGCTTATATTATTGAATGCAAGAAGATTTGCAATAATTGCAATTCCACCTGTCTCATCATTTATATCAACAAAGACTTCGTGGAAATCATTTCTGACTTTTTTGCCTTTGATGGTAAGAGAATCTCTATACTCTTTGGATTTTTGAAAATAGTCCATAAGTGCGGAGGAATCATCTGTTTCAATATATTTTTTTAATTTTGATAGTTCTTTTTCATAAAGAGTAATCAATTCAAGTAACTGTGTCTTGTTAGTAGAGCAGATACTTTCCCACATAACAGGAGAGGATGAAGCAATACGTGTTACGTCCCTAAAACCTCCTGCTGCAATTGTTTTCATTGTTTCCTGTTCTGAGTCAATATCCTCAACAAGATTTGTAAGAGCATATGCAATCATATGAGGAAGATGACTTATTGCGGCAGTTGCATGGTCGTGCTCTTTATAATCTAGAATAAGAGGAAGAGAACCTAACTCTTTTACGAATTTTTCAAACTCATCAACATTCTTTTGCGTCGTTTTTGTAGTAGGTGTAATTATGTAATAAGCATTTTCAAGTAGAAGTTCGTCGGAATTTTCAATACCTGTTTTTTCTGAACCGGTCATTGGGTGGCCTCCAATAAAATTATCCTCCATTTCCAAAGCGATTATCTGTTCGTGAATCTGCGTTTTTGTACTTCCGACATCTGTAATAATACAATCTTGCTTTATGATTCCTTTTAATTCATTAAGATATTGGATATTTTTATTAACAGGAGCGCATAAAAAAATTACATCACATTCATTAAATTTATTTAATTCAAGCAACTCACAATTATCAATTATTCCGAGACTGTATGCTTTTTCAATTGTTTCTTTGTGTCCTGCAGTTGCCATTATTTTAGCTTTTGGACAGTTAATTCTAATTTTTTTTGCTATTGAACCTCCGATTAATCCTAGTCCAATAAATCCAACTTTATCAAATTTCACAATTTTTACATCCTTTTTTCAAATAATATTAATTTTACTATATTAGCCTGTTAAAATTTATAGGCATTTTGCATAAAAGTATTGTAAACCAAAACAAAGATTAGTACAATATATACATAATATAATGTTAGGGAGGACGTATTTATGAATGTTTATACGACTGATAAGATTCGAAACGTGGTTTTACTTGGACATGGTGGTTGTGGAAAGACATCATTAGTTGAGGCAATGTGCTATTTAGCAGGTCAGAAAACCAGAATGGGAACAATTGATGATGGAAATACTCTTAGCGATTTTGATAAAGAAGAGATAAAAAGAAAATTTTCTATTCATACATCTGTTATTCCGATTGAATGGAATGATGTGAAAATTAACATTCTTGATACACCAGGTTATTTTGATTTCGTAGGAGAGGTTGAAGAAGCTGTGTCAGTAGCTGATGCGGCTATTATTGTTGTATCGGGTAAATCAGGAATTCAGGCTGGAACTAAAAAAGCATGGGATATTTGTGAAAAATACAAATTGCCAAGAATGATTTTTGTAACAGATATGGATATCGATAATGCAAGTTACAGACAGATAGTAGTTGATTTACAGGATTTATATGGCAAAAAAATTGCACCATTTCACCTTCCAATCAGAGAAAATGAGCAGTTTGTAGGTTATGTAAATGTTATTCAGCAGACAGCAAAAAAATGGAATGATAAGGGGAGTGTAGATAAAGTTGATGTTCCAGAATACTCTAAAGAAAATCTGGAGATTTGCAGAGAAGCTCTTCTTGAAGCAGTTGCAGAGACAAGTGAAGAATTTATGGACAGATATTTTGGTGGTGAATCTTTTTCTGAAGACGAAATCAGATCTGCACTCAGAATGAATGTAATTGATGGTTCGATTGTTCCTGTTCTTATGGGTTCAAATATTCTTGCCAGAGGAATGTATACACTTATGGCAGATATTGTCAAATATTTTCCAAGCCCGGAAAAGAGAGTGTGTGCAGGAATTAACACTAAGACAAATGAGGTATATAATGCAGATTATGATTTTTCAAAAGCAAAATCAGCTTATGTATTTAAATCAATTGTAGATCCTTATATTGGAAAATATTCTTTGATAAAGGTTAATTCCGGTGTTATTAAAACAGATGATATTTTATTTAATTATCATAGAGATTATGAGGAAAAAATTGGAAAGGTTTATGTATTAAGAGGGGGAAAAGCTGAAGAGGTAAAAGAACTTCATGCCGGAGATATTGGAGCTTTTGCAAAACTTCAGAAAACACTTACAACAGATTCATTATCTACTAAAGCTACACCAATTACATTTTTGAGAACAAGTATTTCAAAACCATATGTATCTATGAGATATAAAGCAAAGAAAAAAGGTGATGAAGATAAGATTTCCCAAGCTTTACAGAAGATGCTAATGGAAGATCTTACACTTAATCACATTAATGACAGTGATAATGCACAGACTTTACTTTATGGAATTGGTGATATGCAACTTGAAGTTGTTGCAAGTACATTATTGGAAAAATATAAGGTCGAAATTGAACTTATGAGACCAAAAGTTGCATTTAAAGAGACACTTAGAAAGAAAGTTGATGTAGAATATAAATATAAAAAACAATCAGGTGGACATGGTCAGTATGGACATGTAAAGATGACTTTTGAGCCATCAGGAGATTTAGATACACCATATGTATTTGAGCAGTGTGTTGTAGGTGGAGCTGTTCCAAAGAATTACTTTCCAGCAGTTGAGAAAGGAATTGTGGAATCAGTAAAAAAAGGTCCACTTGCCGCATATCCTGTTACAGGAGTAAAAGCAGTCCTTTATGATGGTTCTTATCATGCAGTAGATTCTTCAGAAATGGCATTTAAGATTGCGACTCAGCAGGCATTTAAGAAAGGATTTTTGGAGGCAAAGCCAGTTCTTCTTGAGCCGATTGCAACACTTAAGGTTGTATGTCCAGATGAGTTTACTGGAGATATTATGGGAGATTTAAATAAACGAAGAGGAAGAGTAATGGGTATGAATCCGACTGATAATGGATATCAGGAGATTGTTGCCGATATTCCATATCTTGAGTTGTATGGATATAATACGCAGCTTCGTTCCATGACAAGTGGAAGTGGAGATTTCTCATATGAGTTTGCCAGATATGAGCAGGCACCTGATGATGTATCTGCAAAACAGATTGAAGAAAGGGCGAGCAAACTTGTTGAAATTGAAGAGTAAATTAGCAGTTTTATTTTTACTTGCAATTGTGTTTTTGAATACTCAGATTTATGCAACAGAACTAGAAGAGGCAGAAACTGCCTCTTTTAGTTCGCATTATTCATTGCAAAAGTTTTTGGATAATGCATCAAAAAATGATGGAGTATCTTATATTCATTACAATTTGATGGGGGCATCAAATAATATTTATAACGTAAATCTTATCACACCAGAATCAAAAAGATTGGGACTTAGAGAACCACATAAATTTGGTTATAAATTTGGAGGATGGTATCTGGATAGATATTATACAACTAAAGTAGACCTTTTAGAGTATAAAAGTGGTAAGGCATATATTGTTTATGCAAAATGGATTAGAATAATTGATAATAATTATAGTGTTAACAACTATAAATATGAGAATGAAAATGATGATAACGTAATACTTTTAAAAGATTGTGAGTATGAGTTTATCAATGATATAAATATACCGGGAATGCCTGCAACAAAGGAAACAGATTTTTTAAATCAGTATATTTTTAGTGAATCTCAATGTCCACAGGGACTTTGCATTACTGAAGATTATGTTTTAGTTACGAGTTATTCAGAAGAGGACGACAGTCTAGGCGAGTTGATGGTTTTTAGTCGTGATAGTGGTGAGTATCTTGTTACGCTTGGCATGGATTCTAAAAGTCATCTTGGAGGAATAGCATATGATGGAAAGAATGTGTGGGTATGTAATTCAAATGAAAATACACTTGAAAGAATTTCATATGATTTTATTTGCTTAATGGCCACAGCTAATTCTAAGCAGGTTATTGATGCAACAGGTGTGGTGGATATATATGAAATTGATAATAAACCATCATGTATTACTTATTATGGTGGAAGATTATGGGTTGCAACACATACTTTATTTTTAGATTCAAAAATGGTTGCATATCATTATAATGTAAATGATGATACCATGGAAAAACTTAGTTCATATGCAATTCCGGGTAAAGTTCAGGGAGTGACATTTGATGAAGATGGAAAGGTTTATTTGAGTACATCGTATGGAAGACAGTCATCGTCATATATTAAAGTATACAAATCTATTGTAAATTTATCTTCAAATCCAAATAGACCGGATAGCAAAATTGAGATGCCACCCGGTTCAGAAGAGATTGATACATTAAATGGTAAGTTGTATATTATTTTTGAATCAGCTGGAGAAAAATATCTAGATGGAACTGATGGAAAAGGTAATTCAATTTCTCCAATAGATAAAATATTATGTATAAATACAGAATCAATTCAGTGACTTTAATATCTTTTCGACCTGCCTGCGGTTTTTTTCAGGCAGGTCTTTACTTAATTCATTATATATTTCATTTATTTCTTCTTTACTAAAAGTGATATTGTTTTTTCTTGCAATTTCTAAATGTTTTGCAAGAAATGGAATTGCAGAGGTTGTATCTTTGGGTTTTGGGGAGTTGATGAAATTATTTAAAAACTGCTGCTTGTTCATATATCTCCTTATTGTCTAATAATGTTATGATATTTAAGATGTTTTCAATTGTTTCTTGTTCTTTTGGTGTGCAATACTTTTTTATTGCAGATAAAAGCGACAAGGTTTTTTCGGCTGGACTTTCATTTTCGGCTATTGATAGTGCTGGTTCTTCGGCGAGTACCTTTAGCGAATTTAACATTGACATGTATTGAATAGCCAATGAAAGCTGCTTTCGCATAGGTTTATTTACGTATGGAATAATAGTCTTTAGCATTTGCAACTCTCTAGTCTGAAGTATTTCATCATAGGGTGTAAATTTTGATTCTTCTTCCATAAAAACTCTTTTTTGTTTTATACTATGCATATAGACAACACTTTATTACTGTATAAGCATATAATAATAAAAAAGAGTATTAAATTATGATTATTATTGATGGTCATGATGTTTATGAAATAGACGAAGAGTGTTTGAAAAATCATGAAATAGAAGAGCAATGTGAATTAGAAAAGATTCTTAATAAGAAGATTGAAAATAGTGAAAATGATAAAAAAAAATAGCAGGCATTGCCTGCTATTTTTTATGTTAGTGATGAGTTATAGAAATGATTAGCAGAAGCTGCTTCCGTTGTTACAGCAGCAAAGTAAAAGGATAATGATTAAAATGCAGTTATTGTTGTCGCCGCAGCCGTTTCCTGAGAAAAATGAACTTCCGTTTCCGCCGCACACACAAAGTAAGAGAATAATCCAAATGATGGAAGAACATCCATTATCTCCATTACATCCACATGAACAGTTTGTTGCTGATAAATCACTCATAAGTGACCTCCTAGAATTTTTATTACAATTTATTGTATGTGGGTAAAATAATTTGGTTACAAAAAAATTATTGACGCATAAAGTATAATTGTATACAATTATTCAAAAGAAGAAATTTGATATAAGAATTGCAGGTAATTTATAAAAAGTAGGGAGTAGTGCTACATGAGAGAAGTATTAATGAATAATAAAACAAATCTGTTACAACTTGAAGAACATTTTTATCAGTTGGCAGATGTATCGGAACCAAATACATTTAGAAGTCTTTTTCCGTATTCTGAAATTCCTAAAATTGCATTTAATGACAGAATAGTTCCTCATAATATGCCTGAGGATATCTGGATTACAGATACAACTTTTAGAGATGGACAGCAGTCTAGAACTCCATATACAACAGAGCAGATAGTTACAATTTACGATTATCTTCACAGGTTGGGTGGACCAAAAGGAAAAATTAAACAGAGCGAATTCTTTTTATACAGCAAAAAGGACAGAGATGCCGTATATAAATGCCTTGAGAGAGGTTATGAATTTCCGGAAGTGACTGCATGGATAAGAGCTAGTAAACAGGATTTTCAACTTGTAAAAGAAATTGGTTTAAAGGAAACAGGTATATTAGTTAGTTGCTCAGACTATCATATTTTCTATAAGATGATGATGACTAGAAAAGAAGTAATGAATATGTATTTAAGCGTCATCAGAGAGTGTCTTGAGACAGGAATTAGTCCTAGATGTCATCTTGAAGATATTACCAGATCTGATATTTATGGGTTTGTTATTCCGTTTTGTGTTGAACTCATGAAGCTTATGGATGAATATAAGATTCCGATTAAAATCAGAGCATGTGATACTATGGGATATGGAGTTAACTTCCCAGGTGCTGTTATTCCAAGAAGTGTTCCGGGAATAATATATGGACTTACAACACATGCCGGAGTTCCATCTGAACTTATTGAGTGGCATGGGCATAATGATTTTTATAAAGCGGTTAATAATTCTACAACTGCCTGGCTTTACGGAGCAAGTGGAGTAAACTGTTCATTGTTTGGTATTGGTGAGAGAACGGGTAATACACCTCTTGAAGCTATGGTATTTGAATATGCACAGTTAAAAGGTACACTTGATGGAATGGATACAACAGTAATTACTGAGTTGGCCGAATATTTCGAGAAGGAGCTGGGAGATATTCAACCTGATAGAACACCATTTGTAGGAAGAAATTTTAATGTTACTCGAGCTGGTATTCATGCAGACGGTCTTTTGAAAAATGAGGAAATATACAATATTTTTGATACAGAGAAATTTTTAAACAGACCACCGCTTGTTGCTGTTTCAAATACTTCAGGACTTGCTGGAATAGCACATTGGATAAATACTTATTATAAGCTTACAAAAGAAAGAAAAATTGATAAATCTTCAAAACTTGTTGCAATGATAAAGGACTGGGTAGACGAGCAGTATGAGGAAGGACGAATTACTTCCATTACAGATAATGAGCTTGTTGTTAAAATTACTGATTGTTGTAAAGAGTTAAATATAGTATTGTAGTTGGGGAATAATATGTCAGAAGATAATTACAGCTTAAGTTCAAAAGTATATCACAGTATTAGAAATGCGATATTGTCTGGTAAGTATATGCCTGGTGATGAGCTAAAAGAAAAAAATATAGGTGATGAGTTAGGAGTGAGCAGAACTCCTGTAAGAGAAGCACTTCGACAGCTTGAACTAGAAGGCCTCATTTCTATTATACCTAATAAGGGAGCATTCGTTGAGGGAGTATCCCTTGATGATGTTCGAGATATTTATGAAATACGAGCATTACTTGAAGGGCTTTGTGCAAAATGGGCTGTTGATAACATTTCAGATGAACTTATGGCAGAAATGGAAGAAAATATTTATTTATCAGAATTTCATGAAGAAAAAGGTAATAATAAACAAATACTATTGCTTGATAACAGATTTCATGAGATACTTTATGAAGCGTCTGGAAGTAAAGAATTAAGAAAAGTTCTAAAAGATTATCATGATTATGTAGGAAGAGTCCGTCAGGTCACTCTTGCAGAGTCTAGCAGAGCAAAAAACTCTGTGAAAGAACATAAACAGATTTGTGAGGCAATAAAGGCAAAAGATGCTAAAAAAGCACAGAAATTTGCTTCGGATCATATAAAAAGTTCCAAGGAAAATATGAAAAAATTAGGTTGGGAAAACCTGATAAAATAAAGGAGAGAATTATGGAAAAAATTAAGATGACTACACCATTAGTTGAGATGGACGGAGATGAGATGACTAGAATTCTTTGGCAGATGATCAAAGATGAACTTCTAACTCCATTTATTGAGTTAAATACTGAGTATTATGATTTGGGATTAGAAGAGAGAAATCGTACAAATGATCAGGTTACTGTTGATTCTGCAAATGCTACAAAGAAATATGGTGTAGCTGTTAAGTGTGCAACTATTACACCTAATGCTGCCAGAATGACTGAGTATGACCTTAAAGAAATGTGGAAGAGTCCAAATGGAACAATAAGAGCAATGCTTGACGGTACAGTTTTCCGTGCTCCTATTGTTGTAAAGGGTATTGAGCCAAATGTAAAATCATGGGCTAAACCAATCACAATTGCAAGACATGCGTATGGTGATGTTTACAAGGCAACAGAAATGAAAATTCCTGGAGCTGGAAAAGCAGAATTAGTTTTTACAGCAGAAGATGGAACCGAAACAAGAGAGGTAATACATAACTTTACTGGAGCTGGAGTTATTCAGGGTCAGCACAATCTTGATGATTCTATTGAGAGCTTTGCACACAGTTGTTTTAAATATGCTCTTGATACAAAACAGGATTTATGGTTTGCTACAAAAGATACTATTTCAAAGAAATATGACCATACATTCAAAGATATTTTCCAGGAAATATTTGATGCTGAGTACAAGGATTTATTTGATAAAGCTGGAATTACATATTTCTATACACTTATTGATGATGCGGTTGCACGTGTTATGAAGTCTGAGGGTGGATTTATCTGGGCTTGTAAAAACTATGATGGAGATGTAATGAGTGATATGATTTCTTCTGCATTTGGTTCACTTGCAATGATGACTTCTGTTTTAGTATCTCCTAATGGATACTATGAGTATGAGGCTGCTCATGGAACTGTACAGAGACATTATTACAAGCATTTAGCTGGAGAAGAGACATCAACTAACTCTGTAGCTACAATTTTTGCATGGACTGGTGCTCTTAGAAAAAGAGGAGAGCTTGATTCAATTAAAGAGCTTTCTGATTTTGCAGACAAGCTTGAAAAGGCATGCTTAGATACAATTGAAAGTGGAAAGATGACAAAAGATTTAGCGCTTATTACTTCAATTGAAAATCCAACTGTATTAAACAGCCATGATTTCATTAAAGCTATCAGAGAAAACCTCGAAAAAAGTCTATAAGATTTAAGCAAATAATACAAATACCTAAATCAATTAGTATGTTAAAAATTTGACACATTAATGTCAAAAAACTATAATTGGTTTAGGTGTTTTTTTGCATATGGCAAGAAATAGGAGGTATGAGTTGTGGAAAAGGAAATATCACAGGCTGTAATTAGAAGAATGCCTAGATATTACAGATATTTGGGAGAATTGCTTGATGAGGGTGTTGAGAGAATATCATCGAATGATTTAAGTAATAGGATGAAAGTTACTGCTTCACAGATACGTCAGGATTTGAATAATTTTGGTGGGTTTGGACAGCAGGGGTATGGCTACAATGTACAGTTTCTCTATGATGAGATTGGAAAAATTCTCGGGTTAAATACACAGCATAATATAGTAATAATTGGAGCAGGTAATTTGGGACAGGCACTTGCAAATTATATGAAGTTTGAAAAACTTGGTTTTGTAATTACAGCTTTATTTGATGTTGACCCAAAACTGAAAGGAAAAAAAGTAAGAGACATACCAATACTTATGCTTGATGAACTTGATGAATATTCGAAAAAAAATAAAGTTGACATTGCGGCGCTTACTATGCCTAAGTCAAATGCTGAGGCTGTTGCAAAAAAGGTTGTAGATTTAGGAATAAATGCAATTTGGAATTTTGCACATGTAGATTTAGAAATTGATAATAAAGATGTTGTAGTTGAAAGCGTTCATCTTTCTGACAGTCTTATGCAGTTAAGTTATAATATTGTGAAAAATTCAAATTAAAGGTGGGGTTTTATGAAAGGTGATGCTGAATTTAAAAAAGCATTAACAGGTAAGAAAGTTCCTATTCTTGTATTGGACCAGAAATGGCATAGATTATTTGCTATTCATGGAAAAACAGAAGAGATTCAACAAATAGAAGGTGAGTTAAATTCTTTACTTGCACAACAAGGAAAAGTAAATACAGAACTTAAAGATTTGAAAAAATTGAAAAGTCGGCTGATGTCTAATATTGTTCAGAATATGGAAGATGGCAATGGCGACATTGACAGTAAAACAAGAGAAAAAACACTTGAACAGGATAAGAAGTTAATTGATGATATAAATGTTCAGATTGATGAAAAAGAAGATTTGTTATTAGAAATTCCAGGTAAGATTAAAGAAGTAAATGAGCAGCTTATGATTTTGTCTATGGATTATTTTAATGAGAAGATTGTCACAAATAGGGAAGAGTCAAGGCAGATTGATGAATGGATTTCTAATATTAGAATAGAATTGAAAAAAAATATTGTTCGAAAGCAGAATCGAGATATAAATAACAAGGAAATTTATTCATATTTACACGATATTTTTGGACCAGAAGTAATTGAATTGTTTGATATTGCATATGACGATCCTATGGTTGATAAAGAGAAAGTTTGAGGCGATTAGGTGAAATATATTGTATCCGGAAAAGAAATGAAGCTTCTAGACAATACCACATCAGAAAAATATAAAGTTCCATCTGTTGTTTTGATGGAACAGGCTGCAATGGGGGTTGTTCAGGAGCTTGTTGCGTCTTATTCATGTGAAAAGACATTATTAATTGTATGTGGCAAAGGAAATAATGGAGGAGATGGGCTTGCTGTTGCAAGACTGCTTAATCAGAGAGGATATAAGGCTTTTGTTTACTTTGCATCTAGAAATTTATCAAATGGTAGTGAGCTTTTTGGGTTACAAAAAAGTATTTATGAAAGCTATGGATTTCCAATTTTAGAAGAAATAGATGAGAATGACAATTTTGATGTGATTGTTGATGCCATATTTGGAGTAGGTCTCTCTAGAAAGATTGAAGGTGAATATGCCGGTATTATTCGAAAGATGAATAATTTGTCTGGGACAAAAGTTGCTATAGATATTTCATCCGGAATTTGTTCTGATACAGGAAAAATTTTGGGAATAGCATTTAAAGCTGATATAACATATTCTTTTTCTTTTGAAAAAATAGGACAGATACTGTGGCCGGGATATGATTATTCAGGAAATGTGAAAATAATTCATATTGGAATTGATGAGAAAAGCTTTTGTGGACGAAAACCTAAAATGGCATCACTGGATTGTTCTGATTTACGTAAACTTCCAGTCAGAGTTGCACATTCAAATAAAGGTACATATGGAAAGCTTACAATTATTGCAGGCAGTAAAAATATGGCAGGTGCTGCAATTCTATGTGCAAAAGCTGCATATAAATCTGGAGCTGGCCTTGTAAAGATTATATCTCCAGAAGAAAACAGAATTATTATTCAAAATTCTGTTCCGGAAGCTTTATTTTCTACATATGATAGAATAGAGGAAACTTTGAAGTGGACTGATGCTGTTGTACTTGGCCCTGGAATCGGAACAGATAAGGAGGCAAGAAGTATTGTAAAAAAAGTATTAGAACTTGCTCAAGTTCCTCTATTGTTGGATGCAGATGCATTAAATATATTATCTGAAGATATTTCTGTTATTCCTAAAAAACATATGGATATAGTAATGACTCCTCATTTGGGTGAAATGTCACGACTTACAGATACCAGTGTTTCTCAGATTCAGAATGAACTGGTTGATTCAGCTGTTTCTTTTGCAACAAATAATGATGTGATTCTGGTTTTAAAGGATTTTAGAACAGTAATTGCTGATTCATATGGAATGGCATTTATTAATAAGTCTGGAAATAATGGAATGGCAACTGCAGGAAGTGGTGATGTGTTAGCTGGAATAATAGGAGCTTTTCTTGCTGAAAATATGGAGCCAAAAATGGCGGCTGCTTTAGGTGTATATGTTCATGGCCTAGCTGGGGATATGATAATTAATAAAACTGGAACATATGGTATGATGGCTTCGGACATAATTGATGGATTAAATGAAGTATGGAATAAGGTGAACAGAGATGGAATCAGATAGAATTCGCGCGGATATAGATTTGGATGCAATAATTTATAATATGAGTTCAATGCATGATAAGTTAAAATCAGATACACTTATGACTGCAGTAATAAAGGCAGACGCATATGGTCATGGTGCCATTGAAATATCGAAGGTACTTGAGGATTTGCCGTATTTGTGGGGCTTTGCTGTTGCTACGGTAGATGAGGCAATTGAGTTGATAGAAAGTGGTCGTACTAAGCCGGTTTTAATTCTTGGACTTAGTTTTCCAGAACATTACAGGGATATAATTAAAAATGATATCAGGCCTGCTGTATGTGATTTTGATACAGCACAGCAGTTATCTCGAATTGCATCAGAGATGGGGAAAAAGTGTAGAATTCATATTAAGATAGATACAGGTATGAGTCGAATTGGTTTTCAGGTAAACCAAGAAAGTGCTAAGGAAATAAAGGAGATATCAAAGCTTCCAAATATTGAAGTGGAAGGTATATTTACGCATTTTGCCAGGGCCGACGAAAAGTCAAAAGAGCCAGCATTTGAACAACTAAAAAAATATAATGAAATGATTGAGATGCTTGATAATATAGGCGTAAATGTACAAATAAAGCATTGTTCAAACAGTGCCGGCATTGTTGAAATTCCTGAAGCTAATATGGATATGGTAAGAGCTGGCATTACACTGTATGGTCTTTGGCCATCAGATGAGGTAGATAAAAATAGTATTTCATTAAAACCAGTAATGTCATTATCTAGTAGAATTTCTTATATTAAAGAATTAGAAAAGGGAAGAAGTGTTAGTTACGGTGGAAAATATATAACCACTAAGAAGACAAAAATCGCTACAATTCCTGTTGGCTATGCTGATGGATATTGTAGGGGGCTATCTAATAAAGGATGGGTGTTAATTCGCGGACAAAAAGCACCAATATGTGGGCGAGTATGTATGGATCAGTGCATGGTTGATGTGACAGATATTGAAGGTGTTATGGTTGGAGATAAAGTCACTCTTCTTGGAAAAGATGGAGAGGAAGAAATTACACTTGAAAAACTTGGAGAACTTTCGGGAAGATTTAACTATGAATTTGCATGCCTGATTACTCCGAGAGTGCCAAGAATATATCATAAAGAATAAAATTTTATAAATACAGAATACACTCGAAAAAATTGGAAATACTTTTTGTATACCATAAATGGAGTGATTGTGTATGATTATTCAAAGAGGAGATATTTATTATGCTGACTTAAGACCCGTTGTAGGGTCTGAACAAGGTGGAGTCAGACCAGTTCTTATTATTCAAAATGATATAGGAAACCGTCATAGTCCTACGGTAATATGTGCTGCAATAACGTCGCAGATGCACAAGGCAAAATTGCCTACGCATGTGGAACTTAAATCTGAAGAGTATGATTTGGCAAAGGATTCAGTAGTATTACTTGAACAGCTTAGAACCATAGATAAAAAAAGATTAAAAGATAAAGTTTGTCATTTGGATAATAATATTCTGGTAAAAATTGATAAGGCTTTAGAAATAAGTCTTGAGCTTTTTACATAAGAAAAGGAATTAAAAATGTTATTTGGATTAAATATGAAAAAAAAGGCATCTGAAGAAGATATAATTTCAATGGTTGATGAAGGCCATGAACAGGGGACCATATTGGCTTGTGAAGCACAGATGATTCATAATATTCTTGAATTTGATGAAAAAGAAATAAAGGATATTATGACGCACAGAGTTAATATGGTCTGTCTTGATGGAGAATTATCCTTTTTAGAAGCCGTTGATATCGCAGTTTCAAATGGAAAGTCTCGATTTCCAGTCTATGAGAATGATATTGATAATATTATAGGAGTATTACATATCAAGGATATTTTGAGATTTTTTCACAGAAATGAAGTATTTAGGACCCCGATAAAAGAAATTGAGGGATTAATCAGACCGGTAGAGTTTTTTCCTGAAACAGTTGGGATTAATGATTTATTTAAGAATATGCAGAATAAGAAGAGCCATATTGTGATAGTAATTGATGAATATGGTCAGGTTTCAGGCCTTGTTGCCATGGAAGATATTCTTGAAGAAATAGTTGGTGAAATTGAAGATGAGCACGATGATAAAGAGGAACTGATTCAAAAGCATGATGATTCTACATTCATTATGGATGGCCTTACAGAGTTTTCAGATGTAAAACAAACATTAGAGTTACCCGTTGAGGCTGATGAATTTGAAACATTAAATGGCTTTTTGATTTCACTTTCCGATAAGATTCCTGAAGAAGGGGATAAGACAGTGATTAGGGCATATGGATATGAATTTTCAGTTCTTGAAGTGGAGGATAAAGTGATAAAGCAAGTGATGATTAAGAATCTTGCACCAAATAACAAAGAATGATATTATATCTTTGAATTATTTTAGAAAAGAGGATACAAATTATGTCAGGACATTCAAAATTTGCGAATATCAAGCATAAAAAAGAGAAAAATGATGCTGCCAAGGGAAAGATTTTTACAATGATTGGACGTGAAATCGCCGTTGCTGTAAAAGAGGGTGGCCCTGATCCAGCAAATAACTTTAAACTTGCGCAGGTTATTGCCAAGGCAAAGTCTAATAACATGCCTAATGATACAATCGAAAGAGGTATTAAAAAAGCCGCTGGAGATGGAAACAGTGTAAATTATGAAGCTGCTACATATGAAGGATATGGACCTTCAGGAACTGCTATTATTGTAAAATGTCTTACTGATAATAAGAACCGTACAGCTGCAAATGTACGTAATGCTTTCACAAAGGGACAGGGAAGCATAGGTACACAGGGATGCGTTTCATATATGTTTGATGAAAAAGGTCAGATTATTATTGATAAGGAAGAATGTGATATTGACGCAGACGAGCTTATGATGCAGGCTCTTGATGCTGGAGCTGATGATTTTACAGAAGAAGATGACAGCTACGAGATTACAACAGCACCTTCTGATTTTGAGACTGTAAGAAAAGCACTTGAGGATGCTGGTATTGCTATGGTGTCTGCTGAGGTTTCTATGATTCCACAGACATATGTAAATCTTACAGATGATGCTGATATTACAAATATTAACCGTATTCTTGATTTACTTGATGAGGATGATGATGTCCAGGAAGTATATCATAACTGGGAAGAAAACTAGATTTGAGAATATTATCGGAGGGTGAATCTATGAAGAAAATTCTATTTGTAGCATCTGAATGTGTGCCGTTTATTAAGACTGGTGGTTTAGCAGATGTTTGTGGTGCTCTACCTAAGACTTTTGACAAAAAATACTGGGATGTAAGAGTGGTAATTCCAAATTATACCTGTATACCTGAGCATTTTAGAAATAAGATGGAGTATGTTACTCACTTTTATATGAGTTCGGGTCCGTATGTACAGAATAAGTATGTAGGAATACTTAAGTACGAGATGGATGGAGTTACATATTATTTTATTGATAATCAGGAATTTTACACAGGATTTACTCCATATACCTCTGATACTCAGTTTGAATTAAAAAAATATGCTTTCTTTGATAAAGCAGTACTTTCAATGTTACCACTTATTGATTTTAGACCAGATATTATTCATTGTCATGACTGGCAGACTGGATTCGTTCCTGTATACTTGAAAAATGAATTTGCAGGTAATCCATTTTTCTGGGGAATAAAGACAATTATTACTATTCATAATCTTAAATTCCAGGGAATATGGGATAAGAAGTTTATGAAGGGTATTACAGGCTTTAACGATGATTTATTTACACCGGATAAGCTTGAGTTTAACAAGGATGCCAATATGTTAAAGGGTGGACTTGTTTTTGCTGATTATATTACAACCGTAAGTGATACATATGCTAATGAAATTCAGACATGGTTTTATGGTGAAGGGTTAAATGGATTACTTAGTGCAAGACATTTTGATATGCAGGGAATTGTCAACGGAATAGATTATGATGTTTACAATCCACAGACTGATCCAAAGATTTATGCAAATTACGATGCTGAGACTTTTAGAAAGAAAAAATCGATAAATAAGACAAGACTTCAGGAAGATTTGGGACTTGCAGTTGATAAGAAGAGATATATGATTGGTCTTATTTCAAGACTTACTGACCAAAAAGGACTTGATTTGATTAATTATGTAATGGAGAGACTTATTGACGATTATACACAGTTTGTTGTAATTGGAACAGGTGATCCACAGTATGAGAATATGTTTAGGCATTATGCTTGGAAATATCCTGACAGAGTGTCTGCAAATATCTGTTATTCAGATGATTTGGCACATAAACTTTATGCTGCTGCGGATGCTTTCCTTATGCCATCTAGGTTTGAGCCTTGTGGACTTACTCAGATGATTTCATTCAGATATGGTACAGTTCCGATTGTACGTGAGACCGGTGGTTTAAAAGATACTGTTAAGCCATTTAATGAATACGAGAATACTGGAGATGGTTTTTCGTTTACAAATTATAATGCAGATGAAATGCTTTCTGTTATTAATTATAGTAAGCATGTATTCTTCGACAAGAAGAGAGACTGGAATAAAATGGTTGATAGAGGCATGATGAATGATTTTTCATGGAATGCTTCAAAATTCAGATATGAAGGTTTATACAACTATTTACTAGGTGAATAAGATTTAGTGCGAGTCTATTTTTAGACTCGCATTATATTGGAGGTTAAGTTAATGGCAACGAGGAAGAAATCCTCATCTACTAAAAGAAAAACTAAAAAAGAGCGTATGGAAGAAATGGCTAAAAAAGAAGCTTTTAGAAAAGAAGTATTTCTTTGGATTATTTTAGCCGTTTCTATTTTGCTATTTATAAGTAATTTTGGGATTGGCGGAAATGTTGGGAATACAGTTAGTGATTTTTTGTTTGGATTATTCGGAATGGTTGCTTATGTTTTTCCTATTATTTTATTGCTAACATCATTTTTCGCAGTCTCAAATAAAGGCAACAATTATGCAGTATTAAAAATATGCTCCGCAATAGTATTTTTTATTCTGATTTGTGTATTTTTATATATGGCGGTTTATGGTGAAGATTGTGTTTCTGCAATAGAATCGTTTATTGATAGCAAGACGAAACATTCTGGTGGTGGAATAGTTGGTGGTCTTTTAGGGTATGTTCTTGTTCCGGCATTTGGAATTGTTGGCTCGTATGTTATTGTTTTTGTACTTATGATTGTCTGTATTATTCTTTTTACAGAAAAATCAATTATGAAGAGTATGAAAGCAGGTGGAAAAAAAGTATACGATACTGCAAAGGAAAACAATGAGAAGTATCAGGAATATAGAGAATATAAATCAAAAGAAAAAGCTCAACGAAGAATGGATAAAGTAGTTACTGGAGTTTCTTTGGATACTAAAATAGAAGATGCTAAAGATGATGCAAAAACTGATGAAATGGGTGAGTTGCATGTAAGTGAGTCTTTGAATTTTCCGGATGTAAGCGAGTTTTCTAGTGTACCACTTGAATCTGAGCATTTTCCACCTGATAATTTTGAAAGTAGTATGGATATTTCTACCGGGTTATTTGAAGACGAGGTTATTCCACAGGTACACTCACCGGAAGAAATAAAGGTGATAGAGCCTGTTTTGCAAATAGAAGAGCCACCGGTGGTTGAACATGTAAAACGGAAAACAAAATCTTCTGAGGAAGAAATAGCAAAAGATGTAATGTCTGTTGCAAAAGAGATAGAGAGTAAAGAACTCGAAAATAAAGAATGTGGCTCTGATAATTATGTAAAACCATATCCTGAACTTTTAAATGAGATAAAGAAAAACCAGGCTGGTGATTCTAAGGAACAGTTAATTGAAACGCAGACAAAGCTTGAACAGACATTAAATGTTTTTGGAGTTAATGCTAAAGTTACTTCTATTAGCAGAGGCCCAGCGGTTACAAGATTTGAGATTACGCCTGAATTGGGTGTAAAGGTTAGTAAAATAGTAAATCTTGCTGATGATATTAAACTAAATCTTGCGGCTGCTGATATTCGTATTGAAGCTCCTATTCCAGGAAAACCGGCAGTGGGAATAGAAGTACCTAATTCTACAAGTGTTATGGTTCCATTTAGAGAATTGATTGAATCTGGGGAGTTTAAGTCTGCAACTTCAAATCTTTCCTTTGCAGTTGGAAAAGATATTGCGGGAAAGGTGATGGTTACGGATATTGCCAAAATGCCACATCTTCTGATAGCAGGTGCAACTGGTTCAGGAAAGTCAGTATGTATAAATACAATAATAATGAGTATTTTATTTAAAGCGAAACCAGATGATGTAAAGCTTATTATGATTGATCCAAAAGTTGTAGAACTTAGTGTATATAATGGGATACCACATTTGCTGATCCCGGTTGTTACGGAACCTAAAAAGGCAGCGTCAGCACTTAACTGGGCTGTGGCTGAGATGACAGACAGATATCAGAAATTTGCTGAATATAATGTCAGAGAAATAAATGGTTATAATAAAAAGGTATCAGGCCTTGACGTTTCTGAGGAAGAAAAGAAGGCAATGAAGATGCCACAGATTGTAATTATTGTTGACGAGTTGGCTGATTTAATGATGGTGGCTTCAAAAGACGTAGAAGAAGCAATATGTAGATTGGCCCAGCTTGCAAGAGCTGCTGGTATACATTTGATTATTGCAACACAAAGACCATCCGTTAATGTTATTACAGGCTTAATCAAGGCTAATATGCCAAGTAGAATTGCATTTGCTGTTACAAGTGGAGTTGATAGTAGAACAATTCTTGATATGAATGGAGCTGAGAAACTTCTTGGAAAAGGAGATATGCTGTTTAATCCACAAGGGATTCCGAAGCCTCTTAGAGTTCAGGGGGCTTTTGTTTCTGACGAAGAAGTTTCAGAAGTTGTTAATTTTATTATTGACAATAATGAAAATGCACAATACAGTAACGATGTACAACAAAAGATGGAAAGTATGGAAAGTAGTTCTCTTAATACTACAGTTTCCATATCTGATGTTGAATCGTCAGATGATGGAAGAGATTCATTATTCACTGAGGCTGCTTCTATTATTACAGACAAAGAAAAAGCTTCAATTGGTATGCTTCAAAGGTATTTAAAAATTGGTTTCAACAGAGCTGCAAGAATTATGGACCAGCTTGAAGAGGCAGGAGTTGTCGGACCAGAAGAAGGAACAAAACCAAGAAAGGTTTTGGTTACGAAAGAAGAACTTGATACATTATTAAACAATGAGAACTAATATTATGGAGGAAAATATGAAGACTGATATTCAAATTGCTCAGGAAGCAACAATGCTTCCAATTAAAGATGTTGCTGCAACAATTGGGATTAATAAGGATGATTTGGAATTATATGGAAAATATAAGGCAAAAATTTCTGACGAATTAATTGACAAAGTGCAGGGTAATCCTGATGGAAAACTTATACTTGTTACAGCTATTAATCCTACTCCGGCAGGAGAAGGAAAAACAACAACAAGTGTAGGATTAGGACAGGCATTTGGAAAACTTGGAAAAAAAGCTCTTATTGCTTTACGTGAGCCTTCGCTTGGACCTTGTTTTGGAATCAAAGGAGGAGCAGCTGGTGGTGGTTATGCACAGGTTGTTCCAATGGAGGATTTAAACTTACATTTTACAGGAGACTTCCACGCAATTACATCTGCAAATAACCTTCTTGCTGCGCTTTTAGATAATCATATCCAGCAGGGAAATGAACTTGGAATTGACCCAAGACAGATTGTCTGGAAGAGATGTCTTGATATGAATGACAGAGTCCTTAGAAATGTTGTAGTTGGTCTTGGAAATAAGATGGATGGAATGGTAAGAGAGGACCATTTTGTAATTACAGTTGCATCTGAGATTATGGCGATTCTTTGTCTTGCTGATGATATGGCTGATTTAAAGAGACGATTAGGAAAGATTATTGTTGCTTATTCATTTGATGGAAAACCTGTTACTGCAGATGATTTACAGGCTACAGGTTCAATGGCTGCATTGTTAAAGGATGCGCTTAAGCCAAATCTTATTCAGACATTAGAGCACACTCCTGCAATTGTTCATGGTGGACCATTTGCAAATATTGCACATGGATGTAATAGTGTAAGGGCTACAAAAACTGCATTAAAACTTGCTGATTACGTTGTTACTGAGGCTGGTTTTGGTGCTGATCTTGGTGCGGAGAAATTCTTTGATATTAAGTGTAGAATGGCTGGTCTTAAACCAGACGCAGTTGTTCTTGTTGCGACCATCAGAGCTCTTAAATACAATGGTGGTGTTGCAAAAGAAGATTTATCACAGGAGAATCTTGAGGCGCTAAAGAAAGGTATTGTTAACCTTGAAAAACATATTGAAAATCTTCAGAAATATAATGTTCCTGTAGTAGTTACATTGAACTCATTTATTACAGATACAAAGGCTGAGACTGATTTTGTAGAAACATTTTGTAAAGAGCGTGATTGCGAATTTGCTCTTTCAGAAGTATGGGAAAAAGGTGGAGAAGGTGGAATCGCACTTGCAAATAAAGTACTTGAAACTCTTGAGAACAAGAAGAGTGATTTTAAAGTATTATATGATGATGAGCTTTCTCTTAAAGAGAAAATCGAAAAAGTTGCAAAAGAGATTTATGGTGCTAGTGAGGTTACATACTCTCCAGCTGCTGAACGTGAATTAAAACGTATTACAGATCTTGGAATGGGTAACTTCCCTGTATGTATGGCAAAGACACAGTATTCTCTTTCAGATGATGCTAAAAAGCTTGGAAGACCAACAGATTTTGTTATCAATGTAAGAGAGGTATATGCTTCTGCAGGTGCAGGCTTCGTTGTTGCAATTAATGGAGCGATTATGACTATGCCAGGACTTTCAAAGAAACCTGCAGCATATGGAATTGATGTAGATGATAATGGTGTTATTACTGGATTGTTCTAGGAGGAATTATGTCTAATCTAATTGATGGGAAAAGCATTTCAACACAGTTAAAGAATGAACTAAAGGAAGAAGTTGCAAGATTAAAGGAACAGGGAAAAGAGTGTTGTCTTGCAGTTATTCAAGTTGGAAAAGATCCAGCATCTTCTGTTTATGTTGGTAATAAGAAAAAAGCTTGTGAATACATTGGTATTAAATCAGTTGCATATGAACTCGAAGAGGAAACTACTGAAGAAGAACTTCTGCAGATAGTTGATAAACTCAATAAAGATGATAGTGTTCATGGAATTTTATGCCAGTTACCTTTGCCAAAACATATTGATGAGGACAAAATTATTGATGCTATTTCACCTGAAAAAGATGTTGATGGGTTTAGTCCACAGAGTGTAGGTGCTTTAGTAATTGGAAAAAAAGGTTTTGTTTCATGTACTCCAGCTGGAATTATTGAGCTATTAAAGAGATCAAATGTGGAGATGGCTGGGAAACATTGTGTCGTTATTGGACGAAGCAACATTGTGGGAAAACCAATGGCAATTCTTATGCTTAGAGAAAATGCAACAGTTACAGTATGTCATTCTAAAACTGAAAATCTAAAAGAAATCTGTAAACAGGCAGATATATTGATAGTTGCTATTGGAAAGCCTGAATTTATTGGAAAAGAATATGTTAAGGAAGGTGCAACGGTTATTGATGTTGGAATCCATAGAGATGAAAATAATCATCTTTGTGGAGATGTAAAATTTGACGAAGTATCATCTATTGCATCAAATATTACACCAGTTCCAGGCGGAGTGGGTCCAATGACAATCGCAATGCTTATGGCTAATTGTGTTTCAGCAATGAGAGGAACACTTGTATGAAATGTGCACACTGTGGAACTCAATTAATTAATGGATGTCTATACTGCAACCATTGTGGTAAGCCAGTACAGATAGTACCGGATTACAATGAATTTGATGATTATCTTGATAATCTTGTTGGAACATCAAAGACAACAAACCTTTCAGAAGTATCATCAACATTAAATTCAAATTATAGTAATAATATAAATAAAGAAGCCGAAGCTAAGAAAATAAATGTACAAAAGCAGCAACGAAAACGGCAACAAAAGAAGATAATCATTATATCTTCAATTGTTTTTGTAATTGCTTTAACCATTTTTATTATTATAATAATCAATTTCATTAATTCTAAAAATGAGCAGTCATTTTCTTATCAGATAGAAAAGGCACAGGAGGCAGTGGAAGAAAACGATTATAAATCTGCCGTAGAGTACTATCAGAAGGCTATAGAACTTGATTCGAATAGTATTGATGCAAGATATTCACTTGCAGACATTTATATGAAACAAAAAAAGAATGATTCTGCAATGATTTTGTATCAGGAAATAATTAAGTTGGACAAAGATAGTAAAGATGCGTATGAGAAACTTATTTCTATATATGAGCAGAAAAAGGATTATGATAGTATTCTTGAATTGGCAGAGTCAGCGAAAACATTAAATAATAATTCTATACTTGATTTGTTTAAAGACTACATTGTTGATTTACCTGTATCGAATGAATCAGAAGGTACCTATAATGAGAAGACTGATATTAGATTAGAAGCTTCTGGTGATTATACTATTTTTTATACATTAAATGGTGATGACCCTATTGAAAAAGGAGAAGAGTATAAAGCTCCAATAGTACTTAGTGAAGAAGGAGATTATACCATTAATGCTGTTTGCAAAAATAGTAAAGGGATATACAGTGATGTTGTAACATTAAAATATAGGATTAAATTTGATATTCCTATGGAACCTGTACTAAGTCCAGATGGAGGAACATTTGTAGCTCCTGGGAAGATTACTATTCATGTAGATGATGGATGTAGTGCGTATTATACTTGGGATTCAACTGATCCATCTGTATATTCTGAAAAGTATTCAGGTCCAATAGATATACCAGAAGGAAATAATATTCTTTCGGTTATATCAGTAAATGATTCAAATAAAAAATGCAGTGATATTTATAGAGCACGATTTGAATATTATTCTCAATAAAAAAACCCCGTAAGGGGTTTTTTATTCTATAATATCAATTTGATATTCATCCATATATTTTATTCTTGTAAGGGAATATACCTCATATCCCTGATTCTCAATTTTTTCTCTTCCGGGTTGAAATGATTTTTCAATCAAAGTTGCCATTCCGGCAAAAGTTGCATGAGCCATTCTGATTAATCTAATAGCTCCTGTTGCTGCTTCTCCATCAGCAAGAAAATCATCGACTAACAAAATATGGTCATTTTCGTCAATGACATCTTTTGACAGACATAAATCAAAGTTTTTACCTGTTGTAAACGAAGTTACCTGTGTCTGATATAAGTCTGTATAGAGTGCTTTTGAAGGTTGCTTTTTTAAAATTATTAGTGGAAGTCCCATTTTGCTTGCTGTCATAAGTGCAGGCGCTATTCCGGAACTTTCAATTGTTGCAATCTTAGTAATTCCTTTCCCCTCAAAGTGTTTAGCAAATTCCTCCCCAATATGTTCCATCAGAGTAGAATCTACCTGGTGATTGATAAATTTATTTACCTTAAGAATGTCATTTCCGACAACCTCACCATCTCTTAAAATTCTCTCATGTAATTCTTTCATTTTGTCTTCACCTCAGTTATAACATTTTTTATATTATAACACTAAGTGGCTTATTACTCCATAATATTTTAGGAGAGCCTTCTTATTGTCTATAACAATATATATGGTATAATGAACATATGAAAATTACAATATTATGTGTAGGAAAAGTAAAAGAAAAATTTTATCAGGATGCCATTAAGGAATTTCAGAAAAGACTTTCTAGATATTGTAAATTAAATATAATTGAAGTGGTGGATGAAAAGACGAATGAGAATGCATCTTCTGTAGAAATAAAATTGGTAAAGGATAAGGAAGGGGAAAGACTGATTAAGAATATAAAAGATGATGCTTATGTAATTTGTCTTGCTATTGATGGAAAACAGTTGGATTCGGTAGAGTTATCTGAAAAAATGAATTCGCTATTTGTATCAGGAAAAAGTCACTTGATATTTATTATAGGTGGTTCACTTGGATTATCTGATGATGTTCTTAAAAGAGCAGATTATAAACTTAGTTTTTCTAGGATGACATTTCCACATCAGCTTATGAGAGTTATTTTGTTAGAACAAATTTACAGAGCGTTTAGAATATCGAATAATGAACCTTATCATAAATAATTTTATTTTGTCATATGATTTTATATGAAAAGTAGAATAGTTGAAAGTTTAGATTTGCCAAAAGATGTTGTACTTGGAGCTCCTATTGTAACAGTATATGGATATGATCAGATTGTAATTGAAAATAACAAAGGTGTTTTAATGATAACGGATAATCAGATTTGTGTAAGAACAAAAGACTGTATTCTAAAAATCACAGGAAGGAGTCTTAGTATTAAAGACTATTCAAAGGATATAATAATAATTAAAGGAACAATATTTAGTATAGCTTATGATTATTAGATCATATGTACAAGTAAAAGCTACAGGAAGATATGTGAGAAGATTACTCAATTTATGTATATCAAATAATTATAATTTATGGGATATTGATTCAAAAGAAGATGATGAAGTTACATTTTTTTGTTATAGCAGTGATTATCTAAAAATGAAAAAGATAATTCAAAAGACTCATTCTAAAACTAAAATATTATCCAGGAAAGGATTGAAAAAGTATTTTGAGAAAAATTATTATTTGTGTTTTTGTCTGGTCAGTCTTATACTTTTTTTGTTGATTCAAACTGCTGTTAATCAAAAAGTGTGGGGGATAAAGTTGTATGGAAATAGAGAAATAGCAAAAGCTACAGTACTTGAGTTTTTAAGAGATGAAAATATTTATGAGGGGTGTCAGAAAAAATTAGATTATGAACATGTTGAAAAAAAATTAATTAATCGTTTTGATAATATTGTCTGGTGTACAATATATTTGGAAAAAAATAATCTTGTTGTAGAGATTTCAGAGGGAATAAACATAGAGAGGTAATAGAGATGAGTTTACATGAAATGTCAGTAAGAATACCGCTTGAATATGTATCAAATGTTTTTGGACAATTTGATGTTTTTGCAAAAAAAATTGAAAGAAACCTTAATGTTACAATTGTATTGAGGGATGGAATAATAAAGCTTATTGGAAAAGAGGAAAACTGTAGAGCTGCTGAATCTGTATTTTGTCAGTTGATTGAGCTGGCCAAAAGAGGAAATGTTATCACAGAACAAAATGTAAATTATGCATTGGCATTACTTGCTGAAAATAAGGAGACGGCGATTGTCGAAATAGATAAGGATATTATATGTCATACAATAAATGGAAAGCCTGTTAAACCAAAGACTCTTGGACAAAAACAGTATGTTGACAGCATCAGAAAAAAGATGATTGTTTTTGGGATGGGTCCAGCTGGTACGGGTAAGACTTATCTTGCAATGGCGATGGCGATTACTGCATTTAAAAATGAAGAGGTTGATAGAATCATTCTTACAAGACCAGCAATAGAAGCTGGTGAAAAACTTGGATTTTTACCTGGCGATTTACAAAGTAAAGTTGATCCATATTTAAGACCATTATATGATGCACTTCATCAGATTATGGGAGCTGACAGCTTTCAGAAAAATATGGAGAAGGGACTCATTGAAGTGGCACCACTTGCATATATGAGAGGAAGAACATTAGATAATGCATTTATTATTCTAGATGAGGCACAAAATACAACACCAGCTCAGATGAAGATGTTTCTTACAAGAATTGGCTTTGGTTCAAAGGTCGTAGTAACAGGAGATGCTACTCAAAAGGATTTGGCTGTGGGTGCTAAATCGGGTCTTGATGTAGCACTAAAGGTTTTAAAAAATATTGATGATATTGCAATTTGTAATTTGACAAACAAGGATGTTGTAAGACATCCGCTTGTACAAAAAATTGTTCAGGCATATGACGATTATGAAAAGAAACAGACAAAAAATAAAAGGAAGGTAAGTGACAAGTGAAAGAAATAGTATCACTTAGAAGAACAGTTTCTCTTGTGGCAATTCTTATTTCATTAGGGTTATTAACCGGAATACTTGCCTTAAAAGGTGATTTTTTCCCTGATGAGTGGATTTGTGTAATATATTTATGTTCGATATTTTACATGGTTTTTGTTTTTGAACTGGAATATGAGAGGTTAAGGGACAAACTGTCAAAAAATAGCAGAACGGACTTTTCGCGAGTTTCAATTGGATTTTTTGTCTGTTGTATTCTTGTGGGATGTTTTTCTTTTTTACCAATTTATTATAGACCTATTATTTTTATTCCAATAATTTTATGTTTTGTTGCTAATGAATTTATTGCTTTTATTTGTGGTAGTTTTTTTACGATTCTTTTAAGCGTAACCATTTCAGGAGATTATTATGAACTTGTGTCAGAATTTGTAATCGTGATTGTGGGTTCTATGCTTGCAAAGTGTTTAAAGGATAAAAAACTTAGAAGGTTTATTTATGTATTAATTGTATGTGTAAATATTGCTATTCCGAACCTGTTTTATTATATGTCAAATAAGCAGTTTTCGCTTATGTATGTAGGGGTAGGAGCTGGGATTGGTATTGCTGCAGTTTTGCTTTCTGTAATCTGTTTTCAGGTTATTAATCCAAATTCAGGAGAAGAAATTCCAGATTTTCTGATTGATATTATTACGGATGATTATTCTGAAGTAAGAGAAGTGAAAAAGTATTCAACAGCGGAATATGAGCATTCGGATCTTGTATCAACAATTTCGTATAAAGCGGCTAAAGCAGCCGGGCTTGATGCAAATTTATGTGCTGCAGCAGGTTTTTATTATCGTATAGGGCAGTGGCAGGGTAAACCATATGTAGAAAATGGTGTGAAGAGAGCGGAAAAATTGTGTTTTCCTGAAAGAATGATTGATATCCTTTGGGAGTACCATGGTGAAGTAAGAAAACCACAAACACCAGAATCAGCGCTTGTACATATGGTTGATGGCTTGATTATTCGATTAAAAAATTATAAGAATGAAATTGGAAACAGTGATTGGAACCATGAAATAATAGTAGTTCAGATTCTAAATGAATTTTCTCTTTCAGGAATATATGATGAATCTGGACTTGGAATGAATCATTTTTTGAAAATTAGGGATTATCTGAAGAAGGAGGAAAAGTTAAGATGAGTTTCTTTCTAGAGGAGGAAATAAAACCGGATTTTGATTTTGAATATCAAGAGGTTGCTAGAAGCGTTATCGAATTTTGCTTGAAATATGAAGAATTTCCATATGAAGCAGAGGTCAATCTTACACTTACAGACAATGATGGTATTCACGAAATTAATAAAGAATATCGTAATATGGACAAGCCGACAGATGTATTGTCTTTTCCTATGCTTTCATATGAATCGCCTTCAGATTTTTCTTTTCTTTTAGATGAAAATGATGGTGATTTTAATCCTGATACGGGAGAGGCTATTTTAGGAGATATTATTATTTCTGTAGACAAGGTTAAAGAACAGGCAAAAAATTACGGACACAGTGAAAAAAGAGAGTTTGCTTTTTTGATTGCACATAGCATGCTTCATTTGTTTGGATATGATCATATGGAGCCAGAAGAAGCAAAAATTATGGAGGAACGTCAGAAAACAATATTAGAAATTATGGGAATTACCCGATAGAATACTTGATATAAATGTCAATAAGTTGTATGATGCTAGTGCATGTCAAATTTTAACAATGAGGTTTATAAATGTCTAAGAAAAATAGTGGGGCTGGAAATGCCCTTGTTCAAGGCTCAATTTTAGCAATTGCATCAATAATAAGTAGAGTAATTGGTCTGATATATAGAATACCAATGGGAAATATTCTTGGAGACCTGGGAAATGGTTATTATGCTACAGCTTTTGAAATTTACAATATAATGCTTATTATTTCTTCATATAGTTTGCCACTTGCAGTTTCAAAAATGGTATCTGCACAGATGGCGAAAAAGAAGAGAAAAGAATCATATCAGATATTAAAATGCGCACTCATTTTTGCTACAATATCTGGAACGATTGTATCGCTCATATTGTTTTTTGGTGGAGAATTTATAGCGACTACATTGCTAAATACACCTTTTAGTATTTTTGCTATAAAGGTATTGGCGCCAGCATTGATAATAGTAGCAATTCTTGGTGTTATTCGAGGATTTTTTCAGGGACTTGGAACTATGCTTCCTAGTGCTTTTTCACAGATTATTGAGCAGATTGTAAACGCAATTGTTAGTGTGTGGGCTGCATATGTACTGTTTAATACAGGGTCTAGAATTGGAGCTGTATTAGGAGATAAGAAGAATTACTCAGCTGCATATGGAGCCGCCGGAGGTACATTAGGTACTGTTTCGGGTTCAATCGCAGCATTATTAGTGGTTGTTGCAATTTTCCTGATTTATATGAAGGTCTTCAAAAGACAGATGAAGAAGGAACGAGGAGTTAGTGTTAGTTCCCTTTCTTACACAATGAGAGTTCTGATTTTGACAGTTTGTCCGGTCTTATTAAGTACTACAGTATACAATATCAGTGGAATTATTGATCAAGGAATATTTAAACAGGTTGCCAATCTCCAAGGATACGGCAACATAGGCGAGATGTGGGGAGCTTATACAGGAAAATATAAGTTGTTAATTAATGTACCTATATCAGTTGCATCGGCTATGGCTGCATCATTTGTACCTGTTCTTTCGGCTTCATTTGCAAGAGGTGATAGGGAAGGAATAAAAAGTCAGATTAATACATCAACAAGATTTGTAATGGTTATTGCATTTCCTTGTGCTGTTGGTCTTGCCGTTTTGGCTATGCCAATTTTTAGTCTGCTTTTTAGATCGAAGGATACTGTGGGAACCAATCCACAAGCATCATTGATGATGTATATCGGTGCTATTGCAGTAGTATTTTATGCTCTTTCAACACTTTCAAATGGATTGCTTCAGGGAATTGATAAAATGAGAATCCCGGTGATTAATGCGTTTATTGCTCTAGTAGCGCACATTATCGTCCTTATTGCTCTTATGCTTTTCTTTAGATTGAATATATATGCTGTTGTTATTGCAAATGCATTTTTTGCATTCTTAATGTGTGTTTTAAATAGCATGGCAATAAAACGTTATAGTGGTTATTCACAGGAGATAAAAAAGACTTTTATTATACCAGCAATTTGTTCGGTGATTATGGGAATTATTACATTTTTTGTTTTTAACGGAACATATATGCTTTGTAAAAGTAACATTGTTTCAGTTGCGTTTGCAATAATAGTAGCGATAATTGTATATTTTGTGACGCTATTATTGTTCAAAGGCCTTACAGAAGATGAAATGCTAAAATTTCCAAAGGGTACTTCACTTGTAAAAGTTGCTAAGAAAATGCATTTGATGTAAAAATAGATTAAAACTGAATATTATTCAAATTATTGCAGATACTGATTTTGAGGTGATTATAATGAAAAACAAAATTGGTATCTGCATTTTTGGGTTAATAGCTGTTGTAATAATAGCATTTATTTTAAATTATTTTGATAAAAGATTTATAAACAGCAATAGTGAGACTGAACAGAAAGTGCCACAGACTAAAGTATATGAAACAGTAAAAGAAGTTAATAATAAAGCATCCACGAAGGAAAAGTATATTTATAGTATTAAATTCGAGAATGATATGCTTGTTGTATATAACGAACAGAATAAAATGTTTGATACAGGAATAGAACTTAGGGATTTGCCATCAGATTTATGTCAGAAAATTGATGAAGGTTATGGGTTTGACACCGAGCAGGAATTGTACGATTTCCTAGAGAGTTATTCAAGTTGATTGGTTGAATGTTGAGTGGCCTTATGCTAAAATAATTTAGTTAAAAAAGAGGTTTAAAATGATTGATATTATTGTTGTTGGAGCAGGTGCTGCTGGAATGATGGCTGCAATTACAGCTGCCAGAGCCGGGAAACAAGTTCTTGTTCTTGAGAAAAAAGAAGATATTGGTAAAAAAATTCTTGCAACGGGAAATGGCAGGTGTAATTTTACTAATCTAAATATGAGTATTGATAAGTACAACGGAGATAAAAAACTTGCAGAAATTGGTCTATTTCGTTTTGATGAGAATGACGCAATTTCTTTTTTTCGTGAATTAGGTATTTTAGAATATTCTAATAATGGATATATTTATCCTAATTCAAAGCAGGCATCTTCAATTGTTCTTGCTCTTCGAATGGAGATGAATAGATTAAAAATAGACATTAGAACTGGTGTGTCGGTTGATAGTATTAAAAAGGATAAAGATTGTTTTGTTATAAATTCAGGAAAAAAACAATTTATTGGTAAAAAGATAATTATTGCTACGGGATTAAAAGCATCTCCAAAACTTGGTAGTGATGGAAGTATTTTTCCTGTTTTGAAATCTTTGGGCCACTCATTTAGTAATATATCGCCAGCACTTTGCGGGTTTTATTGTGATGGACTTAGATTTAACAAAATATCAGGTGTGAGAACAGATGCAAAGGTTACAGCTGTAATTGATGAAAAAGTTGTTGCAGAAGATGAGGGAGAACTTCAGATTGTTGATTATGGAGTATCGGGAATTCCGGTTTTTCAGATAAGCAGATTTATTTCACAGGCTTTATGCAATAAGAAAAGTGCAAAGATAGCAGTAGATTTTTTTCCAAATTTTTCAAACAAGCAGTTAGAAGTGTTTTTATCGGATAGAATATGTAAAACAAAAGATAAACGCTCAATAAACGAATTGTTAAATGGAATATTAAATAATAAGCTTGTTCTAGAGATAATACATAAAAGTGGTATTTCGCCTGATAAAAAGGCTTTTGATATATCATCAGAAGAAGTAAAGGTGTTAGTAAATAACTTTAAGAATACAATCCTTACCGTTAAAAAGTCTAGAGATTTTGAATTTGCACAGGTATGTGCCGGTGGAATTGAAAAGTCTCAGATTTGTCCTGAAACATTTGAGTCAAATATTGTAAAAGATTTGTATTTTGCAGGAGAGATTCTTGATGTGGATGGTGTATGTGGAGGATACAATTTGCAGTGGGCATGGTCAAGTGGTTATATAGCAGGGATGGAATGCAGTAAATGATAAGAATAAATCAAATCAAACTTCCTATTGGACATTCTCAAAAGGAATTAAGAGAAAAGATAAAAAAGAAATTAAAACTTCGAAATGATGATTTTTCAATTTCTATAATTAAAAAATCTATAGATGCAAGAAAAAAGCCGGAACTTTTTTATATATATGCTGTAGCTGTTGATACGAAAAATGAAAAACAGATATTAAATAGGATAAAGGATTCATCGGTTTGCCTTTATAAAAAGCCAAGATATATTTTTCCAGATAGAGGAGAAAAAGAATTAAAATACAGACCTGTTATAATAGGAGCAGGACCTGCTGGCTTGTTTTGTGCATATATTCTTACAATTTCAGGATATTCTCCAATTGTATTGGAAAGGGGAAGAAAAATTGAAGAGCGTAGGAATGATGTGGAAAAATTTTGGGCAACAGGAGTATTAAATCCAAAGTCAAACGTTCAGTTTGGCGAGGGGGGAGCTGGAACTTTTTCTGATGGTAAACTGAATACCTCTGTAAAAGACCCTATGGGCAGGAACAGTTTTGTTTTGGAGACTTTTGTTAAATTTGGAGCAGGGGACAATATTTTATATGATAATAAACCACATATTGGAACTGACGTTCTTTCAGATGTGATTATTAATATGAGAAATTACCTGATTGAAAATGGCTGCGAATTCAGATTTGAAAGCTGCGTTGATGATTTTTTTATTGAAGATAATCAAATTACTGGAATATCAATAAATAATAAGGTTATAAATACTGATGTTTGTGTCCTCGCACCAGGACATAGTGCAAGAGATACATTTAGAATTCTTGAAAAGAAATCCGTAAATATGGAATGTAAAAACTTTGCAGTTGGCTTCAGGGTAGAACATCCGCAGGCAATGATTAATGAAAATATGTATGGGCGACAGAAAGATATTATTTTACCGGCAAGTCCTTACAAGGTGACATCCAATTTCCCTAATGGAAGAGGTGTATATTCATTTTGTATGTGTCCAGGAGGATATGTTGTAAACTCCTCATCTGATGATGGAATGACCGTTGTAAATGGCATGAGTTATTCTGGACGAAGTGGTAAAAATGCTAATTCGGCAATTATTGTTTCAGTAAATAAAGACGACTTTGAAGGTTTTGATGCACTTAGCGGAGTAAGATTTCAGGAGAAACTTGAAATAGAGAATTTTAATCGAGGAAAAGGTAAGATTCCACAGCAGCTTTATGGAGATTTCTGTGATAATAGGATTTCTTCATGCTATGGTGATTTTGAGTCGCAGACAAAGGGAACTGTAATATTCGAAAGTCTAAACGGATTGCTGACACCAGATATGGAGGAATCGTTTAAGCTTGGAATGGAACATTTTTCGAAAATAATTGACAATTTTGACAGAAAAGATGCAATTTTGTCAGGAATGGAGACAAGAACTTCATCTCCACTTAGAATAAATCGAGATGAGTGTTTTGAAAGTAATATCAAGGGCTTGTACCCATGTGGAGAAGGTGCTGGATATGCAGGGGGAATCACCTCAGCTGCAATTGATGGAATAAAAGTAGCAGAGGCAATAATAAAGAAATTCAGACTGTGTGATACAGTAGACTGATAGAAGAGAGGATTAATGTGGCTGAAGTAACACCAATGATGCAGCATTATCTGCAGACAAAAAGCGAATATAAAGATTGCATTTTATTTTACAGATTAGGTGATTTCTATGAGATGTTTTTTGAGGATGCTAAGGTTGTCTCAAAAGAATTAGAACTTACTCTGACTGGAAAAAGTTGTGGATTGGAAGAACGTGCGCCTATGTGTGGCGTGCCTTTTCATGCGGCTGAAACATATATTAACAGACTTGTTACAAGAGGATATAAGGTTGCTATTTGTGAACAGGTTGAAGATCCAAAAACTGCAAAAGGAATTGTAAAACGTGAAGTTGTAAGGATTGTAACACCAGGTACAAATACCGACATTGCATCCTTAGATGAAGCCAGAAATAATTACATTATGTCAGTTGTATATATTGATGGTACATATGGAATTGCTGTTTCAGATGTTACAACTGGAGATTTCTTTGTTACAGAGGTAGATTCTGAAAGAAAATTGTTGGATGAACTTAACAGAATAAATCCATCTGAGATGATTTGCAACGAACCTTTTTATATGAGTGGGATAGATATTGATGATTTAAAGAACAGACTTTCAATTGCAATTTCATCCCTTGATTCATGGTATTTTGGTGAGGCTCTTGCGAAGGAAATGCTTCTTAATCATTTTCACGTTCATTCCCTTCATGGTCTTGGACTCGATGATTATGAGAATGGCGTATTGGCTTCTGGTGCTCTTATGAAATACCTTTATGAAACCCAGAAGAATTCCCTTGAGAATATCTTGGAAATCCATCCATACTCTATAGGTAAGTACATGATTATTGACAGCTCATCCAGAAGAAATCTCGAGCTGGTTGAAACATTAAGAGAGAAACAAAAAAGAGGTTCTCTATTATGGGTACTTGATAAGACAAAGACAGCTATGGGAGCTAGACTTTTAAGAAGCTATGTGGAGCAGCCATTAATTGACAAGTCAGAAATAATTAAGCGTCAGAATTTTATTGAGGCATTAAATAATAGCGAAATTACAAGGGATGAATTCAGGGAGTATCTAAATCCTATTTATGATTTGGAACGACTAATTACGAGAATTACATATCAGTCAGCAAATCCGAGAGATATGATTGCATTTAGAAATTCTCTTGAGATGCTTCCACATATAAGAACTCTGTTAGATGATATCGATGGAGCATTAGTAGATGAGATAAAAGAAGATTTTGATATTCTAGAAGATTTGTATAATCTTCTTTTGGCTTCAATAAGTGATGAACCACCTATTTCTGTGCGAGATGGGGACATTATAAAAGAAGGATACAATGAAGAGGTTGACAGGCTAAGAGATGCCAAGACAAAGGGAAAAGTATGGCTTGCAGAACTAGAGGCTTCTGAGAGGGAAAAAACAGGAATTAAGAATTTAAAGATTAAGTTTAACAAAGTATTTGGGTATTATTTAGAAGTAACCAATTCTTTTAAGGATATGGTGCCTGACTATTTTGTTCGTAAACAGACTCTTACTAACGCGGAAAGATACATAACTCCGGAGTTGAAAGAATTAGAAGATACTATTTTGGGATCAGAAGACAGACTTACTTCTTTAGAGTATGAGCTTTTTAAGCAAATTAGAGAGCACATTGCGTCTGCTGTACTTAGGATTCAAAAGACTGCAAAAGCTATTGCAAAAATAGATGTTTTTGCTTCTCTTGCATTGGTAGCAAGCCAGAATAACTACTGTAAACCGAAAATTAATCAGAGTGGAATTCTTGATATAAAAAATGGTCGTCATCCTGTAGTTGAGAAAATGATAAACAATGATATGTTTATTGAAAACGATACATATCTTGACGGAAATAAGAATAGAGTTGCTATCATTACAGGACCAAATATGGCGGGAAAATCTACATATATGAGACAGTGTGCACTTATTGTATTAATGGCTCAGATTGGAAGCTTTGTTCCTGCTTCAGCAGCCAATATTGGAATAGTTGATAGAATTTTTACAAGAGTTGGAGCTTCTGATGATTTAGCGTCAGGTCAAAGTACATTTATGGTGGAAATGAATGAGGTTGCAAATATTCTTAGAAATGCTACATCAAATTCATTGCTTATCCTTGATGAAATCGGTAGAGGTACGAGTACGTTTGACGGATTAAGTATTGCATGGGCTGTTGTAGAACACATTGCAAATCCAAAGCTTCTTGGAGCAAAGACATTATTTGCAACTCACTATCACGAACTTACAGAATTAGAAGGAAAGCTTGACAGTGTAAACAATTACTGTATTGCAGTTAAGGAAAAAGGCGATGACATAGTATTTCTTAGAAAAATAATTAAAGGTGGTGCTGATAAGAGTTACGGTATTCAGGTGGCAAAACTTGCAGGTTTACCGGAAACTGTCATCGATAGAGCCAAAGAAATTGTTGAACAGCTTCTGGCAAATGATATTATAGAAACTGTAAAAAATATTTCTGTAGATAGTGCTAAAACTAAGAAAAAACAGTTAGATGAAGTTGATCTATCTCAAATTTCATTGTTTGATGCAGTAAAAGATGATGATATTATTAATGAACTTAAGTCAATTGATGTTGGAAATATGACACCAGTTGATGCACTTAATAAACTTTATGAACTTCAGAATAAAGTGAAAAATCGTTGGTAGAAAGAGGAAAGTAAATGCCGCAAATTGCCGTTTTAAATCAGGAGACAATAGATAAAATAGCTGCAGGTGAGGTTGTCGAAAGACCATGTTCTGTTGTAAAAGAATTGGTAGAAAATGCTATTGATGCAGGTTCAAGTGCAATAACCATCGAAATTAAACAGGGTGGTACCACCTTTATCAGAATAACTGACAATGGATGTGGAATTGATAGAAACCAGGTGCCGCTTGCTTTTTTAAGACACAGCACTAGTAAAATTAAATCGGCAGAGGATTTGGTTTCTGTAAAATCCTTGGGGTTTAGAGGAGAAGCTTTATCAAGTATTTCAGCAGTTGCAAGAGTTGAATTAATTACAAAGACATTTGATGAACTTACAGGTACAAGATATGTTATTGAGGGTTCAAAGGAAGTGGCAAATGAAGAAGTGGGATGCCCGGAGGGAACTACTTTTATTGTAAAAGATTTGTTTTACAATACTCCTGCAAGAAGAAAATTTTTAAAATCCCCTCAGACAGAGGGAAATTATATAAGTGATATGGTAGACAAGCTTGCACTTTCTCATCCTGATATATCATTTAAATATATTAATAATAATCAGACCAAATTACATACGTCAGGAAATGGTAAAACAAAAGACCTTGTTTATCACATATTTGGTAGAGATATTTCATCATCGGTTTTACCAATAGATTATGAATGTGAATATTTTAAGGTAAATGGTTTTATAGGAAAGCCGGTTGTGACTCGTGGAAACAGAAATTATGAGAATTTTTTTATTAATGGACGTTATGTGAAAAGTTCCTTGCTTTCAAAATCAATAGAAGAAGCATATAAAAATTTTCTGATGCAGCATCAGTATCCATTTGTTGTTCTTTATTTTACCTTTTATAGTGAACTTGATGTTAATGTACATCCAACAAAGATGGAACTTCGCTTTGACAATAATAATGAGGTATATGCATGTCTTTGTGACGCAATTTATTCTATTTTATCTCATAAAGAAATGATTTCTGAGGTTCCAATCGGTCCTGAAAGTAAACCACAGAAGATTGAAAGAGTGTATAAGGAATCAATACCGGAACCATTTGAGAAAAGAAGGATAAATGATATCAGAGCTGCGGTTGCAAAGGATAGTCCATATGAAATAAAATATCCAAAATTTCAAAAGCCGCCAATGAATGTAGCACAACAGGAAGAAGTATATTCATCACAGGATATTGATATAACAGAAAATAAACCTAAACAGCAGACCTTAGCGGAATACGACAAAGAGTTTTTGATGCATGAAGCAAAGACCAGATACAAAATTATTGGTCAGTTGTTTAATACATACTGGTTAATTGAGTTAGAGGATAAGCTTTATATAATCGATCAGCATGCTGCTCACGAAAAGGTATTATATGAACGGACTATGGCTAAAATAAAAGATAAGGAATTTACTTCTCAACGAATTAGTCCTCCAATAATTTTAAGTCTTGATGCAAAAGAGACTGAAATGCTTGAAAAATATAGAAATCAAATTGAATGTTTAGGATATGAGATAGAGCATTTTGGTGGAAAAGAATATATGATTAGCGCTGTTCCGGATAATCTTTATAAAATAGATATGAAGGATTTGTTTATAGAGATGCTGGATGATTTTTCAGGGTTCTCAGGTAAATACACTCCAGAATTAATTCTTGAAAAAGTAGCATCAATGTCCTGTAAGGCAGCTGTAAAAGGAAATGACAGACTTTCATTAGCTGAGATGAATGAACTTATTGATGAGCTTCTTTCTTTGGACAATCCCTATAACTGTCCTCATGGAAGACCAACAATAATATCCATGACAAAATATGAACTTGAGAAAAAATTTAAGAGAATTGTATAGAGGTTAAAAATGGAAAAGAAACCAATGGTTGTGCTAACTGGTCCAACCGCAGTTGGAAAGACAGAAATTTCAATAAAACTTGCAAAAATGATAAATGGAGCCATTATTTCAGCTGATTCCATGCAGATATACAAATATATGGATATAGGCTCAGCAAAAATTATGCCACAGGAGATGGATGGTATAAAGCATTATCTTGTTGATGAACTTGATCCAAAAGATGAATTTAATGTCTTTATTTTTAAAGAAAAGGCAAAAAAAGCATTAGATGAAATATATAATAATGGGAAAATTCCTATTATTGTCGGTGGTACAGGCTTTTATATACAGGGACTTTTATATGATATTGATTTTGTGGAGCAGGAAACGGATGAAGCTTTTAGAAACAGTATGTATGAGTTTGCACGAGAACACGGCAATGAGTCACTTCATGATAAACTAAAAAAAATTGATAAGATTTCATATGAGACAATTCATGCCAATAATGTCAAGCGAGTAATTAGAGCGCTGGAGTATTACCATTTGACAGGGGAGCCTATTTCAGCCCATAACGAAAAAGAAAGAGCCAAGGAATCCCCTTATAATTTTGCGTATTTTGTTTTAAATGACCTTAGGGAAAATTTGTATAAGAGAATAGATCTTAGAGTGGATATTATGAGAGACAAAGGTCTTTTAGACGAAGTGAAGACATTAAAAAGTATGGGGTGTACAAAGGATATGGTCTCAATGAAAGGGATAGGATACAAAGAAATACTTTCCCATCTTGATGGTGAATATTCTTATGAAACAGCTCTTGAAATAGTAAAACAGGAATCACGCAGGTTTGCTAAGCGACAGCTTACATGGTTTAGGCGTGAAAAAGAAGTTATCTGGATAAACAAAAATGAGTTTGATTATAGCGATGAAGCTATTTTAGATAATATAAGGGAAAAACTGGTAGAAAAGAGGATAATAAATTGTTAAAAAATACTTATTCACAGCTTGGTATCTCTAATGAGGTGTTCGAGTTTGGACGAAAAATTGAGGAAGAATTAAAAGAACGTTTTAATAAAATTGATGAGATGGCAGAGATGAATCAGCTAAAAGTAATTAGCGCTATGCAAAAAAATAAAGTTTCTGCTGAGTGTTTCCAATCATCAAGTGGATATGGATACAATGATTTGGGAAGAGATACTTTAGAGAAAGTTTATGCTGACTGTTTTAAGGGAGAGGATGCTTTAGTTAGACCACAGATTACTTGTGGAACCCATGCTTTGGCGCTGGCATTAATGTCTAATTTAAGACCGGGCGATGAGCTTTTATCACCAGTTGGAAAGCCATATGATACTTTAGAAGAAGTTATCGGAATAAGAGAATCAAAAGGTTCTCTTGCTGAATATGGTATTACATATTCACAAGTAGATTTACTTGAAAATGGAGATTTTGATTATGATGGAATAAGAAACGCCATCAATGATAAAACTAAATTGGTAACTATTCAAAGATCCAAAGGATATGCAACAAGACCTACATTATCAGTTGATAAAATTGGAGAGTTAATTTCTTTTATTAAGAATATAAAACCTGATGTTATCTGTATGGTTGATAACTGTTATGGAGAATTTGTTGAGGATAAAGAACCATTGGAAGTTGGAGCAGACATGATAGTTGGGTCTCTAATAAAAAATCCGGGAGGCGGACTTGCTCCTATTGGTGGATATATAGCAGGTAAAAAGGAATGTGTGGAAAATGCAGCTTATAGACTTACTTCTCCTGGATTAGGAAAAGAAGTAGGAGCTTCACTTGGTGTAATACAGTCATTTTATCAGGGACTATTTCTTGCACCAACTGTTGTAAGTGGAGCGTTAAAAGGAGCAATTTTTGCCGCAAATATATATGAGAAGCTTGGATTTAAGGTTGTTCCAAATGGAACAGAAAGCCGTCATGATATCATACAGGCTATAGAATTTAATAATAAAGATGCCATGATTGCTTTTTGTGAGGGTATTCAGGCCGCTGCTCCAGTTGACAGTTATGTAACACCAGAGCCATGGGCAATGCCGGGTTATGACAGTGATGTTATTATGGCAGCCGGCGCTTTTGTACAGGGTTCTTCAATCGAACTATCTGCAGATGGTCCTGTAAAGCCACCTTATGCAGTATATTTTCAGGGTGGATTAACATGGTATCATGCAAAGCTTGGTATTCTTATGTCTTTGCAAAAACTTTATGATAGAAATCTTGTGAAGCTAGATTAGGTGTGTTAAAATAAAATTTAGTTTGCCGAAATAGATATTTTCTGCTGTTTGGGAGTAGAAAGGAAATGGGCAAATGGAAAAAATTAGAAACTTACCTATATCAGAAAGACCTTATGAGAAATTTCTGAAATTTGGAGAAGCTGGATTGTCAGATGCAGATTTGTTGGCGATTATTATTAAAAATGGCACTAGCGAATATTCAGCACTGGATATATCAAAATATATTTTATCTGGTAGGCAGAATAATCTGCTTAATCTTTATGAGATGTCATATGACGATTTGTTAAAAATTCCTGGTGTTGGAAAAGTAAAGGCGATACAGCTTAAAGCAGTCTGCGAATTGTCTAAGAGGATTGCAACAACAAAAAGAGGGTATTCTTTAAAGTTGAATAACCCAAAATCTATTGCGGATTATTTCATGGAAACCATGAGACATATGAGCGTAGAGGTTGTAATTAGTGCATATTTTGACTCTAAGAATAATTTTCTTGGTGACAAGCTTATCTCAAAAGGTGCAATTGATTCTTCAATGATTGTTGCGGGCTCTGTTTTTAAAGGAGCTATTGAGAGAGATGCAACAAAGATTGTGATTTTGCATAATCATCCAAGTGGTGATTCTAATCCCAGTAGTGACGATATAGCAGTAACAGATAATCTCGTTGAGGGTGCTGTTATTTTAGGTCTTAAATTGAATGACCATATAATAATAGGTGATAATGAATATTTTAGTTTCTTTGAAAATAATCTTATATAACAGAAGACGAGGGAGAAAAATATGAGTAATAATGTTTACGGAATTGATTTGGGAACCAATAATTTTAAGGTTTATTCCAAGGCTTCCGGAAAAACCATGTTAGAAAAAAATGCTATAGCAGTAATTAATAAGAATGAAATTTATGCGTATGGTGATTCAGCATATGCAATGTATGAAAAAGCACCGGAATCAATTAATGTTATTTTTCCAGTTGTAGAGGGGGTTATTGCTGATTATAACTTTCTTCAGCTGATGATTTTTGATTTTCTTGAGCATAAAATGAAAGCGAAGGTAAAAAATGCTGAGTTTATCATTGCTGTTCCAACTGATATTACAGATGTTGAAAAAAGAGCATTTTATGAGTTGTTTTACAAAAGTAAATCAAAACCTAAAAAAGTTATGTTATGTGAAAAACCAATAGCAGACGCAGTTGGACTTGGACTGGATGTAAATGAGCCAACTGGAATTATGATTGTTGATATGGGAGCTGACACAACAGAAATTTCAGTTATTTCACTTGGTGGGCTTGTTCTTAGTGATTTGCTTCATTTTGGTGGTAATAGAATAGATGAATCAATTATTTCTTATATAAGAAAAGAATATAATCTCGTAATAGGTCAGAAAACTGCAAAAGTTCTTAAAGAAACAATTGGTTCAGCATTACCAGGAAGAGAAGATTCAATGGTTATTGTTGGAAGAGATGTATTAAGCGGTCTTCCAATTGAGGTAGAGATAACTGCTGAAGTAGTATATGAAGCAATGAAATTAAATCTTGAAAATATTTGTACTTCAATAAAAATGATTTTGGAAAAGACTCCACCTGAACTTGCAAAAGATATTATTCACTCTGGAATTTATATTACTGGAGGTGGATCAATGCTTCATGGCTTAGGAGAGTTATTTGAGAGTATTACTAACATTAAAGTAATTGGAAATGAAAATCCTGAAGAGAGTTCTGTAAGAGGACTTATAAAAATTGTATCTGATTCAAAATATAAACGTCTTCCGTTTAGTATAAAGAAATAATTTAGAAGAGATTGAAAGAGGTTTATATGAGAAGAAAATTTCGAGGTAGAAATACAAGCAAAAAAATACCAACTAAATATACACTGCTTATTATGACTGGTGTTTGTTTCACTGCTATTCTTCTAAGCCTTACACTTAATATATCTGGTGGTCCATTGAAAGATGTTGCCGGATATATTTTTGTGCCAATGCAGAAGGGTATAAATAATATTGGAAACACCATTTCCGAAAAAGCAGATAAGTTTAAGACATTAGAAGACGTAATGGCTGAAAATGAGAAACTGAAAGCTGAAGTGGATGATCTTACTACACAGCTTAATACAGTTAAGTTAGAACAGTATGAATTAGATAATTATAGAGAATTGCTTGATTTGGACGCAAAATATCCATCATATGATAAAGTTGCGGCTTCTGTTATTGCAAAGGATAGCGGAAACTGGTTTTCAACATTTACAATAGATAAGGGAACAAATGATGGTATTGACGTTGGAATGAATGTTATTTCAGGAAGTGGATTGGTTGGAATTGTCACCGATGCTGGTAAAAATTATGCAAAAGTCAGATGTATTATTGATGATTCTAGCAATGTAAGCGGAATGGTTTCTACAACAGAGGATAATTTAAATGTTTCTGGTGGAATTAAATCAATGAACGAAGACAAAGTCATTACCTTTTCACAACTTAAAGATGATGATAATCAGGTTAAAATAGGAGATCCTGTTGTAACTTCTTATGTTTCAGACGAGTATCAGCAAGGAATTTTGATTGGATATGTTACATCAGTTGAGAAGAATTCTAATAATCTTACAAAGTCAGGAACAATAACTCCTGTTGTTGATTTTGAACATATTGAAAATGTTTTGGTTATTACAAATATAAAAAATGTAAAAGATGATTCGTCTTCGGATAAAGATAAATAGTAGAATTGGAGATAAAAATGCGACGTAAACTGGTTATATTTTTAATAATAACCGTTTGTTTTGTTTTGCAAACTACGGTATTTCAGGCATTAGCGTTTGCAAATATTGTACCTAACCTTTTGATAATTGCTGTATCCTCATTTGGATTTATGCGTGGAAAAAAAGAGGGATTATGGGTTGGATTTTTTTGTGGATTGGTTATAGACATTTTTTGCGGAACATATTTGGGAGAATATGCTTTAATCTATATGTATGTCGGATATATAAACGGTTATTTTGAAAAAAGATTCTATCCGGATGATATTAAACTTCCAATGCTTTTGATTAGCGGAAGTGATTTGCTTTGTAATTTTGCTGTGTATTTTTCCATGTTTTTGCTTCGTGGAAAATTTATGTTTTGGTACTATTTAAAAGCAATTATTATTCCAGAACTAATTTATACAATGGTGGTAAGTATAGGATTATATCTTGTATTCTTAAAGATTAATCAATGGCTTGAATCATACGAAAAAAGGAGCGCAAAGAAATTTGATTTATGATATAAAGAAATATTTAAAGAATTTTTTCGGTTCTAGATTATTTGTTTTAGCAATAGTAATGATTTTACTATTTGCAATAATAATAGAAAGAGTGTTTTCTTTGCAGATAATTAATGGAGCTGACTATCAGAATAACTTTGCAATGTTAATTAAAAAAACTCTTTCTGTGGATGCAACAAGAGGAAATATATATGACTGTAATGGAAATTTGCTTGCATATAATCAGCTTGCTTACTCTGTGGTTATTTCTGATAATGGAGAGTATACAAGTACTTCAGTTAAAAATGAGGAATTGAATGAAGAGTTGGCTGAGATTATTAGTGTAATAAAGAATAATGGCGGCTCAATATATAATGATTTTGCAATCGATTTAAATGAAGATGGTACATACAGCTATAATGTTTCGGGAAGTTCATTAAAGAGATTTTTGGCGGATGTTTTTGGTCAGAATAGTTATGATGACCTCGAATATAATAAAACATTTGGTTTTGATGAAGCGAATGCAACGGCTGAACAGATTATTGAATATCTTGCTTCAGATTCATCAGAATGTTTTGACATTAACAAAGAATATGATCAACAAATGTTATATGACATTGTTGTAGTACGTTATGCGATTAAAGGAAATCGTTATTCAAAATATATGACAACTACGATTGCTCAGGATGTTAATGATACAATTGTTGCATATATGAATGAGCATTCAGACAGACTTACTGGAATTTCAATAGAAGAGGATACTATTAGAAAATACAATTACAGTGAATATATTTCTTCTTTTATTGGATATACCGGTAAGATTTCCACAGACGAATATAACGAATTATCAAAAGTAGATAAGACATATACTACAAATGATATAGTAGGAAAATCCGGATTGGAACAATACTACGAAAAGTATTTACGTGGTAAGAACGGAGAAAAACAGATTTATGTAAATAACGTAGGTAAGATTACTGAGGTAATTAGTAATAAGGATCCAGTTGCAGGAAGTGACTTATATCTAAGTATAGATGTTAAGCTGCAGGAAGCTACATACAAATTGTTAGAGCAGGAAATAGCTGGAATTGTATATTCCAAAATACAGTCTGGAGATATTCCAATTTCGGATGTATATTTTGCTTTGATTGACAATAATGTAGTTGATTTGGAGCATTTTAATGCCAGTGATGCATCAGCAACAGAACAGGCAGTATATAATGCTTTTTCAGGTCAACAAGAAGCGGCTTTATCATGTATTATAAATCAATTAAATAGTTCAAATGCTTTGACAGTAAATCAGCTTTCCGAACAGGAATTAGACTATTTTACGTTGGTAATGGCTTCATTAAAAGAAAATGGTGTTCTTTTATCGGGTGAAATTGATGAAAATGATGATACATATATTTCTTGGAAGGCTGGTAATATTAGTCCAAGAGATTATTTGAAATATTGTATATCTAAGCAGTGGATTGATATAAGTTTATTAGATGTTGATCAAAAATATGCAGATTCTTCGGAAATTTTTTCTGCGTTGTGTGATTATATCAAAGCAGATATGGTTACAAATAAGGGATTTTCAAAAATAATATATAAATACATGGTTAACTCTGGAATGATTTCAGGTCAACAGTTATGTCTTATTTTATTTGACCAGGGTGTTTTGGATTATGATGATGCAACGGTTAGTTCGATTGCATCCGGTCAGACAAGTTCTTATAGCTTTTTGATGGATAAGATTAACAATATTGAAATTACACCTGCACAGCTTGCACTTGATCCATGTACAGGCTCATCTGTAATTACTGATATTAATACAGGTCAGATAAAGGCTATTGTAAGTTATCCTGGATTTGATAATAATAAGCTTGCGAATGGAGTTGATGCAGCGTATTATCAAAAACTCAGAGAAGATAAATCAAATCCATTGTGGAATTATGCAACTCAAGAGAAAACCGCGCCTGGTTCAACATTTAAAATGATTTCAAGTACAGCGGGACTTGCAGAAGGTGTTATAGATACTACTTCAAAAATTGAATGTACAGGACAGTATTTTGAGGTAAGTAACCAGCCAAAATGTTGGGTATATCCAAATACGCATGGTAAAATCAATGTTTCTGAGGCGATTAGGGATTCATGTAACATATATTATTATACAGTTGGTCATCGTTTAGCCACAAAAGATACCGGAACATACGATGATGCAAAGGGTATATCGTATATTCAAAAGTATGCATCAATTTATGGATTAGATGAAAAAACTGGAATAGAGATTGTTGAAAAGACTCCGGATATTGCTACTCAATATCCTGTTATGGCTGCAATTGGACAGTCAAATAATAACTTTACAACGGTTGCTTTATCTAGATATGTAACAGGTGTAGTTTCGGGAAAATTATACGATTATCAGCTAATGAGTAAAATTGTCGATAATTCTGGAAAAGAAATAGCAAGTTATACTCCTAAATATGAAGATATTTCTGGAACATTAAGTGATGATCAATGGAATTCTATTCATATGGGAATGCGAATGGTTGTTGAGAATCTTGATAGTTTTGATGGTTTTACAATTGAAGTTGCAGGAAAAACGGGTACAGCCCAGCAGGTGGAAACACGACCAAACCATGCGTTATTTGTGGGATACGCACCGTATAATAACCCAGAGATTTCTGTTGCAACAAGAATATCATTTGGATACAGTTCACATAATGCTGCATCTGCAACTAGAAATATAATTTCTTATTATTATCAGCAACAGACATTGGATGAGATACTTGCATTGAAGGCCTCTGGTGTCAATACATCTTCATCTAATACAGTAACTGATTAATTGGAGGGGAGAATGTCTTTACCTGTAGTTTTAAAAAGTGGTAAAAACTATATGACAGTTGTTCTTGATGACTCAATGGAGTTTGGAGAACTTCTGTCACATATAGTGAATAAATTTAAAGAGGCAGAGCGCTTTTTTGGTAGCGAGTCTATTGCTATTACCATAGAAGGAAGAGATTTATCAGATAGGGAAAGTAACATAATTATGGATGCAATCGAAGAATATACAACCATCCATGTTACACATCTTATTGAGAATAATGTCATAAAGGAAGCGCTTGCTGAAAAAAAATCTTATGAAGAAGAACATCTCATAAACAATAAGAAAGAAAATAACTGTTTATTTATTAATAGAGATGTTACAGTAAGAGAAAAAATTTTCGGTTCTGGAGATATTGTTATTAATGGCAATGTCTCAGAGGGAGCTATTGTAAAAGCTGGTGGAAGTATAATTGTTTTAGGTTCTTTATTGGGACAGGCATTAGCTGGAAATGATCCATCAGCCATTGAACCATTTATCAGAGCAAATGATTTTTGGCCAGAGAATTTTAGAATTGGTTCTATTTTGGGAAATGTCCCTAAAACTAAAAAAAAGGCTTTAAAAAAACGTAAACCATCACCAAGAATTGCACAATTTATTGATGGTGAAATTCATTTAAAAGCTTTTTAATATATCTATAATAATATATAACTAATGGAGGTTAATTTTTGTGGGTGAAGCGATTGTTTTCACTTCAGGAAAAGGCGGTGTTGGGAAAACAACAGTTATTTCCAATATCGGAGTTGGACTTTCACAGTTAGATAAAAAAGTGGTCATGTTAGACACCGACATGGGGCTTAGAAATTTAGATCTTGTTATGGGTGTTGAGGATAGAATAAACTATGATTTGTTAGATGTATTAAGTAACAGATGTAGGTTGAAGCAGGCTCTTATTAGGATAAAGAATTATCCCAATTTGTATGTTATTCCTGCTTCATTGAAGTTTGAAAAAGTAAGAAAATATGAGGCTAGTTTTAGAGTTTTAGTCAATGAATTAAAAAAAGAATTTGATTATTGCCTCATAGACTGTCCGGCAGGGATTGACAGTGGATTCTGGTTTTCAGTTTCTTCTGCCGACAATGTGGTTATTGTTACAACGCCACATATCTCTGCAATAAAGGATGCTCAAAGATGTATAAGCCTACTAGATTCTCTTCACTATAATATAATAGGTGTAATTGTTAATGCATACGATGAAAAACTTATCAAACGAAAACAGATGCTTTCATTAAAAGATATTTCAGATTTGTTGTCTATAAATATTATAGGATCAATTCCCATGGATAAGAATGTTATCATCTGTCAGAATAAAGGGATACCTTTGCTTGAAATAAAAACTAAATCAAAATCGAATTTTGTTTTTATATCAAAAAAATTATGTGTTTAGGGAAGGAATAATGATGAGTATTTTTTTTCATAACACTAAAGAGATGGCAAAGAACAGGATTATGTTAACGATGCAGAATGAACAGTTGTATTGTTCCTCCAAAACTATGCAACAAGTTAAAAAAGAGATAAAAGAAGTAATAAATAAACATTTAAATATTTCTGATGATTGTTATGATATTAAAATCATCAGAAGAGATGAGAAAAGAGAGTATTAAATGATAAAGCGTTACAATTTGAGAAACTATCATTTTCAGTTAGTATTTTATATAGTTGCCCTTACAATATTGGGTATTTTTATTATAGGGAGTGCTCAAAAATCTGTACAGAGTAAGCAGATATTGGGATTTGTTGTTGGAATGATAATAATGATTGCTATTTCACTCATTGATTATTCATTTCTCCTTAAATTCGTATGGTTTTATTACATAGGAATCATATTTTTACTATTGTTAGTTGAAATTGTGGGTAAAAGTGCTGGTGGAGCGCAGCGTTGGATTGAAATTGCAGGAATTAGATTTCAGCCTTCGGAGCTTGCAAAAATAGTTATTATTCTATTTTTTTCCATGTACTTTATGATTTATGAAGAAAAAATTAATACAGCAAAAACATTGGTAATGTCATTTGTATTAGTTGGTATTCCTCTATTTTTTATAATTACTCAGCCAGATAACTCTACAACAATTTTAACTGGATTAATTTTTATTGTACTCTTGTTTATTAGTGGGTTAAGTTATAGAATAATAGTAACGGTTTTGGGTGTAACTTTGCCGGTATGTATTTTTGCGATTAGTTACATTTTTATGCATGCTGATACGCTTGTGAAAAAATATTATCCAATTAAGAGAATTATGGCATGGTTAGATCCTTCTAATTCAGCATATTCAGAGACTGCATATCAACAACAAAATTCAATTATGGCGATTGGTTCTGGACAGTTATGGGGAAAGGGATTAAATAACTCTGTAGTAACGTCTATGAAGAATAGTAACTATATTGTTGAACCTCAGACTGACTTTATTTTTGCCGTTACAGGTGAAGAATTAGGTTTTGTTGGAACAATGGCCATCATTATACTATTATTGATGATTATCTTGGAGTGTATATTAATTGCAAGAAAAGCTAAGGACCTTAGTGGTAAATTAATTTGTTGTGGTATGGCTTCATTGGTAGGATTTCAGAGTTTTATTAATATGTGTGTTGCAACTGGATTAATGCCAAATACAGGTATACCATTACCTTTTGTAAGTTATGGTCTAACTTCACTTGTATCCTTATATATGGGTATGGGATTTGTTCTTAATGTTGGTTTACAACCGAAAAAATATTAGGTGGGAGGTTCTTATGAATATAGGACTAGTAGCACATGATTCAAAGAAAAAATTAATGCAGAATTTTTGTATAGCATACAGGGGAATACTAAGTAAAAATGAACTTTATGCAACAGGTACAACAGGAAGACTAATTGAAGAAGTTGCTAATCTGTCAGTACACAAATATCTTGCGGGACATTTAGGTGGAGTGCAGCAACTTGGAGCTCAGATTGAGCATAATGATATTGACTTAGTGATTTTTTTAAGAGATCCATTAAAACCAAAGCCACATGAACCTGAGGTGAATAATATTTTTAGAATATGTGATGAGCATAATATTCCATTAGCAACAAATCTTGCTACGGCAGAGTTGCTTATATTATCACTTGACAGAGGAGATTTGGATTGGCGTGAAATGTATAAGTAGAATTAATAAGATTAAAAGTCTGCTGTGCTTTATTTGCATAGCAGCTGTTTTTATGACCGCATGTGGTAAGGATATTGATAATCAATATGATACTGCTAATACAGATTTTATATCTGGTTATGGTGGTCATGATTTTTTTGCAGCTAATAAATGTGTAACATTGGATATTAATTTTGGACAGGATAAGACAACCTCATCTGTTGCAGATGGAGCCGGTTGTTTTAATCTTGATACTAAAGAGGTGACGTATAGTCAGAATCTATTTAAAAAATTATATCCTGCTAGTACAACTAAAATACTTACTGCATATATTATTATTAGAAATTGTAATCTTTCTGATACAGTAATTGTGTCAAATAATGCAGTTAATCCTGGCGCATCTTCATCAATATGTGGTTTGAAAGAAGGAGATGTCATAACTATTGAGCAGCTTCTTTATGGATTAATGCTTGAAAGTGGAAATGATGCTGCAATTGCTTTGGCGGAATATTATTCTGGAAGTGTAGAAGCATTTGCACAGGTAATGAATGCGGAAGCAAAAAAGATGGGATGTACAAATAGTAACTTCGTAAATCCTAGTGGTTTTCCGGATGATAATCATTATACAACTGTTTATGATATGTATCTTATTTTTTCAAATGCCGTTTCACTTGAAAAGTTTGTTGAAATAATAAGTACAAAAAACTATCAGGCTGTTTATACATCTGCATCTGGAAAGGAAGTCAAAAATGATTTTGGAAATACTTGCGGATATTTGACAGGAGCATATACTGCACCTGAGAATGTAACTGTTATTGGTGGTAAAACGGGTACAACAAATGCCGCTGGCTATTGTCTGTGTTTGTACAGTCAGAATAGTAGTGGGCAGAGAATAATTAGTATTGTTTTTAAGGCTGATGGTAAAAGTAATCTGTATTTGTTAATGAACGAGATTTTATCTGGCTTTGCTAATTAGTCATTGAGTTTTATAGTGAAATATTCTATAATATAAGTAAATTATTAGTACTATTTTATTAAAAATAACAATATATCCACAGGAGGAGTAGACCATGATTGAAATTATTTGCGGAGAAAAAGGAAAAGGAAAGACAAAGGAATTATTGGATCGAGTAAACAGTTCTGTTGCTAATAAATCAGGTAATATTGTTTATCTTGATAAGAGCCAGAAACATATGTATGAATTGAATAACCAGGTAAGGTTAATCAATGTTATGGATTTTCCAATCACTAATTGTGATGAGTTTTTAGGTTTTATTTGTGGTATTGTTTCTCAGGATAATGATTTAGAGGATATGTTTTTAGATAGTTTTCTTACAATTGCATCCCTTAGTACCGATACAGAAATAACACAGGCTATTGAGAAATTAGATGTTATAAGTGAGAAGTTTAAGGTAAGATTCATTTTATGTGTTTCTAGAAATATTGATGATTTACCTGAATGTGCAAAGGCAAAAGTTGTTGTTGCATTATAAGAATTAATGATTTTTATGTTGGGGTGTGTTTATTCACACCCCATTTTTAAGGAGAGTATTTGTGGCGAAAAATGATAATGTTATAAAATTTCATAGAACCATTAATTTAAATATTGGATTTATTGTCTTTTTTGTAATAATAATTTATGTAATTTTTCATTTATTTAGTTTTTTAACTTCAAATACCATTTCAGAATATGAGGTTTCACAGGGAAAAATTGCAACTAATAATATATACAGGGGGATGATTTTAAGAGAGGAATCAGTTTATTATGCTGAAGAATCGGGACAAGTCGATTATTATGTTGGAAATACTTCAAAAGTATGTGTTGGTGATTTGATTTATTCAATTGATACTAAAGGCAATGTTTCAGAAAAAATCACACAGGAAAATAACTCTGGAGAGACGCTTACTAAAGATGCTAAAAAGAAATATAACAAAGATATAAATTCTTTTATTTCTACATATAATGGCAATCAATTCTCGAAGGTATATGGTTTTAAACAGGATTTATTATCATCACTAACACAGACGATGAATAGAAATGCATTGAATAATTTAGGTGAAAGTGTAGGACAGGCACAGTCAAATAATACATTTTATACTTATTATGCAAATGAAACAGGAATATTGTATTATGGAATTGATGGATATGAAGAAGTCAATACTGATAATTTTACTATAGATGATTTTGAAAATACAAATCTTAAAGAGACAAGCCTAGGCAATGAGTCGAATGTAAATCAGCTAGACCCGGTCTATAAACTGGTTACAAGTGAAAATTGGAATGTAATTATTAATGTACCTAAAAGTATAATTGATGAATTAAGTGATAAAAGTTATTTAAAGATACGATTTTGTGAAGATGACTTTACAACCAATGTAAGTTTTTCCGTAATAAAAAAGGATGGAAAGTACTTTTTAAATTTAAGTTTAAATAATTCCATGATACGATATATTAATCAGCGTTTTACAAATATTGAATTGGTTTTAAATTCTGAGACAGGATTAAAAATTCCTAATTCTGCTATTACAGAAAAAGAATTTTATACAATTCCAAAAGAATGTATAATTTCTGGTGGAGAATCAAGTGATTCATGTATAATGATACAGGATTATTCAGCAGAAGGCGGGGCAAGAAGAGTAGTTCCAACTATATTTTATGAAACGGATAATTATTGTTATATTGATGATGAATATATTGATGATGGAGATGTTCTTATCATGAAAGATTCTACGAAGACTTATACAGTTGGTAATGATAAGGATAAACTAATTGGTGTTTATAATATTAATAAAGGCTATGCTGTATTTAAATATATTGAAATTTTATCTAAGAATAATGATTATTCAATAATAAAAACAGGTACAAAATATGGTGTTGCATTGTATGATCATATTGCATTGGATGGAAGTTCTGTAGTAGAAAATCAAACAATAAATTAAGGGTGGTATTATGTTAAGAGAAAATTTGCGTCAGGTAGAAGAAAATATTGAAGCTGCATGTAAAACAGCAAATAGGGACAGATCAGAAGTTACGTTAATTGCAGTTAGCAAGACAAAACCAGTGGAGATGCTTTCTACAATTTACGATGAAGGAATACGTGATTTTGGCGAAAATAAAGTTCAGGAAATGTGTGATAAAATTGAACAGCTTCCAAAGGATATTAGATGGAATATGATAGGTCATTTACAGACAAATAAAGTAAAATATATTGTGGATAAATGTTTTCTTATTCACTCTGTTGATTCGCTTAGGCTTGCAGAAGAGATTCAGAAACAGGCAGTGAAGAAAGATGTTATTTGTGATATTCTTGTTGAAGTTAATATAGCACAGGAAGAATCAAAATTCGGAACATCAAAAGAAGAAGCTATTGAGTTAGTTAGGAGTATATCAAAACTTGATCATATAAGAATTAAAGGGCTGATGACAATAGCTCCTTTTGTTGAAAATCCTGAGGATAATCGTCAATACTTTAGGGAAATAAAGCAATTATCGGTTGACATAGATAAGCAAAACATAGATAATGTTACTATGAATGTTCTCTCAATGGGAATGACAGGAGATTATATGGTCGCTATTGAAGAAGGGGCTACTATGGTCAGAGTAGGAACTGGAATATTCGGAGAGAGAAATTATAATATTTAAGGTAGGGATAGAAATAATGGGATTTATGGATAAAATCTTGGATGCTATGAGTCTGAACGTTGATGATGAAGATGAATTCGACAATGAAGACTACTATTTAGAGGATGAACCTGAAGAAGCACCAAGAAGATTTTTTGGAAAAAAAGATAAGGATGATGAAGAGGAGCCAGTTTCTTATACGAAAAGAGAAAATACTGTAAAAGAAAAACCAGTAAAAACTAGTTCCAAGATTACTCCAATATCTAAATCATCAAGAAAGCAGGGAACAGCAATGCAAGTATGTGTAATTAAACCAACATCAATTGAAGATGAAATTGAAATCACAGATACATTATTAAATGGAAAAACAGTTGTAATTAATATGGAAGGTTTAGATGTAGATATGGCTCAGAGGATTATCGATTTTACATCTGGTTCTACATATGCATTACAAGGAAATTTACAGAAAATATCAAACTATATTTTCTTGGCTACACCTAATGGTGTTGATATCTCAGGAGATTTTTCTAGTATTATGGATTCTATCACAGGAGCAACATTGTAATAATGGGAAATACTATAGAGAAGAAGAGTTGTAAAAAAATGATTACAGCATCAATTGCTGTAATCATTTTAGTTGTTTTAGACCAGATTACTAAATATTTAGCTGTTATTAAATTACGAGATTCAGCTAAACAAAGTTATGAATTAATTTCAGGAGTATTTGAGTTTAGATATCTCGAAAATAGAAGCGCAGCATTTGGTGTTGATATTTTATCATTATTAAACAATTTATTTAAATTTGAATATTGGACAGAGCATCCTATGGCGTTTTTGAGGGCTAAAATGGTATTCTTTTCAGTAATCACAATAATTGCTGTTATATTTATTACATATTGGTATAAAAGGATTCCAGATAATAAGAGATTTAGACTATTAAATATTGTATTATTATTATTTGTAAGTGGTGCAATTGGAAATCTTATCGATAGAGTAGTAAATAATTATGTTGTAGACTTTTTCTATTTTAAACTAATAGATTTTCCTATATTTAATGTTGCCGATATATACGTTACTGTGGCTGCATTTGGTTTGATTTTGCTTGGTCTGTTTTATTATAAAGAAGAAGATTTTGAGCAAATCACAAAGAAAAAATAATAAATATATTGGAAGAAAATTATGCAAACAGATACATTTGAAGTATTAGCTGATCAAGAGGGAGAAAGACTGGATAAATATTTGAATATTATTTATCCTGATATTTCTCGCTCTTTTTTTCAGAAATTAATTAAAGATAATCAAATTTTGGTAAATGATAAGGTACAGAAATCAAATTATAGATTGAAAGAAGAGGATATAGTTTCTGTTACTATTCCTGATGCTGTAGAAACACAGATTATACCTCAGAATATTCCACTTGATATTTTATTTGAAGATGATGATGTACTAGTAGTAAATAAACCAAAGGGTATGGTAGTTCATCCTTCAGCAGGACATTATACAGATACCTTGGTGAATGCAATTATGTATCATTGTAAAGATTCTCTTAGTGGAATTAATGGAGAAATCAGACCTGGAATAGTACATAGAATTGATATGGATACAACAGGTTCTCTTATTGTATGCAAAAACGACGATAGTCATATTAAAATTGCAGAACAAATAAAGAATCATTCATGCAATAGAATCTATGTAGGTATTGTCCAAGGGGTTATTAAAGAGGATGAAGGAACAATTGATGCACCAATCGGCAGACATCCAATTGATAGAAAAAAGATGGCAATTAATTATAAAAACGGCAAAGAAGCAATTACTCATTACAAAGTGCTTGAACGTTTTGAGGGTTATTCTTATGTTCAGTTTAAGCTTGAAACAGGTAGAACACATCAAATTAGGGTTCATATGGCCAGTATAAATCATCCATTATTAGGAGATGAACTATATTTTAACGGAAAGACTAAGTATAAAAATCTTAAGGGGCAGTGTTTACATGCAAGGACTATAGGATTTGTTCATCCAAAATCAAATGAATATTTAGAATTTTCTGCTCCTTTACCTGAATATTTTGAAAAATTATTAAAAATGTTATATAATTTAAATAGATAATTTTTCTAAAGGGGGCACAATTATGGGGGGAAATGAAATTTATACTATAGGTCGTGAATTTGGAAGCTTTGGAAAACAAGTTGGGGAGATACTTGCCAAAAAGCTTGGAATTAATCTATACGACAAAGAATTACTACAGATAGCATCTAAGGAATCTGGATATTGTCAGGATATTTTCGAGAATAATGACGAAAAACCAACAAGTAGTTTTTTATATTCTCTTGTTGTTGATACTTGTTCGGGGGGATCATTTACTTCTACACCTTTTCTAGATATGCCATTAAATCAGAAAGTATTTCTTGCTCAGTTTGAAACCATTAAAAAGATTGCATCACAGGAGAGTTGTGTAATAGTTGGACGTTGCGCTGATTATGCCTTAGAAAATAATAAAAATTGTATCAATATTTTTATTAGGGCTGAAATGGACGATAAAATAAATAGGATAAGTCAGCGCCTTGATTTAACATCAAATAAGGCAAGAGAATTAATATTAAAGACGGATAAACAAAGAGCCAGCTACTATAATTATTATACAAATAAAAAATGGGGGGATTCCCGCAGTTATGATTTGTGTATTAATACAAGTAAAATTTCCGTTGAAGATGCGGCAGATCTTATAATTCAATATAGAAACATGGTAAAAAAATAGTTTGTAAGGTGAATTATTATGAATTTAATATATAATATTGATTTTGAACTTGCAGCTGTTTGTTTTACAGTTATCACATTAATATATCATTTTCGTGAATTTAAAGTGGTAAATGAGGCGAATGTTCAGTTTAGAATTAATGCTATTGGTATATTAGTAACCATTTTTTTTGATATATTAGCTTCGTATATGATTAGTAACCCGACAATTTTTCCGCCAATTGTTTCAAATATTACTAATGCGCTGTTTTATATTACATTTGTATATTTAGCATACGGTTTTTCTCGTTACTGTGTCATATATATCATTGATAAAACTTCAAATGCATTTGAAAAAAAGCTTAACATTTCAATTTTAGTATTGTATATATTAAGCCTTATTTTGAATGTCTTTTTTCACTTTTATTTTTATGTAAATTCAAGTGGTAACTATGTATATGGAAAAGCTTTCGTAATTTCAAATTTGGTTCCACTGTATTATGTTATTTATGGTGCAATTAAAATTCTTAGAAATCGAAAAAAACTTTCTGATAAACAGTTTTTCTCGCTATTTTGTTTTGTAGTTATCCTATTATTAGGTGATTTCTTACAAGTATTTTTTGTAAACCATACACTTATTTTGATGTTTATGTTTTCTATTGGAAATGTATTGATAATGTTTGAGTTAGAAACTCCCGATTATCAGAAACTTCTGTTGGCTATGAAACAGTTAGAAGAGAAGAATAATGAGCTTGCTGAGGCTAACCTTAAGGTAGAAGCTGCAAATCAGGCAAAAACCATTTTTCTTGCAAAAATGTCTCATGAGATTAGAACACCAATGAATGCAATAATTGGTTTTTCTGAAATAATGCTTAAAAATAAGATTGACAAAGAAAATATTGAGTATGTTGAGAATATTAGAAAATCCTCTTATAATCTGTTATCAATTATTAACGAAATTTTAGATATTTCAAAAATTGAATCAGGCAAATTAGAGATAGTAAATGATACATATGAAATTAAAAAGATGCTTGTAAACGTTATAGTTCAAATCAAAGCTCTTGCTGATAAAAAAGGTTTAGAATTTGAGTATGATATTAGTCCAAATCTTCCAAAGATATTGTATAGTGATGAAGTTAGAATAAAAGAGATTTTAATTAACATTTTAAACAATGCTGTAAAATATACGGAAAAAGGTTTTGTGAAGTTAAGTGTTAATTTGTTTGTCGATACAAAAAATGTAAATGTTTTATGTCTTAAAGTAGAAGATAGTGGTATCGGTATAGATACAAAGAATTTCAATACGATTTTTCAAGATTTTGAACAAGTAAATCGTAGTATGAGTACAGGAATAGAAGGTACTGGTCTAGGACTATCAATTGTAAAAGGATATGTAGATTTAATGGATGGAGAACTTGTTGTTACAAGTACACCTGGTGTAGGTTCAACTTTTACAGTTTGTTTGCCTCAGATTGTTACTGATTCGACTCCTATTGGTGACATTGATATTTCCTCAACATCTAATATAAAATCTAATACTTAAAGGTGATTAGCAAGGGGCTTGAATGTTATGGTTTAGTTGCTGATACAGTCGATAATGGAAAAGATGCAATTAATATGTGTAAACAAAAAGAATATGATATTGTGTTTATGGATATTATGATGCCACAGATGGATGGGTATGAGACTATGCAAAAATTGCGCAAAGTTTCAGATTACTATAAAGCTGGTAGAGTTAAAATTGTTGCACTTACTGCAAATGCTATAAAAGGTGTAAGAGAAGAAATATTGTCTGCCGGTTTTGATAATTACTTAAAAAAACCAATTGAGTTTGATAAACTTGAACAGTTTTTGATTGAAACCATTGATAATGAAAAAGTATTTTTTGAACAATCAGAAGATGAACAAACTGAAATCTTATATATCAACGGAATTGATACAATAAAAGGAATTTCACAATGTGGTGGCAGTTTTGATGAGTATATCAAAGTATTACAACTAGTTGTGGAAAATTGTAATTCATACATTTCTTCAATTGAAAATAATTTTGATGTTGATTTAAAAAAATATGTTATTGACGTTCACGCAGTAAAAGGTATGTGTTATAACATTGGTGCTGATCAATGTGGAGATCTTGCGAAAAAGATTGAGTTCGCAGGAAAAGAAACAAATATTGATTTCATTAGAGAAAATAACGATATTTTAATTGACAGCTTGAGAAAAATGGTAAGTTCAATAAAGGAATCTTTGAATAAAATATCATCAGAAAATGCTTTAGACAAATCAAATGATGAAGAAAATTCAATAGATGAAATGATTTTAAAGATAAAGAATGCTGTACGTGATTATGATTTTCCTAATGCTGATAAACTTGTAACAGAAATGCTTAATTATAATCTAGACGAGACTCAGAATAAAAAAATTATTGAGTTAAAAAACTATATTAATGATATTGATATAGAAGCAGTTGAGAAATTTGAAATGTAAATGGATTATCATCCGATTGATAGCTTATTTATTTTCAAAATAATCAAGGCAAAACATCACACGTTAGTATTATTATTGTGACTGTAAACTGTGCGCAAAACACTGAATGTTTCACGAATAGCTACGTCTGTTTGTGAAATAACTGTTTTGCGTATAGTTAAACCATTCTTTTTCTTTTGGATAGTTAGAGGGCTTGTGTAGTTGTGTTATGGAGTGGGGAAATGGGGCCTCTGCTCCGTGACACAAATACACAAGCTTTCATTCTTGACAAAAGGGGAAGAGTGAGTAGGCTTCACTGGGTCAAGGCGTCCGGTTGGTCGCCTTGGTGACGCCGTTAAACTCGCTCTTCGGGTTCATTTTGTCAAGACATTAATGCTTGTGTATTTAATATGTGTTTTTATGAAAATCTCCCTAATACCAATGGGGAGATTTTGTTTCATTTTTGAACATATATATTTTATTATTTTATATTATTATTAATTAATATTTGACTTTTTTTATATAATAAGATATTTTTAATATATCCAAGGCTTTATAAGCTAGTATATGGGCTTAAATTTGCATATACAGGTTTATCACCTGATTGATAGCTTATTTATTATTAAAATAAGCAGAGCGTAGCGTCACACGTTAGTATTTTTACTGTGACGATAAACTGTGCGCAAAACACAAGTTTAACGAACTCTTGTGCTTGTCACAAGAGAACAATAACACTTTAAAACTAACTTTGCAAGAAAAAAATTAATTTTTGTCTAATATGTACGCAAAATTTAATAGATCCTATACAAGGAACTAGTAAATTTTGCTATAATTATCATACTAAAACAACGACAAAGGAGAAAAAGAAAAATGACAATGTATAGAATTAAGCCTGATTATTCTAAAAAAAATAAACACCCAATATGGGAATACATACTGGGTGCAATTATAGTATTTTTTATTATTTTAATTAAATATAAAATATATTAATCAAAAGGCAAAGGTTCATCACAAACTGACATAAATCCATTAGAATCAGTATAATCAAATTTAAAAATATTACTATACTGCAGAAGCAAATCATCTAATAAATTTAATTCATACTCATATTTTTTATAATTGTTACCTGATAGATAAGGCAATAATCTAGCACGTGTAGATTTATCCATACTATCAATAATATCATCATAATCAATATTATTTTCCTTTAGTCGAATGAGTGCCTGTACAAGTGCCCTTCTACTAGCAGACAAAGAACCAATGTCACTATGAAAAGAAGAATCGGCAATTGATAAGCACTCAAGAGATAAAGGAGAAATCGAAGAACAAGTATGTTCAACTCGAGTAAGGTTTTCAACTCCATCTAATTTCAACTCCTTTTTTTTATCGTAAATCTTACAATATCCGTTTTTATTGCGTTGACCATAATACCTAGTTCCTTTACAAAGACCTTTTTCTTTTCTAGAAGAAAAGACTTGTATATCATTCAAAGGAATAGAAAAATCAATAGCAAAATCATATTTTACTAAGCGACCTGAGACGCAATATTGTTTAATAATTTCTAAAATAATACTAAAAGAATCTTTTTCATAATGTTTATTAGGATTAACCAAAACACAAAAAATTGGTAATATTTCATACTTTTTTTTATTTTCAAGATATAAAGAATACTTTCCAATTTTTAAAGTAATACCATCATCAAAATGTATAAGATTGCTATAATATGAAAATTTAGAACACTTGGAACAATTAAGCTTTTCCCAATAGTTCATAGAATCAGTTTTTGAATCCTGAATAACATTAATTAATGTATCGACATTACAGTAAAGATTATATTCTATAACTAAATTATCAATAGAATAAGTATTATTTAAAGAATCATTTGCAGATAAATAATACAATAAATCACTCCTAAATTCTCAAAAATGAGACGAAATCTCCCCATTGGTATTAGGGAGATTTCCTTTTTTATAAATATCAACAAAAAGAAAAAAAATGTAACAAAAAAAATCGATTTGGCTTGACACAATGAACCCGAAGAGTGATTCACTAAGGCTTGCGGAGGTCTTCAAAATCAGAAGCCCACCACAACCCAAAGTGTATCATCTCTTCCCCTTGTGTAAAGCAAAATAGCTTTTTTTTGTCGCACGCAAGGGAACCCCCTTGCCCCCTTTGCGTACAACAAAAATCAGCAATTAGGAACATTAAATAAGGCGAACGTATCATAAATTTTTGAGTATTTTTTCTTGAATACAAAGAAAGAAGAACCGACTTTTTCTTTCATGGGATACCATACTTTGACAGAAACAAAAAGTTTACCCCCAAAGAAAAGACTCATAAATTTGCCCTGAATACCAAAATTAGACACTTTTCTATGTATGTACTCGTATTCAATCAAAGATCTAATTTGCCTATCTAACATTCTATCGAACTGAGCAACAAGAATAACTTCAAAACCAAGTTTTCTATGCTGAGTAAAAAAGCTACACCATGCCATACGGTCTTTTTGACCCCAATCACGAGAATTAAAAAGAATCTGACATTCATCAATAATAAGCAAAATCTCCCCCTCTTTCACTCTCCTACCAATCTTTTCAGAATAGTCATTACTAAATTGTATTAACTTTTTGGGATTGAGTTCAGAATTGTCAATGAATGTATACTCTCCCCTTATTTTTTTTAAATGGTCAAAATTTGCATTAAAGTTTGAAATAATAGGCGCTTTTTTAAAAGTCATTCTATTGGTCAATAACTCAGCTAAATGCAAACTCTTACCACTCCCTGGAGTCCCTGAAAATAAACTAATCATATTAATCTCCTATTTACTTAAAATTTCACTTAAAGCACTACCACCACTACTCATTTTAGTAACCTGATTATAAACAAATCGCCATAGAAAATAAAAAGAAACGCAGGCAATCCAACCCTCTAATATAGCTATACATTCAGAGATGGGCAAAAACCAATTCAAAACGGAAGAATAACTAGCTAGAGAAGTAAAAACTCCACCACCTGAAGTAAACGATTGAAAAGGGCTATCAGGAAGAAAATTAGTACAAAAAACCAAAATAACTAATAGCCCAGCACCTGAGAAAACACTTATTAAAGTTGTTAAAAATTTTTCCATATATCAATACCCCCTTAGTCATTTTGCCAAGAAATAAATTTCCTAGTACCTTGAATTAATCCAAACAGAAACAATAAAAGAACACCTTCACGAAAAAGACGAATAATAGGATTGAAATAACTAAAATCAGTAGTAAATGTATAATGTTTACCCAATAAATCAAAATTCATATCTATTTTAGGAGGACTCTTAGAACCACTAGTAAATGTACTCTTAAATGCATTAACCATATCAAAAGGAATACAGAAAGGGAATTTATGAGTAATATCACTTAACGAATTAAAAACGTCAAGAGGTAAATCAGGTAGTTCAGGCAAAGTTGGAACAATAGGGACAACTAAATCTTCCTCTTTTTCATCCTCAATAGGTGGATTAATAGGTAATGGAATAACTAAAGAGTCTGCAATATCCTTAACAGTAATAAGACCATCAGCAATAGCATCAACAACACTATCACGTGCAAGTTCTTGCCCAGCAAGTAAACCAGCCTCAGCTCCCAACTGAATAGTATCAGAAGTAGGCAAAGAAATAACATCAGGTAAATCAATAGGCAAATCCTGACCAAGAACCTTTGATGTAAGCAAATCACCCTGATATTTCCCTAAAAGAACAGAACCAACTAAGGTGTTTTCAATATCAATACACTTATTAAGCCAATAACTAAAATAAGGCGCTCTACCACTACAATCCTCAACACTAACAAAAGAATTATGCATATAAACTTGCAAGTCTTTAGTAGAACTAGTGAAAGAATTAGAAGAAAATAACTGAGTATAATAAAGTTCACCATAAGAACTAAAATAACTAATATCTTTACCAATAGGATTATTGCAGTAAGAAGTAACAGATTCACCCCCCACAGTACATTCATCAATTATTAATCTAAATGGACTATTTGAAACAATATAACACATACATTGAGTACGTCCATCAGTATCAGTAACAAAAGATGGAATAATGCGCAAAGGATAAGGACCACACTCTGTAATATGCAAAGTCATATCTACTGAATAATCAAGCCATTTTTTGTAATAGTCAGCATATATATAATAATCACAATCAAGAGTAAAAGAATCTCCAACTTCGTATATAGTTTTAGTACCACTATGTATTGTCTGAGAACCAACCTGATTATTACCAACAACCATATTGCAATATTGTGCTAACCAACGCACTTGGTCATCAGTAACAGTAACATTCCCGTCAGCATCTACATTACTTAAACTGTCTTTTAACTTTGCAATCTGACTAGGCGCACTACCACACAAAAACTCATAATTCAATTCAGCATCGTTATAACCGTAAATTCCATCATTATTCAAATCAAGTTCAGGATGACTTGAACAATCACGTAAAATATCATCACCATAAGTACTAACAGTAGAATCATAACAACTATTAATACCTTTAATTCTATTAGATTCTATCTGAGAATCCGTATATATGAGATGTTCTAAATCAAAATCAGAAGTATCGACGTGAATACCAATCAAATCGAAAAGCCATCCTAACGCTTCACCTGAAACAGTTCCATCACTAGGAACATCAACAGAAGAAGCAAAAACATAAGTTGAATTAATATCTATTACAATTAAAAAAACAATTATGAGAAATAACAAAAATTTTTTTATATTTTCTATCATAAGCACCTCAAAAAAAAAAAAAAAAAAAAATAGCCTTTGAAAAAATCAAAGGCTAAGAATTAAGAAAGAATTAAGCCTGAGAAGTTAACTTCTTAAAGACTTTGATTCCAATAGTAACTGCTAATACAGTACCAATTACACCGAGAGCATAAGGCGCAGATGATGTAATCATTGCAGTAACATTTGTCTGTACTGCACTAAAAGCAGTATCCATAGCTGTTTTAATACTATCCATTGTAATACCTCCATCAAAATATATATTAGCTCATTTTGAACCACTTGATTAATGCATAGAAGCCGAAACCGACACCCCACGCAATAAACCCAATCGTAAAACCAAGCCCTAAACCACAACTAAATATTTCAATAAGACTTGTAAACTCATCACTAAGAAAAGCACTCATATTAACTCCTAACTATGCCATTTAGCACTAAATATTTTAAATAAAATAAGACCGGATAAAATACCTAAAACAAACATACCTGCAATACCTAAAGTTTCATAAGAACCGTTAGTATTTTCAAAAACAGTTTGTCCAGCAGTTTGAACAGCGAGTAGCCCATCCGTGACAGTTTCAGGAATAACTTCATTCATAAATAACCTCTTTTCTAGGAGTGAGGGAAGAATAAAAATTCTTCCCTTATATGTATTGAATCCAATGAAAAAGGATTGCTAACTATTTAAAAGGAATAACTTGTATTTCTTCAAGAACAGGAACATTAGACTGAGTTCTAAAATCAAAACCTACAGAATAAAAAGCCTTGAACTGTTCTCCTACTTTTGGAACTTGAACATCCTTGTATGTAAAAATCTTTCCAACTTTTTCTCCTATACAATTTTTTTCATAATCATCAAAAGACTCAATATAGTATATAGTTTTACCTTTTTTATTATCTTTTTCAAAAGTTTGAACACCTACACATTTAAAAGTTTTCATATAAAATCACTCACTTTCATTATTTAATTCATTTTCAAATATCTTTTTCAAATCTTCACACGGTAATATCCATCCATCATCATCACCCGGAAACCAATTACACTTGAAAAAGTGACCAATTCCATCAGAAGAAACACCCAAGTAACAACAATGTTTACATTTTGGTTTTAAAGTACGTTCGTAAATAATTGCACACATCAATACACAACACTCCTTTTACTAATAAAAAAAATTTCTCCAAGAATTCGCTTAAACTAATATTTTTCAAATAGTTATTTTTTCCCAAAAAAATAACTACTCGAAAAACATCACAAGTTTAACGAATAGTTGTGTTTAATAATTTAAAATATTGTTCCTTAAATGAATAATTTATTGCAAGTATCATACAAAAATTCTCTAATTAAGGTTGCGTTTACTTTTGCACCATTGTGTTTCGTATTGGTCTTGTGTCAAATTTTAACAGGAATTATTTTAAATTAAAATATATTATTTATAGTATAATGCAATCATATCTGATTGATTTTCCATTTATTGAGTATGAAGGCTTATATCCAGCCAAGTATGGTCCTTTTAAAGGTCGTTTAATTACTATCTTTTTAGGACCTGATTTTATTGAAGCATTTAGTAACTCTTCTTCATTTGAACAGGGCTTTTCTAATTGCTGCAATAATTGAAATTTTTTCTTTATTAACCCACTTTTCTTTCGTTCTGGAAACATTGGATCTAATAGAACTATATCAGGATGAATTTCTTTGCTTTGTAAAGCATAAATACTGTCTTCATTGTATAAAGTCATTCTTGAAATAGCGTCTGAAAATAATTCATTATCTTTAAATCTTAGAATTGTATCATATAATAATTCAAAAATATATGGATCACTTTCAAATAGTTGAACATTAAATCCTGCAGCGGCTAGAATTAAAGAATCTTCTCCCATACCGGCAGTTGCATCAACTATTTTTAGTTTATTGTTGTCAATTCCTTTTATTTTACATGTTTTAACTAGAAATTCAGTGTTTAAATTATGAATATTCAGTCGTTTTGTTAAAGTTGAAAAATCACCATACATCCTTTGTTTTGAACTTACAAGATTTAAACTATCATCTATATATTCAAGATACAAATCTGGTAGGTTGTCTGTTTCGTAAATGTAATTTATTGATAATCGTTCAGCTAATTTTTTTGATTTCTCATTATATTTTTTTGAAAATATTATAAGTTCTGACATTTAAAACACCTAATTTTTTATATTTCTTTAGAATCTAAAATAATTGTAAATGGTCCATCGTTTTCTAGGGAAATTTTCATATCTGCGCCAAAGATTCCGGTTTGTACAACAGAAAATTGTTCCTTCGCTTTAGTAATACAATATTCATACAAGTTATTGGCAAGCGTTGGATTTCCTGCTTCTATAAAAGATGGTCTATTACCTTTTTTACAGTTTGCGTATAATGTAAATTGAGAAATAAATAGTAATTCTCCATCCACATCTTTCAATGCTAAATTTGTTTTTCCTTCATAATCAGAGAAAATTCTCATTCCAAATAATTTTTTTAGCATCTTATCTGCAATTTCGGTATTGTCTGTTTCGGATACTCCGATAAATACACAGAAGCCTTTATTTATTTGACCAGTAATTTGACCGTCTACTTCACATTTTGCATTATTTACTCTTTGAATTACAAATTTCATTTCTTCACCCTTTGTTTTATATTATATTAGATAGTATTATAGCACATTTATACATAAATATAGTATAATATGTATATGAAAATTCAACGATTATATAGCTTAGTTAGACAAGCTATCGATGACTATAACTTAATTGAAGATGGAGACAAACTTGCAATTGGAGTGTCTGGTGGAAAAGATTCACTAACACTATTATATGCCCTGGCTGGATTACAAAAATTCTATCCTAAGAAATTCGATGCGATTGCAGTATCTGTTGATTTAGGATTAGAAGGTTTTGATTTGTCTGAAATAGATGCTTTGTGCACAGATTTGGATATAGAATATCATATTATTAAAACTGATATTGCAAATATTTCACAGGAAAAATCTAAAAACCAGTCCTCTCCCTGCTCTTGGTGTGCAAAATTACGAAAAGGTGCTTTAAACTCGTATATTAAGGAATTAGGGTGTAATAAAATTGTCTATGCGCATCATAAAGACGATGTAATTGAAACTATGATGCTTTCACTATTTTATGAAGGAAAATTTTATTCATTTCCCCCTATGACTTATTTTGAAGATATGGAACTAACCGTAATTAGACCTATGATTTATGTATCTGAAGCTGAAGTAAAAGGATTTACAAATAAGTATCATCTTCCTGTTGTAAAAAATCCTTGTCCATATGATGGTCATACAAAGAGAGAATATGTAAAAGAACTTTTAAGTGGAATAAATAAGGAGAATCCTGGTGTTAAAAATAGATTGTTTTCAGCAATTGTAAATGGAAAAATTGAAGATTGGCCAGTGAAAAATAGAGGGAAAAAATGAAAGATAAAAATTATCATGATAATTTAAATATAAAAAACGAACTAAAATTAAGAGAACTGATATCTAAATTACCACCATTTTGTTTGCAGTTCTTTATTGGAATTGAGCAGAATACATCATCAAGAACTAGATTAGCGTATGCATATGATTTAGCTACTTTTTTTGACTATTTAATTTCTACTAATCCACTTTTTAAAGATGTTGAAATGAAACAATTACCTATATCAATTTTAGATAAATTGAGACCATCCGATATTGAAGAGTATTTGTTTTATTTAAAATACTATGAAAAAGATGGTGTTTATCATTCAAATGATGAACGTGGCATAAAAAGGAAACTAGCATCACTGCGTACATTTTATAATTACTTTTTTAAAAATGAATTAATTGATACTAATCCGGCAATTAAAGTAGATATGCCAAAGATTCATGATAAATCAATTATTAGATTGGATGTTGATGAAGTAGCACAATTACTTGACGAAGTTGAGTCAGGTGAAAATTTAACGAAAAATCAGCAAAGATATCATAGTAAAACTAAGAATCGTGATTTGGCGATAATGACTCTTCTACTTGGTACTGGTATGCGAGTATCAGAATGTGTTGGTATTGATATTGATGATATTGATTTTAAAAATAACGGCGTAAAAATCACTCGAAAAGGTGGCGCTGAAGTTGTAATATATTTTGGTGATGAAGTAAGAGAAGCATTATTAAATTATATGGATGAGAGAAATGCAATAAATGCAAGGGAAGGACATACTAATGCTCTCTTCCTCTCTATTCAGAATAAAAGAATCAGTGTTAGGTCTGTTGAAAAATTAGTTAGCAAATATTCTAAACTTGTAACAAATATTAAACATATTACTCCTCATAAATTAAGAAGTACATATGGCACAAATTTGTATCAGCAGACAGGTGATATTTACCTTGTAGCAGATGTTTTAGGTCATAAAGACGTAAATACAACCAGGAAGCATTACGCGGCTATTGAGGACGATAGAAGGCGTCAGGCGGCTAAATATGTTCATTTGAGAAAAGAATAAAAGCAATAAATAAAGGAAGTGCTATTTTTCAAGCACTTCCTTTATTTTATTCTCAATTCTTTTTTTGACAAGAACAGCAATTTCTTGAGTTTTCATATCTTTATAATCATCGTAATAAATTGGTTCTAAATAATGTACCTGTGTTTTAATAGGTCCAATATGAAAACTATTAAAAACCTTATATGAATCAATTAATGCAATTGGAACAATAGGAGCATGCGATTTTAGTGCTATTTTAAAGCTTCCAGCCTTAAAATCAACAACTTTATTCCTATTATTAAACTTGTACCCACCTTCTGGAAACAGTACATATTTTTTACCATTTGCAACATCTTTAGCAACTTCAGTAATGATAGTCATACCCTGTCTAGGATTATCTTTTTCAAGTCTTTTAGCTTGAACTAAATCTACAAATTCACGAACAAGCATGGTGTGTGATTTGGCCTTGTCCATAACAAAAGAACACGCTTCTTTATGAGTAGAAATAATACCAAGTAAATCATACTTTCCTTGATGATTTGGATACATGATATACCCTCCATCTTTGGGAAGATTTTCTAAACCAAACGCTTCAGTAGTAATTTTACCACTATTACTCATGTATCTGATACATTCTTGAGTCATGGCGTATCTTTCTTCCACTGAAAATTTTTGAGGATGATCAGCCATATACCTCATTTTGGGAACTATCCAAGGCGCCCTATGAAAATTCATAAAAATAACATAAAATAATTTAAACATATTATTGACTCTCCAATGCCACAATTATAGCTTAAAATGTTTATGATTTCAACTAATATTATACCCTTTTGTATAACTAAAAATCTCATTTTAAGGGATTGGAAATATATATTTTTCTATTTTTCTTCTTGAGAATAATAAGCAATAATAATAGATTCTCCAGAACGAATTTTATCTTCTGTAATATTGTTAAGTTTACAAATTTCTGAAATATACTCTTCTTTATCTTTATTTATTGGAGAAGTATATCTGTCAGCAATACTCCATAATGTATCTCCTGGTTGTATTTCAATACTTGTATAATATTTATAGTAGTTTCGATTATCAGACGAAGTAGCAAAAATGTGAATGCTGCTACCCAAAATTATTACTACAAAAACTATTAGAATTAGTACTTTACCAAATAATTTGTTATTGAATAATATTGAATTCTTCATAATTTATCCTCCATATCATACAATCGAACAACTGTTTGTTATGTATTTATGTTACAATACGAACGAATGTTTGTCAATGCTTTTTATCGAACAAATTATCGGAATATATGTTTGATATATAGCGCTATATATGGTAGAATTATATCAGTCAAAATAATAATTATGGAGGAGAAGTTAATGGCAAAAGGTAAAATTTCAGAAAAGCAAAACGAAATTTTAGAATTTATAAAAAATCAGATTTTAAATAAAGGATACCCACCTTCTGTTAGAGATATTTGTGAGGGAGTTGGTTTGAAATCCACTTCTTCCGTTCATGCTCATTTGGAAACATTAGAAAAAAATGGTTATATTAGACGCGATTCAGCAAAAAATAGGGCTATTGAGATTGTTGATGATAATTTTGGTCTTGCTCGTCGTGAACTTGTTAATGTCCCATTAATAGGTCGTGTGGCCGCAGGTGAGCCTATTCTTGCAGTTGAAAATATTGAAACATATTTTCCGGTTCCAACAGAATATATGCCTAATAATAAGTCTTTTATGCTTAAGGTTAAGGGGGAAAGTATGATAAATGTCGGAATTTTTGATGGGGACAGTATCCTTGTTGAACAGCAGAATTCTGCAAAGAATGGAGATATAGTTGTTGCTCTTGTAGATGATTCTGCTACCGTAAAGACTTTTTATAAAGAAGATGGTCATATTAGGCTTCAGCCTGAAAATGACTTACTTGATCCTATTATTGTTGATGATTGTCAGATTCTTGGTAAGGTATTTGGTGTATTTAGATTCTTTTAATAATGTACTTAAAAAGCCCTCAATATTGAGGGCTTTTTTTATTATTACATACTTATAATGTAGTAATATCGATTTCTTTACCATCTTTCCAGATTCTTTCTAAATCATAGAATTCACGATCTTCTTTTGAGAATAAGTGTACAATGATGTCTTTGTAGTCCATAAGAATCCAGGTTGAATTATTTGTTCCTTCTACCTGTTTTTGATGAACTCCGTTTTTATACATTGCTTCATCTACTGCATCTTCCATTGCAGTCAATTGATTTGGGTTATTTCCGTTTGAGATTATAAAGTAATCAGCAATTGATGAAATCTCAGTAATATCAATGACTCTTATATCTTCTGCTTTCTTTTCTTCTAGAGCTTTGACAACTTCTTTAACTAGTTCTATTGTAGTCATATGGCTATTCCTTTCTGTATTTTTCATAAAAATTGTAAGTTATTTGTGTTGTAGGATCAATAACACCCTTTTTTGAATTTAGAAAATGAATTGTATCATATAATATTTCAGCTACAGCTAAATTTATATTTTCAAATGCGATTTTTCTAATATATTCTAGTCTTGGTGCCATATTTCGTCCTGGTTCAATATAGTCAGCTACAAAAACAATCTTATCTAAAAGATTCATATTGGGTGCACCAGTTGTATGAACCTTTATTGAATGCAAAATTTGAGGGTCCGTAATCTTGTACTTTTCTTCAGCAAGAATTGCACCTGCTTTTGCATGTAATAAACTCGGATTTTCCAATTCAACTGCAGAAATTATAGTGTTATGCTTTTCACATAATTCTATTTTTTCTGAAGTACTCAAACATTTTGCACAGTCGTGCAAAATCCCGGCAAGCATAGCTTTTTCAATTGAATATTCATGTGCCATTGCAAGACATCCAGCGGTATACATCACTCCTTTTGTGTGAATGTAACGTGGTTTATCCAAGGTTTTTTTTAGTTTCTTTTTTATTTCCTGAAAATCTACTGTATCACTCATAAAGTCCATTCTTATTAATATACTCAATTACTGAATCTGGAACAAGTCCTTGTATTATTGAGTTTGATTTGATTTTTGTTCTAATTTGTGTTGACGAAACATTATATGGTTTACATCTTACAAGTTCAACGTTGGTATTATATTCCTTTTTAAGAAATTCTATTTTGCTATGTATCGCTTTATCTGAATAATTTTCTCTTACAACTACAAGAATAGTAGCTAGAGAACTGATTATATCGGGATTTTTCCATTTTTCAAAATAATCCAGTGAATCAGCACCCATTATAAAAAATATGTCATCATTTACATATTTTTTCTTCAATTCTTGTAAAGTAAGATATGTGTAACTTTTACAGTCTCGTTTGATTTCAAAATCAGAAACTATAAATGAATCTGTTTTATTTAATGTGTTTATTTCTTCTATGGCCACTTTACACATATTATATCGGTGTGATTTGTCAGTCATCTTCTGTTCATTCTTATTAGGTGAATGACCAGCTGGAATTAATATCACTTTATCTAGACAATGACTATTTTTTGCTGACATAGCCATATGAATATGTCCATTGTGTATTGGATCAAACGAACCTCCTAATATTCCTATTTTCATTGGAATAATCCTTTATTCAGGAAGTTTGATTTTTGAATTCTTCTTTGCAGGACGGAAAAGAATGATTTTTTTACCAATTACTTTTACAACCTGCGAATGAGTTCTCTCTGCGATAACATTTGCAATTTCTTTTGGATCATCAATACAATTTTTTAAAACAGAAATTTTAATTAATTCTCTTTTTTCAATTGCGCTATCAATTGCTTCAATTATCTCTGGTGTCAGAGATGATTTTCCAATTTGAAAAATTGGATCAATTGGATTTGCAAGACTGCTTAAATATGCTCTTTGCTTACTTGTCATTTTTCTACCTCTATTTGTAATAATCAAATTCGTGTCCATACATTCTTACTGTATCACCATCTTGAATTCCTCTTTTTTCTAATTCATCAAGAATTCCCTGCTCCTTTAGGAATTTCTGGAAGAATAAAAAGCCTTTCTCTGATTCAATATTAGTGTATCCAAGCATCTTATCAATTTTTGGACCTTCTACAACAAATGCAGCATCGTCCGCTCTTTCAATTGTATAAGGTTCTTCTTTGTAAAGAATAGTTGTTGGATCAAATTCTGATTCATAAACTGTTGTTTCTTTTGGACATTTTGAAAGAAGATTCTTAACTTCATAAAGTAATTCCTTTAATCCTTTTCCGCTCACAGCTGAGATTGGAAATACTTTTATACCATCTTTTTCAAATACATCTTTTAGGGCGGTAATTATTTCATTTTCATCACCATAAATTGCATCAATCTTATTGGCTGCAATAACCTGTGGCTTTTTAAGAAGTTCAGGATTATAAGCTTCTAATTCCTTATTGATTGCTTTGATATCCGCAATTGGATCTCTGCCCTCTGTTCCAGCTGCATCAACAATATGAATCATAACTTTTGTTCTCTCGATATGACGAAGAAATTCATGACCTAATCCTATTCCTTCAGATGCACCTTCTATAAGACCTGGAATATCTGCTATAACAAAACCAAAGCCTTCATCCATATCTACTACTCCAAGATTTGGTTGAAGTGTTGTAAAGTGATAATTAGCAATTTTTGGCTGTGCATTTGTTACTCTTGATAAGAATGTTGATTTTCCAACATTTGGAAAACCTACAAGACCAACGTCTGCTATTACCTTAAGTTCAAGTGCGACTTCAATTTCTATTGCTTCCTGACCAGGTTGGGCATATTTTGGTGCCTGCATTGTTGCAGTTGCAAAATGCTGATTTCCAAGTCCGCCTTTTCCACCTTTTAATACAATCTGTCTCTTATTTTCGCCAGACATATCCGCTATTATTTTTCCAGATTCAGCATCCTTTATTACAGTTCCCTGTGGAACTTTAAGAATCAAATCTGAACCATTTTTACCGTGACAGTTTTTCTTTCCGCCTTCCTGTCCAGGCTCAGCTGAGAATTTTCGTTTATGACGATAATCTGTAAGTGTATTTAAACCTTCATCTACAACGAAGATTACATCGCCACCTTTTCCACCATCTCCTCCGTCTGGACCACCATCCGGAACATATTTTTCACGACGGAAGGATACGTGTCCATCTCCGCCTTTTCCTGATTTTATAATAATTTTTGCACGATCTGCAAACATAATTTTCTACCTCATATATAATTCCAAGAAGTACAAAAACCCCGGCTAAAAAGTCGGGGTTTTAAATCTTACTCGTTAACTACTGGATATACGGAAGCCTGTTTTCTATCTCTTCCAACTCTCTCGAATCTTAATACGCCATCAACTTTAGCATATAAAGTATCATCTCCACCGATACCAACGTTTGTACCTGGATGAATCTTAGTACCACGCTGTCTGTAAAGAATATTACCAGCTTTTACGAATTGTCCGTCTGCTCTCTTAGCGCCTAATCTCTTAGACTCTGAGTCACGTCCGTTCTTTGTAGAACCAACTCCCTTTTTATGAGCAAAAAACTGAAGGTTCATATTCAACATGTCTTACACCTCCTTGAAATCTAGAATGATATAATCATTCCCATAGTCTTTTTGTATTCCTTTTAATCCCAAAATCATAGAATTAATAAGTAAAGCCACATCCTCTGTAGCTGCTTCGGTAAGCATGAAATCAATCTTACCACTTTCTGGTTCTGTATCAACTGTAAAATCAGCTTCACAAAAAGCTTCAATAGAATTGATACAATTAATTACTAGTGCCGAAACTCCGGCGCAGACAATATCTTGACCATATTCATCATAGCCAGCATGTCCCTGAGACGAGAATCCGACTTTCTTACCATTCTTATCTTGGTAAACTGTGATTGCAATCATTATCCGTTAATCTTTTCAATCTTAACCTGTGTGAATGACTGTCTGTGTCCGTTTTTCTTATGATAACCAGTTTTTCTCTTATACTTGTAAACGATAACTTTTTTAGCTCTGCCTTCTTTAACTACAGAAGCCTCAACTGTTGCACCTGCAACTGTTGGATCTCCAACCTTGAGATCATCTCCGCTTACAGCTAAAACCTGATCAAAAGTAACTTTCTCACCAGCTTCAACGCCAAGCTTTTCAATGGTAATGATATCGCCTTCAGAAACTTTGTACTGCTTACCACCTGTTGCTATAATTGCGTACATATGGCACCTCCTATTTATCATTACTCGCCAGTTTCGGTGTTACATATATGTAAACTTATACCTCACTGTGCGGCATACTCATGTATACTAACATAGGGAATTGTATTAGTCAATACTTTTTTCTAATATTTCTTTTACTGATTTATATACTTTTTTTCTTGTTATTTCAACCAGTCCAAGCTTTGTATAGTCTAAAAAATGACAAGGTACAATATCTTCTTTTAATGCCCTTTTTAATGCTTCTGTTAATGAATTTAACCATACATCGTCATTCATATTAATAAAATCAACAATTATCATTCCGGAAATATTACGAAGTCTTAATTGTCTGGCTATTTCATATGCAGCTTCTATATTAACTTCAAGAATGGATTCCTTATTCTTTGATAAATTTTTGCTGGTATTTACATCAATGAATGTAAGGGTTTCTAATTGCTCTATTATAATATTTGCACCACTTTTTAGCCATACTCTTTTTGATGTTAACTCATCAATTTTCGAAGTTAAACTATAAAGTGTTCTTAGTGAAATCGAATCATTGTAATACAAATGTATTATGTTTTCAAAATCTGTATCTTTATATTCACATATTAATTGATTATAGATTTCTTCATCATCTGTTATTATAGATTTAATATTTGACAAATCATATGATTTAATGCGCAGTAAATAATCGGGTTTTTCCTGATATATTTTTGAATATAATGTTCTGTTACCTGAATATTCAACTAGTTTTCTGTATTTTTTAATTAACGATTCTATTTCTAAACTAATATCCTCTAATGTACATCTAGATGAACTTGTTCTAAATACTAAACCAAAATCTAAATCATTATATTTGTCTTTTACGTACTCTTTTAATTGGGAAGCTTTATCCTGATTGATTTTTTTTGATACACCAATCGTTTTGTTTCCTGTTGTAAGAACTATATTTTTTTCGTGTATTGATAATTTAGTTGATACAACAGGGTCCTTTGTCTTTAATGCATCTTTTGTTACCTGAACAAGTATTTCATCACCTACACAAAGTTCCTTTTTCTTGGATGGTTTTCTAGTGTAGATTGGATATTTTGCATCATCAAGAGATAAAAAACAGTTCTGATACGATGATATATTTACAAATGCAGAATTAATTCCTGGTAAAATACGATTAACTCTGGCTACATAAATATTGTTTATTAGTGAATCATTTGCCTGAAACAACTGAAAGTCACATATATTTCGATTTTCATCTAAGACAACATAAATAATAAAATCCTTTTTGTTAAATACCATTCTGGTAATTACAAGATCATTCATTAGATTTCTTCTCCTAAATCTAAAAGAGAAACAAAATTGTTATTTGAATCTATTGCGTATACATCATTACGGTGAATCTGAATAGAAAGTGGATTATATTCCAAATCACATTTTTTATATATTGATTCAAGTACAAATTCAGGTTTTATATTATTTACACTTCCAGTTGATACTTTAATATAAAAATAAGGTCTGTCATCTTTAGATTTTACTTTAATGTCATATACTAAAGGCTTTAAATCAATTTCTTTTTCACTCTTTTTAGTTTTCTTAACAACCACAAACTCTTTTTGCGAAAGAAAATGCTTATTAATCATTTCTTCCCATTCCAAGACATTTAAAGGGCTGTTATATCCATCTTTATAGTATAGGTTATAATCTGCAGCCTCAACTATTGACATGGCTGTTTTGGCGCTATCAGGAAGCTTTACATAACCTGTCACTTCAACACCATCTACCATTTGATTATTGAACGCCAAAAGTGCTTCTTTTGAAGTTAAAGTAGAATTAACTTCAATATCAAAATATTCACCGTCGCTTGTAATACCTACGCCAAGAGGAGCTGCAAAAGACATTATCTGGTGTGGAGAAAAGCCTTCTGAGTAACAAATGTCAATATTCGCTCTTCTTACTGCTTTCTGAAAAAATCTCATCATATCAAGATGTCCGATAAATTTCATACAGCCCCATTTTTTGAATTTAATTCTAATCTTCATAACAAACACCTCCGCCATACTGTTTTGCACCACAGCCTGAACATTGCATTCTACAGTTTGGAGTTACTACTTCCTGCATTGCTGTCTGCCACTGACGAATCATAAATTCTTTTGTTACACCAATGTCTATAAAATCCCATGGGAATAACTCATCTAAAGGACGTTCTCTCATAGTATAGAAATCCGGATCAATGCCACATTCCTCGAAAGCTTCAAGCCATCTGTCATAATCAAAGTATTCATTCCATGCATCAAATAACGCACCTTTTTCATATACCTTTATGATTGCATCACTTATTTTACGGTCACCTCTTGCAAGAATTCCTTCTAGTACAGTAACATCAGCTTCATGCCAGTTGTATCTGATACTCTTGTGGTTTAGCTGTGCTTTTACATGGTCATTTACTATTTTAGCTCGTCCAAGGTAATCAGATGGTGTGTACATTCTTGCCCACTGGAATGGAGTAAATGGTTTTGGGACAAAAAATGATGTGCTTATGGTAATCTGACATTTTCCATTTCTCTTTTCCTTTGGAACAGTCTCGTAATATAGAGCAGCAACATCATTTGCAAGCTCAGGAATACCTCTCATATCCTCTTCTGTTTCAGTTGGAAGCCCAAGCATAAAGTAAAACTTAACCTTGTTCCAGCCACCTTCAAAGGCCTGTCTTGAGCCTTCAAGTATATTCTCAACTGTAAGTCCTTTGTTAATTACGTTTCTAAGTCTCTGTGTTCCGGCTTCTGGTGCAAAAGTAAGACTACTTTTTTTTACATCCTGAACTTTTTTCATAATATCTAGTGAAAATGCATCAATTCTAAGTGAAGGAAGTGAAATGTTAATTTTCTTATCTTTGCAGATTTCTATTAGAAAATTAATAAGCTCTTCAAGTTCAGAATAATCTGAAGAACTGAGGGAGCTTAGAGAAATTTCTTCATGTCCTGTAGATTCAATTAGTTTGTATGCTAAATCTTTTAAGTATTCGACCTTTTTTTCTCTATTTGGTCTGTAAATCATTCCAGCCTGGCAAAAACGACAGCCTCTGATACATCCACGCTGGATTTCAAGTACAATTCTATCCTGTGTAGCCTTTATAAAAGGAACAACGGGCTTCTCTGGATATACAGAATATGATAAATCTGCTTGAACCTGTTTTTTAATTTTTGCAGGAATGTCGTCATATTTTGGCAAAAATGATGCTAAAGTACCATTTGGATTATATTCAACTTCGTAAAGTGAAGGTACATATATTCCTTCTATCTTTGCTGCTTCATGTAAAAAGTCATTTCTATTAAAGCCATTGGCTTTATGCTTTTTGTATAAATCAAAAAGTTCATCGTATTTTGTTTCTCCTTCACCGATGTAGAAAATATCAAAAAAATCTGCAATTGGTTCCGGATTATATGAACATGGACCGCCTCCCATTACAATTGGACAATCGTTATCACGATCTATTGATTTAAATGGAATCTGAGCCAGATCAAGTATCTGAAGAATGTTCGTATAACACATCTCATATTGTAAGGTCATTCCAATAAAATCAAAGTTTTTAATTGGCTCCTGTGATTCAAGACCAAATAATGGAATGTTTTCTTCCTTCATTATTGCATGAAGGTCTGGCCATGGTGAATATACTCTCTCACACCATACATCAGAACGTCTGTTAAACATATCATATAGAATTTGAATTCCTAAATGTGACATTCCAATTTCGTATACATCAGGAAAACACATCGCAAAGCGAATGTCCACCTGCGATGTGTCTTTCATTACTGAGTTTAACTCATTTCCGATATATCTAGCTGGTTTGTCTACTTTCAAAAGTATTTCATCACTTAAAGCTAGTTTTCTCATAATATACCTCAAATAAAAATATTATCTTTGTGCCAATTCCTGAGCTATTTCTTCCCAGGTAATATTTTTTTCTGCCATAAGAACCATGCAATGATAAAGGAAGTCTGAAATTTCAAACTTCAAATCATCTTTTTCAGTATTTTTGGCAGCAATAACGATCTCTGTGCATTCCTCTCCAAGTTTTTTTAATATCTCATCAATACCTTTATCTAAAAGATGATTTGTATATGAACCATCTTTTGGATTGATTTTTCTCTCCATAATGTCTTCATATACAGATTCAAGAACTTTGAGTGGATTTTTTTCAACAAACTCTTTTTTGACGATATTGTTGAAAAAACATGTTCTATTTCCGGTGTGACAGGCTGCACCGACCTGTGAAACCTTTGCTAATATTGTATCATAATCACAGTCTGCAGTCAGTGATTTGACATATTGTAAATGGCCAGATGTAAGTCCTTTTGTCCAAAGCTCATTTCTGCTTCGACTATAATATGTCATTTTTCCAGAATTGATTGTCATATTAAAGGATTCTTCAGTCATATAAGCAAGCATCAATACTTCCTCTGTCTTGTAATCCTGAACTATTACAGGTACCATTCCATCTGAATTAAGCTTTAAATCAGACCATGAAAGATCTGGTGTGAAATTGTCAACTCTAATTCCTGCTTCAGATAACGATGATTTTATTTTCATAACGTCTGATTTTGGATCATTAATAAAATCACCCGCAATACCTCTAACATTATCGCGATTTAATACGTCAGTGATTTTTTCAAAATTATATTCAGGCATACAAACCACATACGGTGTATTTGTCAAATTGTCTAATGCATCAATAATCTCAATATCTAAAACCAGTAATTCATGGAATGTATCTTCTATTTCTTCCTGATGTTTGAATATATAATCAACATTGTTAATTGATAATAGAATTCTGTCTTTTCCAAATCTTTCACTGGCGATGTTTGCAAGTTCAAGGCTGGATGATTTGGTTGCATTAAAAATCACCTGTAAACAGCCTGCATACAATAATTTCTTAACATCTTCTATTCTATTAATGTTTCCGCCTGCACATACTTTTAAATCAATGTTTCTGTTAATATTTTCAATTGTATGAATATTTTTTTCGTGTTCATCATCATCAGTAGATAAATCAAAAATTATGATTTTATCTATTCCGCTGTCATTGTATAACTGACACAGTGAATACACATCACCGATGACTGTAAAATCAGTTGATGATTTAACAGCCTGGCCATTTTTAAGATATAATGTGGCAACTATATTTTTAAATCCTGTCAAATTATAAACTTCCTTTCGTAGACATAACGTCACTTATTCTATTGTCATAAGAAGTCGCTTCATCAAGAGCTCTCGCAAATGCTTTAAACATAGCCTCAATCATATGATGATTATTACCAGGTGTAAGAACTTTAATATGCAAATTCATTCCAGCAGTATACGAAATTGCATAGAAAAATTCTTTAACCATCTCAGTATCCATATCACCTACCCGCTCACCGGTAAATTCACCATCAAATTGTAAATATGGTCTTCCTGACAAATCAATGGCACAAAGGACAAGAGTCTCATCCATTGGTAAAATAAAACTACCAAATCGTTTAATTCCCTTTTTGTCACCAACTGATTCCTTAATTGCATTTCCAAGAACAATTCCACAATCTTCAATTGTGTGGTGACAATCAACATTTAAATCACCTTTACATGTTAACTCTAAATCAAAGAATCCGTGCTTTGCAAAACCTTCAAGCATATGATTAAAAAATCCAACGCCACTACTTACTTTTGATTTTCCGTTTCCATCCAAATTAAGTGTTACTGCAATATCAGTCTCATTTGTTTTTCTTTCAAGTTTTGCAATACGTTCTGCCATTTTTAATCTCCTTTTAAGACAAGTCTTTTAGAATCTCTTATTCAAATCTTACTTTAATCGAATTTGCGTGAGCAGTCAACTGTTCACATGTGGCAAACTGCTCTATATCCTTGTGTACTTTTTCAAGCGCTTCTCTTGAGTAAGAGATGATACTTGATTTCTTGATAAAATCATCAACTCCAAGAGGAGAAAAGAATTTTGCTGTTCCGTTTGTTGGAAGTACATGGTTTGGTCCTGCAAAATAATCTCCAAGTGGTTCTGATGAATATTCTCCGATAAAAATCGCACCAGCATTTTTTATTTTTGTCATTACTGAGAAAGGATCTTTTGTAACAACCTCTAGATGTTCAGAAGCAATTTCGTTAGCTGTTTCAATAGCTGAATCAAGTGAATCAGCAACTAAAATATATCCATAATTGTCTAATGACTTTTGAATTATTTCTTTTCTTGATAAAACTGAGACGAATTTATCCACTTCTTCTGAAACCTTTTGAGCTAATTCCTGACTAGTTGTAATAAGGATTGAAGAAGCAAGTTCATCATGTTCTGCCTGAGATAATAAATCAGCGGCTACATATCTTGGATTTGCTGTTTCGTCTGCCAATACAAGAATCTCACTTGGACCGGCAATTGAATCAATACTTACAAAACCAAATACAGCTTTTTTTGCTAGTGCAACGTAAATGTTTCCAGGTCCTACAATTTTATCAACTTTAGGAATGCTTTCTGTACCAAATGCCATTGCAGCTATCGCCTGCGCTCCTCCTACTTTGTAAATCTCATCTACGCCTGCTTCATTTGCAGCTACAAGAGTTGATGGATATACTTTTCCATCTTTCCCTGGTGGAGTACACATAACAATTTTCTCAACTCCTGCAACTTTTGCAGGTAATACATTCATCAAAACAGATGAAGGATATACTGCCTTTCCACCAGGAACGTATACTCCGGCTTTCTGAAGTGCAGTTACTTTCTGACCTAAAATAATACCATCTTCATTTGTAAACCAAGAATTCTGAAGTTGTTTTTCGTGATATTTTTTTATATTTACAAGAGCTTTTCTAATTACTTCAAGAAGCTTTTCATCTACTAAGCTGTATGCTTCTTCTATTTCCTCTTTTGTTACTAAAATATTGTCTGCATTTATATCTGCACCATCAAAATTTTTAGTATATTCGAAAATAGCTTTATCTTTATTGGTTCTGACATTATTTATAATATCGTTTACTCTTCCTTCGAATTCTCCATAATTATTGGGACTTCTTTTAAGAAGGTTTTCTAATATATTTTTCTGTGTATCCTGTGTAAGTTCTAATATTCTCATGACGTCCTCCGCTTATAAAACTGTCTTTAAGTCTGAAATGAGTTTTGTAATTCTCTCGTTGTCCATTTTCATACTAACCTGATTTACAACAACACGTGCTGATAATGGACATACCTCTTCAAGTACTGTAAGACCATTTTCTTTTAATGTCGTACCTGTTTCTACTATATCACAAATTACTTCTGATAAACCAACAATTGGAGCTAATTCAATTGAACCATTCAATTTAATAATCTCAACAGTCTGGTGCTTTTTGTTATAAAAATAGTCTTTAGCAATATGTGGATACTTTGTGGCAACACGAATCTGTTCGTGATGTTTTAAAAGTTCTCTAGCACTTTCAGGACCGCAGATACACATACGGCATTTTCCAAAACCTAAATCTAATACTTCGTAGATATTTCTTCCTTCTTCAAGTATTGTATCTCTTCCTACAACACCAATATCTGCCGCACCATATTCTACATATGTTGGAACGTCAGGTCCCTTAGCAAGGAAAAATTTAAGCTTTAATTCCTCGTTCACAAAAATAAGCTTTCTTGTGTCAGGGTCTTTCATCTCCTCACAAGTAATTCCAATTTCTTCAAATAACTGTAATGTCTTTTTTGCAAGTCGTCCTTTGCCTAAGGCAAATGTTAAATATCTATCTTCACTCATTTCTATTCCTCTATAAATTCTACTTTGTTAATATGGTTTGCTACAGCATAATTTGCATAATCTTCTTTTGATTTTGAAGGATCTTTAAGAATCATTTCAACATTTATGCCTTTATTTCGAAGCTGTATACATTTCTCAATTGCATTCTTTGCAGCTTTCTCTTCAAAGACTACGATAGCAGAATTTAAAATTACAGGAATTTCAATATTCTGTCTTGATAAAGCAGCCATCAACTGATCAACAACAATTGCAAAACCTATGGCAGGTGCATTTTTACCAAAATGACTAAGAAGACTGTCATATCGACCACCTTTTACAATTGGCTCACCTGTTCCGTAAGTAAATCCCTGGAATATGATACCTGTGTAATAATCATATTCACTAATAAGCCCTAGCTCATAAGATATATATTTATCAATGCCGTACATCTTACAATATGAACGAAGCTTAATTAATGTATCAATAGAAGCCAAAATTTCAGGGAAATTTGAAGCATTAGCTTCGGCTGTTGATAAATCTTCGTCTGATAAATCAAAACTTCCTAATATGCCAAATAATGCTTTAAGCTCAGAAGCAACTTCTAATGAATCTACAAGCTCTTCTACTCCGTAAAAGTTCTTATTTAAAATAAGCTCCTTTAATTCATCAACCTGCTCATCATCTAATCCGGATTCCTTTACCAATGCCTTGAAAAATTGTGCATGTCCAACGGAAATCTGGAAATTATTAAGCTTTGCTTCTTTTAATGAATCAACAACCATTGATAAAATTTCAGCATCCGCAGAAATAGAACCATCTCCGATAAGCTCAGCTCCGCATTGTGTAGTTTCTTTTAGTCTTCCCTGATAATCTGATGAATTGATAAATGTATTACCAAGATAGCAAAGCTTAACAGGCATATTATCATCCAAATAGTATTTTGCAGCACTTCTTGCAATTGAAGGTGTAAAATCAGGTCTTAATACAAGTGTATTACCCTCTTTGTCAAAAAACTTATACAAATCCTTAGAAGGAATTGTTCCTATGTCACTACTAAAAATATTAAAAAATTCAAATGTAGGAGTGGAGATATCGTTGTATCCATATTTTAATAGTGTCTGATGCAATTTTTCCTGAAGATATAATTTCTTCTTGCATTCTCCATTGTATATGTCTCTGACTCCATCCGGAGTATGTAATAATTGTTTTTTCATAATCTCTCGCTTTCGTGTATTAAAGTGGTGTCGTGTTAGCATACTAGCATATTACAGTTTTGTTTGTCAACACCTGCTATTTAAATCAATTTGTAACGTATCCAGATATGGGACCAGTATTCCGGGAACCTCAGGTAAAAAATATTTGGAATCAAGCTCATCATATCTGAAACTTTTTCTTCCACCATTTATAGCACGTTCCCAGTATTTTGACAATTCCCTAAATGAAAGATAATAATATTCATTTCTGTGTGTAAAAGAAATAAGTATAAAAGAGATACCATCCTGCTTCTCAAATTTTTCCATAAATGTAACCTGATGCTCATGAATATTCGCAAGAGGAAAAGTATCTGTATTACATTCCTTTGCATCAAAGCATACTGGTATTCCTTGTACTACCCCAAGATAATCCACAGTACTTTTTTGTTCAAAATATGCAAGTGTAATATGTCTTGTTTTTTGATCAATATTAATCGGAGTAATGGGGGTGGGAATTTTTTGTATAAGTGCCAACCCATTTTCCGCATACTTTTCGTTTGTTATATTGAGCATATCCTCAAGTGTTGAACCTCGAAGACCTCTTGAGTTCCATGTTGCCATTTAGATTTCCTTTATTTTGTCAAAGATTTCTGGTGGTTCTGCTATAATTTCAAGATTTCTTTTGTCATCATTAAATTCAATTCTATAAGCATGAAGAAGCTGACTTTTTACTTTGCCTTTTTTATTTCCGTATTTGTGGTCTCCTATTATTGGATGTCCTATAGATGCCAGGTGTGCTCTAATCTGATGACTTCGTCCTGTAATAAGATGTACCTCCAAAAGTGTTTTGTTGTTGAAGGTTTCAAGGGGACGATATGCTGTTGTAATTGGCAAATAATCTTCATCAATTTGGGAATCACTTATTGTGACTTTATTAGTCTGCTCATCCTTTTTTAAGTACCCTGATATCTCTATGGAATCTGATACAATTCCCTCAACAATCGCCAGATAATATTTATTTACAGTTCGATTCTTAAGTGCCTGTGACAGATACTGTAACCCTTTAAGACTTTTTCCCATGAGAATAAGTCCTGTTGTATTTCGGTCCAGTCTGTTACAAATGGAAGGACGAAAACTTGTAAATTCATCAAATGATAGTTTTTCAGTTCTTATTAAATAACCAATTAGTCTTTCATTTGCTGAGATATCATTGGGGGTTGCCTTTTGAGAAAGCATATCTACAGGTTTTGAAGCTGCCAAAATATCTTCATCCTCATAAACTATGGTTATTTCTTTTAATTCTAATTTTTTTAAATATTCAAAATCTTTTTTTAGTGCCTCTAAATCTACAGAAAATTTCTCAAAAGTTTCATCTGAAAAAAATATTTTAATGCTGTCATTTGTTTTTAATATTTCTGTACCGGTTGCTTTTTTGCCGTTTAGAGTAATATTCTTTTTCCTAAGCATTTTATATAAAAAACCGGTAGAGGCATTAGGCAAAAGCTTTTTTAAATATTTGTCCAGTCTTTGATTGGAATCATTTTTCTTTGCTATAAATTCTTTCATTTTATTTAACGTTTCTTTTTATGAACATTTCTAATTGTTTTCTTCTTGATTGGTTTAGATTTTGATTTATCCGTAACCTTTGTCTTATATCCTGCATTTTTTCCATTTGAGTTGGCAGATTTCATGGCACGTCTTGGTTTAATAAGACATTTTTTATCAAATCCAATTAAGTCAGTTCTATCAGCTTTTACAAGTGCTTCATAAACTAAATCATAATTCTTTGGATTACGATACTGAATCAAAGCTCGTTGCATAGCTTTTTCGTGAGGATTTGTTGCAACATAAACAGGCTTTAAGGTTGCAGGATCCAATCCAGTGTAATACATACAGGTTGATATAGTTGATGGTGTAGGATAAAAATCCTGAACCTGTTCAGGCATATATCCAAGGTCTCTTAAATATTCCGCAAGTTCAACTGCCTCTTTTAATGTTGAACCAGGATGTGAAGACATAAGATATGGAACAAGGTACTGTTCTTTGCCAATCTTTTTATTCATGTCTTTATAGGCTTTTACGAATTTGTTGTATACCTCAACTGAAGGCTTACCAAGCTTGCTTAGAACTTCGTTGGAAATATGTTCCGGTGCAACCTTTAACTGTCCACTGACATGATGTTCACACAGTTCTCGTAAAAATGATTGGTCTTTATCATATATCAGATAATCAAATCGTATTCCAGAACGAATAAATACTTTCTTGACTTTTGGTATTTCTCTAAGTTTTCTAAGAAGTGAAATATAGTCTTTATGATCAACTTCTAGATTTTTGCATGGTATAGGAAACAGACACTGCTTCTTAGGACATGCACCCTTGGTTAATTGTTTGCTACAGGCTGGTGCCCTAAAGTTTGCTGTTGGACCTCCCACATCATGTATGTAACCTTTGAAATCCTTCTCATTGGTAATTAACTTTGCTTCTTCTATAATAGATTCATGACTTCTTGTTTGAATTATTCTTCCCTGATGAAATGTTAAGGCACAGAAATTACATCCACCAAAGCATCCACGATTACTTATAAGAGAAAATTTAACTTCACTTATTGCAGGAATTCCTCCATCCTTTTCATAGATTGGATGATATGTCCTCATGTACGGCAAGGCATACACATCATCCATTTCTGACTGTGAAAGCGGTTTCTGAGGCGGATTTTGTACAACATATGTAGAACCACCGTATGGTTCATATAAACGCTTGCCGCTAAATGGATCAGTATTACAATATTGTGTGTAAAAACTCTTTGCAAAAGATTTTTTATTTTCCTTTATTTCATCATAATCAGGTAATTCTATAGCATCATAGATTATGTCTTTGTCTTTCGTTTTGTATACAGTTCCTTCGATAAATGTAATGTCTTTTACATTCATTCCTGAATTTAGAGCATCTGCAATTTCAACAATACTTCGCTCCCCCATACCATAGGAAATGATATCTGCACCACTGTCAAGAAGGATAGATCTCTTTACTTTATTTGACCAGTAATCATAATGGGCCATTCTTCTAAGGCTTGCTTCTATACCACCTATGATGATAGGAATATTTTTGTATGTATGACGTATCAGATTACAATAGACAACTGTTGCATAGTCTGGTCTTTTTCCCATTTCACCGCCTGGGGTAAAGGAATCTTTCTGGCGTCTCTTTTTAGAAACTGAATAATGATTAACCATTGAATCCATATTTCCGGCAGAAACTAAAAATCCAAGTCTTGGGACACCCAGAATGGAAATGGAATCGTCATCCTTCCAGTCAGGTTGGGAAATAATCCCAACTGTATATCCATGAGCCTGCAATATTCTTGAGATAATTGCATGTCCAAAGGACGGATGATCGACATATGCATCACCACATACATAGACAAAATCTAATTGTTCTATTCCCTGATCAATCATATCCTGTTTTGAAATTGGTAAAAATCCATTTTTATTCATAAATTATTAATCTCTTTCTGATTTAATTTCCTGTATTCTCCAGGTTCTAAACCTTCAAGTGTTAAATTTGAAATACTTTCCCTGCGAAGATATATCACTTCACATCCCACGCTTTTAAACATACGTTTAACCTGATGATAACGTCCTTCTGAAATAGTCAGATAAGCACTTTTTTTATCTGGGCAAATCGTAAGATTTGCTGGTTTGCAGGGTTTATCATCTCCTATATCTACGCCATTTAAAAAGGAATCAACAGCGCAATTTGGAATTTCTTTATCTAGTTTGGCAAAATATGTTTTATTTACGTGATGTGATGGACTCATCAAATGATGATTCAGTGAACCATCATTTGTGATAAGTAATGCTCCCTCTGTATCTAGATCAAGTCGTCCTACAGGAGAGAAATCCTTTAATAATTCTTTAGGAAAATAGTCCATTACCGTAGTGTATAAATTATCTTTTTTGGCAGTTACGCATCCTGTTGGTTTATAAAAAAGAAAGTAACTGTATTTCTCGTATGATAGTAGCTTATCGTTATATTTAACTAAAGTATTATTCTCATCAAATTTGTAATTATTATCAGTTATAACAACATCGTCAATTTTAATTTGACCTTTTTTGATTATTTTTTTCACTTCGCTTCTTGTACCTAAATTACAATCACAAAGATATTTATCTATTCTAATCATTATTTTGACTCTTTTAAAAATTCTATAAGGAACTTCCAATACTTGGCAACTGAGGAAATACTTAACCTCTCCTTTGGTGTGTGTATATCATAGTTTGTTGGTCCAAATGATACACAGTCAAGATTTGGTATTTTATCAGATAAAATACCGCATTCCAAACCGGCGTGAATTGCTTCGAAGGAAGGTTCAATATCAAATAGTTTCTTATACACTTCTGTAACCTTTGGGCGAAGTGTAGAATTTGCATTATATTCCCAAGCAGGATAATCTCCTTCAATTGTATAATCTCCACCCATCATTTCAACAAGTTTAATTACTTTTAGTTTTAAATCTTCTTTTCTTGATGAGACACTACTCCTAATGGAAGTAACCATAAATAAACTTTCTTCTTTTAATTCCATTATTCCGAGGTTTAGTGAAGTTTCAACAAGTCCTTCCATAATCTGACTCATATTTATAACAGAATTTGGAACAGTTCTTAAAAAGAAAATTATTTTATTTACGGATGAAAAATCTATTGCTTTTCTCTTTTCAACAGTTCCAAATTCAACTTTTATTTCTACAGATGGATCGGCAACCGATAATTCATTTTTAATAATTTCGTTATACTCTTCTACTATTTGAAAAACAAATTCCTTTGAATCATCAGGTATCACAAATTCAGTAATGGTCTCACGTGGAATGGCATTATCCTTTAATCCACCCCTCATACTGGATATGTTTAGTGGTAATGAGTTGAAAATTGCATCAAGTACACGACCTGTAATTATATTAGAGTTCCCATGTTCTTTATGAATCTCAGCTCCAGAATGACCACCTTCTAAACCGGTAACAGTAAGCTTTGTAACTAATCCTTCTACTTCTTCTCTTTTGATTGGAATATTGATATTAAGACTTAATCCGCCAGCACAGCTTGTGAGAAACTGGTCTTCTACATCGCTATCTATATTTAACATTTTATGCCCTTTTAGCATTGATAATTCAATACCAATAGCTCCTAACATACCAATTTCTTCATCAACTGTTATTATTACCTCAAGACGAGGGTGGGCAATCTCATTTGAATCTAAAATAGCAAGTGCATATGCAACAGCAATTCCATCATCTCCACCTAATGTGGTGTCTTTTGCTTTCACAAAATCTCCATCTACATAAAGTTCTAATCCATCATTTTCAAAATCTATAGTGGATGAATTTTCTTTTTCACAAACCATATCCATATGTCCCTGAATAATGATTGGCTCAGAATTTTCATATCCGGCTGTAGCTTCTTTTATGATTATTACGTTATTTAATTCGTCCTGATATACTGTTAACTCTCTTTCTTTTGCAAAATTTACAAGATAGTCACTAATCTTTTTTGTGTTTCTTGAACCATGTGGAATGGATGCAATTTCTTCGAAATAGTAAAATACTTTCTGTGGTTCTAAATTTTCCAATACTCTCATTTTTTTCTCCTGTTATGAATATAAAATAATATGAAAAAATTTTTATTTATTGTTATTATTTCATCTCTAATTATTTATTATATTTTTTGTCCCAATTATGTTTCACAAAGTTGCAAAATTGGAGTGATGCTTTGGTTTAATCAAATATTTCCAACACTGTTTATTTTTACAATTATTTCAAATGTTGTAATTTCTTCAAATATAATCGAGGAAATAAATGATAAATATATCTGTCTGATAAATTATTGTCTTGGATTAATACTAGGTTTTCCTATTGGAGCAAAGATTGCAGGAGACCTGTATAATCGTAAATTATTATCTGCAGATAACGCATTGAGTATAGCTGCATTATCAAATTTTTTTAGTCTTCCTTTTGTATTGTGTTATGCGATTAATTTAAATTTGGAAGGAAAAAACTCAAATATTGTATTAATTTCACTATATTTACCAACAATCATTATGTTTATATTTTTCTTAATTAGGAGAAAAATAATACAACAAAAAAATAAGGCATCAAGATTTAAAATTAATATTCAAATCATTGACGCCGGAATCATAAATGGATTTGAAACACTTATAAAACTGTGCGGATATATTGTTTTATTCTCAGTTATTGCTCGAATCCCAGAAAAAATTACATATAATGATACCAACATTCTACGCTACATATTTGCTTATATAGAAGCAACAAACGGCATAAAATCCATATGCAGCTTAAATATTGGACTAAATGAAAAAACCATTATATGTACATCTATTCTTGCTTTTGGTGGACTTTCAAGTATAGTACAAACAAAGGCAATTCTAAACGATAAAAAATTGCAAATAAAAAATTATATTATTATAAAAATTCAATTAGCGTTAATTTCAACAGGAATCTGCTATGTGTTATTACAAATCTTCTAAATCAGTAGATACTGTTATATTTGTTACATCAATATCTTTTGGATTTTCTCCGTTGGATGTTTTTGCACTGGTCTTTTCCGTTGTTGAAGACTTTGCAGGTTTATCTTCTAAATCATCTGAAGGGAAAAGCTGAGCTCTGTTTGATGATACAACATCCGAGAATCCCTGTAATGAATTAATTAAATTCTCATATCTAGCCTTTGAAGTATCAATCGCATTTGTTAATACATCTTCAATACTCTTTAACTGATTATCTGTATAAGCCATTGCACTCATTCGAAGGTTATTTGCCTCATTTGTAGCATTATCAAGAATTTCCTGAGCCTGTTTTGTAGCAATCTGAACTACCTCGTTGGCCTGAGCATAAGCCTGTTGCATAATCTGATGCTCGCTTACTAATTCATTCGTCTGAATCTGAGCTTGAGCAATTATCTGGTCAGCTTTTGCCTGCGCATCAGCTAAGATAGCTTCCTTATTACTGATTATTTTCTGGTATCTTTTTATTTCTTCAGGAGTTTTAGTTCTTAATTCAGAAAGTAACTCCTCTAATTCTTCCCTGTTTACTAAAATTTTGTTTCTAGAAATAGCAGATGGTTTACATCCATCAATGTAATCCTCGATTTCCTCGATTATCTGTTCCATTCTACTGCTCATAAATAAATCTCCTTATCTGGTAATATTGTATTTAGCATATATTTTATCAATAAATTCATCTGGAACGAAGTTAGAAATATCTCCCCCATATGAAGCAAATTCTTTAACAATAGTTGAACTTAAATATGAATATTTGAGATTTGTTGTTAAAAAAATGGTCTCTATTTCTTCATTCTGTACACTATTTGCCTGTGCAATCTGGAGTTCATATTCAAAATCAGTTACTGCACGAAGCCCCCTAATTATTATTGTTGCATTAATTTCTTTCATATAATCAACTAATAATCCCTGAAATGAACCAACCTTAACATTAGGCAAATTTTTAGTCATCTCTTTAATCATACTAACACGTTCGTCTAAAGAAAACAACGAATTTTTTGCACTGTTATTTAATACTCCAACCCATAATTCATCAACAATTTTTGAAGATCTTTCGATAATATCTAAATGTCCAAAAGTAAGCGGATCAAAGCTTCCTGGATAAATTGCAATTTTCATAACTTTCTCCTAATTATGATGTAAAAATGTATGTTTATTTGTTTTATAAATCTTCTCTTTTACTATTTCGTATCCATATTCACTAATGTAATCAAAATTAGTATTTAAAGAAGATTCAACAACAATAATAGAATCATCTTTTAACAATGAACTATCAGATAAAGCATACAATACATCCTTTTCCAAATCCTTATCATATGGAGGATCCATAAAAATAATATCAAATTTGTATTTACCATCCATTGTTCGAATCGCAGTAACTGCATCAGATGTAATGAGATTGCTTTCCTTTTCAAATTTTGTGAATTTTATATTATCCTGGATACATGCAGCTGCCTTTTTTGAATTTTCAACAAATACAGCATAATTTGCACCTCGACTTAATGCTTCAAGTCCAATTTGTCCACTACCAGCAAACAAATCCAGAAAATAGGAACCTGCAATATCAAACTGCAAAACATTGAATAAGGTTTCTTTTATTTTATCAGTTGTAGGACGAGTATCTTTCCCCTCAATTGTTTTTAGAGGAAGACTTCTTGCACTACCAGCAATAATTCTCATAGATTTCTCCTATTTTTGTTCTTTTAAAACATCTTTATTCTTTACCATATAATCAATTAACGAAATAACTGTTAATGCAAGTGAAATATAAATCAAAACAATTCCTGCAATATTTAGTATTTCATTCTCAAGGTTAATATTTAAAATCAATACGATAACCATTATCATTTGAAATGCTGTCTTAAATTTCCCCCAATAACTTGCTGCAATTACAACACCATTATCTGATGCAACAAGACGAAAACCACTAATAATAAATTCTCTTGCGATTATTATTAATACAACCCATGAAGGAATTAAGTCTAAATCAATAAGACATATTGTTGCAGAACAAACTAATAATTTGTCTGCTAACGGATCCATAAATTTTCCAAAATTAGTAACAAGATTGTATTTTCTTGCAATTTTACCGTCAGCCATATCTGTTAAGCTTGCAATTATGAAAATTACAAGAGCAATATAATTTCCATATCCCTCAAAATATGGAGCTAAAAGGAAAAATACAAAAAATGGGATTAGTATAACTCTAAATAAAGTTAATTTGTTAGGTAAATTCATAATAACTCTCCTATTAAATCATATTCATATGCGCCAATCACTTTAACTTTTGCAATATCACCTGTCATAAGTGTTTCATCAGTATTGATAAAAATATAACCATCAACATTTGGCGCATCTCTGTATGTTCTTCCAATATAAGTGTTTTCGCCAGAAACCTGTCCCTCAATAAACACAAATAATTCTTTACCTTTTAATGTTTCATTTTTATCAAATATTACCTCTTCCTGAAGTTCCATGACATCACTTTGCCAGTCTGATTTAATTTCTTCATCAATCTGATTTGGCATATCAGCAGCTTTTGTTCCCTCTTCAGGAGAATAAGTAAAGGCACCTAAACGATCAAATTCCATATCGTTAATAAATTGCATCAGTTCTTCATGATTCTCCTGAGTTTCTCCTGGAAAACCACAAATAATTGTTGTTCTTAAGGTTATATCAGGAATCTCCTCTCGTAAGTGGGAGATATTATTAATCAATTGAGTTTTTGTGGTTTTTCTACCCATTCTCTTAAGAATATCATCATTACAATGTTGAATAGGCATATCAAGATAATGGCATACTTTTTCATTCCTCTTGATTGATTCAATTAATTCATTGTAAATTTCCTCCGGATAACAATACATAATTCTTATCCAGAATAAACCATCAATTTTATTTAGTTCATCCAATAAAAGATGTAAAGATTTTTTGCCATATAAATCTATTCCATATAATGTAGATTCCTGGGCAACAAGAATAATCTCCTTTACTCCTTCGGAAACTAATTGTTTAGCCTGTGTAACAAGTTCTTCAATTGGAACACTTCTATATCGTCCCCTAATTGAAGGAATAACACAATATGTACAATTTTTATTACATCCCTCAGAAATTTTTAGATATGCAAAATGTCCACCTGTTGTGATAAGACGTTTTGTCTGAACTGAAGGAAGGCCCTCTAAAGTATTTAGATTAGTATATTTATTTTTATCAAGTGTACTTTTTACAGCCTCAGAAATAGCATCATAAGAATTAGTTCCCAAGATAGCATCAACCTCTGGAATCTCCGTAAAAATTTCTTCCTTATATCTTTGTGCAAGACAACCAGTTACTATTAATGATTTACAATTTCCGATTTTCTTATACTCAGCCATCTCAAGAATAGTATTTATACTTTCTTCTTTGGCATCATTTATAAAACAACAGCTGTTAACAATAATAACATCTGCTTCATTTTCATCATCTGTTAACGAAAAACCGTCATTGGTTAACATTCCAATCATATACTCAGAATCAACCAGATTTTTATCACATCCAAGTGAAATAAATAATAATTTCATATAACCTCTCAATTAATCGTCAAAAAGGGAAGACAAGAAAGCCCTCCCCTTTAAAAACTACTCTTCATCATCTGTAAGGATTTTTACATCCCCACGATATAATTCCTCAACTGCAATAGATAATGGTTTATTACATTTTGGATTACTAATCATAGGTTCTGCACCATCAATAATCTGGCGAGCCCTTTTAGAAGTTGCAATAACAATTGAATAGCGGCTGTTTACAACTGGTTCTTCTCCGATTTCAACTCCGTCATTTACTACTTTCATTAATTCTACATAAGATGGATGTATCATAATAATTATTCTCCTTTCGAAAAGCTTAACAGCTCATTTCTCATTTTTTCAATAAAATCTATATTTGATGATACAAGATGATTTTTATATTTTTCATTACTGCTATCTGCAATAATTTCATTAACTAGCTCAATACATTCTTCCAAATCATCATTTATCACTAAATAATCATATTCCTCAATTCCGAGTGACTCTTCATATGCACGACTTAGTCTCTGGTTACAAACCTCAATGGTCTCTGTTCCTCTACCGATAAGACGTTCTTTTAATATATCAGCCGATTTAGTAGAAACGAACATTAATAATATATCAGGAAATTTCTCCTTAATCTTTAATGCACCCTGAATTTCAATCTCTAGTATAACATTTTTACCTGCTTCTAGCTGTTCATTTACATATGAACTAGGTGTTCCGTAGTAATTATCGACATATTTTGCATATTCGAGAAGCTCATCATTTTTTATCATCTTCTCAAAATCTTCAGTAGATACAAAAAAATATTCCTTGCCATGAGTCTCTCCTGGCCTAGGTTTTCTGGTTGTGGCTGAAACTGATAAAGCATAGCTAGAACCATACTTATTCATTAGCCCTTTCATAATTGTTCCTTTGCCAGCACCAGAAAATCCAGAAAAAACAACTAAATTACCTTTTTTAGACATAATACTCTCCATTTTATTCTATATTCTGAATCTGTTCTCTAATCTTTTCTATATCAGTTTTTAAATTAATACCCATATCAGAAATTTTTAAATCATTTGATTTAGATAAAATAGTATTAGCTTCACGATTCATTTCCTGAGCAATAAAATCAAGTTTTCTTCCAACACTTCCTCCATTTATTAGAGTCTCCTTAGTTGAAAGAATGTGACTTCTAAGTCTAACTGTTTCTTCATCAACACAAATCTTGTCGGCAAAAATAGTTACTTCCTGCGCAATTCTTGAGTCGTCAATTTGCTTGTCACCAAGTAAATCTTTAACTTTTTCCTCGAGTTTTTGCTTGTAATCACTAATGATTTCTGGAGATCTTTCTTCAATATAATCAACATAAGAAATCATATTATCAAGTTTATTGCATAAATCAGTTTTTAGATGCTCACCTTCAATTTTACGGCTATCAACAAACTGCTCCAAAGCACCCTTTAATGCTTTTTCCAAATAGTTCCAGATTGTATCTTCATCTAATGGCTGTTCTTCCATTACAAAAACATCAGGATATCTAGATAACGTACTTACTCTTATATCATTATCCAAATTAAATTCCTTTGACATTTCATTTAAATGTCTTAGATATTCAGCAGCAATATTTGCATTATACTGTAGAGAATAATTACTCTCGGTAAAATCTTCATAAGTGATATAGATGTCAACTTTCCCTCTTTCAATATAATTTTTCAAATAAGTTCTGATTGTATTTTCAAAAAAATTCAATTTTTTGGGCATCTTTATATTTACATCGAGATATCTGTGATTAACAGATTTTATCTCAACTGTAAATTTACGATTATCATCAGAATATTCAAAGCGGCCAAAGCCGGTCATGCTTTTTATCATAACTTTTCCTCTCCTGGTACTATAAAAGTACACATGCATAGATGGGTTTATTATATAACTCCTTGAGATTTTCGTCAAATATATTATAATAAAATCCTAAACATGGAGGTGTGAAATGGCATTAGACGGTGTTGTAATTTCAAATATAGTATCAGAATTAAATAATTCTATATTAAATTCTAGAATAAGTAAAATAGCTCAACCAGAATCAGATGAGCTGCTATTAACAATAAAAGGAACAAATGGAAGTTTTAGGCTTTCGATGTCAGCAAATGCTTCTCTTCCATTTATTTATCTTACTCAGAAAAATAAACCCAGTCCCCTTACTGCTCCAACATTTTGTATGGTATTAAGAAAACATATTGCAAACGGTAAAATAACTGCTATTTATCAGCCGCATATGGAAAGAATTATCAATATTGAAATCGAACATCTAAATGAAATGGGGGATTTATGTAAGAAAACACTCATTATCGAACTTATGGGAAAGCATTCTAATATTATTTTCGTAGATGACCAAGGAGTTATTATTGACAGTATAAAAAGGGTTCCAGCATCCCTAAGTTCAATACGTGAAGTACTTCCAGGAAAACAGTATACTATTCCAGCTACTCAGGATGATAAGTTTGATGCAACAGCTATTGATTCAGAAAAAATGGTATCAGTACTTAAATCAAAAGCATCATCATTATCCAAGGCTATATATTCTTCATTTTGTGGAATTAGTCCTATAATAGCAAACGAAATATGCTATCGTGCCGGTTTAGATGGGGATCTTCCTGTCGCTGCATTTACAGAGTCCGAATTGAAACATTTATGTTCAAACTTCATTTGGATGATAGAAGATATAAAAAATGAAAAATTTACACCTGTCATCATAAGAAATGGAAGGGAACCAATTGAATTTTCTTCATTTTCGCTGAGTATATATTCCAATTATGAGAGTTTCTATTTTGATTCAATTTCAGAAGTATTAGAAAATTTTTATGAAGAAAAAAACATATATAATCGTATTAGACAAAAATCAGTAGACCTTCGTAAAATTGTTTCTACTGCACTTGAACGAAATCAAAAAAAATATGTTTTGCAACAAAAACAGTTAAAGGATACTCAAAAAAAGGATAAATATAAAGTATATGGTGAGTTAATAAATGTTTATGGCTACAGTTTACCGGAGAATGCAAAATTCTTAGAAGCTATGAATTACTATGATGACAACAAAGTTATAAAAATTCCGTTGGATGAAAATCTCACCCCAACACAGAATGCGCAAAAATACTTTGATAAATATGGAAAGCTAAAAAGAACTGAGGATGCATTAAAGGAACTTATTATTGAAACTTCAAACCAGATAAATCATCTAGAATCAATACAAAATTCCCTTGATATAGCCCAGACATCAGATGATTTAATTCAAATTAAAGAAGAGCTTATTGAATACGGTTTTATTAAGAAAAACTTCAAAAACAGAAAGGTTAAAGTTAAAAGTAAACCGTTTCATTATATCTCTTCAGATGGTTTTCACATGTATGTTGGGAAAAATAACTATCAAAATGATGAACTTACCTTTAAATTTGCAACTGGTAATGATTGGTGGTTTCATGCAAAAGGAATGCCTGGTTCTCATGTGATTGTTAAATCAGAAAATAAAGAACTTCCAGATAGAACTTTTGAAGAAGCTGGACAACTTGCAGGTTATTATTCAAAAGGTAAAAATTCTGACAAAATTGAAATCGATTACTTGCAAAAGAAAAATGTCAAAAAACCAAATGGTGCGGCACCAGGATTTGTTGTTTATTATACAAATTATTCTCTTACCATTACACCTGATATATCAAACATAAAAGAAGCGGATGAATCATAAGTTCATCCGCTTTAACTGATTTTCTTCAAAGTATTTCATTTGATATTCTAATCCTCTATGCTCTTCCTTGAGTAGTTTTGGATCATCTGACAAAATATCATCAACTGTTTCAGATGCCAGCTTTAATATATCTGCATCCTGGTAAATATCTGCCAGCTGAAAAGCCAAATCTCCACTTTGACGTATTCCAAAAAAATCCCCTGGACCACGCATTTTTAAATCCTCGCTAGCTATAAAAAATCCATCGTTTGATTTATTAAGTATTTCCAGTCTCTTTTGTGATGCTTTAGAATTAGATCCATTAATAAAAATACAGTATGATTGAGAATCTCCTCTTCCAACACGACCTCTTAGCTGATGAAGTTGCGCAAGTCCAAATCGTTCTGCATTTTCAATAAGCATTACTGTTGCATTTGGTACATTAACTCCTACTTCTACTACAGTTGTAGATACAAGTACCTGTGTTTTGTTATTAAAAAAGCGCTCCATTACTTCATCTTTTTTTGAACTTTTCATTTTGCCATGTAATATATCTACTTTAATCTCATTTTTCAGAACAGATTCAAGTGATTTTGCATAATCTTTTACATTTTCCCCTTCAAGATTCTCAGAAGCTTCAACCAGTGGACAGATAACATACGCTTGATGTCCAAGAAGAACCTGTTTTTCAATAAAATCATAAGCCTTTGGTCTATATGTCTGATTTACTACACAATTTTTGATTGGTAAACGCTTCGCTGGAACCTCGTCAATTACTGATATATCCATATCACCATATATTATTATCGCTAATGTTCTAGGAATTGGTGTGGCACTCATTACAATAATATGAGGTTTGTTGCCTTTTTCTGAAAAAGTATCCCTTTGATTTACACCAAATCGATGTTGCTCATCAGTTATTACAAGGGCTAAATCCTTATAATCAACCTTTTCCTGAATCAGAGCATGGGTTCCAATGATTATTACACCTTTTTCAGAATTAATTCGTTCTCTTGCTAATCGTTTCTCTTTTGCAGTCATAGAACCGGTAAGCAAAACAACAGAACAATCCAGATTAAACCGCTCAATCATCTCGACAAATGTATCATAATGCTGATTTGCCAACACTTCAGTCGGTGCCATAATTGCCGACTGATATCCGTTTAAACTTGTCCAGGCCATTATTAAAAATGCAACAATTGTTTTTCCTGACCCAACATCTCCCTGTATCAGACGTTGCATTACATATTCACCTGACATATCATTTCCTATTTCATTTATGGTTTTAATCTGTGCATTTGTTAACTCAAAAGGTAATTTTTCAATTAATTCATCTACAAATTCAAAATTGTTAAAATGATATGATGAAATATCCTTTTTTTGATGTTCTTTTTTGTATCTGATACTCATAATAAATAGAAAAAATTCATCAAAAACCAGACGTTTTCTAGCGTGGACTAGAGCTTCAAATGAATCAGGGAAATGAATCTGTTTAATTGCATAATTATATTCACATAAATCATATTTTTCTCTAATCCCAGATGGAAGGTAATCAATAAATAAATTTTCCTGATTTAAAACTTCCTTTTGCGTTTTAATTATCAAATTATTAGATATTCCACTTGTTAATCCATATACAGGCTGAAGTGTATCTGCAATCTCGTTTTGATATTTACTGACATCATATATTACTGGTTGTTCCATTACATATCGATTATTCTTGAATGATATTTTGCCGTATAGAACAACATGTTTTCCGGGAACTAATTCATTTTTTATATATGGCATCCTATACCATACAACGCTTAAATTTTTGCTATCATTTTTTATATTCAAAAGTGTAACAGGCATTTTTGATGTTGATTTAACTACTACATTATTTTTAATCATAGTATGTATTGCATAAAATTGTCCGCTAACAAGTAAATCAATTTCATCTAAATCCTGTATTTCGGGAAATTTGACATAATTTTTGGGAAAATGAAGGAGTATATCACGCACCGTGTATACTCCTAATTTAGCAAATAATTTTTTTGTCTTCTCCCCGATACCTTTTATATTATCGATTGGCGAAGTTATTTCCATAATTGCTCCTATTATTCAACTGAAATTACATAATAGTAAATTGGCTGTCCACCATTATTTACTTCCACCTCAACATCAGGATATTTTTCCTCTATTACTGAGGCAATCTCCTCTGCAGCTTCTTCAGTTGCCTCTGCGCCAAAGTAAATACTAACAATAGCAGAATCTTCATCTATCATTGCATCAACCATTTCAAGAGTAGTTGATTTCAAATCTTTTCCTACAGAAAGGATTGATTTATCACCAATTCCCATGTAATCATCCTGTTTTATTGTTTTCCCATCAATCTCTGTATCTCTTACTGCGTAAGTAATCTGACCTGTTTTTACATTTTCTATTTCAGAAAGCATTGCTTCCTTATTTTCTTCTGCAGTATGATCTGGAATATAATTAACAAGTGCAGTAATTCCCTGAGGAATTGTTTTTGTAGGGATAACAATAATATTCTTATTTTCTACTAAAGGAACAGCCTGGTTTGCAGCCATAATAATATTTTTATTGTTTGGAAGAATAAACACGTTTTTGGCATTAACATGATCAATTGCATTTAACATATCTTCAGTGCTTGGGTTCATTGTCTGACCACCTTCTATTATGTAGTCAACTCCAAGACCTTTGAAGACTTCATTCATGCCTTCTCCAATTGAAACAGAAACAAATCCTATTTCTTTTGCAGGTTCAACAGGTTTTTTCGCTTCTTTTTGTTCATTAGCAACTTTTTGAGCATCTTTTATTAATCTTTCCTGATGCTCTTCTCTCATATTGTCAATTTTAATTTTGCTAAGAGAACCAAAAGTAAGTGCTTTTTGAATAGCAAGACCTGGGTCATTTGTATGAACATGAGTTTTTACAATTTCATCATCGGCAACAACAACTATTGAATCTCCTATAGATTCCAAAAATGATTTAAATTCAATCTCTTCTTTGTCTGACATTGGATTATTAAGTACAATAATAAATTCTGTACAATATCCAAATTTGATTTCAGCTTCAGTCTCGGCAGTGATTTTTGCAGGATTAATGCTTGTTGCAGCACCTTCGATTGAATAATCTATTTCTTTTCCAAGAAGGGCATCATATGCACCTTTTAATACTTGCATAAGCCCCTGTCCGCCCGAATCGACAACACCTGCCTGTTTTAGGACAGGAAGCATTTCAGGAGTCTGGCTTAAAACATAGTCAGCATGTTTAATTATTTCATCAAAAAAGTAAACAATATCATCTGTCTCATTTGCAAGTTCTAAAGCCTTATCAGCTGCACCCTTTGCAACAGTAAGTATCGTTCCCTCTTTAGGCTTCATTACAGCCTTGTATGCCGTCTCAACAGCTTTTTGGAACGCATCACATAAAATAGTAACATCTAATTCATCATACTCTTTGATAACTTTACAAAAGCCTCTTAATAACTGTGATAAAATCACACCTGAGTTACCGCGTGCTCCCCTTAGTGAACCAGAAGACATTGCCTTGGCAATATTTTCCATATTTCTATTATCTAATGAGCTTACTTCTTTTGCGGCAGACATAATTGTCATTGACATGTTTGTTCCAGTATCACCGTCTGGTACAGGGAAAACATTCAACTCATTTATCCATTCTTTTTTTGAATCCAGATTTTTGGCACCAGCAAGAAACATCTTAGCTAAAAGTTCTGAATTTATTGTTGTGACTTCCACTTTGTTATCCTCCTTAATCAATCACTCTTACGCCCTCAACATATATGTTGATCTTCTTAATCTTCATTCCTGTAAAAGACTCAACCTTGTATCTGACTGTTTCCATAAGATTATCAGATACTGTACTGATTGCCACACCGTAAGATACGATAACATGAAAATCTATAATGATTTCATTATTTTCATCTACTTTTACATTAATTCCATGATTTAAGTAATCTCTCTTTAATAGTTTTACTAATCCGTCTTTCATGTTTACAGCTGCCATTCCGACAATTCCGAAACATTCAACAGCTACAGAACCCGCATATGTTGCTATCACGTCTGTATCAATAAAAATTTGTCCGTACTGGGTATTCATTTGTCCCTTCATAAAATATACCTCCAACATTTTGTGACGTAGCTAATGTATATTATACTGATTTACTAAAAAAAATCAATATTTTATATTTTGTCCTTGCAATATGAATTTTAATCTGATAAAATACATTTGTTGTGAGCTCAAAAGTTAATTGAGCTTAATGAAATGCAAGGAGGTGCAATATCATGGCAAAGTGTGCAATTTGTGAAAAAGGCGTTCATTACGGAAATAACGTAAGTCATTCTCATAGAAGATCAAACCATGTTTGGAAATCAAACATTAAGAAAGTTTCTTGCAAGGTTAACGGAGTACCACAGAAATTATACGTATGTACTTCATGTTTAAGATCTGGCAAAGTTGAGAGAGCTTAGTCTTTAATTTAAAAGGACATCCATTTGGATGTCCTTATTTTTTTACTCTTCTTCACTATTTAATAATTCTTCAAGTTCTTCTTCATCATTTTTATCTTTTGATGTGAATTTATTTATCACGTCTGGAACCATATCAAGAAGTTTTGTAATACTATCCTGATTCTTTACATTAACAAGTTTTGTCTGTCCATTCTGAATTACAAGAACAGCACTTGGCTGGATTTTACCACCCATTCCACCAGCGCCGTTATTTTTCTTCTCTCCCATAAATGCGCCTGCAGCAACACCGAACGAAACATCTACAAGTGGTAAAATAATTGTATCACCAATATGAATTGCATCCCCTACAACTGTTTTTGTAGTAATAAAACTATCCATACCTTTAAACAAAGATTCAACTGTATTGTTAAAATTATTTTCTGACATACATTAATTCCTCCTAAACAAACTACACACTAGTTTTTAAGTTTATTATATAATTTACGACAATTCTTATCAAGGAACAATCGTATTACTATTCTAAGAATTTTATAAAAGTGAATTTTACCACTTATATCAAATTTACCCTGGATATAAAACTTATCACTTTCAAAATCTGGTTCAATCTGCCATCTGTTTTGATATCCAATAGGAAACATAGCAAGAATTCCAAGTGATATACCAGTAGTATCAGGAGCACCTGTTGAATACTTAGCCTGAAGCTTTAATTTTTTAGGACAAATGGCTTTCAACAGATTAAGTAATTCTGTTTTTATTGTTGTAAATGCCAATCTATTTTCTTGATCGTCGATAAAGATTTTGATTTTTTTACATAAATTTATTATAGAATCAAATATCTTTTTTATTTTATTATACCCGTTTTTTATCTTTTTATTTTTTTTAGACTGATTTTCTTTTAGATTCTCATTTTTTATTTCTTTCTCATCTTGTTCGTTCTTATCGCTCCTGATATTATCCTCTGATGACGAAACATGTAATACCGTCGAGTCTGCAATTTCGTTACTATTTTGTTGAGAAATACTATTTTTTTCAATACTATTTTCATTAGATTCATTATCATCTTCATCAATATCGTTTTGATAATTAAACATTCGCTTCTTAAAAAACAGTATTCGAATTTTTACTTTGGTTTTTTCATTATAAGAAAAATAAATTCCAATCAACCTAAATAGCCAGGTAATTTTTACATTTGCAATAATATCTTTTTTATCAATATTACCTTTGGCGTTATAACAAAACGGACAAAATAATATCAATAAAACGGAAAGTATTAGTAATCCCAATAGAGACAATACAATAAAACCTACTATTTTCAATATGGTAAATATCATGTTAAGCCTCTCCTTTGGTCATTTTAAAATACTTACCAACATCAAACTCACCTGTTTGAGTGTATATATCATCTATAATGTCCCGGGTTAATAAAACCGCTTCATTATAATTTGATGCCAATCCTATTATTGTCAGATTCTTCCTTGGATATCCTTTTTGAAGTAAATTAGCTGACGGTATTATATCTAAAAGATTATTCTCATTTGAAGGAAGACAAATCAAATGAACAAAACCAGAAGGTTTCTGATGATTTATTTTCCATTTTATTCTGTTTTTCTTTTTAGTTATTGAATCACTAATATATAAATCATCAATCCAAATCATTTTTAACCTCAAAAAAGCAGTTCTAAAAAACTGCTTTTAAAAATATTTGTGTGTGCCCCAAAGATTACTTTTCTTTAAATCCAGATACTCAGCATATGCTCTTTCAAGAATCTGTTTCTCGTTTGAGAATTTCAAAAGATGATATGCCTCATGAAACTTGTAAAAGCCTGAATCTACAAAGTACTCTTCCCTTTGCGGTTTACTATAATAACTTTCGCCCATCATTAAATACCAGTGAACATCCTTTTCTACAACATCCTCTGGTACAGTAAATGAATAGTGACTTTTACCAACATATTGAATTACAGTCGCATTTGCACCCGTCTCTTCCTTCACTTCACGGATTGCAGTGTCTTTATACTCCTCACCGGGTTCAACGGTTCCTTTTGGTAAAACCCAGCCTTCATATTTGTTTCGATAATTCTTGTATAAGAGTAAAATTTTTCCACGAAAGATTACCACACCGCCACAGCTTGTTGCTTCTATCATTGCAATTTCCTCCTATTAGTGTGGTCTAATAATTACACATAGTATACTCTAAATTAAGAAAAAGTGCAATTAGTCCTATATTATATTATTTATTAAAATAAGTATCAAAGACCGATTTTGCAACTGGAACTGCGTAAGTGCTTCCGCCGCCTGAATTTTCGACGATAACTGCAATTGCCAAATCGTTGTAACCATCTTTTTTTGCATATCCAACAAACCAGGCATTGGTCTGATCTGTAGAATCTGATACCTGAGCTGTACCAGTTTTACCATATGCGTTATAGCTTTGGCCTTTTAATTTACTTCCTGTACCATCAGTCACAGTTGCCTGCATCAGTGTTTCCAATAAATCAGCCTCGTCCTGACTTATCAGATTACTGTATTTTTCAGGAGAATTTTGATTAATAACAACACCATTTGAGTTTTCGGTATGGTCAACTAAATATGGTTTCATTAATTCTCCATCATTACAGATGGCAGCTGAAACCATACACATATGAAGTGGTGAAACCAGTGTTTTTCCCTGTCCAATACATGTTTCCATTGTAAGTGAAGTGCTTGCATTATTATCTAAACTAAACTTACTTGATTTAGATTCAAATTCGATTGGTAAATTCTTATTAAACAACATTTTATTACATAAAGAATTAAGACCATTATTATCAATAGTAAGTCCAATATTAGCAAATGAAGCATTACAAGAATTAGCAAATGATGATTCTAAATCTTCGCTTCCGTGTGTTTTATTTCCAGCACAATGAATTGTACATCCGTCAACTGTAATCTTACTTTTACAATTATATGCGTAGTCTAAATAAGTATCTGGAAATTCTTTATAGTATTCTAATGCTGTAAATATCTTAAATACAGAACCAGGTGCATACTGCCCCTGTGTCGCCCTGTTATACAAAACTGAACTTCCATCTGCATTTACACTATCCCAGTTCTGTCCAATTGTATTTGGATCAAAATCTGGTTTTGAAACCATACATATTATTTTACCAGATGAAGGTTCAATAGCAATAACAGCTCCATCATAGTTTCCAAGAGCTTCATAGGCCGCTTTTTGAACGTCATAATCAAGTGTTGTAATTACATTATCACCATTATTCTTGTTTTCGCTGAAATCGTTAATTATCTGATCAACAAAAAAATCATGCGAACGAAGTAGCGAAAAATTTTCCTGACTTTCTATTCCAGCTTTACCATTTACCGAGTACCCTACAACATGTGCAAATAAATTGCTATGTGGATATACTCGTGTTTCATTTCCTTCATCATCAACTTCAGTTTTGGCAAGAATTTCTCCATCAGCTGACTTTATTTCACCACGAATAACATTTTTAGAGAAAATATCCTGAAGAGAATTATATTTACTATTAATAAAAGTCTCACTTTTTACAATTTGAAAATAAATAAAGTAACCTATCATAGCCAAAAAAATCAACAGAAAAAAATAGGTAATTACGGCATATTCAGTATTTTTCTTTACTTTTTTCTTATTATTGTTTGCCATTATTTACTCTCCTTTTCAGTGTTTTTTTCTTTTCCGAAATTTCAACGGACTGCATTATATACAATCCCTGGATTATTCCAAAAATTATCATTGTTGATAATAAAGAACTTCCACCATAACTAACTAAAGGCAAAGTTACACCAGTAGAAGGAATAAATTTTGTCACACCACCGATTGTCAAAAATACCTGTAAGGCATATATACTTCCGAGCCCCAAAGCTACTAACTTGAAAAATTTATCTTTCATCTGCATTGACAGATTAAAAATCATTAGAAAACAGCTTATACATACTAATATCAAACACAATGCAAATGCCCCACCCATTTCTTCTGCAATAGCAGAAAAAACAAAATCTTTTTCTACAACAGGAATTTTTGAAGGCATTCCCTGATTCAATCCAAGGCCAAACCAACCTCCTGTTCCGATTGCAAAAAGCGATTGGCAAATCTGAAACCCTTCTTTATCTATTACAGCAAGAGGTTCAGACCATGCAGCGACTCGTGTCTGTACGTGAGAAAAAAAACTTCCTGCTAAAAAAGCAGCTATACCTAAAAACCCTAGTCCACCTGCAAAAACATAAAATTTTCTTGTTGCAGCATAGGCTATCATTAAATATGTAAAGAAATACAATAAAGCGCCACCTAAATCTTTTGATGCAACAAGAACTAATACGAACATAGCAGCCACTACACTTGTAATCATAAACTGTTTTAATGTTATATTATCTCTTAACATAGAGGCAATGAAAAATACAAACAGGATTTTTACAAATTCTGATGGCTGAATTGAAATTCCACCTAAGCTAAGTGAAAGCTTTGCACCATAACTTACAGAACCGGCCACACAGACAACCAAAAGTAATACTAAACCTACTACTGCATATACCCATGTAAAATTTCTAAACATGGATACTTTCTGAATTACTAATGGAATAAACAAAGCAATAACAGTACCTGCTACAAGAAATACAAACTGACGAATTGCTTTTTCATAGGAAATTCGCGTAATAATTATCATTCCAATAGAAAGCAACATAATCATATTGTTTAACACAAGTTCGGATGAATCCTTGTAAAATTTGTGATAAATGATATATATTAACTCAAAAAGAATAATCTGAGCCAGATATAATCCCATTATTTTAATTTCATTCGTAGTAACATATAGCACTAAAAATCCATCCAAATGTATTAAAAACATAAGAAATCGTTGTGTTGTATATGAGCTTTTTTGCCGACTGACATCGTTTGTATATTTAAATACGTGGAAACAAAAATATGTATAAATTAAAAATAGTAATATCATTAGATATTTCGATGATTGAACAAATAAATGTATCATTATTCTACTCCCCTATTAAAGTGACCATTTGTATATTCTGGCAAAGAATTGTAATCGCCCATTGAATATGAAGAAATAACCCTTTCAATTTGTGAAGGATTTTCGATTGTAAAATCAAATCGATAATTTGTAATGCCATATGAATCTAGCTTTTTCATATTCTTAAACAATACTGTTGGCAATGAATTATAAACTGTATTATAACATTCATTACAATTATTAATAACAGGAAATGATTTATTATATCGATCCTTTATATACGTTATCTGTGGTTTCTTATCACAACCTACTGTATTTTTATGTACACACTGAGCACTCGTCATTACTGGATAATATCCATAAAGTATGCAAATTGAATTAGTATTATTTCTGTTTTTTATCTCGTTACTATTTAACTCAAGTGGAATTGTATCAAATGCAATTCCGTTATCAAAGAAATTTTTCTTAGATAGATTATTATATGTATACAAATTATGGTCAGCAATTATTTCTTTATTGACAAAGTTCTTATTAACCCATTGGAGTTCTTCAAGATTTCTTACAACAAAGCCATCAAATTCAATTGTTTTTAGTTGTTTAAGTAATCTTTCGAAATAATCACTTGTATGCTTTCTAAAGATAGATGGTAAAGAAAGATATAATCTCTTATTAGCACTTCGTGCTCTTTTTACATCTTCTGTAAATTCGCTGATAAAACAGTTTTTATTATATCTGTTAAAATCCATAAAAACATCCGAAAACATTTTGTATTCTAATACTTTTTCATATTGTGATTTATTCATTACTGATGCAATTACTTTTTTAGATTTATTATCCTTAAATTCTATATCTGAAAAAAACGTATGATTTTGTTTGTCCCTAAAATTGCTACTTAAGATTGATGATTTTAATCCATCTAAGGCATTTCTTCTTAATTTATTCAAGACACCGTTAGGAACAAAAATATTTTCATCAATATCACATGAAATATCAGTAAAGAAAAAAGGTGTATCTCCTGTTTTACTTATTCTTTTAACAGCATCCTCTTGTGTAAGAGGAGCATTTTTTGCAGGTGAAACCTCCTGTTCAACACTTGAAAAGCTAATATTTTTATAATTTACATCCAACTGAGCCGATTCATTTAATTTCAATTTTAAAGAACCAGATACAGGAATTTTTTCAGGTTCAATATAATCATCATTAACATTTGAAACAAAATTTGGTTTCTCGTATGTTATCATATCTGAATCATTGTGCTTTATATAGTAATCACTTGTAAAACCACAACGATTCCCAATATTTTTCAAATTAATTAAATCCTTTTTTGAAACTTCTTTCATGCTATCAATATAATTTCTATAAAGAGAAACCACACCGGTAGCATATCCGATCTGTTTCATTCGTCCTTCAATCTTAAGAGAATATACACCAGCCTCCTTTAATGCATGTAAATAATCTATTCCACACATATCTTTCATACTGAGTATATAGTTTTCTTTGTTACCAGAAGCTTTATAAGGTAATCTACAGGGTTGCGCACATCTTCCTCTATTTCCACTTCTGCCACCTAAAAGACTACTAAATAGGCACTGACCGGAATATGAATAGCATAACGCTCCATGTATAAAGGCTTCAAGTTCCATACCCGTTTCCATATGAATTCTCTTCATTTCATCGATAGATACTTCTCTTGCCATAACTACTCTTGTGACATTATATTTTTGTAGCAACCTTACTCCATCTATTCCAGTAACGGTCATTTGTGTGCTGGTATGAATTGGTAAATCAGGAAAACACTGATTTATTGCATACAATGCTCCAAAGTCCTGGACTAAAACAGCATCTAGCCCTCTTTTGTAATAAGGAAGCAGATAATCATATAGTTTTTCTATTTCGTTATTTTTTAGAAGCGTATTAACGGTTAAATATACCTTTACTCCTCGCAAATGAGCATAATCAATAGCTTCTAACAATTCCTCCTCGTTAAAATTATTAGCATATGCTCTTGCACCAAACATATCTCCACCGAGATACACTGCATCTGCACCAGCTTCTATTACCGCCTTAAAAATATTCAGATTTCCCGCCGGAGCTAAAAGTTCAAATTCTTTATTTCTCATAAATTGTCCTCTTATAAAAAAAGGAACAGATATCTTTCTGTTCCTGAATTTTATTTTTTGGTTGTAGATGTCTTCTTTCCATCAAGTAAAGTATCTTCTAGTGTTGCTTCAAGTCTTGCTTTGTTTAGTAACAATTCTTTGTTTTCTGCCTCTAGTTCCTTTAGATTAGCTTCCGCAGACTCTGTTTTTATCTGATTTGAGATTAAATCATGCTTTAAATCATAAATTTCTTTTTCTTTTATCTCTAAATCACTTTCTAGCTTTTCAACCTGTGCTTTTGCCTTAAAATAGTCATCAGCAATGTTTAACTGAATTAGTGTACTTTTCATATTAAGTGGCAAATGTTTATAATCCTCGATTGTATCAAATTCAACAATTTTATTATTTATGTAAGCTGCTACTTTTTGAAGATATTCTTCCCCTTCGTATCCACTAAGTGTATAAACTTTTCCATCAATAACTACTTCGGCGCTTGTTTTCGCAGACATAGTAATTCCTCCAAATTTCTACAATATATAGTACATTATAGCGATATGGCACAAGTAATGCAATATATATTCTTTTTAGATGTTCTTTCCAGATAAGACAAATGATTTTATTCAATCTTCTCAATACCAAAATGAGAAAATGCTAAATCAGTTGCGACTCTGCCTTTAGGTGTACGATTGATAAATCCGTTCTTAACAAGATATGGCTCATACACATCCTCAATTGTACCGGAATCTTCACCAATAGATGCAGCTAACGTATCAAGACCTACTGGACCTCCACCAAATTTTTCGATAATAGTAAGTAAAATATTTCTATCATTTAAATCTAGTCCGTATTTGTCTACTTCAAGTAAATCAAGAGCAAAACTGGCTACATTGTAATCAATAATTCCATTGTATTTTACTTCTGCAAAATCCCTAACTCTTTTTAATAGTCTATTTGCCAGTCTAGGTGTACCTCTTGAACGTCTAGCCATTTCGTATGCACCCTTATCATCTATTTCAACATTTAAAACCTTGGCAGAGTTAATTATGATTTGTTTAAGTTCATCTACAGTATAGTATTCCATATGATTAACAACACCAAATCTGTCTCTAAGAGGTGCTGAAAGCATTCCAGCTCTTGTAGTTGCACCAACCAGGGTGAATTTGGGTAAATTAAACCTAATCGATTTTGCAGATTCACCTTTTCCAATCATAATATCGATTGCATAATCCTCCATTGCAGGATACAAAACTTCTTCGACCTGACGATTAAGTCGATGAATTTCATCTACAAAAAGAATATCGCCTTCTTGTAGCCCGTTTAATATAGCTGCCATTTCACCTGGCTTTCCAATAGCTGGTCCGGAAGTGATTTTTATTTTAGTACCCATTTCATTTGCAATAATACCTGCAATTGTAGTTTTTCCAAGACCTGGTGGACCATAAAACAATACATGATCTAAGGCCTCTCCACGATTTTTAGCGGCCTCAATATATACTTTTAGATTTTCTTTTATTTTCTCTTGTCCTATGTAATCATCAAAATACAGGGGTCTTAACGATTTTTCAATTTTTAAATCTTCTTCCTGTAATTTGGTTGAAATAACTCTTTTTTCCATGTAACTCACCTATGCATAATTAGATTGTTGACATATTTTTCAAAGCAAGCCGTAATACTTCTTCAACATCCATTGAGTCATCAATCGACACCTTAGAAACAGCCTTTAGACTTTCTGTTGATGAATATCCTAAAGCATTAAGTGCCATTACTGCATCATTTTTTATTGAACTTACTACACTACTTTCAACAGATTTTGAAATATTTTCTGTTTTCTTTGATAATGCATCTTCTAATGTGAATTTATCTTTTAGGTCGAGTATAACCCTTGCAGCAGTTTTGGCTCCAACACCTGGGGCTTTTGAAATAGCCTTTGAATCTCCAGATAATATGGCAAAACGCAAATCATCTGCATTCATCACAGAAAGAATGGCCAATCCCCCTTTAGGACCTATTCCGCTTACTGTTATAAGCATTTTAAATACTTCAAGATCATCTTTAGTTAGAAATCCATAAAGAATCATAGCATCCTCTCTGATATATAAATATGTGTGAACTTTTAATTCTTCACCTATAGCAGGAAGATATTCAAAAGACGTTGCACTAATATATATCAGATAACCTATTCCATTAACGTCTAAAACAATATTATCACTATTTATCTCGGCCAACTCGCCTTTAATATATGAGTACATTTTCCCTCCTAAAAATCCACATTCCCCTTTAGTCTTATAATAATTTCCTGAGAAATTATTCCAATTACCATTCCTGTAACAGCGCCTGAAATAATAAGGACCGGGATATAGTAAATAATACTATATGTTTCAACAATTGCTGCAGCTACAATGAGCTGACCTATATTGTGACAAATTCCACCTATTATACTTATTGATACTGGTTTAAACTTATTAAGCATTTTAATCTTATACATTACTGCAAAACTAAGCAAACATCCTGCAAGCGAATATATTATTGAAAACGCATTTCCAAATAAAAAACCAGCCAAAACTGCCCTGAAAAAAGTTACTAACAGACATTCTGTTGGGCCTGAAAAATATAACATAAATACAATTACAATATTGGTTAGTCCTAGCTTAACTCCGGGTATTCCAAATGAAAAAGGAATAAGTGCTTCAACATAGCTAAGAATTAGTGCAAGCGCAAGGAACATTCCAAGAAAAGATATTTTTTTTGACATAATATTTCCTTAGTTAGAAATTGAATCTAATTCTGATTCATTATCTCCCTCTACTTTTATTACAACTTTATTTGGTAAACAAATAATCGATTCATTTACTAACGATATTTCTTTTTGATGCACACATATCAAATCAGGACAAGATGCTTTTTCCATTTTTGCTTTTCCATCACTGATTTTTAATATATTAGTTGTCTTCCCTTCTTTATCAGTAATATCTATTGTACGATTCTCATTAAGAGAATATGTACCATATATATTTCCATCAACTGTTACAACAACATAATTGCCATTTTCATTATTTAATAGCTTAAAAGCAAAAAATAAAGAAATGGCAACTATAAATACTATAAGCATCAAAATGCAATCGTTTCTTCCGAAACGTTTATTCATTGGATACAACCTCTCCTATGTAATAGAATCCTTTACATTCATTAAGAGAAACATTAAAGATATTTCCTATCATATCCTTTGTACCTGGAAAGTGTACAATAGAATTATTATCAAGTCTTCCAGTAACCAGTAATGGATTCTGTTCGTCCATTTCCTCTGCTAAAACAGGAAGTGTTTTTCCTGTATATTTCTGTGCTTTTTTTGCAGAAATATCCTGAACAACTTTTAATAACCTGTCAAATCTATCTTTAATAATGTCTTCTGGAACCTGATCTTCCATTGTAGCAGCTCTTGTACCAGTACGTTTTGAATAGATAAATGTAAAAGCACTATCATATTCAACTTCTTTTACTACATTAACTGTTTCCTGAAAATCTTCTTCTGTCTCACCAGGAAAACCAACGATAATATCTGTAGTTATGGCAATATCAGGAATCTGTTCTCTTAATCTTCTAACTTCATCAAGATATTTTTCCTTGTCATAGCTTCTGTTCATAATCTTTAGAATTCTTGAACTACCTGACTGAAGTGGTAAATGAAGATGATTACATACTTTATCGCATTCTTTCATAGCAATAATCAAATCATCAGATAAATCCTTTGGATGAGAAGTCATAAATCTAATTCGTTTTAGACCTTCTATTTTATTTACTTCCCTAAGCAAATCAGCAAAACTCATTGGATTTTGAAGATTTTTTCCGTATGAATTAACGTTCTGTCCAAGTAACATTACTTCACATACTCCATCTGCAACCAAACCTTCAATTTCACGAATTATATCTTTGGCTTCACGACTTCTCTCGCGTCCACGCACATACGGCACTATGCAATAGCTACAGAAGTTATTACATCCAAACATGATATTTACACCTGATTTAAAAGAGTATTTTCTCTTAACAGGTAAATCTTCAACTATCTTATCTGTATCTTTCCAAACATCAATAACCTGTGATTTTGCTTCGAAATTATTGCATAATATTTCAGCAAACTTAAATATATTATGTGTTCCAAAAACAATATCTACAAATTTATATTTTTTTCTGATTTTCTCAACTACATCAGGCTCCTGCATCATACAACCACATAATGCAATTTTCATATCTGGATTTTTTTTCTTATAGTTTTTCAGATATCCAAGTCTGCCATATACTTTGTTATTGGCATTTTCTCTAACAGTGCAGGTATTATATACTACAATATCTGCATGTTCATCATCATTTTCAATATATCCAATATCTTCTAAAATACCTATAAGCTTTTCAGAATCTCTGGCATTCATTTGACATCCAAAAGTTTTTACATAATATGTCAGTTTTCTCCCTTTTTCTTCTGAAAGTCTGCTGACATACTTTTTAACTTTTTCAATATATTCATACTGAAGTGTTGCTTCTAAATCTCTCATTTAAAACCTCTTAATTCTATTCACGAATTTGTCCGCTTCCGTAAATTATATATTTATAACTTGTAAGTGCTTCAAGTCCCATTGGTCCTCTTGCATGCAATTTTTGTGTACTTATTCCAATTTCGGCACCAAATCCAAATTCATTTCCATCAGAAAATCTTGTTGATGCATTTACATATACACAAGCTGCATCAATCTCGTTAAGGAATTTCTGTGCTGAATCATAATCATTTGTAACGATTGACTCAGAATGAGATGTACTGTATTTGTTTATATGATCAATTGCCTGTGACATATTTTCAACAATTTTTACAGACATAATATAGTCTAAATATTCAGTACCCCAGTCTTCTTTTGTAGCCTTTTTAACATTTTTACAATCCTTTAATATTTCCTCAGATAATGAATCACATCTAAGCTCTACATTAAATTCCTTCAATGCTTTATACAACTTTGGTAGAAATTTCTTTGCAATCTTATTATGAACAACAATCGACTCACATGCATTACATACACTTATCCGTTGAGTTTTTGCATTCTTAATAATGTTAATTGCCATATCAAGATCTGCATCCTTGTCAACATATACGTGGCAGTTTCCTGTTCCAGTCTGGATTACAGGTACAGTTGCATTTGCAATTACTGTATTAATTAGGCCAGCACCACCTCTTGGAATAATCAAATCAACGTACTTATTCATTTTTATAAATTCATTTGTAGTCTCTCTGTCTGTTGATTCAATTAAAGACAAAGCTTCCTCTGGAATATTGTTCTCAACAAGTGCAAGTTTTAATGCCTTTACAATTTCCTTATTGGAATTTATCGCATCACTTCCACCCTTTAAGATTGCACAGTTACCTGTTTTAAAACAAAGGCCAAATGCATCTGATGTAACGTTTGGTCTTGCTTCATAAATTATTCCAATTACGCCAATCGCAACTCTTCTTTTTCCAATAATTAGTCCATTTGGACGTTTTGACATAGACATCACTTCTCCAATTGGATCATTTAATTTAGCTATCTGCCTAAGTCCATCAGCCATATCTACTAAACGGTCGTGATTGAGTGTTAATCGATCAATCATGCTGGCTTTCATATCATTTTCTTTTGCATTAAAAATATCTTTTTGATTTGCAGATAAAATCTTCTCCTCATATTCTAATAAATTATCTGCCGCTTGAATTAAAACTTTATTCTTTACATCAGTATCAAGCATACCAACTTTAATTCTTACATCATAAGCGCTTTTACATAACTTTTCTAATTTTGACATTTAAATCACAACCTCTCTCTTTTCACTAATATAACCATTTAGTAATACATCGAATTCATCTGCCTGCCACAAATGGTGCATCTGGAAATCATAACCAACTCCAAATGTTATGATTTTTGAATGCAAAGATAAATATCGATCGTAATAACCTTTTCCATAACCAATTCGTTGACCCTCATTCGAAATAGCAAGTCCTGGAACAAACATTATTGAGTCTGAAAAATCATCTGTTAACTTTTCAAGCTTTTCACTTGGTTCTAAAATATTAAACTGTCCAATTTCAAAATCCTCAAAAGAATTAATTTTAAAGAAATCCATCTCTTCACCAAATACTCTTGGATAATAAACATTCTTTTTATTATCTAGCAAGTACTGAGCAAGCCTTGTCAAATCAACCTCATTATTAACTGATGAATATAGCAGATACTTCGAATAGTTCTGATACTTTTCATTAGAAACTAACTTGATAATCATTTCACAAATCTGATTACTAAGCTCAATTGAAAGTCCACTATCCATTTCATTTCTTTTTCGCTTTAATTCTCTACGAATTTCTTTTTTGCTTACCATATTTTTCACCAAGATTTTCTACAGAGCCATCTTCATTTACCATATCAATATTGTTAAGCTGATTTCTAATATTCCCTCTTACATTTGCTATAAATTCTTTTCTAAGAAGATCCTGCTCCTTCTTTTCTGCCTCCGTCAAACCTTCAGCCTTTGACTTTTTGTACAATTCATTAATTCTTGCAATTTTATCGCTTGTCATCATCCGATACTCTCCAAAATATAGTTTGCTAATACAAAGTTACTGTTTTTTGCCTTTTTAAATAAAGTTCCAACATAATCATCATTCATAATATCATATAAAATATTTATATCAGAACCATTTGCAATTATCATATCCATTCCCGAATATGTAGCAATTTTTGCTGCAGTAAGCTTAGTAGACATTCCACCCGTTCCAACATTACTGCCAGTAGATTCTTTAGCCATACCGAATATTGACTCATCAATTTCTTCTACTTCTTTGATAAGCTTGGCATCAGGATTATGGCGTGGATCATCAGTAAACAAACCGTCAATATCAGATAATAGAATAAGTAAATCAGCTTTTGTAAGAGATGCAACAATAGCTGACAATGTATCATTGTCACCAAACTGCATTTCGTATGTACTTACTGTATCATTTTCATTAACAATCGGAACCACCCCAAGATTAAATAATTCCTCAAAAGTATTTGTAGCGTTTTCTCTTGAAACTGGGTTAATTATAGTATTTTTTGTCATCAAAACCTGTCCCGAGTTCTGATTGTACTCATTGAAAAGCTTTTGATAAATCATCATTAGTCTTCCCTGTCCAACAGCAGCACATGCCTGTTTAGTTGAAATGTCGGTTGGTCTTTCCTTTATTCCAATAACATCACGTCCAACAGCGATTGCACCAGAACTAACCAAGCATACATCAACACCACAATTTCTTAAATCACATATTGCTCTTACTAAATACTCTAGCTTATGAAAATTTAAACTTCCTGTCTCTTCATGTGTTAATGAAGAAGAACCAATTTTTATAACTATTCTTTTATACTCTTTAAAATTACTCATACTAATTTATTTCCTATTCAATTTTTTCATACTCATTTACTCTACCATAAAACGAAAAAAAACACAAAATAATTTATCAATTCTTGTTTTGATTAATTTGTTGTGCTAATGTTTTAAAGAACAAACAGAAAAGGAAGCGAAAAAAATGAACAAAAAAATATCTGTGCTGATGGTAATCATTTTGATTTTTTCAGCACTTTGTGGATGCTCAAGTCCAAAAGAAAATAAGGTTTCAAAATCTGGATTTTATTTTGATACAGTTATCACTATTACACTATACAATACCAACAGCGATTCTTACATCAATGATTGTTTTGATTTAGCACAAAAATATGAAAATATGTTTTCAAATACAATTGATTCTAGTGATATTTCAAAAATCAACTCAAGTGCAGGTCAAAATGCAGTAACAGTCTCAGATGATACAATTACTTTAATTAATAAAGCAATTCATTACTCAAAACTCAGTAATGGTGCATTAGATATTACGATAGGTAAGCTATCTGATTTATGGAATTTTTCTGAAATTTCTAAGAATATAAATAATGACGAAAATATTACTGATTCATCTGTCATCCCATCGGAAAATGATATAAATCAAGCAGTTTCAACAATTGACTATAATGGAATTGTTATTTCAGGCAACGACGTAATGCTTAAAAATCCAAATTCTAAGCTTGATTTAGGTGCAATTGCAAAAGGTTATATTGCAGATAAGATGAAAGAATATTTAAATAGCAAAAATGTAAAATCAGGAATAATAAATCTTGGTGGAAATGTTCTTACAATTGGAAAGAAAAGCGATAATTCGGACTATATCGTTGGAATTCAAAAACCCTTTGATCAACAAGGTACTACAATAGCCAAATTAAAAATAAGCGATAAGTCAGTTGTAACCTCTGGAATTGACCAAAGATATTATGAAGTTGATGGAAAAATATATCATCATATACTTGATACAAAAACCGGTTATCCGGTTGAAAATGATTTATTATCAGTTACAATAATCTCAGATTCATCATGTGATGGAGACGCACTTAGCACTACCTGCTACTCACTCGGAAAAGAAAAAGGGATGGAGTTAATTGAAAGTGTTGATAATGTTGAGGCAGTATTTATTACAGATGATTATGAAATAATAAAGTCATCTGGAGCGAAAATCGAATAAAAAATTTCAAAATAAAGGGCTAACCATACGGTTAACCCTTTATTAAATGTAAGTCTATAAAATAATTTTCTTTGGACATTTTTCAGCACATATTCCACAACCAGTACACTTCTCCTGATCAATATATGCCACATTATCAATAACATGAACTGCATCTGATGGACAATTCTTCTCACACAGATGACATCCTATACATCCAACTGAACATGCATTCATTACATCTTTACCTTTGTCTTTTGAATTACATTTTACGATATGGGCTGCATTAATAGGAACAAGCTCAATAAGCTGCTTAGGACAAGCTGCAATACACTTTCCACAAGCTTTACATGTTGCAGGATTAACCTTAGCTATACCATCAACAATATGTATTGAATCAAATGGACAAGCTTTTACACAACTACCAAATCCCATACAACCATAATCACATGTCTTTGGTCCACCGCCTGGCACAAATGCCATTGCAGTACAATCCTCAACACCTGAATAATCATATGATACTTTTGCTTTTTCACATGTACCTGCACACTTCACAAATGCAACCATCTTCTCTCCTGATGTTGCTTCAACGCCCATGATTTTTCCAACCTGATTTGCAACTGGTTCACCACCAACAGGACATTGCCCCACCGGTGCTTCTCCTTTTGCTATTGCAGCTGCAAGACCAGAACATCCAGCATAACCACAACCACCACAGTTATTTCCAGGCAATACCTCAAGAATTGCTTCTTCTTTTGGGTCAACTTCTACCTTGAATTTTTCACCTGATATTCCGAGGAAAAATCCAAGAATAATACCAACGAGGCCTACTACTAAAGCCGCTAACAAAATTGCAGTAAAATTCATATTCTATTTCCTCCCATTCTATACAGAAACCATTCCAGAGAATCCCATAAAAGCAATGGCCATAAGACAAGCAGTCAAAAGAACAATTGCTGTTCCCTGAAAAGGTTTTGGAATATCATTATATTCAATTTTTTCTCTGATTCCAGCCATGAGAACAATTGCAATAAAAAATCCAACAGCGGTTGCGATTCCAAATACAATACTCTCAACAAAAGAATATCCCTTTGTTACACTGTTTAAAGCTACACCAAGTACGGCACAGTTTGTAGTAATTAATGGTAGGAATACTCCTAATGATTCATAAAGAGGTGGCATTACCTTCTTTAAGAACATTTCAACAAACTGAACAAGTGACGCAATAACAAGAATAAATACTATTGTCTGAAGATAAGCTAAATCAAGTGGTGCTAAAACAAGTCTGTATATCCCCTGTGTTACAATTGTTGCAATTGTAATAACAAATATTACAGCGCCTCCCATACCAGCAGCTGTTTTTGTGTTCTTAGATACACCAAGGAATGGACAAATGCCGAGGAACTGACTAAGTACAACATTATTAACAATTGCATAGGCAACTGCGATTAATAATAATTTTCCCATTACTCATCTCCTCCTTTTTCTTCTTTATTTGTTTCAGTAGCTTGGGCTTTTGATGCTGATGCACAAGACATTCCGCAATGTGCACAATCACCTGCAAGACATCCACTCGGTTGTGCAAGTGGTGTTCCATTTTCTTCCATCTTCTTTCTGATGACATTCATTCCGGCAACAAGGAAAGCCAATACAAGGAATGCACCAGGTGCAAGAACAAAGATTATAACAGGTGTAAACCATTCACCAAAAATTTCAATATTAAATGCTTTTCCACTTCCAAGTACTTCACGAATAAGACCTATTATGGTAAGTCCTATTGTGAAACCAAATCCCATTCCAAGTCCATCAAAAATCGACTCAACTGGGCCATTCTTCGAAGCATAGCTTTCTGCTCTTCCTAAAATAATACAGTTTACAACAATAAGCGGAATATACACACCTAATGATGATGAAAGGCTTGGCACAAAAGCTTTCATAAGAAAATCAACTACTGTTACAAGTGAAGCAACAATTACAATATATGCCGGCATTCTGACACCATTTGGAATTACTTTTCTAAATAAAGAAATAAGTAGGTTTGAACAAACTAATACTATAGTTGTTGATAGTCCCATTCCAAGTCCATTAATTGCTGATGATGTAACCGCTAAAGTAGGACACATTCCAAGCATAAGTACAAATGTTGGATTTTCTTTTATTATACCGTTATATAAACGTTCAACATATTTATTCATTAGCTGTCACCTCCCTGTAAATAATTCTGGAAGTATAAAATTGAAGCATTACATCCATTGGCTACTGCTTTTGAAGTAATTGTTGATGCCGTTATTGCTTCAATTTCATTGTCTGATGAAGGCGTATTTTTTACTACATTAAACTGATCTACCTTTTTGTTATTAAATTGTGAAGAAAATTCTTCTTCTGTTGCCTTCATTCCAAGTCCTGGTGTTTCAGCAATAGATGTAATTGAGTATCCATTTACTGTTCCATCATTTTTAATTCCAACAGATAATGTAATATATCCCTGGCTACCGTCTTTTGCCGTAACCGTAATAACGTATCCTATTTTTTCTCCGTTTTTATCAAAGGCTGTCTGAATACCATCAATAGTATCGCTATAGCCCTCTTTCTCAAGAAATTTATTTGCTTCTTTAGAATCAAAATCATATTTTTTAAATGAATCAGCTTCTTTAAATACTTCTTTGTATGAAGCTTCTGCAGCTTCTTTATTAGCTTTTGCAATCGGTTTTTTCGTTATATCATATACAAAACCTAATGCAAGGCCAAGAATTAATGTAAAAGCCATAAGGATTAAGGCATCATGTACTATTCGTTTATTCATTCTTCTTTGCCTCCTTTACCATTCCAAATGCTCTAGGCACTGTGAATTTTTCAATTATTGGCACAAGGATATTGCTTAATATAATAGCGAATGAAACACCTTCTGCATTGGCACCGAAGCAACGGAAAATACCGGTTAATAAACCGCAACAAATTCCAAAAACAATTTGTCCGCTAGGGGTAATTGGTGAGGTAACATAATCAGTTGCCATAAAGAATGCTCCAAGCATTAATCCACCACCGCACAACTGTGCAACAACATAGTTTATGTCAAAACGTTGTGACCCGAAAATAAACATAAATACTGCGAATGTAATTATGTATGAAAAAGGAATTTTCAAATCAATAACATTAAATAAAATAAGAATAATTGCGCCTAACAATATTGCAATAACTGATGTTTCACCGATTGTACCTGCAATATTTCCAGTAAACATATCTCTAACATTCACTCCGGAAAGGCCTTTCTCTCTGATAAGCGCTAAAGGAGTTGCACCTGTATAAACATCAACACCATTTTTAGTAACTTCATAATTTACCATGTACTCTGAAAATGAAAATAACAGGAAACATCTTGCAGCAAGTGCAGGGTTCATAAAATTCTGTCCTAATCCACCAAACAGACATTTTACAACAATTATCGCAAAAACACCTCCCACAATTGGTTGCCACCAAGGAATACTAACTGGAAGATTTAATGCTAAAAGTAATCCTGTTACAATTGCGCTTAAATCATCTATGGTGTTTTTCTTTTTTACGATTAAATTATATAAAAATTCTGAAATCACACATGTAGCAATTGTTATACATATAATCATTAATGCTCTAATACCAAAATTATAAATTCCAAACAAGCTGGCTGGCATAAGTGCAATAATAACTAACAACATTATCTTGCTTGTTGAATCGTTAGAACGTACATGTGGTGAAGATGATACTTTAAATAAATCACTCACTATTATCCACCTCTTTCTTATTTACTTGCCTGTTTTCTTTTTTCTGCCAAAACAAGCTTTTTCATAGTCTTAATTGGTTGAGCTACTTGACGTCTTGATGGACATGCAAATGTACAACTTCCGCACTCAATACACTCTAAACCATGCCACTCTTCAAACTCTTTCATTAACCCATTTGTTCCAAACTTAGCAAGTCTACTTGGAATAAGCTTCTCAGGACAAGCTGTTACACATCTACCACAATTGATACATGCAACAGGCTCAAAAGCCGCTACTTCATCCTTTGTAAAACAAAGAATAGATGATGAAGTCTTTGTAGTTGGGATATCAAGACTATACATCGCAAATCCCATCATTGGACCACCTGAGATAAGCTTTTCGGGATTCTCTTTAAATCCACCGGCTGCATCAATAAGTTCCTGATATGATGTACCAATACTATATAAAAAGTTGGAAGGTTCTGACACCGCATCACCTGTAACTGTGGAAATTCTTTTTAATACAGGAATACCTAACTTTACAGCATTGTATACTGCAATTATTGTCTCTACATTATCTACAATACATCCTGCATCCGCTGGAAGCATCTTGGAATTAATTGCTCTTCCTGTTGTTGCATAGATAAGCTGGCGCTCACCACCTTGAGGATACTTTGTCTTAAGAGGACAAACCTCTATTTTAGGCTCATCTTTTGTTAACTCAGTAAGCTTTTCTATACAATCCATCTTATTATCTTCAATACCAAGAATACCTTTTGCATTATCAAATAATTGAAGTATTATTTTCATTCCTTCAATTAATTCTTCAGGATTTTCAAGCATACGTCTATAATCAGAAGTAAGATATGGCTCACATTCTGCACAGTTTGCAATTACATATTCAATTTTATCCGGATCCTTTGGAGATAATTTGACATGAGTCGGAAAACCTGCTCCACCCATTCCGACAACACCTGCCGATTTGACCTTTTCAATAATCTCTTCCTTGGATAATTTTGTAACATCCTCTGTTGGAAAAAATTCAACTTCTTTGAATTCTCCATCATTTTCAATCACAATAGAATTTACCATGTCACCAGTAGCAACACGACGTTTTTCAATTTTCTTCACAGTACCTGAAACTGATGAAAAAATTGGAGATGATACAAATCCACCTGCTTCTGCTATCATCTGACCTTTCAATACAGTGTCGCCAACTGCAACAATAGGATTTGCAGGCGCACCTATGTGTTGCGATAATGGATACACCATATCACCCTTGGGTAAAACTTCTTTAATTGGAGAATCCTTTGACAATTCTTTTCCATCATATGGATGAACTCCACCAGCAAATGTTCTAAAACCCATTTTCTTGCCCCTCTTTCTTAATAAAATAAATCAAGTAATATACTAATTTGATTCTTAACTAATATTATACCACTTATCATTTTTAGTTAAATGGTATATTTTGTACTTTTTTTAAAACTTTATGTTATAATAAATTCACAAAACATCTAGTGGAGAATAATCATATGAAAAGTATACACAAAGAAGAATTATATATAAAAAAAGAACCTATTACCGATGTTTTTTTTGATGACAACTCTATCTTTTTTGATATAGAAACTACTGGTTTTTCACCAAACAAATCAATCGTATATATGATTGGATGTGCTAGAAAAAAAGGAAAATACATATGTATAGATCAATTTTTTGCTGAAAAACCATCAGAGGAGAAATTAATTATTTCGGCTTTTATTGAAATATTGAAAAAATATAACACTATAATATCATTTAACGGTGTTGGATTTGACATTCCTTTTCTTAAAGCCAAATGTGATACATACTCAATAATGGAAAACTTTACAAATTATAACTACCTAGATATTTATAAAACTATTTCTCCAATAAAGGCTTTGTTAAAGCTTACAAATTATAAGCAGAAAAATATCGAGATTTTTTTAGGACTTGTACGCGATGATAAATTTAGTGGCGGGGAACTAATTAATATATATTATGACTATGTAAATCTAACTGATAATGCAGATTCAAAAAAGGAAGAACTATTTGATATACTTTGTTTACACAATTATGAAGACGTGCTTGGAATGATGGAATTGCTTCCTATTCTGTCTTATATACAAGTTTTAAATGGTCAATTTTCAATATGTCAAACTGAAGTATCTCCATATAAAACATATAATAAAGTTGTGCGTGATGAATTTATTATTACACTTACAAATGACTTTTATGTACCTAAAAGAGTTACGTATAAAGATAATGATTTTTATGTTTCAATGAATAAAGACAAGACAATGATAAGAACCCCTGTATTAAAAGAAGAGCTTAAGTATTTTTATCCAAACTACAAGGATTACTACTACTTACCAGCTGAAGATACTGCAATTCATAAAAGTGTTGCAACCTTTGTAGATAACCAATACAGGGAAAAATGTAAGGCTAGTAATTGTTATATCAAAAAAAATAGCGAATTTATTATTCAGTATTCCGAAATAATGAAGCCTTCATTTAAAAAGGAACTAAAAAGTAAATGCTCGTATTTTGAACTAACTGAAGATTTTTATTCTTCCGATATAATGCTTCGCAGATATATTGAACATATTTTTAACTTTATTTTCCCATCAAAAAATGGGTAATCCAAAATTGGATTACCCATTTAGTTTTATTCCGGTTTTTCAAAATAGAAACTGCTCATTCTGTTAAAGCCTATTGTTTTATAATTTGTAATCTGTTCAGTGCTACCGATAAATAATACTCCTTTTTTCTTAAGTGATTGAAAAAAGTTAGTATAAATCATTCCCTTTGCCTCATCAGTGAAATAAATAACCACATTTCTACACAAAATTAAATCATAATCCTTTGGATAGGAATCCTTTAATAAATTGTGTTCCTTAAAGGTTACACACTTTTTGATTTCATCAGAAATCTGATAAGAATTTCCAACTTTAGTAAAATATTTTCTCTTTAAATCATCAGGTACTCCTACAATTGATTTTTCATTATATAATCCAACTTTTGCATGAGCGATAACCTGTTTATCAATATCAGTTGCAAGTATCTGAATATCTGATAAAGGAACATGCTTAGAAAATGCCATAGCTAAAGAATACGGCTCATCTCCTGTTGAGCAGGCAGCGCTCCAGATTTTGTATGGTTTTCTTTGTTCTTTTACTATTTTAGGAATAACATTCTGATCCATAAGCTTCCATTGGTCTGGATTTCTATAGAACTCCGATACATTAATGGTAAGGAAATTAACAAACTGTTCAAATTTCTCTTTATCAGTAGAAATCATTCTTGTGAATTCCTCATAGGACTTTGCACCATTTTTTGTAGCCAGAGTATCTATTCTACGTCTCATCTGTTTTTCTTTATAGAAATTCAAATCAATTTTTGTCAGTCTATAAACATCCTTTTTGAATTCTTCGTACTTATCAAACATAAAAACCCTCCTATAGTAAAATAGTCCTATCCCCCTAGGTTTAAAAATAGGGAACTGTCAAATAGACAGCTCCCAAATAACTATTCATTGTCTGAAGCTACTTCATCGATATTTACATCTGAAACTTCTTCATCATCTGATTCAAATAAAGCTTTAATGCTTAAGCTGATTTTCTTTTCATCTTCATTAAATTCAACAACTTTTGCTTCAACTTCCTGACCTACTTTTAATACGTCAGATGGTTTCTCAACGTGATCTTTTGAAATCTGAGAAACATGAAGTAAAGCATCTACTCCTGGAGCTAATTCTACAAATGCTCCAAAATCTGTCATTCTTGCAACTTTTCCAGTAACAACATTTCCTGTTGCAAACTTCTCAGATGCTCCATTCCATGGATTTTCATCATCAAATTTCATTGAAAGTGCAATCTTTGTATCATTAATACTCTTAATAAACACTCTAACTGTCTGACCAACAGTAAATACTTTCTTAGGATTCTCAACTCTGCCCCAAGACATTTCTGAAATATGGAGTAAACCATCAACTCCACCAAGATCGATAAACGCACCGAAGTCTGTTACATTCTTAACAACACCTTCTACAACATCACCTTCTTTAATCTTTGCAAGAATTTCTTCCTGCTGTGCAGCTCTTTCAGCTACAAGTAATGTTTTTCTGTTTCCAATAATGCGTCTCTTTCTTGGATCAAATTCTGTTATTACAAACTGAATTTCCTGATCTTTAAATTTTGAAAGATCTTTCTCAAATGTATCTGACACAAGACTAGCAGGAATGAATACTCTAGTCTCGTCTACATTAACACATACACCACCTGCTAAAACCTGTGAAACTTTTGCAGTTAAAACTTCCTGATTCTCAAAAGCTTCTTCAAGTCTCTTGCTTCCTTTTTCAGCAGCAAGACGTTTGTAAGAAAGGATAACCTGTCCTTCGCCATCGTTCAATTTGATGACTTTTGCTTCCATTGTATCTCCAACTTTTACAACAGTTGTAAGATCTACGTTTGGCTCGTTAGTATACTCATTACGTGTTATGATTCCGTCTGATTTATATCCAATATTCAAGAATATCTCGTCAGGTTTAACATCAATAACTGTACCTTCAACCACTTCTCCATTTCTTATAGTTTTAAAAGATTCTTCCAGCATTTGTTCAAAGCTCATTTCTGACATTCTTTGAAACCTCCTCAATGATATTATTTGGGGTCGATGCCCCTGCTGTAATACCTACGTTATTGATTGACCTGATTTTGTTATAATCCATTTCGTCACTTGTTTGTATATAGTAAGTATTTTTGCATTCGTTATTACATATTTCAAATAGCTTCTGTGTATTAGAACTGTTCTTATCTCCTATGACAATCATCGCATCAGACGAAGATGCAATTTCTCGTGCTTCCGTCTGCCGCTCTTCAGTTGCATTACAGATTGTATTTAAAACAATTATATCATAACCTTTTTGACTGATAATTTCAACTATATCTTGAAATTTATTGTAGTTAAATGTCGTTTGTGATACAATACATACCTTTTTTGCTAATTTAGCTTCAAACTCTTTAGCCTCATCTATATCACTGATTACTGAAACATCAGCATTTTTCTTTACCCAGCCTTTTATTCCACACACTTCAGGATGTTTTGAACTGCCAATTATTACTATGTGATATCCATCATTGCTGTATTGTTCTACATATTTATGAATTTTTAATACAAAAGGACATGTTGCATTTAGAATTTTAAAACCTGAATCCATAATTTTATCATACTCATCCTTACTGATTCCATGAGATCTAATTACAATAACTCCTTTGGGATATTTACTCAAATCATCCAGATTATTAATTACAACAACGCCTTTATTTACCATATCTTTTACGACTTCATCGTTATGAATAATTGGACCATATGTGAATATTGGTAAATTTTCTTCATCAATTGCTGAATAAACCATATTAACTGCTCTTTTTACACCAAAACAAAATCCAGCACTCTTAGCAATTGTTAATTTCATATTTTACTCTGCCTCATTAATAATTTTCTTCATCTCATTAACAACACCATCTATATCAAGATAAGATGAATCTAAAAATACTGCATCATCCGCAACCTTCAATGGTGAAGTTTCACGATTCATATCTCTTTCATCTCTTTCAATAATATCTTTTTCAATTTCATCAATATTACAATCAATTCCCTTTTCAACCAATTCCTTATATCTTCTTTCAGCTCTAACCTTTGAACTTGCCGTAAGGAATATTTTTACATTTGCTTTAGGTAAAACAACTGTTCCTATATCACGTCCATCCATTACAACATTTTCTTTTTGAGCTAGGGTTCTTTGAAGTTCAACCAATTTTTCCCTGACAACAGGATAAACACTTGTTGCTGAAGCCATATTTCCCACTTCTTCATTTCTGATATACGATGATACATTCTCACCATTCAAAAGCACCTGTTGCTCACCATTTTCATAAGTAATTGAAATATCTACATCATTACATGATACTGTAATAGCTTCAACGTCATCTGATGCAATATTATTTTTTAAAAAGTAATATGCAAATGCTCGATACATTGCACCTGTATCAACATAAATATATCCTAATTCTTTCGCCAACTTTTTGGCTATTGTACTTTTTCCAGCCCCTGCTGGTCCGTCTATTGCAATATTAAAACTCATTTTATCTCCTATCTGACACTTAGTCCTGCCAAGTATCCCGTTGACCACGCTATTTGTAAGTTGTACCCACCTGTTAAGGCATCTAAATCCAGTACTTCACCAGCAAAATACAAATTATCTTCTTTTTTTGATTCCATGGTAGACGGGTTAATATCTTTTACACAAATACCACCTTTTGTAATTATTGCTTCATTCCAACTTCTAGGTCCATTAAGAGTAATTGGTAAATTTTTAATTAATCTTAATAGATTCTGTCTTTCCTGTTTAGATATTTCATTTACTTTCTTATCCGGATTTATTTCAGATAAGTCAATAATTACAGGCAACAATTTAGCTGGCAAAAGTTTATTAATTGAATTTTTAAACTGCTTATTTTTAGCATCTTCAAATTCTCTTAATATTCTTTTATCGAGGGTTTCTTCATCAAGTGCTGGTTTTAAATCAATATACAGATTTAAAGGTTTATCTATTAGATTCTGTCTGATACTTGCACTTGCAGATAATATCATGGGACCACTAACACCAAAATGTGTAAAAAGCATTTCTCCAAAATCTGAATATATTTTTTTGTTGTTGTAATATATTGAAATGGCAGTGTTTTTTAATGCAAGTCCCTGGAGTTCTAGAACCCATTTTTCTTTAACATTAAAAGGAACGAGTGATGGAGTACATTCTATAATTTCATGTCCCGTTTCCTTGGCAAATCTATACCCATCACCTGTTGAACCTGTAGAAGGATATGATAATCCACCAGTGGCAATAATTAATGAATCCGTCTTTAATGAAGTTTTATCGGACAGAATAACTTCCCAACCTTCTTCTGAATTATTATTATGGTAAATGTTTTTTACTTCTGTATTCAGCAGTATTTTTACATTATTTTGTTTTAATACTTTTTGCAAAGTACTAATTACATCTGAAGAATGATCAGAAACTGGAAATACCCTATTTCCTCGTTCTATTTTCGTTGCCATCCCGTTCGTTTCAAAAAAATCAATTACCTGGTTATTATCAAACGTATAAAACGCGCTATATAAAAACTTTTCATTTGTTCGAACATTTCCAAATAGTTCTTCTATATCACAGGCATTTGTAACATTACAACGCCCTTTGCCTGTAATATATATTTTTTTACCGAGTTTTTCATTTTTTTCTATCAATGTTACAGCATGTCCACATAAAGATGCGGAATATGCGGCCATCATACCTGCAGCTCCACCGCCAACAACTATTACCTTACTCATTTATGAATCCTCTAATTTTGCATAATGTACTTTAATAGAATCATCAACATAATCTATTTCGTCATTCTCATATACCTGATATTCATTCCAAATATCTTCAAGTTCTGTAAGCGTCTGTGCAACAGTTTTTTGTTTCTTCATACATAATGCAACAATAAGTGCATTAATTACAGATAAAGGTGCAACTAACGAATCAACAATAGAAGCCATATCGCTATCTGCAATAAGATTGCATGACGAATAAAGATTCATAGGTGAATGAATACTATCCGTAATTGTAATAACCTTGGCACTTCTATTATTGGCAAATTCTAATGCTTTTAATGTTCTCATTGAATATCTCGGAAAACTAATTCCAATAATAACATCCTCTTTTCCGATTCTTACCATTTGTTCAAATATTTCACTTGCGCTGTTTGTAGTAAGAAGACATACATCATCAAACATCAGATTTAAGTAAAATGCCAAAAAACTTGCCAATGGGGCACAACTTCTTATTCCAACTATATAAATCTTTTTTGCGTTTAATATAGTGTCAACCGCTAAATCAAATGCGTTAACATCAATTTTTTCCAATGTTGTTTTAATTTTATCAGCATCAGACTGCAACACTGTTTCTAGAATTTTCGACTGACTTATTCTTCCATAAGTAACTTCCATTCTCTGAACAGAATTAAGTTTATTCCTCACTAATTCTTCTAAAGCTCTCTGAAAATCAGGATATCCCTTATATCCCAAAGAGGTCGCAAAACGGACAACTGTAGATTCTGAAATCCCAACAGTTTCTCCCATCTTTGCCGCAGTCAAAAAGACAGCCTTGTCATAATTATCGGTAATATAAGTAGCTAATAATTTATGGCCTTTGCTCATTGAACTGTAGTTATTATTGATTCGATTTAATAAATCATTAGTATTTGACATTTTGTTGCTCCTAATTCAATAATCACAAAAAAGAATTTTTAAGGAAAACCTTAAAAATTCTTTTTTATTATAACAAAATATTTTAATTTTTAAAAGATTAATTTAAACTGGATACGCCTGATTCTTTGTATCAACAAGATTAGCATCTACTCCTGTCTGCTGAGCCTCTCTATACTTAAAGAAATCAGTTGCAACCTGTGGGAATAATGCATATGAAAGAATATCTTCATCCTGCTGTTTATACTGTTTCATTTCAGCCTCAATCTTATCAAGCTCTGGCTCTAAAAGATCAGCTGGACGACATGTAATAGCATTTTTTGCATCTTCGCCAAGTACTTTTTCTACAACTTCTGGGTTGAATGGTTTTACAGTCTGACCATATTTTCCAAGAAGAATATCCTTTGTCTCTTTTGTAGCAACCTTATATCTCTCTCCCATAAGAACGTTAAATACAGCCTGTGTACCAACAATCTGAGAAGAAGGAGTTACAAGAGGTGGTTCTCCAAGATCTTTACGCACTCTTGGAACCTCTTTTAATACTTCGTCATATTTATCTTCAGCACCCTGTTCTTTAAGCTGAGAAACAAGGTTTGAAAGCATTCCTCCAGGAACCTGATATTTAAGAGTCTGAATATTAACTCCAAGTACCTTTGGATTGAGAAGTCCTGATTTAAGAGCCTCCTCACGGATTGGCTGGAAGTAATCACATATTTCTGTAAGTAAGTTAAGATCGAGACCTGTATCGAATTCTGTTCCTTCAAAGGCTTTAACCATAACTTCTGTTGCAGGCTGTGATGTTCCAAGAGCAAGTGGAGACATTGCTGTATCAATAATATCACAACCAGCTTCAACAGCTTTCATATATGTCATAGAAGCAACACCTGATGTATAGTGTGTATGAAGCTCGATAGGTAATGTTGTAGAATCTTTTAATGCCTCAACAAGCTCTGTAGCTTTTGTAGGAACTAAAAGACCAGCCATATCTTTGATACAGAGTGAATTTGCACCCATATCTTCAATTCTCTTTGCCATATCCATCCAGTAATCAAGTGTATATGCATCACCAAGTGTATATGAAAGAGCAACCTGTGCATGTCCGTTTTCTTTGTTACATGCTGTTACTGCTGTCTGCAAGTTTCTAATATCATTCAAACAATCGAAAATACGAATAATATCAATACCATTTGCAATTGATTTCTGTACGAAATACTCTACTACATCATCAGCATATGGACGATATCCAAGAATATTCTGTCCACGGAAAAGCATCTGAAGTTTTGTGTTTTTAAATCCATCTCTTAATTTTCTAAGACGATCCCATGGATCTTCTTTTAAGAATCGAAGCGAAGCATCGAATGTAGCTCCTCCCCAACACTCTACTGCATGATATCCAACCTTGTCCATTTTCTCAATGATTGGAAGCATTTCTTCTGTTGTCATACGTGTTGCAATTAACGATTGATGAGCATCACGAAGAACAGTTTCTGTTATTTTTAATGGTTTCTTTACCACTTCTGACATGATTAATCCTCCTTTTAAATTCCAAATATAGCCATGAAGCATCCAGCGGCTACGGCAGTTCCAATAACACCGGCAACGTTAGGTCCCATTGCATGCATAAGAAGGAAGTTTGTTGGATCCTCTTCTGCACCAACCTTCTGAGAAACACGGGCTGCCATTGGAACAGCGGAAACTCCGGCTGAACCGATAAGTGGATTGATCTTGCCTTTTGTGATTAAACATAATAATTTTCCGAAAAGTACACCGGCAGCTGTTCCTACCATAAACGCTACAAGTCCAAGTACTACAATCTTGATTGTACTAATATTAAGGAAAGTTTCAGCACTAGTTGTAGCACCAACTGATGTTCCAAGTAAGATAACTACAATATACATAAGTGCATTACTAGCTGTTTCCTGAAGCTGACGAACAACACCAGACTCACGGAAAAGGTTTCCAAGCATAAGCATACCAACAAGTGGAGCTGTTGTTGGAAGTAATAAACAAACAACTATTGTAACAATAATTGGGAATAAGATCTTCTCTAGTTTGCTAACAGGTCGCAGATTTCCCATCTTAATCTGACGCTCTTTCTTTGTTGTAAGAGCTTTCATAATTGGTGGCTGAATAATTGGAACTAAAGCCATATACGAATATGCGGCAACCGCAATTGGTCCCATCAAACCTGTTTGTCCTAATTTTCCTGCAAGGAAAATTGATGTTGGTCCATCAGCACCACCAATGATAGAAACTGCAGCAGCAGCCTTATCATTAAATCCAAGAATAATTGCAAGGAAGTATGCTGAGAAAATACCAAACTGTGCAGCTGCTCCCAATAAGAAGCTGATAGGGTTTGCAATTAATGGACCAAAGTCAGTCATAGCACCAACACCAAGGAAAATTAGTGATGGCAAAATTGACCACTCGTCTAACTGATAAAAATAATATAATAATCCACCTACACCATTACTTGAATGTTCTGGGCTAACAATAATATCTGGATAGATATTTACCAAAAGCATTCCAAAAGCAATTGGAACTAATAATAAAGGCTCAAATCCTTTTTTAATTGCTAAGAACAAGAAGAAACATGCTACTGCAATCATAACATAGTTTCCAACTGTCAAATTAAAGAAGGCTGTTTGATGTAGGAGGTTTGAAAGTGTTTCACCTACGTAACTCAAATTATTGTACCTCCTAAAATTAGTTTAAAGTAGCAAGTAATGCACCTGACTCAACAGCATCTCCAACAGCAACATCGATACTAGCGACTGTTCCATCTTCTGGAGCAACAACAGGTGTCTCCATCTTCATAATCTCAAGTACTAATACTGTATCTCCTTTTTTAACTGAATCACCAACATTAGCCTCAATCTTAAATACTTTTCCAGCAGCTCCTGCTTCGATTTTAACACTTCCAGCTCCTGCTGATGCAGCTTTTGGTGCAGCCGCTGCAACTGGGGCAGCTGCTCTTCTAGGTGCGGAAGAAGCTGTGCTACCGTTTTCTTCAACTGTAACATCATAAACATTTCCATTAACAGTAATTGTATAATTTTTCATTTTAATTTCCTCCAAATATTATCTTCTATTAATTGAACGAACAACAAAATCGTTTATAGTTTTTCCTTCACTTGCAGCAATTGCAGCAGCAATAACAGCAATTAATTCTGAATCATCAACAACATTTTGTGCTTTTACTTCTTCACTCTTTATAGATACATCAGCAACATCCTCATTAGTTTCTGATTTTTCAGCCGCTTTTTTAGGTTGCTTGGCTTTTTTATCAAATAAAGTGAATAACTTAAAGCTAAAAATAATTAATGAAATCAAAATTAATACAGTAAACACAATTGATAATGAAATAAGTGTATTCTGTCCAGCTTTTGCAAGCTTTGCTTCAGTAGACTCGACAGGATTTAATGTAATTCCTGTCAGTTCCATATTAGTCGCATCATAAACCATCTCAAAAGTAACTTCTGTTTTCTTACCATCTTTTTCAAACATGATAATCATATCAGTTGTTAAAGTATTTCCAGACTTAGTTACTTCAAAATCCTTGTTTGCAATCTTACCTGTATTTTCATCAATTATTACGTCACCGTAACTATCAATTAACTCTTTCCAATTTGGAAGTACCTCATACTCTTCATCTATATTGCTAGCATAGCATAAAATTCCCGATGAATTAATCATTGAAGCAAATACCTTATATTTTGAATCACCCGAAAGTTTTTCCTGTTCATCAAGATATTTGTCCAACATCTCAAGTCCGCCACTAGCTTCAGCAATACTATTAAAATAATAGATATCAGAAACACTAGTTATTGCTTGTGATTTTAATTCTTTTTCAGACACTCCATTATATGAAGAATTTCCAGAAGAATCTGACTTTCCACAGGCACAAAGTAAACATACCATTGCAAGACAAAGGACATATGTTATCTTTCTTCTCATAACAAATTCGCCTTTCTATTTTGTTCCATGTTTTTTATCAATTGTACATACATATTTTGTATAGAGCATTTCAAATGCGCCAACAAGATATTTTCTTGTATCGGCTGGATCGATAATAAGATCCACATAACCTCTTGAAGCAGCTGCTACAGCAGATGACTGAAGATTATCAAACTCTGCAGCTTTCTCATCAATTTCGGAAGCAGAAGCTCCTGGATTCATAAGTTTTGCAGCCATTACAGAATCCATCATACCAATCTTTGCATCAGAATATGCATAAACCATATCCGCACCAATTGATTTAGAATTCATTGCAACATATGCACTACCATATGCCTCACCTGTAATAAGATTTACCTTAGGAACAGTAGCATTAGAAAATGCATAAGTCATCTTTGCAAGCGCTTTTGCAAGATTCTTCTCTGAACACATACAGTTTCTAAATCCATTTACATTTGTAAGTGAAAGAACTGGAATTGAGAATGCATCACAGAAGGAAATAAACTCAGCTGCTTTATTACATCCTTTTGCAGTAAGAGACATTGGATACTCTTCTGCTTTATTTCCGTCAACATCATATACAACACTGCAGTTTGCAACAGCACCTACAGTCATACCGTTAAGTTTAACAAATCCAGTCACCATATTTTTAGCATAATTTTTCTTTGTCTCAAAGAAAACATGATCATCTGATAACTCTGATAATAAGAATCTAGGATCAGCTTTCATATCAGCCATGCTATTACATACTCTGTTTAAATCATCTTCACATGTATCTGTATAGCTATCACTTTCATTATTATGTGGTAACATAGAAACAAGTTCACGAATATCAGAAAGAATATCCATATCTGAACCAATTCCATCAACACATCCATTGTTTTCACTCTGGAAAACAGCTGAAGCAGTATCGCATTTTTCAACACGATTACCTTCAATGGCATCTGGAGAATTTACAAACATTCTTCCTTTTGACTCTTCAATAAAAGCAAAATCGCAAAGCGCTGGTACAACAGAAAGTCCACCACCACAGTTTCCAAATACTGCACAAATCTGTGGAACAACACCACTTGCAGCTACTTCTTTGGCATAAATGAGTCCAAAACCATCAAGAGCATCAACAGACTCCTGAAGTCTCATTCCACCACAATCGATTAAACCGATAACTGGTGCTCCCATTTTCATTGCCATGTCATATACAGAAGCAATTTTTTTAGCATGCATCTCACCAATTGTTCCGTTTAGAACAGATGCATCCTGACTGTAAATAAATACAAGATTTCCATCAATCAGACCATGTCCAATAACAACACCGTCTGAAGGAGTTTTTTCTGCAGTAAGATTAAAATCTGTACTACGAGCTGTCACAAGAGAACCAATTTCCATAAAACTGTTCTCATCGACTAAGTTAGCAATGCGTTGCATAGCTGAGCTTTCATTATTACTCATTTCATGCCCTCCATCTATAAAAAATAAAAATTTTTCGCTAGTATGATAATAGACTATTTAGAGAAATTTTTCAACTGAATTTATTAAAAATTTCACTAATTTTTAATAGTATTATTAATGTTAAATAATAAAAAAATCATATATATTTAAAATCTAAATATATATGATTCCACTAATCCATTATATTATTAAACATCTAATTGAACATTCATCTCTGCCTCAGCTTCCTGTTTAAACTCTTCTAGCTGAACAGGACTTAAAACAGGAAGTTCATCAACTGATTGAACTCCAAAACTACGTAAAAATTGTTCGGTTGTACCAAATAATAACGGCCTTCCCGGAGCATCCAATCTTCCAAGCTCACAAACCAGGTCATACTCTACAAGCTTACTTACAGCATGATCACTTGATACACCACGAATCTTCTCTATCTCAGCTTTTGTGACAGGCTGTTTATATGCTATTATTGACAGGGTCTCAAGCAATACATCAGATAAGACTCTTTTCTTTGGCTGCTTTGCAATTTTTATTAAGTACTCATACATTTCTGTTTTTGTACACATCTGATATGCACCATCAAGCTCAATTATTGTAACTCCACGATCAGACTCGTTTAATTCCTTTTGCATTTCTTCAATTAATTTTTTAGTTTTCTTTTTATCTAATTCTATTGCCGAAGCAATCTTTTCTAACTCAACCGATTCTCCCATTGTAAAAAGAATGGATTCAATTATTCCTTTATAATTCATACTCACCCTACTTATGCAGCAATTTTAGAATCAATCTTTATATCATCAAAAGTATTATCCTGCGAAATAAATATTTTCCCAGTTTTCATCAATTCTAATATTGCCAAAAATGTAACTATAATCTCAACCTTACTAGACTGAGCCTCAAGAAGATTTCTAAAACTAAAATGTCTATGTGTAGAAGCATAATCAGTAAGATAAATCATCTTATCTTCAAGAGAAACTTCTTCCTTCTCAATTTTACCAAATTTTGATCTAACTCTGTCAACTTTATCAGCCTGCTTTTTCATTATATTCTGAAAAATATTATTCAGTTTTGCCAAAGTAATATCTGATACAAGTTCCTCAAGGTTTACAGGTTCTTCAAAAGCTAATACTTCATCCGGAAGAGTAGGAACTTTAAACATAGTTCTCTCTGCATCCATCTGTCGATCTTTTAATTCATAAGCCATACATTTGTACATCTTGTACTCTAAAAGCTGCTGAACAAGTTCTGCTCTTGGATCCTCTTCTTCCTGTTCCTCCTGAACTTTTTTAGGAAGAAGCATTTTGGATTTAATATCAATAAGAGTTGCAGCCATAACAAGGAATTCACTTAAAACATTTAAATCCCTCTTTTTCATCTCTGCAATATACTCCATATATTGTGCAGTAATCTCGACAATAGGAATATCATAAATATTTACTTTATTCTTATCTATTAGGTGTAAAAGTAAATCCAACGGTCCTTCAAACACCTGTAATTTAATATTCATATCCATATCTTGTTGCCTCTTCTTTTCTATTTCCAAAACATTGTAACAAGATATTGGCACATTTTCAAGACGTTTTTACAATATATAGTATTTTTTTATAATAAAGGCGCAAATAACTGTAATATACTCTGTATCACGTCAACCACAACATTTTGATTGTCGCACTCTTCCTTTGTAACCATGACTGACTCATCAAAAGTACTTAATGCATCCTTTTTTACATCTAATACCGCTTCACATTTGTACATATAAACCATATCTTCAAAATTCCAGTAAAAGCTTCTGAAATCAAGATTGCAGGTTCCAACTATTGCTGCAATATCATCACTTACACAGCATTTTGAATGAATAAAACCTGGTTTATATTTATATATTTTCACCCCTGCTTTTACTAACTGTTTAAAATTAGCTTTTGTTTGAATATATATTAATTTTTTATCAGGAATATATGGTACAACGATTCTTACATCCACCCCCGATTTTGCAGCAACAATTAATGCATTACTCAATTCAGAACTTAGTATAAGATATGGTGTAAAAAAGTAAACATATTTACGTGCTCTATAAATCATACCTATATAAGCATTCTCACATGTATTATCTGATTCTAATGGAGAATCACAAAAAGGTTGTACAAATCCCTTTTTATTTTCTGTATCATTTATGGCAATATTTTCGTTTTTGGGGAAAATAAATTCTGTTTCCACCTCTGTTAATCTATTTATATAAGACCACATTTCAAGAAACATCAAGGTGAAACTATTAACGCAATCGCCAGTTACCCTAACTCCTGCATCTTTCCAATATCCAAAGCGTTCTATTTCATTTATATATTCATCAGCTATATTAAATCCACCAGTATACGCTATTTCCCCATCAATCACCATTATCTTTCTATGATCTCTATCATTCATTATAACCGACAAAACCGGCTTGTATGGATTAAAGCAGCATGCTTCTATTCCATATTTTCTGAGCTTTTTATCAAAACCAACAGGAGTAACATTTATACTACCGAAATCATCATAAATGATTCTCACCTTTACACCCTGTTTTACCTTCTCACTTAAAATGGACAGTATTTCATCAAACATTTTCCCTTCTCCAATTATGAAATACTCCATAAAAATGAATTTTTTTGCATTTTTCAAATCAACCAGCATAGACTCATATGCTTTTTCAGCAAAATCATAATACTTAACAGTATCCTCTCTATACACAGGATAACAATAATTATTGGAATTATGAATCGTTTGACGAAACACATCTTCATTTTCCGATTTTAAATCTAATTCAATAATCTCATTTCTAACAATATACTTCCTATGTCTTTCTACGATAGTGCGCATTTTCTTTTGAGTCTTTACTGTCAATTCCGGTCTTCCAAAAAAGAAGAAACAAGGGATTCCGACGATAGGCAAAAATAAAATCAAGAAAATCCATGACAGTTTTATATAAACTTTCATCTGTCTGTTGGCAATATATAGTGCTACACACAAAGCACTTAATCTTAAAATAATATTAAAAATCTGATTAGTCATTGATGAAATATATAACAATTCAAAAATCCAAACCATCTGAAATACTATTATTAATGATATAATAAAAAATCTGCTTACAAGCTTTCCCAATAATTTAGACATAATACTTTCCACCTTTTTCTACAAGTTCATCTATATCTAGTAAACCCCAGTTTTTACTGAATATTTTTTTGTTTGAAGTCTGATATAGTAATAATTTAACTATTTCAGGTCTTATATTATAATTCTCTTGCAACAATAATGCAATTGCCCCAGATACAACAGGCGTTGCCATTGATGTTCCACTTTTTACTGTAAGCGAATTAGAATTATTTTTCAAACTTACTATGTTTAATCCAGGAGCATATATCTCTGGCTTTACTATACAACATGAAGTTGGACCATTACCACTTCTTTCATCATTCATACTTCCAACCGTAATCACTTTTCTTGAAATTCCAGGAACAGTCACAGAATATGGTTTTGGTCCATAGTTTCCAGCAGCAGAAACAACCACAATACCCAAATCCCATAATTCATCAATTACCTCTAACAATCTTTTCTTTTCATCATAATTTGAAAAAGGTAGATACCCAATTGAAAAATTAACTACACGAATCCTATATTTTTTATAATTACTTTTTATCCAATTTAATGCTTCAACTGCAATACTTGTACTTCCCAATCCCATTTTATCTAATATTTTCAAATTTACGATTTTTGCTTCAGGTGCAATCCCATATTCATCTGATGCAATTATACCCGCTACATGAGTTCCATGTCCATTATCATCATAAGGAAATTTTTTATGATTAATAAAATCTATCGAAATTACAATTTTACTTTTTATTAATTCATGAGGATACACACCAGTATCCAATACAGCGACATTTATCCCTTTTCCATAATATCCTTTTTTATATACACGATTTGCATTTACAATCTTCTTACATTTTAACATTTTATTTTTATAATATGAAAAAGGACCACACATGTGTGTGATCCCTTTGCTTATATAAAATACTATGATTCTTTTACATCCTTTATAGAGAAACTAATTCTTCCCATCTTATCTTTTCCAAGGCAAACAACTTTTACTTTATCGCCAAGTGTAAGAACATCCTCTACATGATTAATTCTTTCTTTTGCAATTTTTGAAATGTGTACCATGCCTTCTTTACCTGGTGCAAACTCAATAAAGGCACCAAACTCTTTGATACTTGTAACAACACCTTCAAAAATCTGGCCCTCTTCAAAATCAGTTGTAATTATTTTAATCATTTCAACTGCATTTGAAATCATTTCCTTATCTGTTCCGCATACAGAAACAGCACCTTCATCAGAAATATCAATCTTAACACCTGTACGTGCAATGATTTCGTTGATTGTCTTTCCTTTTTGTCCAACAACATCACCAATCTTAGCTGGATCAATTGTAATCTGCTCAATCTTTGGAGCCCACTCATTTACTTCTTTTCTTGGCTCAGCAATAGCTTTACTCATAACTTCATCCATGATATAAAGACGAGCTTCACGAGTTCTTCTAATAGCCTCTTCAACGATAGGACGAGTAAGTCCATGAATCTTGATATCCATCTGAATAGCTGTAATACCTTCGTGAGTACCTGTTACCTTAAAGTCCATATCTCCGAAGAAATCCTCAAGACCCTGAATATCAGTAAGAACCACGAAATCGTCATCTGTATCACCTGTAACAAGACCACATGAAATTCCTGCAACCATGGCTTTAATTGGTACACCAGCAGCCATAAGTGACATACATGATGCACATGTTGAAGCCATTGATGTTGATCCGTTTGACTCAAATGTTTCAGATACAGCACGAATTGTATATGGGAATTCCTCCTCACTTGGAAGAACAGCCATAAGTGCCTTCTCTGCTAATGCTCCATGTCCAATTTCACGACGTCCTGGTCCACGAGAAACCTTTGTCTCACCAACAGAGTATGCAGGGAAATTGTAATGATGCATATATCTCTTTGTTGTAACATTTGCATCAAGTCCATCGATTTTCTGAACTTCAGATAATGGTGCAAGTGTAACAATATCACAAATCTGAGTTTGTCCACGTGTAAACATAGCAGAACCATGAACTCTAGGAATAAGGTCTACTTCAGCAGCAAGTGGTCTAATCTGATCAATTGCTCTTCCATCTGGACGTTTACGATCTTTAAGAATCATCTTACGAACCGTCTTCTTCTGGTACTGATAAATCGCCTCACCTAATACTGCAAGATACTCCTCGTTATCAGCAAATGCTTCTTCTAACTTTTCAGTAATAGCTTTAATGTTAGCTTCTCTTTTCTGTTTTTCATCTGTAAATACAGCTTCTTCCATCTGCTCTGGAGTAACAATCGCTTTGATATCCTCAAACATCTGCTCAGGAATAGCACAGCTTGTATATTCGAATTTCTCTTTTCCAATTTCAGCACGGATTTTATCCATAAACTCGATTACAGTCTGGTTTACATCATGACATTTATAAATTGCCTCAAGCATTTTATCTTCTGGAACAACATTTGCACCAGCTTCAATCATGATAACCTTTTCTTTTGTAGATGCTACAGTTAACTGCAGATCACCATTATCCCACTGTTCCTGTGAAGGGTTAACAATAAGCTCTCCATCAACAAGACCCATCTGTGTCATTGCACATGGTCCATCAAATGGAATATCTGAGATATGAACTGAAAGTGCTGTACCAATCATTGCAACGATTTCTGGTCTGCACTCTGGATCAACTGACATTACAAGGTTATTAAGTGTAACGTCATTTCTCATATCCTTAGGGAAAAGAGGTCTCATAGGACGATCGATAACACGATCTGTAAGAATTGCATTCTCAGACGCTTTTCCTTCTCTTTTATTAAAACCTCCTGGAATTTTTCCCACAGCATACATCTTCTCTTCAAACTCAACACTAAGAGGGAAAAAATCTACACCATCACGTGGTTTATCAGCTGCTGTTGCAGTAGATAAAACTGTTGTCTCACCATATTTAACTAATGCTGCACCATTTGCCTGTGCTGCAACTCTTCCAATATCAACTGTAAGAGTTCTTCCGGCAAGCTCCATTGAATAACTTTTGTACATAATCTTTCTCCTTTAATTATTATTATCAGAAGTCCGAAACTACTGAACAAAATATGTAGATACATACATTCTTCAGTGGTCTCGGCTTTAACTTCTGAATTATTTTTTGCCTAAGCGCAAGAATAGAGCGGAATAAAAATACTCCGCTCTAAATTAGCAATTATTTTCTGAGACCTAAACGCTCGATAAGTGAACGATATCTTTCGATATCAATACCTTTAAGGTATGAAAGTAATCCTCGTCTCTGTCCGATCATCTTTAACATACCACGTCTTGAATGATGATCCTTTGGATTCTGTTTCAAGTGCTCTGTTAACTCAGCAATTCTTGCTGAAAGAATAGCTACCTGAACCTCTGGTGATCCTGTGTCATTTGGTGTTCTACCATACTCTGCGATAATTGCCTGTTTCTTTTCTTTTGCGATCATCTGTTGATCCTCCTTTAATATTATATAAGCCCTAAATATATGATACTCAGTGAAAGGTCGGAGTGTCCAACCACCGAGCATGGGCAAAACCATACTTCGAAAGTATAGCATAGTAACATTTTAATGTAAATATATTTTTATAAATATCTCACAACACAAATTGGCGTTCTGTAATATGCATTTGAAACCTTAATTCCATCTCTTGCATTACTTGCGTGAACAATCTGTCCATCACCAATATATATTGCAACATGATTAATGCTCTTGCCACTACCATAGAAAAATAAATCTCCAGGCTGTGCATCTAATGCATTTATTTTTGTTCCGCATCCAGGCTGTGATTTAGACGAATGAGGTAAATACACACCATATCTTGCATAAATCTGCATCGTAAAACCTGAACAGTCAACACCATTTGTAAGACTCTCTCCGCCCCACACATATCTGTTTCCAACAAATTGTAATGCATATTGTACTAATGATACTCTTACATCCGAAACGCCAGTTCCATATTTTACTTCAGTGATAGTTTTTGCAGTAGGAAGTTTTTCAGAAAGTGCCACATAATCTTTTGAAACATATCCTGTTTCATCATCTACTTCTACCTCGACCCAATCACCTTCAATGCTTGTAACTGCCAAATCTTCCGAATCACCCACAAGAGAAAGTGTACTTGATTCTGTTGAAGCCTGAGAACGAACTCTAAGAGTCTCTGTATTTACTGTAGCAACTGTCATTACCTCTTCTTCTGCAATTTGCTCAGCATCATCACCAAACAACAAATACGAAGACATAACATAACCCGTCACCTTGCCGGATTTGATACTTGTCCATTCGCCTTCTGTACCAAGAACCTCACATGCATTATGTTTTGTAAGTACGCCAGCAATTTCACTTTCTGTAGATGGTTCTTTTCTGATATTCAGATTTCCCTCACTGATATTTGCAACAGCAAGATTAGTATATCCACAAGCTTCTGAAACCGACATTTTATCATCTGAAGATGACGCAACTAATACTTTTGAATCTTCAGAGACAGATACTTGTTCATCCGCATCAATAACAGCACCAGTAGCTCCTGCAACAAGACAAACTTTTTTGTTCTTTGTCTCGCTGTTCTTTGTCTCATTAACCTTTGCTTCCTGAGTTATCTTTGTATCCTTTTTTGTTTCTGCTTGTCCAGCATTAAAAGTAAAAATTCCAATTACCAATACAAATACTAACAACGCCGAAATCTGTTTAACTCTATTTGAATCTATACTCATACATCCTCCTATATTTTAAACGACATATACGGGCACCATCTAGTCGAGTATAGCATATAATATTAAAAAGTCAACATATTTTTGTAACATTTTTGTAATATTTGATTGTTCTATTTATATCAAAACTCATCTGTTCTTTTAATTTTTCAATTGAATCAAATTTTATTTCAGGGCGTATGAAATCAAAAAACTCAACACTTACCAATTTATCATATACATTCTGGTTAAAATCTATAATATATGTTTCAAGTCCAATAGGATTATCGTTTCCAACAGTTGGTTTTCGCCCAATATTTGAAACACCCATATACCATTCATCCTCTAACCATACCTTTGAAACATACACACCAAGAGGCGGAAGAATTTTATCCTGAGGGATTGCAATGTTTATGGTAGGAATTCCGATTGTTCTTCCTATCTGATTTCCACGAATAACATTTCCTCTGATAAAAAAAGGATATCCTAGAAGTTGATTAGCTTTTTTTATATTCCCATTAAGTATTTCTTCTCTAATGTAAGTGCTACTAATATCTTTATAATCATCTTTTACTTTTTCTACAACAAGAAGTTCATATCCGTATTTGCTCTTTAATTCTTCTAGCAATTCATAATTTCCTGCTCGATTATACCCAAAGCAAAAATCATTTCCTACAATGATACATTTTACATTTAACTCTTTCACAATCCATTTAATAAAATTTTCTGGAGACATCGTCATTATCTCTCTATTAAACGGACATTCTATCAGATAATCTACACCTGATTTTTCAAATATAAAATATTTCTCTTCATTTGTAGTAATAACCTTTGATTTTTCTTTTAACACTTCATTTTTAGGTGGAATATCAAAAGTAAATACAACCCTTTTATATCCATATTTCAAATTCTGTTCTATTTGTTTTTCCATAAGGTATTCATGTCCACGATGAAGTCCGTCAAATTTTCCAAATGTAATAACGGTTGGTTCATCCACATGAAAATTCAATGTATCTCTTATATATTTCATTACATTCCTTTTCAAACTAAATCATTCCATAAAGATTTTAACTGGTTTTAAATCTAAAGTATTTTCAAAATACTCGTATATACCAACAAACTCTTTTTTACAAGAATACAATCTATATTTTGAATCATTAAAAAACTCTATATTGTTTGTGATAAAGGATACGGGTATCCTATTTCCATTTCTAATTAATTTTTCAGCCAAAGAATCTGCATACAATTCCGGTATGTCCATAAATAATGAATCAACAGAAATAATCATATTATCCTTTTTCTCACCTGAACATTTGACAATATTTTCTATCTCGTCAATTTTTAGCGCATCATTAAGCGAAAAACCTGCAACACGGGTACGAAGAAGCGATTTCATACATCCATAACATCCTAATTTTTCGCCAATATCATTACATAAAGTGCGAATATATGTACCTTTTGAACAATGAACTGTTATTGTGATTTCCGGAAGTTTAATTTCATTAATCACTATAGAAAAAACATTTATTTTTCTAGGTTTTCTTTCAATTTCCTTACCTTCTCTTGCAAGTTCATAAAGTTTCCTGCCGTTAACCTTAAGTGCAGAGTACATAGGAGGAATCTGCTCCTGTTCACCCACAAATGAATTAATTACAGAAACAATCTCCTGCTCCGATAAATTTACAGCAGCTTTTTCAATCACTTTTCCACTTATGTCTTGAGTGTCAGTTTTCTGGCCTAAAAGTAAAACCGCTCTGTACTCCTTATCTTTATCTGTGAGCAAATCACAAACTTTTGTAGCTTTTCCCAAACATACAGGAAGAACACCCTCCGCATCCGGATCGAGTGTTCCTGTATGTCCAATCTTCTTTTGATGAAATATACCACGCATTTTCGCTACAACATCAAAACTGGTATATCCTTTTTCCTTATACACATTAATAATTCCATTAACCATATAAGCTTAAATATTCTCCTTAATCACAGATATTATTCTGTCAATAACACTATCGATTGAACCCTCAATTGAAAAACCAGCAGCCTTCACATGACCTCCGCCACCAAACACAGCAGCAATTTTTGCAACATCATATTCACCGTTTACTCTAAGGCTTCCCTTGTAAGTTCCATCTGTATTCTCATATAAAAATACAGCAATTTTAATTCCTTTTGTAACACGAAGCTGATTAACAATTCCATCAAGATGTTTTGGAAGAACATCATATTCTTTCATTTCCTCCTGTGTGATATATGAAAAAATAACATCACCATCAAGATAAAGTTTACTCTTTAATAAAGCTTTTCCTAAGATTTGATTCTGTCCAAAGGTCTTTGTATAGAATGTATCATCAACAATTTTAGGATAATCAATTCCCATATCCATTAGAGTTCCTGCAATATCCATAGTCTTTCTTGAAGTACATGAATACTGAAAAACACCTGTATCATGAACCATTCCTGTGTATAAGCATTCAGCAATATCAATTGATATTTTATCATTATCCAGTAGTTCATAGACAAGTTCACATGTAGAACTAGCTTTAGGAAAAACATAATTTTCATCAGCAAATGCACCATTTGTAACATGATGATCTATACATAATGTCTTTTTGGCATTTGTAAAATACTCTGCCCCATTACCAAGTCTTCCTAAATCGCCACAATCTAGTGCAATGAATAAATCAAAACTTTCACATGCTGGATAATCGCTTATAATTTCATCTGCACGCTTTAAAAACTTAAAAATATTAGGAATTGGCTCAAGAAAAAGCTTCACATCAGTCTGATGATAATTATCCTTAATATAGTTATATACCGCTAAAGTAGAACCAACACAATCCCCATCAGGTCTGACGTGACCAGCAATTCCTATAGTTTTTACACCATTTAATAATGAATCAAGATTTGTCATCTATTAATCCTCTTTTAAATCCTTTGTTACTTCATCAATTTTTCTAGACATCTCAACACCATACTCAATTGACTGATCAATAATAAAAGTAATGGCAGGAGTATTTCTAAGATTAATATTTTTTGCAAGTGTTCTTCTAATATATCCCTCGGCAGAACGAAGTCCGGCAAGTGTATTTTTTTGAGATTCCTCATCTCCTAATACACTAATATATGCCTTTGCAGTTTTTAAATCAGGTGCAACTTCGACAGCCACCACACTTGTCATAGGGTTTATACGTGGGTCCTTTATTTCCCCACGTATAATATTTGACAGTTCACGCATTACCTCTTCGTTAATACGTATATTTTTAATACTATTTTTTCTCATATAATCTCACTTCCTATCTAGGAACTTCAACCATTTTATATGCTTCTACAATATCAAGTTCGGCAATATCATTGAAGCCCTCAAATACAAGTCCGCACTCATATCCGGCTTTTACTTCCTTAACATCATCTTTAAATCTCTTAAGGGAAGCTAAATCACCTTCAAATACAAGTTCGCCTTCTCTTCTTACACGAACTTTACATCCTCTTTCCATAAATCCGTCAAGAACGTATGAACCAGCAATATTTCCAACACCAGATGCCTTGAAAATCTGTCTGATTTCTGCGTGTCCAAGAACTTTTTCCTCATAAACTGGATCAAGAAGTCCTTTCATTGCAGCTGCTACGTCTTCAATAGCGTTGTAAATTACTTTGTAAAGTCTGATATCAACACCTTCATTTTCAGCAGTTGTCTTTGCCATTGGGTCTGGTCTTACGTTAAATCCAATAATAATTGCATTTGAAGCAGATGCAAGAATAACATCAGATTCATTGATAGCACCAACTCCACCATGAATAACTTTTACAACAACCTCTTCATTTGAAAGTTTAACAAGTGACTGTTTAACAGCCTCAACAGAACCCTGAACATCGGCTTTAACAATAATATCAAGTTCTTTCATATTACCTGACTGAATCTGTGAGAATAAATCATCAAGAGACATTTTTGCTTTTGTCTCTTCGATAAGTCTGTTCTTCTCTTCTGAAATATATGTTTCAGCAAAAGCTTTTGCCTCTTTCTCTGAATCACACATTACAAATGTCTCGCCGGCAGCAGGTACACAATTTAATCCTAAAATCTCAACCGGAGTAGATGGACCAGCCTCTTTTACTCTGCGTCCACTATCGTCAATCATAGCTCTTACTTTTCCATAGCTACTTCCACATGCAATTGGATCTCCAACATGAAGTGTTCCTTTTTGTACAAGAACAGTTGCTACTGCTCCACGTCCTTTATCAAGCTGTGCCTCTATAACAAGACCACGGGCATTTCTGTTTGGATTAGCTTTAAGTTCAAGTACTTCTGATGTAAGAAGAATCATCTCCAAAAGATTCTCAATACCTTCTTTAGTATGTGCAGAAACAGGACAGAAAATTGTACTTCCACCCCAATCCTCTGGAATAAGCTCATACTCAGAAAGTTCCTGTTTTACTTTATCAATATTTGCGCTTGGCTTATCAATCTTATTTACAGCAACGATAATTTCTACTCCAGCTGCTTTTGCATGGTTAATAGCCTCAACAGTCTGTGGCATTACACCATCATCAGCCGCTACAACAAGAATAGCAATATCTGTTGAATTAGCACCACGCATACGCATAGCAGTAAATGCCTCATGACCTGGAGTATCAAGGAATGTAATATTCTGATTATTAATCGATACAACTGAAGCACCGATATGCTGTGTTATTCCACCAGCCTCACGGTCTGTTACTCTTGTTTCTCTAATTGCATCAAGTAATGAAGTTTTACCATGATCAACGTGACCCATAACACAAACAACAGGTGGACGTGAAACCATTGTAGCTTCATCTTCTTCCTCTTCTTTTAAGAGCTCTGCAATTACATCAATCTTTTCTTCTTCCTCACAAATATAATTGAACTCAAGTGCAATTTCCTCAGCTGCTGAAAAATCAACTTCCGAGTTTACAGTTACCATCTCACCTTTAAGGAATAATTTCTTAACAATTGCAGATGGCTGAACTTTCATTTTATCAGCTAAATCTCTAATTGTAATCTTCTCAGGAATTGTAATTGTCTTAATCTCATTTGGATCTTCCTTAGGCTGCTGTGGCTGTGGCTGATGTTTCTTCTTTCCGCCATGCTTTTCAAGATTAATATAATTTTCCTGTTTCTTTCCAAGCTTATCTCTATTTTGATTCTGATTATGCTTGTTTCTTCTATCGTTGTTGTTTCTTTCTCTGCTCTCTTTTCCTCTTCCGTCCGGAGCCGAAGCTACAGCAACTGCATCATTTCTAAAACGATTATTTCTATCGTTTCCTCTCTCATTATTTCTGCTATTTCCTCTATCATTACCACGGTCATTTCCACGATCATTATTACGGTTACTTACACGATCATTAGAGGCTTTCTTTGATTTATCAAATGAATTTTGAGACTTGCCTTCATTTCTTCTGTCATTATTTGCGAAACGCTCATTATTATTTGTTCTATCGTTATTTGGTTTGTTATTTCTTACTTCAACCTCTTCATTTTGATTGGCAGTACGCTCACTTATTGGACGCATAGCTCTTTCACCAATTGGTCTTGGTTTAATAATGCTATGTGGTCTTGTCATAGAATCATTATTTCTATCATTTGTTCTATTATTATTTTTTCCAGCATTTGGACCTGCATTTCTTCGCTGACCATTTCCACCGTTTCCAGATGGTCTGCGAGACTGCTTGCTATACTGAGCATTAAATACAGCTGTAATACTTGATTTCTTTTTTGGTCTCTCTGCAGGTTTTGAATCTACTTTAACCTCAGCTTTTGCTTCTGCCTTTTCAGTTGTATTTTTTGCAAATTTACTTCTAATTATTTTCTGTGCTTCTTCTTCGATTCCGCTCTGTGCACTTTTTACCGCAAAATCTGTAGTACTAAGTGCTTCAATTATTTCTTGTGATTTTATATCTAATTCTTTTGCAAGTTCATGAACTCTCATTTTTGCCATAAATATGTTTCCTCCATTATTCAGTTTTATTTCAATTGCAATTTAGCAATGACAGCTTTTGCCAGATTTTCATCTGTTATCGCAAGGGATGCTCTAAATTCTTTTCCGATTGCATGCCCCAAGCTCTCCTTATCACTGTAGAAAAAAACTGGAACTTCATAAAAATCTGTCATATCTGAAAAATGCTTTTTTGTATTTGCTGAAGAATCATCCGCAACAATTACTAAATATGCATTTCCTGTTTTAACTGCCTTTTCTGTAGAGAATTCACCGCTTGCTACATTGCCAGACTTAGCTGCAATACCTAACATTGAAAGAACTTTATCTGTCAAATCGGCTCATCTCCTTTTCTAATATCTCATATATTTCTTCTGAAATAGTTGCCTTCAGTGACCTGTCTAAAGCCTTGGATTTTTTTGCTTTATTAAAACAATCGCTAGATTTACATATATATGCACCTCTGCCATTTTTACGACCACTTTCATCAAGAACAATTTCATTTTCAGGTGTTTTTATTACCCTTATCAGTTCGTTTTTTGTTTTCATTTCCTGACAGGCAACACATTTTCTTAATGGGATTTTTTTATTAGTCATTATTCTTCATCACCGTTATCATTGTATTCATCTGATAATTCTTCTGAGTATTCAGCTTCTGAATATTCTTCATCATAATATTCATCATCCTCATAATCATTTTCATAATCAATGAAATCCCCAGATTCTCTAGCCTGAGTCTCACTCTTGATATCAATCTTAAAACCAGTAAGTCTTGCAGCAAGTCTTGCATTCTGACCTTCTTTACCAATTGCAAGTGAAAGCTGATAATCAGGAACAACAACCTTTGCTGTTTTCTCATCAGCATCAGCAATAACTGATATTACTTTCGCTGGACTAAGTGCATTTTGAATAAGAATAGCTGGGTTCTCATCCCATGTTACAATATCAATTTTCTCACCACGAAGTTCATTTACAATTGCATTTACTCTTGCACCATTCATTCCAACGCATGCACCAACTGGATCTACATCCGGATCATTTGACCAAACAGCAATCTTTGTACGGCTTCCTGCTTCTCTCGAAATTGACTTAATCTCAACGATTCCGTCTTTAACCTCAGTAACCTCTGATTCAAACAATCTCTTAACAAGCTCTGGATGAGTTCTTGAAACAAGAATCTTTGGTCCCTTAGAAGTTGATTTTACTTCAAGAATGTATACCTTGATTCTTTCTGTAGGTTTAAATACTTCTCCTTTTATCTGCTCGCTTTCAGTTAACAAAGCATCTGCTTTACCAAGATTTATACTTACATTTTTGCCAATGTATCTTTGAACAACACCAGTAACCACATCTTTTTCTTTTCCGTTATATTCATCGTAGATTACTTTTCTTTCTTCTTCTCTGATTTTCTGTAAAATTACATTCTTGGCATTCTGTGTTGCAATACGCCCAAATTCTTTAGATTTTACTTCTACTCTTACAACATCACCAAGTTCATATTTTCCATTAATCATCTGAGCGTTTGCAAGAGAAATCTCCTCTACAGGATCTTCAACAACCTCTACAACTGTCTTTTCCTGATAACACTCGAATTCACATGTTTCTGGATCAATCTCAACCTTAACATTGTCAGATTTTCCAAAATGATTTTTACATGCAGTTACAAGAGAATTTTCAATTGCTTCTAATAATGTTTCTTTGCTAATATTTTTCTCCTGCTCAATTATATTTAACGCTTCTAATAACTCATTATTCATTATTTTTTTCCTCCTATTTGTGTTATCGTGCGCTTAAAAATCTAATGCCTGACGAATCAAAGCAATATCTTTCTTATCAAAAATTATAGTTTCATCATTCTCATCGCAAATTGTAACTGTGTCTTTATCATATGCTTTAAGAATTCCATAAAACTCTTTTGTTTTATTTATACTTCTATAAGTTCGAATTTCTACTTCTTTTTCAAGATTACGCAAATAATCTTTTTCTTTCTTTAATGGTCTTCCAAGTCCTGGAGAACTCACCTCGAAAACATATGCATCAGGAATAAAATCCTCTTCATCCAACAATACATTCATTTCTCTGGCAACAGCCTCACAGTCATTTACTGTAATACCACCTTCTTTGTCGATGTAAGCTCTTAAATACCATGTTCCACCTTCCTTGACATATTCCACATCTACAAGTTCAAACGACATTCTGTCAAGAATTGGTAAAATCAGATTTTCTGTCTTAGCTTCATATACGCTTGCTTTTGACAAATCTACACCTCTTTTCATTTATTCAGTTTTTGTTAGTTGTATTATAACGTGAATTGAGAGAGGGCTTTCGTCCTCTCTCAATCTCGTTACACTGTTATCGTAAAAAATATTATCACTTTTTCTCAGTAATTGCAAGTGTTTTACATATTCAAATAGATTTTTTTATATTTTTTTCAAAAAAATGCTTGCAAAAACATTAATGCCATGCTAATATAATACACGGTTCGTTGGTCAAGCGGTCAAGACGCCGCCCTCTCACGGCGGAAACACGGGTTCGATTCCCGTACGGACTGCTTTTAAACACTACTTATGTAGTGTTTTTTTATTTTTCATGAACACATGTGGATTCTAACCACGAAATAGCTGTCAGCTTTGCTGGCATTTAAAAAGGAGCTGGTAATCCAGCTCCTTTTAACATTTTATTCATCATATCCATTTGGATTGTTTTTCTGCCATCTCCAAGAGTCAGCACACATCTCTCTGATACCGTATTTTGCTTCCCAACCAAGCTCATTTTTAGCTTTTGAAGGATCACAATAACAAGTAGCAATATCACCTGCTCTTCTTGGTTTAATCTGATACGGAATCTTAATATCATTTGCTGCCTCAAAATTCTTAACAATATCAAGAACACTGTATCCATGTCCAGTTCCAAGATTGTAGATACAAAGGCCAGCTTTTTCCTCTATCTTCTTAAGAGCTTTAACATGTCCAATTGCAAGGTCTACAACATGAATATAATCTCTTACACCTGTTCCATCTGGAGTATCGTAATCATCTCCAAATACACCTAACTGCTCAAGTTTTCCAACTGCAACCTGTGTAATATAAGGCATAAGGTTATTTGGAATACCATTAGGATTTTCTCCCATTGTTCCACTCTGATGAGCACCAATTGGATTAAAATAACGAAGAAGTATTACATTCCACTCCTCATCCGCCTTTTGAATATCCATAAGAATTTGCTCAAGCATCGACTTTGTCCAACCATATGGATTTGTGCACTGTCCTTTTGGACACTCCTCTGTAATAGGAATCTGAGCTGGATCTCCATATACTGTTGCAGAAGATGAAAAAATAATATTCTTACATCCATTCTGTCGCATTACATCAATAAGAGTAAGTGTACCTGCAATATTATTATTATAATATTCCCATGGTTTAGCTACCGACTCTCCAACTGCCTTAAGTCCAGCAAAATGAATACAGCTATCAATTGACTGTTCCTTAAAAATTGTATTTAAGATATCTCTGTCTAGGATATCTCCTTTATAAAATTTTACTTCTTTACCTGTTAAAGCCTTTACTCTATCTAAAGACTTCTCAGAAGAGTTTGATAAATTATCTAAAACAACTACATCATATCCAGCATCAAGAAGTTCTACACATGTATGACTTCCAATATAGCCGGCACCACCAGTAACTAAAATTGCCATTTTAATTTTCTCCTTTTCTCTTTATCAAAAATATTTTAGCCTATTTGAACTATTTTGTATAGCTTTAAATACATTAAAGATAGTTCATCTATTTTAGTTCTAAGATTTTCAATTTCTTGACTTCCATAATTCCATTTTTTCTTACTCCCTATTTCAAGCAAATCATTGTGTAGTGAAAGAAATTTATCTACAAATTCAGCATCTTTATGAATATCATGCTGCTTTTTACTATGCACCATTACATTTCTGATAATATTGTTAATTTCAATAGTGTTGCTTTTCTCACTAATTATTTCAATAACTAACTCTCCCTCTTAACTGAATTATCTTTTGAAAACCTGAATGTTATATTCTAACGCAAAAGATGTTCACCAACCGGTGAACATCTTTAAATAATTAGTTTAATTTACCTTTTGCAAGTTCAACTAATTTTGCGAATCCTTCTGCATCAGTTACAGCCATGTCAGCTAAAACTTTACGGTTAAGATCTACATTAGCTAATTTTAATCCATACATAAACTGGCTGTATGAAAGTCCATTCATACGAGATGCTGCATTAATACGAGCAATCCATAACTGACGGAACTGTCTCTTTCTCTCTTTACGTCCAGCGTATGAGCTTGTTAACGCTCTCATTACAGACTGTTTTGCAACTCTGTACTGTTTAGATCTAGCTCCTCTATATCCTTTTGCTAACTTTAATGTTCTATTATGTCTTTTCTTAGCGCCGATACCGCCTTTAATTCTTGCCATTACTGATTTCCTCCTTAACTAAATTACATATATGGTAAAATCTTCTTCATATTCTTAACATTTGACTGATCCATGATAGTCGCTTTTCTAAGATTTCTCTTTGTCTTTGTAGATTTTTTAGTTAAGATATGTCTCTTGTAGGCTTTATTTCTCTTTAACTTTCCTGTTCCTGTTACTTTGAAACGTTTTGCAGCTGCTCTGCTAGTTTTCATTTTTGGCATTGTGTGTTCCTCCTTAATTGTTATCTCTTTTCTGCCAGCACCATTCCGATGCTTCTACCTTCAATCTTTGGTGCTTTCTCCACTACTGCTACATCAGCAAGATTCTCTGCAAAATCATCGAGAATATGCTTGCTCGCATTCATATGAGCCATTTCACGACCTCTGAATCTAAGAGTAATCTTTACTTTGTTACCCTTTGCAAGAAACTTCTTAGCATTATTCATCTTGGTATTCAAGTCGTTAGCTTCAATGTTAGGCGAAAGACGAATCTCTTTAAGCTCAACAGTTTTCTGCTTTTTCTTGGCATCTTTCTCTTTACGAGACTGCTCGTAACGGAATTTACCATAATCAATCACCTTACATACAGGTGGTTTTGCATTTGGAGCAATTTTTACTAAATCAAGTCCTGCCTCATCTGCAATTTTCTGAGCCTCTCTAGATGAAACAATTCCCAACTGTTCTCCATCAGCTCCAATAAGTCGAACCTCTTTGTCTCTAATCTGTTCGTTAATCATTAAATCGCTAATTGTCTTGTACCTCCATAAAAAAATAGTGGATAGGCAGACTATCCACTATACAATCTTCAACACAAATGTTTGAAAATATTAACACTAAGTCGCTCAATTGCGCTTAGGTGAGAGTGGATACTCTACTTTGTTTTTTCATACAACTATTAGAATTTAACATAAGATAAATTCATTGTCAATATAAATGCTACATTTTTTTGTTAAATTGGTTCAGCTGGTATAAATACTCTTCCCTTTTGGTCTACAATCCCTTTGGGAGCCTCTTTTTTTGCCTCATCACAAAAAATTATCTGAGAATTTATATACTCTTTACCTCGCTTATCTATTCTGACATAATTTCCATCAGATTGCAATACTCTGGCTTTTACTGTATCAGCTAATTCCACCTTCAATATATGAAGGGCTTTTTCTTTTAAAGATTCCTCTAGAATTGGAAAAATAATCTCTACTCGCTTATCAAGATTTCTAGGCATCCAGTCTGCACTTCCCATGTAAATCTCAAAATTTCCAGCATTTTCAAAATAAAATATTCTGCTATGTTCCAAAAAATTACCAACAATAGATCTAACATTAATATTTTCACTTACACCCGGAATACCAACTTTTAGACAACATATTCCTCTTACAATCAAATCAATTTTTACACCAGCAGATGATGCTTCATATAAAGCTGAAATAATTTGAGCATCACAAAGGGAATTCATTTTTGCTATTATTCTTCCCTCTTTGCCTTCTTTTACATTTTTTATCTCTCTCCTAATTAAGTATAAAAATTTATCTCTAAGCCAGTATGGTGCAAGAATAAGTTCATTCCAAAATGATGGTTCGGAATAACCTGATAACATATTAAACACTGCTGTAGCATCTTCGCCGATAGATTCTTTGCATGTAAAAATACCGCAGTCTGTGTACAATTTGGCTGTAGAATCATTATAATTACCGGTACCAAGATGAACATATCTACGAATACCATCTTCTTCTCTACGTACAACTAACGCTATTTTACTATGTGTTTTAAGTCCCACAAGACCATATATTACATGGCATCCAGCTTTTTCTAGCTTTTTGGCCCACACAATATTATGCTCTTCATCAAATCGGGCTTTTAATTCAACCAATACCGTAACTTGTTTTCCGTTTTCAGCTGCAAGTGCAAGGGAACTAATAATAGGTGAATTTCCACTCACACGATAAAGTGTCTGCTTTATTGCCAAAACATTAGGATCTGTTGCTGCCTGTCTGATAAAATCAACAACAGGTTCAAATGTCTGATATGGATGATGAAGAAAAATATCCTGTTTTCTTATTGAAGAAAAAATATCTTCATCCTCTGAGATACCAGGAATCTTCTGCGGTTGTGGCTGAGTATATTTTAATCTGTCATAACCGTCTATTCCAAATACCTTCATCATAACAGTAAGGTCTATCGGTCCTGATATCTTAAAGACGTCTTCCTGTGCCACCTGAAGTTCCTGACGCAAAAAATTAAGTAACTTTTTATCTATTCCATCTTCTACTTCAAGACGAATTACTTCTCCCCACTGTCTCATTTTTAACTTATTCTGAATTTCTTTTAACAGGTCAGAAGCCTCATCCTCATCAATTGTAAGGTCCGCATTTCTCATTATTCTGTACGGAAACGCACAGATAACATCATTATTAGAAAAAAGCTTATGAATATTCTTTTCTATTATCTGCTCTAACAAGATAAAACATGTACAACCTTCATCTCCAGGTATCTCAACCAATCTCGGAAGTACTCCCGGAACCTGTACCGTTGCAAATACAGTTTCTTTTTTTATTTGTTTTCCACTTAATAGTGCCGCTATATTTAGGGTTTTATTTCTGATAAGAGGAAAAGGTCTGGATGCATCAACTGCCATAGGCGTTAGAACAGGATAAACATTTTCTTCAAAATATTTATCCACAAACAACTTCTGTGATTCATTCAAATCTTCATGCTTATCATATATATAAATACCTTCTTTGTTTAACATCGGTAATAATGATTTGTTATATGTTGTATATTGGCAATTTACAAGATTTTTTGCTGCTTCGTTTATTCTATTAAGCTGTTCCGTCGCAGTCATTCCTGCAATGTCCTTCTTTTTGTAATCGGCATGCACCATATCCTTTAACGATGCAACCCTTACCATAAAAAACTCATCTAAATTCGACGAGGTAATGCTGACAAACTTTAATCTTTCAAGTAAAGGAATAGTTTTATCCCTTGCTTCATCTAAAACACGCTGATTAAACTTCAACCAGCTAAGTTCTCTATTTTCAAAATAATCTGATTTTGTAAAATCCAACTCCTTCATACATAGCCCTTCCTACATAAATACTTTCTTTTCTTTTAGAACAGGTTTTATACTAAATACACTTTCGAAATAGGCAGTTTTATCTTCAAACAAAGCTTTTTCGAGTGATATATCCTCTAAAACCTCAGCCGTAATAACCAGCTCCTTATTTTTTAACGCAAATTTCAAGTTCTTAATTTTTTGCTTGTGACTTTGATCTAGTGCATTAGAAACCCTTAAAATTGCAGATAATTTTGCAACAACAACATACTCATCTCTTGTAAGTTTTTCATTCACACCGTCATATGTCTTAAGTGGCAAAGAATTAAACAGAACTATATGTGCAACCATTTCTCTCTCTGAATGGGATAATCCAAGAATCTCAGATGACATAATTATGTCATATGCACACTGTGCACTATTGGCAAGACTAATATATTTTCCACAATCATGTAAAATAGTGGCAACCTGAAGAAGTAATCTTTCTCGAATTCCCAGTCCGTGTGTCTTTTTTAATGTATCGAATATTTTTCCTGATAATTCCCTAAGCTCAGAAATATGAAGTGAATAGCTTTTATAATGTTCTGATAATTTGATTGCAGCGGAAATAATATCCTCATTAAAATCATGCATATCCTTTATCAGCTTATTTCTATAGGCATAATCATTTGCGATTCCATCATTTACATTTACTCCAGGAATCCACACATTATTGGCTCCAAGATTAACTGTCAGAGACTTGAACAGCATAATTGATGGAATAATTAAGCTTTCTTTATCATTTGATAAACACAATTCTTCAATTATTTCAGATGTTGTTTTTTTCTGTAGTTTAGAAAGAAATTTTGAAAATTTATCTGCTTTTATCAGATTGTTCGCACTTTTCTTTTTTTCAATGCTACTGATAAAATTCATACCATAATCATTCATAAAAATTATATTTTCAATTTGGTTATCAGACAAATACAAACTTCTAAATACTTCAAATCGCTCATTTAGATACTCAGCAATCTGATTGCGATAGATTTTCTCAGGAGACCCCGGTTTATAAAAGAGTTCTCTTAGTTTAATTGTTCCAACATCAATGTGTTCTGTATTACAAATATGTCCATCTTTTAGAAGTATAATCTGAATACTTGCACCACCAACGTCAATCATGGCAGTAGAATTTTTAATTGTATCTTCAAACAATTCCTTCCCTGCCAAAGATTTATAACTCAAAAATCTATGTTCAGAGTTACTGATTACCTTTACATCAAATCCGGTTCTAAGATGAATTTGATCTAATACAAATAATTCATTAGAAATCTCACGTAAAACAGTAGAAGCATATACTTCATAGTTTTCTACGTGATATCCCTCCATAATTTGTTTATACTCCGCCAAAACATCACATAACTGTTCAACAATCTCATATCCAAGCGAACCTTTAACAAGCGAATCCCTTCCCAGGTCAAGTCTCGAGCTCACTTCATCAATTTCTCGGATGCTTTTTTTCGAAGAAAATTCAAATATTTTCAAAGAAACATCAAATGTTCCAATATAAATTGATGCAAAAGTATGAATTGCCATGCTGTTCTCCCCCAATTGTGTTAATATGTTCCCAAAATTCTTAAAGAAATAGTTTCCTCTTTTAAACCTCTCAAAGCATTCTGTACTGCTGTATCTGTAAATTTCCCTTCAAAATCTATAAAAAATCTATATTCCCATTTTTTCTCCTGAATAGGACGTGACTGAATATTTGTCATATTAATTCCATTATAGATAAAATGGGATAACATATGATAAAGTGCTCCACTTTCATGTGGAATTTCAAAGCAGATACTTATCCTATTTGATTCTTTTTTGCACATTTTCTTTGATGAAACAATAATAAATCTTGTATAATTATTTTTATTATTTTGAATTGCATTCTTTAATGGCTTTAACCCATAAATATCAGCTGAAATTTCGCTGGCAATTGCAGCGCACGACTTATCTCCTGCTTCTTTAACCTTTTTGGCCGAAAGAGCTGTATTCTTTAGCGAATTTTTCTCCCAATTATTTGAATTTAAAAATTCGGAACACTGCATTAATGCCTGAGGATGAGAAAATACACATTTAATATCATCTAATGTTGCGTCTTCTAAACCTAAAAGAGTATGATCAATCTTTATTATCTGTTCAGCAACAATGTAATTATCATATTCAACTAACAAATCGTAATTTTCTGATACAATGCCTGCAAGTGAATTTTCGATTGGAAGAACTGCATAATCAGCGTTACCATTTTTGATTTCTTCCATTGCATCTTTCCATGTATCAACATTATATCCGTTACAATTTTCTCCAAAATATTCATGCATCGCAAGCTGAGAATATGCACCTTCTACACCCTGAAATACAATTTTACAATTTGAAAAATCTATATCATCAACCACTTCAAAATCTTCTTTTTCAACAATCCCATGAGCAGTTAAAAGCTGATACTGTTTTTTTCTACTCATTGCCATTATTTGTTCAAACAATTCTCTTATTCCATGAGCAGTAAACTCCCCTGAAGCCTTCTGGGATAAATTATTAAGTTTACTCTCTTCTCTTTCTTTATCAAAAACTTTCTTACCAGTAGCAATTTTAAATTCTGCCACCTGTTCCGATATTTTCATTCTCTTTTCATATAAATCAACTATCTGCGAATCTATTTCATCGATAGACTCTCTTAATTTAAGTAAATCTTCCATAATATCTCCTAACATGTATGATAAAAAAATAATATTACAATCCGTAAACAAAGGCAAGAGAACTTGAAAGATTTAACAATTATCTATATAATTTTTATAGGAGGATTTTACTATGAAAAAAAGAACGAAAATCATATTATCCATTATTCTTGTATCAATTGTTCTTCTTGCACTATGGAACAAATTTTTTAATGGAGTTAAATTCAATGACACATATGTAAACGGTAATACTTCGGGGAATCTGTATAACGCAGGTCTTTTTTGCGAAAGCGAAGGAAAGATTTTCTTTGCAAATCCAAACGATAAAGGAAAGCTTTACTCTATGGATATTTCCGGACAAAATATTAAAAAATTATGTAATGACACCGCTATGTACATTAATGCAGATAGTCATTATATATATTACGTTAGAAATAATAACGAAAACGATTACGATTATGATTTTTTTTCATATAACAACAATAGTCTTTGTCGTATTTCACGTAATGGGGGAAAGGTTACAATATTAGATCCGGATCCATGTATATATTCATCTTTGATTGGTAATTATATTTACTATTTGCATTATGATGAAAAAACTGCAACAACTCTTTATAAAGTTAAAATAGATGGAACTGAAAAGCAACAGCTTTCTGACAGTTACTTATTTACCTGCAATACATCCGGTAAATATTTTTATTACAATAATCCTTCAAATGGTAAGTTATATCGATACAATACAGAGAAAGATGTCGGGGTGGAATTTTTTGACTGTAATTGCTACAAACCAATTGTATTAAATGATTCAAACGCATATTATATCGACGTCTCATCTAACCATGCAATTGCGCACACTAATGTAAACAATCCAAATCCGAAGATTATTACAGAGGGAAATGTTGAGATATATAACGTATACGGAAGCTACATTTACTATCAAAGAGGCGGAAAAGATCCTGCACTATGTATGGTAAAAAATGATGGTACTGAATTTAAGGAGATTGCAAAAGGCGAATACTGTAACATTTGTGTAACCTCTTATAATATCTACTTTAAAGATTTTTATACCAATGTTACATATTATACTCCAACCGCAAATCCTGGAATTGTAAATATCTTTTCCCCTGAAGAGGAATAAAAAAATGCTTTGTAAGACAAATCTTACAAAGCATTTTTTTAAAAATCAAATAACGATAGCTGATTTGATTCTGGAATATCTCCAAATAATCCCAAATCACTCATCAATTCAATAACAGTCTTTGACACCTTTGTTCTTTCCCTAAAATCATCTTTTGAAAGAAATGCTCCATCTTTTGCTGCCTCTGCAATAGAAACCGCCGCATTGTCTCCTAGACCATCGATACTGTTAATTGATGGCATAAGTTTTCCATCAATTATCTGAAATCTGTTTGGATGCGCTCTGAAAATATCAAGTGGCATAAACTCAAATCCCCTTGCATACATTTCCTGCACTATCCTCATATCTTTAAAGACATCCTGTTCCTTATTAGAAAGGGTATCTTTTCTCTTTTTATAATCCGCCATATAGTTTTCAAGTCTTTCTTTTCCCTGACACATCAACTCGTAAGAAAAGCCTGTAGCTCTGATTGAAAAATAAGCTGCATAATATGCAAGTGGATAAAATACCTTACAATACGCAATTCTCCATGCCATCATAACATAGGCTGCAGCATGCGCTTTAGGGAACATGTATTTTATTTTTTCACAGGACCAGATATACCACTCTGGTACTCCATGATTAATCATATCTTCCTTCCATTCTGGCCAGTCTTTACACTTACCTTTCGCGACCATACCTTTTCGTACAGCTTCCATTATTTTGAAGGCACGTTCTGATTCTAATCCCATATGAATCAAATATGTCATAATATCATCTCGAGTACAAATACAAGTTGAAATTGTAGCAGTCCCCTCTTCAATTAACGTCTGTGCATTTCCAAGCCATACATCAGTACCATGTGAAAGACCTGCAATTCGAATCAAATCTGAAAACTCTTTGGGTTGAGTGTCTATAAGCATTCCCATAGCAAAATCTGTTCCAAACTCTGGAATACCAAGTGCTCCCAGCTTACATCCATCTATATCTTCCGGCTCAATTCCAAGAGCTGTCGTATTCTGAAATAGTGACATAACTGCCGGATCATCAAGTGGTATCTGTGTCGGATCCATTCCGGTTAAATCCTGTAACATACGAATCATGGTAGGATCGTCGTGTCCGAGAATATCAAGTTTTAAAAGGTTGTGATCAATAGAATGATAATCAAAGTGAGTTGTTGTAATGTCAACAGTCATATCATTTGCAGGATGCTGAATAGGTGTAAATGTGTTTATTTCTTCTCCCATAGGTAAGACAACAATTCCACCAGGATGCTGTCCTGTTGTACGTCTTACACCCACACAGCCCTCAACAATTCTATTTATCTCACAGGTTCTTTTATGTATTCCACGTTCTTCATAGTAATTTTTGATGTAACCAAATGCTGTTTTGTCAGCCAATGTACCGATTGTTCCAGCCTTGTATGTCTGACCTTCACCGAAAATAACCTCTGTATATTTGTGAGCTTTTGCCTGATACTCACCCGAGAAATTCAAGTCAATATCCGGCTCTTTATTTCCCTTAAATCCAAGGAAAGTTTCAAACGGAATATCAAATCCCTCTTTTGTAAGAGGCTTTCCGCATTTAGGACAAATCTTATCCGGCATATCACAACCGCCTCGACCGGAATATGAACGAACCTCCTCAGAATCAAAATCACTGTATTTACAATGCGTACAAAGATAATGTGCCTGTAAAGGATTTACCTCAGTAACACCAGACATTGTAGCTACAAAGGAGCTTCCTACCGAACCACGGGAACCTACAAGATAACCATCTTCATTTGATTTCCATACAAGCTTCTGCGCAATAATATACATTACGGCATAACCATTTGAGATGATAGAATTTAACTCTCTGTCAAGTCGCTCTTTTACAATAGGTGGTAATACTTCACCATACATTCTGTGTGCCTTTGTATAACAAATATCCCTTAACATTCCATCCGAATTTTCAATTACAGGTGGACATTTATCAGGACGTACCGGAGAAATTCTCTCGCACATATCAGCAATCTTATTAGTGTTGGTAATTACAATTTCTTCAGCTTTTTTACTTCCAAGATACTCGAATTCTTTTAGCATCTCCTCTGTGGTTCTAAGATAAAGCGGAGCCTGGTCATCAGCATCTTTAAAGCCTTTTCCTGCCATTATTATTCTTCGATAGATTTCATCTTCAGGATTGAGAAAATGTACATCACAGGTTGCTACCACAAGCTTTCCAAATTCTTCTCCTAATTTAACTATTTTTTTATTTATTTCAATGAGATCGTTTTCATCTGCAATCGAAGAATCCTCATCTCTTATCATGAATGCATTATTTCCAAGAGGTTGAATTTCTAAATAATCATAGAAATTTACAAGTCTGTTTATCTCCTCCTGAGGACGTCCATTTAATATAGCCTTATATAACTCACCCGCCTCACACGCAGAACCAATCAAAAGACCATCTCTGTATTTTAAAAATTCAGATTTAGGAATTCTTGGTCTTTTATTATAGTATGTAACATGAGCCATTGACACCAGGCGGTATAAATTTGTCCTTCCCTGATCGCATGTAGCCAAAATAATTGCATGATATGTTGGCATTTTTCTGATTGTTTCAACCGATGACTGCGCCATTACATTAATCTGATCTAGATTTTCGATACCTCTGTCTTTTAACATCTGAATAAACTTAACGAAAATCATTGCAGTACAAGCAGCATCATCTACCGCTCTATGATGGTGTTCAAGTGAAATCCCTAAAGCTTTTGCAACTGTATCAAGCTTGAATCTGTTTAGTGCTGGTAACAAAAAACGTGCAAGCGAAACAGTATCTACAATTGTAGGATTACATTCAATACCTAATTGCTCACAATTGAACTTAATAAAGCTCATGTCAAAATCAGCATTATGAGCTACCATAATACAGTCCTTACAAAATTCCATAAACTCCGGTAAAATCACATCGACAGTAGGTGACGAAACAACCATATCATCTCTAATTGATGTAAGTTCCTCAATTCTAAATGGAATTGGAACCTGTGGATTAATAAAGGTTGAATATCTGTCAACTATCTCTCCACCTTCAACTTTTACTGCACCAATCTCTATTATTTTATTTTTCTCTGGACTAAAACCTGTTGTTTCAATATCAAAAACAACATATTTATCATCTAGCGACTGTCCTCTTGATTCCTCAATTACATCTTTTGTATCATCAACAAGATAGGCTTCCACACCATAAATGACCTTAAATTTGTCATCAACAGCATGATTAGCTTCAGGGAAAGCCTGAACATCACCATGGTCTGTAATTGCAATTGCCTTATGTCCCCATTTCATAGCACATTTTACAATGTCTTTTACATCTGTGACACCATCCATATCACTCATCTTAGTGTGGCAATGCAACTCAACACGTTTCTCTGCAGCTGTATCTTCTCTTTTGGTGGTAAAATCAGGTATTTTTTTGACACCCACAATTGAACTGATGGACAAATCACTATCATATTTATCTACTGTTGCAACACCCTTTACCTTGACAAAATTACCAGAACTAATATTTGAGAGAAGATTTGGAACATCTTCATTTCTGGCAAACATTTTCAACATAATGGTATCGGTAAGATCAGTTAACGAAAACATAATAATAGTTTTTTCATTTCGTATCTCTCGCGTCTCAACAGATAATATTTTACCTTTTATTACAACTTCACCAATTGGACCATCAATTTTTTCTATTGCAATTTCTTCATCATCAAAACTTCTACCATATATTACATCAGCTTCATTGTCATATTTTCTTCTAAATTCACCTTTTTTCTCAAATTTTCTTGGTTTTTCGGATGATTTTGAATTTTCCCCGTCTTTTTTTGGTTCTTTAGACTTATTTCCTGCAGGTTCAGAAGTACTACTTTTACTGTCGACAAACATTTTTTCAGAATTTTGTTTTTCTTCTTCCACCTGATTACCAGCATCATCTTCTTTATTTAGCGCAGCTTTTGTTCTCGCTAAAATATTTGCCACTTCCTGTTCAATCTGAAGACTTGAATTTTTTCTATACTTACTTTCCTTCGGCTCCTGATACTCTACATCAATAATAAAATCCAAACCACATCTTTCGCAAATTACTTTTTGCAAAAATTCAATTATTTCATCTCCACGAGTCTTAGCAATAATTGTTTTTTCAAGTGAAAGTTTAACCTTGTTATCATCTATAAAATCCCATTTTGCCGTTCTTAGTAAATTATATAGTAAAACACTGTAGTCATTTAATTCTTCTAGAATACTATCAAGATAGACATCCAGCAATGTCTTCGGTGTATATTGTTCAGAGAGCAGATACGATTCAATTATTCGAACTGTAATATCTTTTCGTCTAAATATCTGTTTTTGAATTTCTTTTTCAAGAATCCAAATATTCTTTTTAAAAATTAGTCTCTTTGAGCGCAAATAGATGCGATAGAAATTTCTTTCATGATTCGCACCTATTTTTGTAACCTCTGCTGTTTCTAACAGACGGCTTAACTCATCATTCAATTTTAATGTAGGAAAAACTTCCTTAAATGACTTTTCCAACTTAATCTCTCCAATGATCTAATTCATATTTGAGTGAAGGTAACAGTTCAGCTTCAGGTACTTTTTTATATACTTCTCCATTTTTAATTATCAAACCTTCACCAATACCGCCAGCAATACCGATATCTGCTTCCTTTGCTTCACCTGGTCCGTTTACAACACATCCCATAACAGCCACTTTTATATCTAAATCATATCCTGCAACCATCGTCTCAACCTCATTTGCAAGACCAATTAAATCTATCTGTGTTCGACCACATGTAGGACATGAAACAACTTCAATTCCACCTTTTCTAAGTCCTAGCGTTCTTAAAATAAGCTTTGCAGACTTAATTTCTTCAAGTGGACTTCCTGTAAGAGATACTCTGATTGTATCTCCTATTCCCTGGCTAAGAATCATGCCAAGTCCAATTGCTGATTTAATGTTTCCACTAATCAATGTTCCTGCTTCTGTAATACCTACATGAAGAGGATAGTCTGTCTTATCAGCAATTATTTCATGAGCCTTTACACACATTAACACATCAGAAGACTTTATGCTTATTACCAGATTGTCATATCCCATCTCTTCAATCTGTTTTACCTTATCAAGCGCACTTTCTACCAGTCCCTCTGCTGTAACGCCCCCATACTTTTCAACGAGATTTTTCTCTAATGAACCACTGTTTACTCCAACTCTAATAGGAATATTTCTTTCTTTTGCAACATCTACAACAGCTTTTAATCTATCATAGCTTCCTATATTTCCTGGATTTATTCTAATCTTATCTGCCCCATTCTCCATTGCGGCAATAGCAAGCTTATAATCAAAATGAATATCCGCAACAAGAGGAATTGAAATCTGCTTTTTTATTTCCTTTAAAGCAAGAGCAGCTTCCATTGTTGGAACTGCACAGCGAATAATATCACAACCTAATTCTGTAAGTTCATTAATCTGCTTAACCGTAGCTTCTACATCCTGTGTTTTTGTATTTGTCATAGACTGAATAAGAATAGGATTTTTGCCACCGATTTTTTTATCTCCAATTTTAATAACCTTAGTATCCATATTTTTCTCCTTTTTTCAAGAACGCTCGTGAGTCTCCCCAACTGAGTTCAATAACGCCTTGGCGTTATTGCTGCGGAATGCGTGTCAGTTTTGTATACATCTTTCTCATCAGGTTATCATATAAATATTTTGCGAATGTCATTAAACATTACTACTACCATTAGTAATAAGAGAAGAATTATTCCCACAAAATGAACATATCCTTCTTTTTCAGGATCAATTCTTTTTCTTCGAATAACTTCAATAAATAAAAATACCAATCTGCCACCATCTAACGCAGGAAGTGGAAGAAGGTTCATTACACCTAAACTCGCTGATAAAAGTACTCCCCAGGTTAGTATTGTTAGAAAACCATAATAAGTTCCTCTATTTGAAACCGTATTTTGATATGATGAACCCACATTTTGAACGATTCCTACTGGTCCACTTAATTCATTAAATGATGCCTTTCCTGTAAATAACAATTTCAAACTGTCAACAGAAGATGAAACCCAAAACTTCACTTCATAACAACCGTATTTCATAGCTTCAAAAAAGTTCACTTTTGTGTTCTTTCCACTATGCCTAAACCCATAAAGATATCTTCCAACTTCTTCATCATACTTCGGTTTTAATGTTGTAGTGTATTCTTTTCCATCTCTTTCATATGTCACTTCAACCGCTTCTCCCGAATGCATAAAGGAATACTGTGTGATTTCCTTATAGAAGTGAACTGGTTTGCCATCCAATTTTGTGATTTCGTCACCTTCCATAAACCCCGCCTGTTCTGCGGCATATCCATCAATAACATCATCTATTACTGGTTTATCATAGCCTATTGAACAAATGATAATAACAGCAAATACAAATGCCAAAATGAAGTTGAACAAAGGACCTGCAAATACTACACTTATTCTGGCCCATGCAGATTTATTATTAAAGGCTCTGACATCCTCGGAATTATCATCTTCACCTTCCATTACACATGCACCACCAAACGGCAATAGCTTTATAGAATACTTCGTCTCTCCCTTATTAAATCCTACAATTGTTGGTCCAAGTCCAAGGCAAAACTCATTTACCCTGATTCCATTAGCTTTTGCTAACAAAAAATGTCCCAATTCATGAAAAATAACAATAACAGAGAATAATAATATTGCAATAATTATGCTAACCAATTTTACTAATACCACCTTTTTTTAATAAATTCATATGTTTCCTTCTCAGTATTAAGAATATCATCTAACACTGGATTTGAGATAAACGCTACATTCTCCATACATGCCTGAATTATCTCAATAATTTCCAAATATTTGATTTTTCGATTTAAGAACAACGATACAGCCATTTCGTTAGCTGCATTAAAAACTGTTGGAATATTCCCTCCTGTTTTTGATGCACTAATTGCAAGTGAAAGGCCTTTAAATGTATCCATATCCGGCTTCTCAAATGTTAGTGAAGAAAGCTTAAATAAATCTAACCTATCACCGGATAAAGTCGTTCTGTCAGGATAATACAAAGCATATTGAATTGGAAGCCTCATATCCGGAGTACCCATCTGTGCAATAACGGCACCATCTTCGTATTCAACAGCAGAATGAATTACACTTTGAGGATGCACCACAACCTGTATCTGCGATAAATCAACATCAAAAAGCCACTTTGCTTCTATTACTTCTAAACCTTTATTTACAAGTGTTGAAGAATCTATTGTGATTTTTTTACCCATCTCCCAGTTTGGATGTTTTAACGCATCTTCTACACTGATATGAGAAAGCTCTTCTATACTCTTTCCTCTAAACGGACCACCAGAAGCTGTAAGTAAAATTCTACTAATCTTATTATGCTCATTCCCTTGCAAAGATTGAAATATAGCACTATGTTCACTATCAACCGGCAAAATCTTGACACCATTCTTTTTTGCTAATGGCATAATAATGTGACCAGCTGTAACCAAAGTTTCTTTATTTGCTAATGCGATATCTTTTTTAGCCTCAATTGCAGCTATAGTTGGTCTTATTCCAATCATTCCAACAATTGCGGTTACAACCACATCAATCTCATCTATAGTAGCAGCCTCAATTAGTCCATCCATTCCAAAACCAATCTGAATATTTGTATCAGATAATCTGGATTTCAATCTTTTTGCGTCTTGCTCATCCCATACACAAATATATTTAGGATTAAACTCTCTTGCCTGTTTCTCGATTAATTCAATATTCCATCCACATGACAAAGATATTACCTCTATATCTTTATGCTCTCTAACTACATCTAATGTTTGAGTTCCAATAGACCCTGTCGATCCCAAAATAGAAATCTTTTTCATATTATACATCTCCCATATGGACTAATACTACAACAAAAACTACAAACTTTATTCCTACATAATAAAATAGTAAGCTAAATAAAAAATAATTGGTGCAGTAATAATCATACTATCAAATCTATCTAAAATACCACCATGCCCCGGAATAAGTTTTCCATAATCTTTTATGTCGTAATTTCTTTTAATTGCTGATGCTGTAAGATCACCTACCATGGAAATAAGCCCTGCAACAGCTGCAATACCTGAAAGTATTGCAATCTGAGAATTTGAAATTCCCATATTTGATTTAAAAATTATACAATAAATTGCAGTTAATAGTGCAGCACCTAATACTCCACCAACAGCTCCTTCTATGGATTTTTTAGGACTAAGCTTCGGAGCCATCTTATGTTTTCCAATCAATACGCCGACACAATATGCACATGTATCACATCCCCATGAACAAAGGAAAATTAAAAATGCTAAATATAAACCATTATGAAGCATTCTTATCTGATATACATATGAAAGCATTATCGCAACATAAAACAAACCAAAAAAGGATACCATTAACTGTTTGGCATCAAATTTTGGATAAGAAAAAACATACACAAACATAAGTAAAATCATAAATGCCATAAATAGCATTAATATATCTGGAATAAATACCCATTTCAAATTGCAATAAAATATAATAGCTGAAAGATATCCTAAAATAGCCATAAGTGACCTTTCTATCTTAAACACTCTATATAATTCAAACATTCCAATACACGAAATAAGTAAAGTTGAGAATAAAAGTACTTCTTTTCCTGTTACGATTAAAGCAATCGCTAATATTACTAATACTATTCCAGATAACAATCTAGTCTTAAACATAATATTCCTCCATTAATCCTCTTCTTTCAATGCACCAAATCTTCTATCTCTGGAATTAAATACTTCAATAGCCTTTATTAATTCCTTTTTATCAAAAGCTGGCCATGGTACATCTGTAAAATAGAACTCACTATATGCCAACTGCCACAATAAATAGTTTGACAGCCTTTGTTCACCACTGGTTCTAATCAACAAATCAGGATCTGGTAAATCTCTAGTATCCAAATAAGATGAAAACATATCAGCATCTAAATCATCAATATTAATCTTTTCATCTTTTACATCATTTACTACGTGTTTAATTGCACGTAACATTTCATCTCTACTTCCATAATTAATTGCAATAGTAAGATTAAGCCCTGTATTTGAAGCGGATATTTTTTCTAGATTTCTTATTTTCATCTGGAAATTTTCCGATAGTTTGCCTATTTCTCCTATCACTCTAACTCTCATATTATTTTTATTTGCTGTATTTATACAGTTTTTTAAATAACTTTCAAGTAATGTCATTAGAGCTTTTACTTCAGAATCAGGTCTATTCCAATTTTCGGTAGAAAAAGCATATAATGTCAAGTATTCGACTCCCAGGTCATTTGCAGCCTTACATATTTTTTCTACATTCTTCGCACCTATAGTATGCCCATAATTTCTAGGCATTCCCTTACTCTTTGCCCATCTGCCATTACCATCTAAAATAATAGCAATATGCTTTGGTGAATTCATATATTACCTCTCTAAAACCAAGATAAGGGGACACGACAAAGCCATGTCCCCATTTTTATACAGTAAGTATCTCTTTTGATTTTGCTTCAACAGCCTCATCTATTTTTGCAACATACTGATCAGTAAGCTTCTGTGCCTGATCCTCAAGATCTTTTACTTCATCTTCTGAAAGCGCATCTGCCTTACCTATTTTTTTAATTGAATCAATTGCATCTCTTCTAATATTACGAACTGCAACTTTTGCATCCTCGCCCTTTTTCTTAATATCTTTTGCAAGCTCTTTACGTCTTTCCTCTGTAAGTTCTGGAAATACCAGTCTGATGAGCTTACCATCATTTGTAGGGTTAATTCCTAAATCTGAACAAATAATTGCCTTCTCAATTTCTTTAACCATTGATGCTTCCCAAGGCTGAATTTGAATCATTCTTGGTTCAGGAACACTAATATTAGCAACACTCTGAATTGGTGAAGGAGTTCCATAATAATCAACTCTAATCTTATCAAGTACATGAGGATTTGCTCTTCCAGCACGGATACCCGCATACTCCTCAGTAAGATTATTCATTGTTTTATTCATTTTATCCTGAAAGCTTGTTAATCTATCGTCCATTATATCCTCCAATTATACAGTTACCTTTGTTCCATTAAATTCTCCGCTGAGTGCTTTAACAATACTATTTTCTTCGTTTAATCCAAACACATACATTGGCATTTTATTTTCCATGCAGAGTATTGACGCTGTCATATCTACAACTGCAAGCTTCTTCTCAACCACCTCATCAATGGAAAGCTCATCATATTTCTTGGCATTAGGGTTTGATTTAGGATCACTATCATAAACACCATCAATTGCCTTTGCTAGATATATTCCATCAGCTTCAATTTCAATCGCACGAAGTACAGTTGCAGTATCAGTTGAAAAATATGGATGTCCTGTTCCACCAGCAAAAAATACTACCATATTGTGTGCAAAATATTTATTAGCTCTATCTTTTGAAAATAGCTTTGTCATTGAACCACATTCAAATGGTGTAAGAACAGCTGTTTTCATACCAACAGATCTAAAAATTTCAGAAACATAAATACAGTTCATCACTGTTGCAAGCATGCCAATCTGATCAGCTTTTGTTCTATCGATTGTCTCACTGGTTCTGCCTCTCCAGAAGTTTCCTCCTCCGATTACAATACCAACCTCAATGCCTTTATCAACAAGCTGCTTAACCTGTTTTGCCACTTCAGTAACTGTTGGCTCATCAAATCCATGGTGCTTGTCACCAGCAAGAGCCTCTCCACTGAGCTTTAATAAAATTCTACTCATACTATTTTATAACTCCTCTATTAAGAATATTAGTCGTTATCAAATAATCCCTGTACATCAATATCTGCATATGACTGAGAACAGAAACCTTCAATTACTGCACCATTGTTAATCTGAACTGAACGAGATTTAATATTACCCATGATAACAGCAGATGTATCAACAACTACTGGTCCCTGTACATCGATATCACCTTTAACTGCACCAGCAATAACAGCTGATGACGCACTGATATTTCCAATAATTACTGATCCAGCACCAATTTTAACTGTACCAGAACTATTTACTTCACCTTCAATTTTTGCTACATCAGCAAAAAATTCAGAAGAATTTGTATTTCCATTTACAGTACCTGTAACAACAATTTTTCCGTTACATGTAATATTTCCATTGATAGTTCCCTGAATATCAAATGAACCTGATGAACTAAGATCTCCTGTAAGCATTGTACTAGCTGTAATTACAGATGTTTCATCAGAAATTTCTCCTGTTGGAATAACAGTATTCATAACTTGTGACACATTCATTTTTTCAACCTTCTCCTCTTTTATTTTAAAGCTTTCAGTCTCTTCAATTACTTTTTCAGAAAAAATATCTTCTGCAATTGGTTCAACAACCTCTGGCTCTTTTTCTTCAGCAACACTCTTTATTTGTGGCTCAAACGCCTTTTTCTCAACTGGCTTTTTCTCTTCTGGAACTTTTGTTTCATTATTTACCTGCTCAAGAATACCATCAAGTTTAGAAAGTTCAGATTCAACATCGACATCTTCACCAAGAGTATCTACAACTAGATTATCAGCTGTTGTATTCTCTTCAGGAGTCTCTCCTGGAACAAGTTCATTCACTGCCTGTGAAAAATCTTCCTTAAAATCTTTAAATAATCCCATGTATATTTCCTCCATAACCTCTATTCAATACTATCAGCTTTGATATATTGAATTACATATGTATTTTCATCAATCGGCAATATCTCAGCATCCATTGAAAATAATTCATCTACAAGAGAGCTAATAGCATAAGCCGTTGTTGACTCGTATGAAACATCGTGTAAACACACAACACTTGTTTTATACTGGGTAACACCTTCCTTTACATTATTCACCACATCATCTACTGTATTTTGCGAAGATGTATCCCCTGAATTCACATTCCAGTCAAAATAGGTAATCCCTCTATCTTTGAGGATTTTAGCGAAATCAACCATATCAATATTGGTGATTTCATTCATACTTCCCCCTAGAAATCTATAATATTTAGGTTTTACCCCAGTAACACTTTCTATATGATTAGAAATCTTATCTAAATCGGTTGTAAATGCTTCTTCTGACTTATATAGTTCATCAAAACTATTACAAAAAGAAGACATTCCTATCGTATGACCCTCATTAACAATTCGTCTATAAATATCGTCATACTCTCCGGACAAATCTCCCGAAACAAAAAAAGTCGCTTTTACATTTTTTTCTGCCAATGCATCCAAAACCTCATTTGTATGATCACCTGGCACAGAATCAAATGTTAAATATACCTTTCTTTTGTCACCTTCCGAATAAAAATTATCTTCTGAATCAATCTCACGGACAACATTGTCGTATTTGGTAACTTTTTCCTGATTAGTATTTGCCGAATCATTACTTTCTGTTTTCTGAGATATTGTAGAAATAGTTGTAAGCTTATTCTCAAGTTTAGAAACCTTTGAATTTAGTCTGATAACAACAATGGATAAGATAATAATTACCAGAAATGATACAATCATCCATATACCAATGGTCATGACAATACCAGTTTTTATTCTACCAATTTTCTTTCTTCTCTGTTTCTGATCTTCCAAAGAAATATCATCTTTTGTGCTCATTGCATAATACCCCCAACGAGTAATGTACTTTATTATTTTATCATATTTTTAAATCTTGTAAAGACAAAAAATCTCCTAAAAGTTTAAAATAAATTAAACTTTTAGGAGACAATAAATCATCTATAAATTATGCATTCATCTGTGCAGCTACTTCAGCAGCGAAATCTTCGTTCTTTTTCTCCATTCCTTCACCAACTTCGAAACGAACCATTTTTGAGATTACAAGATCCTTAGATACAGTAGCGATATACTGTCCTACAGACTGCTTTCCATCTTCTGCCTTAACATATGTCTGATCAAGAAGACAGATTTCTTTTAACTGCTTAGAAACACGACCTTCTACTAAACCGTTGAACATCTTTTCAGCAACGATTGCCTCTTTGTCAGCCATTGCCAACTCAGCCAACTGAGCTTTTGCTGCATCTGAAACGAAATTCCATACGTAGTTCATATTGTTCTTATGCTCTTCGAATGCAGCTTTATCATCATCACTCCATACTTCAGCCATAGCCTTATCAAGTAATTTCTGAAGAATAGGTTTTGGAAGTGTTGTAGCATCATTTAATGCTGAATCAACAGTGATTTCTCTTAATTTAGCAAGCTCTTCATCAGAAATATCTGCTCTTGATACATACTGTGGATTCATAGCTGCAACCTGCATTGCAATGTTTCCAAGTACTTCTTTTGCAGCGTCATCAGATGCCCCGGTAGCAGCGATTAATACACCAATCTTTCCGCCGCCGTGAATATAAGTAGCAACTGAATCTCCTGAAACTTTTTCAAATCTACGAACAGATAATTTTTCTCCGATTGTAGCTGTTTTTTCAATAAGTAAATCATTTAATCCATTTGTTGCAAGAAGAGCTTCAATATCCTCTCCGTCTGCTCCACCATTTAAATCAGTTGAAAGAGCTGTATCGGCAACAGCCTGAACAAACTCCTGGAATACTTCGTTCTTAGCTACGAAGTCTGTCTCTGAGTTTACTTCTACAACAACAGCAGTGTTACCATTTGTTGCTACACGAGTAATTCCCTCGGCAGCGATTCTGCTTTTCTTTTTCTCCATTTTAGCAGCACCACTTTTTCTTAATACTTCAACAGCAGCGTCCATATCTCCTTCAGTCTCTGTTAAAGCTTTTTTACAGTCCATCATTCCTGCACCTGTAAGCTCACGTAATTCTTTAACCATAGCAGCTGTAATTGCCATTTTTTTGTCCTCCATATTCTACATTTAAGACAAAACGCCAATTACAAATAAATTTGCATTGGCATTTTGCTAATATTCATAATAAATAATAATTACTCTTCTACTGGAGCTTCAGCTTCCTCAGAAACTTCTACCTCAGCACCCTGATTTGCTTCGATAACAGCATCAGCCATTTTTGAAACGATAAGTTTAACTGCACGAATTGCATCATCGTTTCCTGGGATTACATAATCTAACTCATCTGGATCACAGTTTGTATCTGCAATACCGATAAGTGTAATTCCAAGTGCATGAGCCTCCTGGATACAGATACGCTCTTTCTTAGGATCTACTACGAAGATTGCATCTGGGATTCTCTTCATATCTTTAATTCCGCCAAGGTTCTTCTCGAGTTTATCCCACTCTTTTTTAAGTGCGATAACTTCCTTCTTAGGAAGAACATCAAATGTACCATCTTCTGCCATTGTCTCAATCTCTTTAAGTCTTGCAATACGGCTCTGGATAGTACGGAAGTTTGTAAGCATTCCTCCTAACCATCTCTCATTTACATAGTACATTCCACAACGCTCAGCCTCTGTTTTAATTGCATCCTGAGCCTGTTTCTTTGTTCCAACAAAAAGAATTGTTCCACCCTGTGCTGCAATATCAGAAATTGCATCATATGCCTCATCTACTTTTCCTACAGATTTCTGTAAGTCGATAATGTAAATACCATTACGCTCTGTGTAGATGTATGGAGCCATTTTAGGGTTCCATCTTCTTGTCTGATGTCCGAAATGAACACCTGCCTCAAGTAACTGTTTCATTGAAATTACGCTCATTTTTCTTACCTCCATTTGGTTAATAATCATCCGTGTGTTTCCAATTAGAATTACCACCAGAAAGCGTATCACTGGCACCGGCAATCATCCGCACACGTGTCTTATAGTTTTTAAGCCTTTGGTATTTTATCATACCAAAGGCCAATTTGCAAGAGTATATTTACCTCATTTTATATTTTATTTTTTTATCCTAAAATATTATCTATCTTCCAAGAAGAATAGCAGCTATCTGTTCATATGATGAACCCACCGGAATTACAAACTGACCATTATGAATGAAACTAGCATATCCTTTAGCTCCCATAAACTTTCTAAAATCCTCCGCATCAGAAATCAGACCTCTTGCCTGTAATTCTTCTGCAACTCCTCTGCACACTTCACCGTCTGAGACAGTGATGATAACCGTACCAGTCTGAGTTGTCTGAGCAGTATTATAATCAATTGGTTCAGGTGTAGTTTGCTGCTCAACCGGATTCTGTTGTACTTGCTGGTTTTGTTGTATTAAATTATCATTCTGTTGATTTTGTTCAGGTTGATTATCCTGCTGATCCGAAGACGCTTCACCAGACTCTGAATTATTTTGAACAGTTTCAAAATTCTCCTCTTCTGTCTCAGATTCATTTTCACTATCTATCATTTCATTAACCAGATTTTGTTCAGAATTATTATGTTCTTGTACTGATGATATTTCAGTATCATTAATTTCTTCAGGCTTATCATCATGTGAACTTACTCTAATAATTATTACTGCAAATATTATTCCTAAACCCAAACCTCTCAAATAATATTTAAACCTCATTTTCATTTTCTCCTTCAAATAGCCCCAAAACAAGTTTCACTTCACCTAATCCAAGTCCCAGGTCTTTTGCTATTTCAATATCATTTTTTCCCAATTTATGTAAACGTAGAATCGAAGCATTATGATTTGTTTCATTATCTCCCTGATACGAAGATATTACAGAAGCTTCAACCACATCACTTTGCTCTAGTGTCTGTGCCTGTTCAACAGTCTCTTCTACATTTTTTTCAACTTCTGAAGCAGCATCAGCTATTCTCTCTAACAATTCGTTTTCTGTTTCTCTTAAATTATCAGAAAATGTCTGTAACTGAGATGCTAATTCTGTTAGTTCTGTATGTTTATCATTCAACATACTATATAAAAACATAATTTCATTATGTGACTTATTTATTGACTCTAATACAGTATCAGAATATTCATTTATTGCCATCATTTTTGAGTTAGTTTCTTTGTCTAATTCACGTTTAATATTTAGTAAATTTTCATCTGCAATTTCATTTATAGAATCCTCAATCTTTGAACTTGCATTCTTTAACTGTTTCTCAACAAGAACCTTTAATTCAGCTTCACTCAATTGTGATATTTTATCAATATCCTTGGCAGACAACTTATCCTTTACTAAAAAACTTCCAATCAGAAAAATTACTCCAATTATTATTAATGTTATTTCAATTACTCCCATTTCAACCTCTGTATAACTTTTTTTAATATATAATTATATTTTCACATCAAAAGAACCCGCCTGGATTTTATTAACCACTTTTCCATCCCCAGCAGGTTTTTTCTTTTTCTTTGATTTATTAGAATAGTAACTATTCTTACCTTGATTTTTCGCATCATTATTATTATTCATCTTTTGCGAATCACTAGGACTGTTCACTTCATGCGCAAGCTGATCCTCCCTTTTATCGACCTGCACTTGAATATTATGCTGATCCGTAACCGGTTTCACATCCTGATTATGTTTCATATGTGCAATATCATCAGTTCTTTGAATCATTCCATTTATATCAACTGGTCTAATTGTCATAGCATACTCCCAAAACTAGTTATCAATTAATATATCCATATATGGACCCATTTTTTTTCTCATCTTTACAAGACCTTTTGTATGCAACTGTGAAACCCTTGATTCAGACACCTCAAGAATCTGACTAATCTCCTTTAAAGTCATCTCTTCATAATAATACAATTCAATAACTCTTCTTTCCTTTTCGGTCAAACATTCTAACGCTTTTACCAAAGTTTCTTTTAACTCATTTTCAGAAACAACGTCCTCTGGTTGTGCAAAATGAGAATTATGAGTTGCATCCATAACAGGTTCAGGTCCTGTTTCCTCAAACTCATTAAGAGAAACAACATTAGTAACTTTTAATTGAGATTGCCAATTGCATAACTCATCATCAGAAATCCCCAACTCAACCGCAAGTTCTTCATCTGTTGCAGTTTTACCTGTTCGCATCTCAACCTGCTTAATTGCATCATCAATCTTCTTCTGTTTCTGGCGAACAGTTCTTGGTATCCAATCCATTTTGCGAATTTGGTCTAATATAGCCCCTCTTATTCTAAGACTAGCATACGTTTCAAATTTTACATTCTTATCAATATCAAATTTATCAAGCGCATCAATCAAACCAAAAACACCATATCCAACTAAATCATCATATTCAACATTGTGGCCAAGATACATACTTAACCTTCCAGCCACCAGTTTTACAAGCGATGCGTATTCAATGATTAATTTTTCTCGAATATCCGGCGACTTTTTTTTCGAATATTCTTCCCACAGTTTTTCTTTATCAAGCGTCTTCATCTATTCCCCCTGCTATTCCTGTGTACTGTCATCGACACTCTCCTGTGAATCTGAAGTATTAATATTTTCAACTTCTTCGTCCGATTGTTCCTCTGTTTCTTCAACCTCTGGCTCATCAATTTTACCGAAGTTTTTGAAATTTATATCAAGAACAACCTTTACTATACTACCAATTATATAAAAAACTATCAATACCGCAAGTAATCTAACGGTAAAATCCATCAAATCAGTTCCCTGACCTATCGAAATTATACAACATATCAAACCCGCCAAAAGCATTACTATGCTAGGAATATTATTTGTCTTCATTAATCAAATTACCTTCTCAGTCTTTCCAACAGCTTTTATCAAATAATCTCCTGTCTCACAATCTAATATTACAGTACGACCATAATTAAGTCCAGTATCTTCTGCAATTAAAGGCACTTTCAGTTCCTTTAAAATTATCCTCGCCTCTTCAGTATTGCGTGCACCGATATTTCCAACTTGCGATAATCCACTGACCTCAAACATTTGTGCCCCTCCGGCAATCTTTGCAACAAGTCTTCTCGGTTCTGCTCCTTTTTTTATCACCTGATTATACAATTCCCTTATGCCTGTATCACCAAATTTAGGAATCTGAGTACTATTTTTCAATTTTGTACTATCCGGCAACATGTAATGAACCATCCCCCCTACTTTCGTAACGGGATCATATAATGTCAAGCCTATACAAGACCCTAAACCTAAAGTGGTAAGTTTATCTGGAGCTTTTGCAACCTTCAAGTCGGCCATACCAACTTTTATTACCTCTCCCATATATCATTCTCCTAAATCGTTATCCCCAAAGAATTCATAATCGTGTTATATGATTCAGGATCCGGCATAAGAATAAAATAGCCATCCATCATTACATCATCCCCAAATTCAGTAGATATAAATAAAGCATTATCACCATATTGTCCAAATTGTATTGCAGGTACACTTAAAATTGCAGCAGCCATATCCACAGCTATAAACGGAACAGAAGGCTGAATTTTAAGTCCAGTCATAGTAGCAAGTGCTGACAAATATGAGCCAGCAATAATATTACCTATTTCTTTCATTGCAGATAAATCCATTTCATCAAATGGTTCATTGTAGGTTTGTTCTCTTCCCATTAACGTATTAACAAGAAAATGTGCAGCCGGCATCTTTAATAAAAACATCATACTTCCAGTCACATCATCAGAAACCTCTAAAAAAATACCCACAATAGTCTCTTCCTCTGGACAAATTGCATCTCCAAGCTTTGAAGCATCCAATAATTTCACCTCAGGAACAAACATATTTAACGAAGTTCCCAACATACCTGCTATCGCTGTCGTGGCATTTCCTGCACCAATATTACCAATTTCCTTCAAAACGTCCATATACATGGAATTTACGTTATCTAAAGAAAAATCACTCATATACCTTTTCTCCCACTACTTCTTCAATATCATATAGTGAGGTTTTTAACCTCACTATATGACTAAAATTAATTATTTACTTTTTCATCTACAATGGCACTTAATTCGAATAAAGAAATAAGTTCATCACCATTTTTACCAATACCATTTATAAATAAATCTTTACTATTTGATGATGCATCAATATTAGGTTTTTCAATTTCATCCACCACAAGAGTTACTACTTCACAAACAGCATCAACAAGTAATCCTAATTCGCCTTTTTCTTCCAATTTCAAAATAATAATTCTTGTAGCATTTGTATATACATCATCCTCAAGTCCCATTTTTACCCTCGCACTCATAACAGGAACTATTTCACCACGAAGATTAATAATTCCTTTAAAATATACCTGAGCCTTTGGAACCCTAGTAATTTTTTGCATTCTTACAATATTCTCGATATATCCAATATCTATTCCAAATTTTTCTCCACCAATTTGAACAACGATATATTGTTTTGTTTCTTTTTCCTGAACTTCTAAAGCATTTACATCAGCCATGTTATTCACCCCCATATCACATCAACGGATTAACGTCAAGAATCAATGCAACTTCTCCATCACCAAGGATAGTAGCACCACTTATTAATTTGTTGCCGTTAATATATTTTCCAAGTGACTTAATAACAATTTCCTGCTGTCCAATAAGATTATCTACTACAAGACCTGCCTGTTGATCTCCTTTTTGAACAATTACAACAGTCAAATGGTCTGGTTCTTCCTCTTTTGGTTCAATATCAAGTAACTTATCAAGTCTGATAATAGGAATAACACTTCCTCTAAGATGAATAACTTCTTTTGCCTGAACATATTTAATATCTTCAACCGGAATATCTTCAATATTTGAAATCGATCCAAGAGCAATAGCGTATTTCTCATCACGTATTTCAACCATTAACGCCTGAATGATTGCAAGTGTAAGCGGAAGTCGAACTGTAAATGTTGTTCCTTTTCCTAGTTCTGTAGTTACCTCAACATCTCCACCTAGCTGTTCAATTCCTGATTTTACTACATCAAGACCTACACCACGGCCTGAAATATCTGTTATCTGCTTTGCCATAGAAAAACTTGGCATAAACAAGAAATTAACAATCTCTTTTTGAGTTAGATTCTCTGCCTGTTCTTCTGTAACAATACCTCTTTCAATTGCTTTTGCCTTTACAGCATCTGTATTAATTCCGTTTCCGTCATCACCAACTTTAATAACAACGTTATTTCCCTCTTGGTACGCATTGAGGAAAATTGTACCTGTCTCAGGCTTTCCTCTTTCTTTACGAAGTTCTGAACTCTCAAGACCATGATCAGCAGAATTCCTTAGCAAATGCTGCAATGGATCTCCAATCTGATCTACTACTGTTCTATCTAACTCTGTATCCTCACCTGAAATAACAAGCTCCATTTTTTTATTCAGTGATCTAGAAAGATCCCTGATCATTCTTGGATATTTCTGTGTAACACTCTCGATTGGTACCATTCGAACCTTCATAACTGATTCGTGAAGGTTAGTTGTAATTCTCTCAAGATACTCAATCTGATCATGGAAAGTTTGATTATTGTCTCCTCCCTCCGAAGAACTAATCGAAACCAAACTATTTTTTGCGATAATTAACTCTGAAACCTGATTCATTAACAAATCAAGCTTTTCAATATCAACTCTGACAGTTCTACTTGTGGCAGGTTTACCTGTAGTAGCCTTTTTTGCCGGAGCAGCTGCTGTCTTTTGAACCTCTGCAGGTTTAGTTTCAGCTTTTTTCTCCTCAACTGCTTTTTTAGGTTCACTTGCAGTCTCACTTGGAGCCTGTACAGCTTTTTCCTGAGGTTGTGATGGTTCTTCTCCTTCTAAACGAAATTCTTTAATTTCTTTTCCATCAACTTTCTCAATTTCAGATACATTTAATGCAGCCTGCTGTAATTTCTCAAACTCCTCAGAAGAAGCAACAAAAAATGTAAAATCTAAATCAAACTTTTCATCTTCTATATCTTGTGAACTTGGACGATAAACAAGTATTTCTCCAAGTTCTTCAATAGCTCTAAATACAAGAAATGCTCTCGCTGCTTTAAGAAGACATTCTTTCTGAATATATACAGTAACCCCATATATCTTCTGTCCTGCTTCAATTGCAGCATCAACAGATTTCTTTTCTGAATCGGTAAGTTCAACTGATGAAAACATACTTTCGTCTTGCCCCTGCTCGCTTGTCTGTGCAGGAGCCTCTTTTTCAGTATCTTTTGTATCACTTTCAGAAGGTGCCGGCTCATTTCCATTTGCTTTAGCAATAAAATCATTCAATTCTTTAATAATGATTTCATTATCATCAGTTCCTTCATCTGAAGTTGCTTTAATGTTTTCTACATAACTATCAATTGCATCCAAACACTTAAAAAGCAAGTCAATCATGGAACTGTCAACGCTAATCTTATCACTACGAACTTCCTGAAAAACATTTTCCATGTCGTGAGTAAGGTGCTGCATTCTCTTAAATCCCATTGTTCCAGCCATTCCTTTTAAGGAATGTGCAGCACGAAACACTTCATTTATCGTATCCTTATTATCAGGCTCCTGTTCAAGAGTCATAATACAATCTGATAGTGTCTGAATATGTTCAGAACTTTCATCAATAAATATTTCAAGATACTGACTTACATCCATATTATTTTACCCCCACATTCTTTATGATTGTTTTAGCAACATCTGTAAGGGTTACCACTTCATCAACTACTCCTGTCTCATAGATAGCCTTTGGCATACCGTAAACAACACATGAATTAGCATCCTGCGAAATTACATGTATTGATTTTCGTTTTCCCAAAGATAAAATTCCGTTCGTACCATCAGCTCCCATACCTGTAAGTACAACACACACAATTTCATCAAATCCGGTAGAAGAAAGTGAATCATATGTAATATTCGCACAAGGCTTCAAACCTCCAATTGGTGGCATGTCATTAAATTCGATTACATGACTTCCGTCAACTTTTTTCTTGACTTCCATGTGTTTTCCGCCAGGAGCAATATACACAGTTCCTTTTTCAAGAACCTCCCCCTTTTCTGCTTCCTTGACCGAAATATCACTAATTTCATTTAATCGATCAGCCATTGATTTTGTAAAACCAGCTGGCATATGCTGTACTAAAACTATTGGTGCATCAAGATTTTTGGGAAGAAACGGAATAACACTCTGTAACGCTTTTGGTCCACCTGTAGAACACGCAAGCGCAACAATTTTATTCTTTCCAGTTGCCTTCATCTTTTTAATTGGAACTTCATTTTTCTTTGGAAGAAGTTCATATGAAGGAATACTTCTTGGTTCCGCCGATCTTGAAACAGTAGATACAGTTTTTATTGTAACAGGTGCATAATTAATTCTAAGCGCAGCTGATAAGACAGATAAAAGATTGTCTTTAAAATCCTGACCCTTTGCCTCTATGATATTGTTAGGTTTCGTCACAAAGTCAATAGCACCAAGTTCAAGCGCCATAATAGTAGTATCAGCATCTTTACTGGTAAGTGTACTTACCATTATAACGTTAGCCTTGATATTTTCGCTTTGTAACCTTTCAAGTAGTTGCAGACCATCCATTCGTGGCATATTAACATCAAGAACAACCCCATCATACTGATTAGATTTTATTTTCTCATATGCTTCTAAGCCATCCCTACATACATCTGTTGCTTGAAAATTATTATCTGAATTGATTATATCACACTCAACTCTTCTCATGAGTGCAGAGTCATCAACAACCAAAATATTTTTTTTCATCCCAATCACCTATCGACATTTTTCCTATCCTTCTCTATCCATGTTGAATAATATACTAAATATATTTTATCACGAATAGTACTATTATCCAACTTAAAAAACTACCACTTATTAAAAAAATTAGAAAAAATTTGTGTTATTCCTTTTCTGCTTACAAAAGAGTCATCATTAAGAAGTTTAGCTGCAATTACTTCAAACTGTCTTGTAGCTTTAGAGTATGGTTCATTTAACGAAACTGTTTTCTGTTGTCTAACAGATTTTTCAATTGCAACATCATATGGAATATATCCTAAATAATTCAGTCTTCCATGTAAAAACTGCTGTATTACAGAATTTAACTTTTCATATACTGCATATCCATCATCTTTTGACAACACTTTATTTGCAATCAACTGTATACTCGAATTATCCTGATTGAACGAAGGATTATTAAACAATGCTTTCATAAGTGAATATGAATCTGTTAATGAACTCGGTTCCGGTGTAGTAACAAGTATAACCTCAGGACTAGTCATAACAAATTCCAATACCTGGTCTGAAATGCCAACTCCTGTATCAACAATAATAAAATCTGCCAAGTCATTTAATTCATTAATAGAATTTACAAGATATCTTATCTGTTCTCTGTTTAAGTTATTAAGACCAATAATTCCTGAACCACCTGAAATAAACCCAATCCCCATAGGCCCCATTGTAATAATCTCTCTAATATTCTTTCCCTGATAAATCAAATCTGAAAGATTATACTGCGGAATTGCGCCAAACATAACTTCAACATTTGCTAACCCAAAATCTGCATCAAAAATAATCACTTTTTTTCCAGCTTTTGTAAGTTGAACTGCCAGATTAACAGAAACATTAGATTTACCAACTCCACCTTTACCACTTGTAACAGTCACAACTCTAGCATTCCCAATATTATTTTGATTTTTTGATTTAATAACATTTCTAAGTTGCTGAGCCTGATCCATTATTTAGTGCCTCCCAACAATTTCTTAACAATTTTCTGGCTATCAAATACTTCTATATCATCTGGAACATTTTGACCATTTGTTGTATACGCTAACTCTGCATCCGCATATATTTTTACATTCAATAAATTACCAAATTTTGTTGTCTCATCCAATTTTGTAAATATCAATTTGTATGAAGCAATACTATTATATATATCAACAATATCTTTCAAATCATCATACTTTGTTGTTGCACTTAAAACAAGATATACTTCCTTCTCATAAGCGGGATCAACACCCGCTATCAACTCTTTCATATCCTGTCTTTGAACTTCATTTCTATGTGAAAAACCTGCTGTATCGACAAATACTAAATCATAATCAAGATAATCCTCAATCGCACTGTTCATCTCATCTTTCGAATAAACAATAGAAATTGGAGCATCAAGAATATTGGCATACACACGAAGCTGTTCTGTTGCAGCTATTCTATATGTATCAGCTGTAATAAATGCAACTTTTTTGTTCATCTCAACTTTATATTTTGAAGCGATTTTTGCAATTGTTGTGGTTTTCCCAACTCCAGTTGGACCAATAAAAAATACAACTTTTGGCTTCTTAACTGATAAACTTATTGTATTTGGCTGACCAAATCTAAGAATTAATTTTTGATAAACATTAGATAAAATTGTATCTACATTATTTCCAGGTCTAAGAAAACGCTCAATCTCATCAAGGATCTGATTAATATATTTTTCATTCACTTCATTATCTAATAAAGTTGAGTATAAGATTCTGACAAACTTTAACTCTTCATTCGACTGTGGCTTTTGATTACTTACTGCAGCTGGCTGCTCCTCTTCAGTTTTATTAACTCCAAGTTTTTCCTCTAAAATATTTGAAAGATTATCCAAACGTTCCTCTAGTTTTGATTCCTTATCCGCATTAACGCTTTTCTTTTCCATATTTGTACTTTTCTTTTCAACTTCTTCTTTTTTATCTCTAATAATGTTATTAAATGTAAGTGTAATATTTTCATCAGCCTTATAATCAATATTGGAATTCATTTTCCCTTCAACTGACTTTGTACGTAACACCGCATTTGTAGGTTCCTTTTCTTCCTTTGCAGCAGTAACCTCATATGTGGTGCGTTTTAATGCCCTAAATAATCCCTTAGGTTTAATCTCCTTTATGTTCATAACTACGGCATTTTCGCCCAACTCTGCTTTTGCTTTTTCTATAGCTTCTTCTTTTGTTTTTCCTTGAAATTTATTAATTGTCATTTATACTGTCACCATTCCTACCGATTGTAGTTCTACATTTGAATCAACTTCATTATAAGAAACAACAATCAAATCTTTAAAAAAATCTTCCGTTAATTTTTTAAAATACATTCGCACAATTGGCGAAGTAATAATAATAGCGCTCTTTCCAAGACTTTCCAATTTACCAATCTCATTCTCAACAGAATCCATAATTGCTTTTGTCTTATCAGGATCTAAAGTCAAATATGCACCCTGTTCTGTTTGTTTAACAGATGCCATAATTTCCTGTTCAACCTTCGGATCAAGGGTTACGACACTCGTTGTTTCATTTGATGGAAAATATTTATTTGAAATAGCTCTTTTTAATCCCTGACGCACGTACTCGGTGAGAACATCTGTATCTCGAGTTGTCTGAGCATGATCTGCAAGATTTTCAAATATTGTTAGTAAATCCCTTATTGATATTCCTTCAGAAAGTAAATTCTGAAGAACTTTTTGTACTTCGCCAAGTCCAAGTAATTTTGGAATCAATTCCTCAACTAGGACTGGGTTTGTATCTTTAAGATTATTTACAAGATTCTGAACATCCTGTCTTGTAAGCAATTCAGCAATATGACTTCGAATAACTTCAGTCAAATGAGTTGCAATAATTGACGGTGGATCTACAACAGTGTATCCAAGACTTTCAGCTCTTTCTCTCTGACTTTCGGTAATCCATATAGCCGGAAGATGGAAAGAAGGCTCAAAAGTTGGTATACCGGTAATTGTCTCCTCAACATAGCCCGGATTCATAGCCATATAGTGATCAAACAATATTTCTCCCTCAGTAACCTGTATGCCTTTTATCTTGATTATATATTGATTTGGATTAAGCTGAATATTATCCCTTAATCTAATAATTGGAACAACAGTTCCAAGTTCAAGTGCAATCTGCCTACGAATCATAACAACTCTGTCAAGCAAATCTCCCCCTTGATTAACATCTGCTAGTGGAATGATTCCATATCCAAATTCAAGTTCAATTGGATCAACCTGCAATAGTGATACGACATTTTCCGGTTTTCGAATTTCCTCGGCATCGTTTTCCACCTGTGCAGTTTCTTCCTCTATCTCCTCAATATTTAGACTTTTATTTATTGCATTTCCAGACACAATAAATGCCGCACCCAAACCAATAAATAGCCACCATTCAAGTCTAAGAGGTGTCATAATTCCAAGAAAAATCAAAACAGAGCCTACAATAAACAACACTTTTGGTATTCCAAACAACTGTTTTACCATAACTCCGCTAAAATCAGCTTCATCGGAACCTTTTGTAACAAGAATACCTGTAGAAAGAGATATTAGCAATGATGGTATCTGTGATACAAGTCCATCACCTATCGTCAAAAGACCAAACTGCGAAATTGCATCACCTGCAGTTAATCCCTGATACATAACCCCCATCACCGTACCACCAATAAGGTTAATAAAAGTAATAATAAGACCTGCCGTAGCATCTCCTTTAACATACTTTGTGGCACCATCCATGGCTCCAAAGAAATTTGACTCACGCTGAATCTTCTCTCTGCGTTCTTTTGCTTCTTTATCTGTAATAGCACCTGTATTTAAATCAGCGTCAATGGCCATCTGTTTTCCAGGCATTGCATCAAGTGTAAATCTTGCTGTTACCTCAGCAACTCGCTCAGAACCTTTATTGATGACAATAAACTGAATAATTACAAGAACAATAAATACTATTGCGCCGATTACAAGGTTTCCTCCACCAACAAAGTTACCAAATACTTTGACAACATTTCCTGGATTACCTGTTGATAATATCAAACGGGTTGATGAAACATTTAATGAAATTCTAAATATTGTTGTAAACAACAGTAATGTTGGAAAGAAAGACATATCAAGAACTTCTTTTACAAACAATACATTAAACAAAACCATAAGCGCAACGCCTAAATTTATTGCAAGCATTACATCAAGCAACATTGAAGGAATAGGAATAATAAAGAAAATCACTGCACAAAGTAAATATACACCAACACCGATATCCGATTTTTTTATCATACCTATCCCTCCTTTCTAATTAATAAATAATTGCTATAATATTTTAATTCTTTGTCTTATATATTGCTGCTAATATCTCGGCAACAGCCTGATATAGTTCTGGTGGAATTTCAGAACCTATATCCACATTATGAAATAGCATTCTTGCTAAAGGTTTATTTTCAACAATATCAATATTGTTTTCTTTTGCCACTTCTTTAATTTTATAAGCTACATAATCCTGACCTTTAGCTAATACTATTGGTGCAGAATTAATATCTGCATCATATTGAATTGCAACCGCAAAATGCGTAGGGTTTGTAATAACGACATCAGCCTTTGGCACATCCTGCATCATTCTTCTCTGGGAAGCTTCCTGCATTCTTCTTCTCTGTCGTCCTTTAATCTGAGGATCTCCCTCAGTATTTTTGTATTCATCCTTAACTTCCTGCTTTGTCATCTTCATATCTTCATTAAATCTACGTTTATTGTAAATGTAATCTGCAATACCAACAACAAGATATACAAAACTAATTTTTAGTCCTGCATTAATGATAATATCTCCTACCAAAGCAAGTGCCTGATTTAATGAAAGTTCATACAAAATAAATATCTCATTTTGATGATCCTTTACTGAAATATACGCAACATAAGTAATTACTCCAATTTTTAATATAGATTTAAATAATTCAAAAAACGAATCTTTTGAAAACATTCTCTTAAACCCATTAATGGGATTAAATTTACTCAATTTGGGTTGCATTGGCTTAGTCGAAACTTTCCATCCAACCTGAATGAGACTGATTAATATGGTTACAATTAACCCAAAAGCAAAAAAAGGTAAAACTGTCAAAAAAAAATGGATTATTATATCCACAAAAAATCCGTTTACAGCTTTTGAAGACAGATCTTTTTGATTTATCTCAACAAATTCTGGCATACGATTATAAATGCGACCAAAAATGCCTATCATTCTTTCTCCAATGAAAGAAATAAAAATCCTTAAAACCAGAAAAAGAACAATCAAATCAAATGCAGCGGTTAGCTCCTTGCTTTTTGCTACTTTTCCCTCTTCTCTTGCTTCTTTTAATTTCTTGTCTGTTGCAGGCTCGGTTTTTTCTCCACCTTCACCATCTTTTGCAAACCACTGAAGATCATATCTAAATATTAATTTTTCTTCATAAAACTCATCAATATAAACCTTCAATAACTAATACCACCATTGTTTTTATCTCATTGCTAATAAAATTAGCAATACTCGGAGTCAAATATATTGTTAAATATAATGTAATAAAACCAACTAAAATTTTCAGCTGCATACCTATTGAAAACATATTCATCTGAGGTGCAACCTTAGCCATTATTCCCAATATACAATTTAATATCATTATACATGCAAAAAAAGGAAGAAAAATTCTAAATCCAATAACAAATAAATCTCCCATATATTTTGTCATCGAAGCAACTAAATGTTCTGTATCTAACTCTGCCCCTCCTAATGATACAACCGAAAAAGAATCACACACAGCTCTCAAAATAAACGAATGCATATCTGTTACCAGTAGCAATAACATTGTAATATAGTAATATAAGTTACCCGAAATTGTAGTTTCCGTTTTAGTCGAAGGATTAAATTCTGTTGCCATGGATAAACCAATATCCATATCAATTATATTACCTGCAAATAAAACAATGGAATTACAAATATTAGCTGCAAAACCAATCAGCAAACCTGTAATTCCTTCTTTTACAACCAACACCGCATATCCCACAGAGCTTACATATGAAAGCTCAGGCTGGTCTAATATATTGTACATAAATATTGCTACAAATGCTGACATGCCAATTTTCACTTTGCTCGGCACCGCAGACTCTCCAAAAAATGGAGCGATAAACATAAACGATGAAATTCGAACAAGAATTAATAAAAAATATTCAAAATCAGCTATAGAAAAAGTATAATTTATCATATCTCTAGCCCATACTCAAATAATAGCTAAAGTTTGACCACAAATCTGACATAAATCCAGACATATTATCAAGCATCCATGAACCGCATATCATCAAAGTAACAAACACAGCTAAAATCTTCGGCACAAACGTAAGTGTTTGTTCTTGAATTGATGTAACAGTTTGAAAAATACTAATTATCAATCCCACAATTAATGAAACTAACAACAAAGGTGCTGCCGTAATAATCATAGTATATATCGCATCTCTTGCAATATCTATTACAGCTTCCTGCGTAATCATACTCTAGCCTCCTAATAAAACGTCTTCACTAAATTTCCAATAACCAAATCCCAACCATCTGCAAGTATAAACAATAAAATTTTAAATGGTAACGAAATAGTTGTTGGTGGGAGCATCATCATACCCATTGACATAAGTACCGACGAAACCACCATGTCAATAACAATAAAAGGAATATATATTAAAAAGCCCAAAATAAATGCGGCTCTTAATTCACTAAGAATAAAAGCAGGTACTAATGTAGTAAAAGGTACTTCCGAATAGTCCTCATATTTTTCACCAGACATATCAACAAATAACGCCAAATCTTTTGTCTGAGTCTGTCCATACATAAACTCTCTAAAAGGATCTTCTGCTAACTCAAAAGCTTCTTCCTGAGTAATTGTACCTTCATCAAGTGGCTTAATTACAGTATCATTAATTTTAGTAAATGTAGGCCACATAATAAACAATGTCAAAAATAGAGCCAAACCTACAAGTACCTGGTTCGGCGGTGTAGTCTGAGTACCAATCGCAGTTCTTACAAAATGAAGAACAATAATTATTCTTGTAAATGATGTTAGCATTATCAAAATTGACGGTGCCAATGATAATACCGTTAATACAAGAAACATCCTAATCGGAGTAGATAATGACCCAGATTCATTATTATAATATATGTTTAAACCATCAGTATTATCAGATGATGCATCAGCTAAATCATTATCACCAGCATCTAAACTTTTAACATCATCCAAATCATCTGTAACTTCTGAAGTATTTACCTCCCCTGCAATAACAAGTGACGGTTTAAAAATGCAAATTGAAATTGTAAAAGCAAGAACAATAACTGCAAAAACAAAACTAACTTTACAGTATGTCTTTTTAAATTTACTCATCATTACTCCTGTCGCCTTGGTTCTTTTTGAATTTATCCAAAATGCTAGAAAAAGAATCTTTTGGAAATTCTTTCGCAATTTCATTTTTAAAAGATAAATCCACCAATTCATCTTCTGTAATTTCTGTCAGAAAGTTTACCTCGTCCTTTCCGACAGAAACAACAATATACTTACTTCCTGCAGAAACAATACTCACGTACTTACTATTGCCCACACAAATTGTCTCCACAATCTTTAAATTACGATTATTTGCCTTACTCTTCTGAAATCCAGCCATCCATCTGGTAGTCAAATATGTAATAGCAAGAACAAACACAAAAATTATTAAAACTGATATTAATTGAAATAAATTATCCATTATAGTGTCCTTTTATTGATTAGGTTTTGCCGCATTAATTATTTCTGTAATTCTGACACCAAAGCTTTCTTCAATAACAACAACTTCACCCTTAGCAACATATTTACCATTTACTAAAACATCAATTGGTTCACCAGCAATCTTATTTAATTCAATAATTTTTCCAGGACCAAAATCAAGAATATCTGAAATTGATTTCTGTGTTCTTCCTAATTCAACTGTAACCTCTAAAGGCACATCCATGATTAAATCAATATTTTCTGGCTGATACATAGAATTAGGTGTAGCCCCAAATGCAGAAAACTGAGCCGGTTGAACATTTACTGTTTGTCCCATCGGCTGTTGCATCATCTGCGGCATAGGTTGTCCCATTGGTTGTTGCATCATCTGTGGCATAGGTTGTCCCATTGCTTGTTGTGGTGCTGACTGCGCCTGTGCTGGTGCAGCATTTGAATTAGACGTTGTAGCTGTAACCGGAGCTGAATCTCCTACAATACTCTCACTATCAATTTCCATATTATGCGATACTCCTCTACACATTTCTCTTGCAAAAGAACATGGATATAACTGCATTACTTCACTATCAACTAAATCACCGATTTCCATTTTGAATGATATTTTAACAAATGAGCCAGATAAAAACTCATCAATCTCACCTTCATCAACTGTTTCATGAAGATCAATTATATTTGCCGAAGGTGGACTAATATCTATCATTTTATTTAACATCGATGAAAGAGAAGTTGCAGAAGATCCCATCATCTGGTTCATTGCTTCACTAATAGCACTTAAGTGAAGTTCTCCAAGTTCCCCATCAGTATTTGTACCGTCACCACCCATCATCAAATCAGTGATAACTTTTACATCATTTTCTTTCAGAACTAAAATATTACTTCCATCTAAACCAACCGTATATGCAATCTTAATAAAAACACATGGTTTTTCATATTCTGCAACTATATCATCCCACGTACCAAATGAAACAACTGGAGTGGAGATTTCAACTTTTCTATTAACTAAAGAAAACAACGTAGTTGCAGCTGTTCCCATACTTATATTTGCAATCTCTCCAATCGCATCCATTTCATCTGGAGTAAGCATTTCATCTCCCCCAGATTTTTCATCAGGATCATTGAGTAGCGCATTAATTTCTTCCTGCAATAATACTCCATCCATACTCTATTGCTCCTCTCTGATTACTGAAGTAACCCTTACTGCATATTTATCACCAGAAGATCCAGGTAATGCAGTAAATTTTTTTATATTTCCAACATATATATCCAACTCATCCTCAACCGTCTTTTCTAATCTGATAATATCTCCTGGTTGAAGTGTAGCAAAGTCACTAACAGATATATTACTATTTCCCAAAACAGCTTTTACAGGAACATCAGCTCTTTGAATCAAGCTCTCAATTGCCTCTGCATAATCAGTCTCATCATGACTTTGAATATTAGCATACCAATATCTAGTATTCAGTTTTTCAATAACTGATTCTAATGTTATATAAGGTAAACAAACATTCATCAATCCTTCAACATTGCCAATCTTAACATTGATAGTAACAATAGCAATCATTTCACTTGGCGAAATAATCTGTGCATACTGAGAATTTGTTTCAATCCTCTCAAGATGAGGATGTATCTCTATTACATTTTCCCAAGGCTCAGTCAGTAGATTAACGCACACAACAAGAATTCTCTCTAAGATAAGAAGCTCTATCTCAGAAAATTCTCTTGATTTATCTAATGCATCCCCTCTTCCACCAAGCATCCTGTCAACAATAGCATATCCAAGATTTGAGGCTATCTCCATTATTATGTTTCCCTGTAACGGAGAAAAATTCACAATTCCCAGTAAAACAGGATTTGATAAAGCATTCGAAAACTCTGAATAAGTTACTGCTTCAGAATTCATAACCTCAACCTGAACATTTTTTCGTAAATACACAGGAAGGTTGGTTGTAAGTAACCGACCATAATGTTCAAAGATAATTTCTAACGTCCTCAGGTGTTCTTTAGAAAATTTCGATGGACGAGCAAAATCATAATCTTTTACCTGCTTTTCATTGCTATCTTTAATTTCTTCAACATCCAATTCACCACTACTTAAAGCATTGAGCAGATTATCTATCTCACTTTGAGATAAAACGTCACCCATCTATTTCTCACCACCTATTTTAATATTTTCCATATTTACTGAACCAATGAGGATGTAAAATTTATTCCCACAATATAGTCAGCTCCAAATTTTGCCTGAAGTTCTTCAAGAATTTCATCGTATATAGCCTGCTTGTCGTTATTGTATTCTTCCATTGTATACTTTCCTACAATAGTATTTACGTCTGCAAGAATGATATTCTTTTTAGCAGATAAATCAGCTCCATACTTTTTGTAACCCTCACTCTTATTATTTAATGAAAGAGAGATACCACACACCAGATAATGAGCCTTGCCATCATCGGATTGTGCAAAATTAATAGTTAATGTTTTTCCATCTTCATTCAAGGCAAAATCTTCAATCTGATCCTGAGGAAGATTAGTACTGCTTGTCGCCGCCCCACTATTCAAATCAAGATTTATTGCCTCGCAAACCTTATCAATCAAATTATTCGCTTTTTTTGTTTCTGGCAAAACTGTAAAAATGAGAATCGCAGTTAATATAAAATTTGCAAATACTAAAGCCAGAATTATTACAGACATTAAATTTTTCTTCATACTTATTCCTTTCTGTTAGTCAACATCCGAATTATATGAATTGTATATTTTTATCTCAACTCTTCTATTCCTACTTCTTCCTTCAGGAGTTGAATTATCTGAAACCGGTAAATAATCTCCTCTTCCAGAAGACTTAATATGTGCAGGGTTTAAACTAGTTTTATTTCTAATATAATCCGCAACGCTCAATGCTCTGTACATTGATAAAACATCATTACTTTCATATTTAGATCCACTTGAAACAGGGACATTATCTGTATGACCTTCAACTTCAATAATATTATTTGTATATCCATCCAATATGTATGAGATTTTATCCACCACCGGATAGGCTTCCTTTACAAGTTCCGCCTTACCCGAATCAAACAACACGGCTCCACTCAAGCTCAATTGAACATACTCAGCATTAAAATCCACTTCTACCATATCCTGAATGCCAGAACCTGCTAACTGAGACTGAATATCATCTGCCATTTGCTCTGATTCAGACAATTCCAATGCCTCATACTGTTCTTCAGCTGATTTATCTTTCCCCGGATACTCTGTTTCCGTTTGAGATTTTGAATTTGCAAGTTCGTTATAGTAATCATCTAAAAACTCTAGCTGACTAACTCCTCCACCTACCATTTCGCCGTCTCCAATAGACTTTCCACCAGCCGGCAAAATACTCATACTATTATGAAGTGATGCTATTACCATCTGAAATTTCTGTGCATCAACTGTAGACATAGAGAAAAGCAAAACGAAGAAACAAAGCAGCAAATTCATCAAATCCGAAAATGTCGACTGCCATGCAGGCGCGCCTTTCGGTGGATCATCCTGTCTCTTCTTTTCCATTACTCTTCACCTCCTGCTTCAGAGGATACTGAATCTCTTGAAGAAGGAGCTAAGAATGATTTAAGCTTTTCTTCAATTACACGAGGATTCTCACCCGCCTGAATTGAAAGTAAACCTTCAATTGTAAGAGTTTTTAATGTAATTTCCAATTCATTATTAGTCTTCAATTTATTTCCAAATGGAGAACACAACCAGTTAGCAATAAGAGAACCATACAAAGTTGTCAAAAGAGCAACCGCCATGTTAGGTCCGATTGTCGATGAATCCTCAAGGTTCTTCAACATATTTACAAGACCTACAAGAGTACCAATCATACCCCAAGCTGGTCCCATTTCTCCCCAGTATTCCCAGAATGAAATTACCTTTTTATGTCTTTCTTCCAGACACATCAAATCTGTTTCAAGAATTCCTCTTACAAGTTCTGGATCTGTACCATCAACAACAAGCATAATACCCTTTTTCAGGAATTCATCCTCAATATTGTTGGCAGCTTCTTCCAAAGCAAGAAGACCTTCTTTCCTTCCAACATTTGACATATCGATTATAGTCTTTATTGTTTCGGCAGGGTCCTTCGCCGTTTCCTTAAATGGTAAAGAAATAGACTTTAATCCAGTCAAAAAACCAGAAAGCTTATTTCCACCCAAAACAGAGCTTAATGACCCTCCAATTGTAATTAGTACTGATGGGATATCGATGAAGTTTCCCATCGCTGCAACACCACCACTGGAAATGATACCAAACACAACCATTACGGCACCAACCAGTACACCACCAAGAGACGCTATATCCACTGTAAACACCTTCCATTTTCATTTTTAAAGTAAAAATTGTCCTTTTTTGTAACAAATACCCTTTTATATGATTTTACTAAACTTTATCGTTCTTGTCTACTGACTTTTACCTTTCCCGACAAAAAAATCGAATATTTTACAAAATATTGGGGAGCGGCGTTTGCAACTCCCCAATATATATTTTGTTAATTATTTCCAATATTAAATTATCGTTTCAAATTAATAAGTTCTTCCAAAAGTGTATCCGATGTAGTAATTACACGAGAATTAGCCTGAAATCCTCTTTGTGTAACAATCATATCAGTAAACTGTGATGAAAGATCAACATTTGACATTTCTAATTCGCCTGCAGAAATCGCACTTCCATCCGCAGATATTTCGATACCTACACCATCAAATTCTCCTGAATTAAGTGTTGTCTGATAACAGTTATTTCCTACTTTTTCAAGGCCTGAAGCATTTGCAAACTGAGCTACTGCAATTTGGCAAAGCAAGACTGTATTTCCATTATCATATGAACCATATATTTTTCCATCAGAACTTACAGTAATGCCATTTAAAACTCCTAATGCTTTTCCTTTTCCATCTCCCTGTAAATCTCCGTTTTGTCCTCCAATTGTAGAGGTCTTATTATTGTTGTAGTTTAAACATTTACTAAAATCAATATTTATATCTTCAAAATTACTCGGATTAGCATTGGTATCTGCTGCAGTTTTTAATTGAGAAAGATTTAATGTTACAGCAGCACCCTCGTCACCTCCGTCAATTTTAACAGACTTAAAAGTACCCTCTGACTGATCGAAAGTAAGAGTGGCATCAGGAAAGATGTCCTGTAAATTAACATCGTTTCCATTATAGGTTACTTTTCCATCAGCATCTATTTCAAAAATTGAATTACCTCCATTTGATGAAGATACAATATCTGTCAATGAAACAGTATATTCTCCATCATTACCTGTAGCTTTAATGTTAAACTTAGCAGTATAATTGTATCCTAAACTATCAAAAAAGCCTAAAGTAATAATTCGACCTGTATCAGCAGCTAATGGATCATTTTTATCAAGTACACCTGATATATATCCTTGTGTAGTAGCTTCAGGCGCTGATGTCTGATTTCCAGCTGACATAACCTGAAGAGGCTGTACAACATCCTGAATCACCTCATTATTCTCATCAACAAGCCACCCCTGAAGAGTATATCCGGTAGATGCCATACATAAGTATCCATTTCCATCTACATAGAAATCACCTGCTCTTGTGAAAAAATTATTTGTTCCATCACTTACAACAAAAAAGTTAGTAGAATTCTTATCAGATAATTTAAGATCAAACGGATTTCCCGTTGTCTCTGCTGCTCCAGCAGAAGTGATGCTTACAGATGTCGCTCCTGTTGTAACACCAAGACCAATCTGTTTAGCATTTACACCACCTGTACCAGCGGCTCCATTTCCTGCTGATGCAGAAGATGTTGTCTGATACATAATCTCGCTAAATCTCACAGAAGATGATTTAAAAGCTTCTGTATTAACATTTGCGATATTGTTACCAATAACGTCCATTTTAGTCTGATGTGTCTTTAAACCTGACACAGCAGAATAAAGCGATCTCATCATAATTATTACCCTCCTATTATGACGGATGGACGGCACTTTGTTCTATCTGTCATTCAAGAACACTAGCTTCCATAAGGTCCAGCTACATAATTACCGCTCCATCAATATTTGTAAATACATTATTATTTGTTTCTGTCTTATCCATTGCTGTAACAACTGTTTTATTTGGGACATTTACAATAAATGCATAATCATCAACCATTACTAGCGAATCATTTACTCCTTTTCTTTCAGCTGCAACTACCCCATCTGCAAGTCTCTTACTTTGAGCATCTGAAAGTACAATATCCCTATCACACAGTCTCATTGATGCATGTTTTGAAAATCTTAATCCCGTCGAACTCTCAATCTGCTTTTCTTTTAATATTTCTTCAAAAGATACATTGGATTTCTTATTATCACTTTTTAGATTATTGTTTAAAAATTGATCAGTAACCTGCTCAATTGATGAAAACTGATTAGAAATTTTATTCATTTCCTACCTCTTGACTGTTATCAACATCATTACCTGTCTCATTTTCGGTATCATCAGTTGCTTCACCGGATTCATTTTCACTCGCAAGCAGTTCTTCCATTTTTTTCTCATATCTTTCTAGTTTTGAATAATCACTGCTACTAATAAACTGTTTCTGATAATCAGTTAAACTATCAAATAATTTTCTTATAGTTTTTAGCATTTCCTGAGATGATGTTGTAAGATCGTTCATTTCAGGAAGTGAAGCAACCAAACCACTAAAGGTCTTTGAATTCACAATTGCATCGTAATACTCATCTGTTGAAAGCGAATACAAATCTTTGTATGCATACATTTTATCATTTATTGATAATTTTATTTCTCCATCTTCAACAATAAAATAGTCAACCGTTCCACTAGAATATCCTGTTTCACTAGTCGGATCATTAACTACAACTTCCTTACCAACAAGAGCTGTCGCACTTGATTTTTGTGTTTCTGCTAACGAACTAGATAAAGAATCCTTCATCGATAGAGTAGCCTCTAACTGTGAAAATGTAGCCATTTGTGCAACATAATCTGTATTGCTTGTAGGTTCAAGTGGATCCTGATTCTGCATTTCTGCACATAACAACTGTAAGAATTGATCATATCCAAGGTTTCTTCCATCCTTTGGTTCATTAGCATCTTTATCCGCAGTTGTATACTTTGGATCAAGCTTTCCATTTGTAACTCCAGCTGTAATAGCCATAAAAACTCCTTTCATCTATGCCATCACATCCATTGTATTTCCATTATCTCTCATAATTTGTGCAACCAAAGCTTCTTCTTCACCCATTACTCCTGATAACTCATCCAATGATGACAAATTAATATTATTCCTTCTCTTTGAAGACATCGTCTCCTGTCTTTCCCCTTCCTGCTCCTCTTTAGAATTGTTTTGCTCAAGATTTCTCTCAAATTCATGTGATGCCACCGTAACCTCTATAGCATCTACTTTTACTCCAGCCTGATTTAAATTCTCTCGAAGATTAACCATTTGTGCTTCAAGAGCCTCCCTGACTGTTTCATTTAATGCTGCTATATGTGCATTAATCTCACCATTTTTCGAAGAAATATTAATAAACACTTTACCTAAATTTTCAGGATTTAACTGCATTTGCATTGTTGTTTCTTCACTAGAAATATCTACACTCACCTTTTTAACTATCTGACTAATAATGTCTTCTGTATCAATATCCGAATGTGCCAAATAACTTGAACTCGGTTTATAATTATTTTCCAGAAATTCTTTTGGCGTTGTAGAAGTAACCCCATTATTATTTTCCGAACTAATAGCCCCTTTTACATTATCCTTTCGATTAAATTTTTCAGATTCTATTTTTTCTTCACTATCTTCCCCACTATTTTCCATGTTCTCTTTTGAAGAATCTGAAAAATCATTTTTTGAACTGTTTTTCACCTCAATTTCAGTTGGATTATCTTCAATTGAGTTTTCTTCAACAACAGTCTCTAAAAACTTATCATTATTTTGTATAATTGTATCATCAACAACTTCAGTCTTATCTTCATCCAAAAGTCCTGATAAAAGAATTTCCTGGTTAACTTCATTTTCTCCTTTATCTACTATTTCCATCCGACTTATCAGCTCGTCAAACTGTGACTGATTAACCTCGATTTTATTCATAAGTTCTTTGCCAATATCAGTTACAGCAGATAATAGTTCTTTAAACTCCGAGTCCAAAATCAAATTTGTAGTATCCTTTTGTGGATTAATCTTTTCAACCAAACTTGCAAGATTTTGTGGTAAAAACAACTCAAACACGATTATCCCCAGCTCTTCTAGAACTTTTTCAACATCTTCTTCTGGTACATCCAATTCCTGCGATATCTCCGCCAGCATCTCATGTTTAGCCGACTCAATATCAGTTTCAGAATCTTCATACTTTGTTTGTACCGGTGTTTTTTCAGTTGATGCTATGTTGTTTTCCTTATACCTGTACTGCTGAAATTCATCATTTGATGTATTTGAAGCAATTTTAGTATTACTATTATTTTTATCCGATTTATTCAAATAGTTTGCAAATGATGAATTGCTCTGCAAAGTGGACATATCAGATGCATTTGATGTTTTTCTATCTGTCAGATTACTAACAGGCAAAACATTTAATACATTTGCTGATGTCACGTTATTCCTCCTTTCTACTTCGGATTCATAATCTCCGTTAATTTTGCAGCAGTATCTGAATTCATTTTCCCCAAAATTTTAGCTCGTGACTCCGTGTCCATTGTAAGTAATATATCCGCCACAAGATTTAAATCATCAGTCATAGTATCGAATATTGCAGCAGCTTCCTTTGGTTTCATAGAAGAATAAGTTGCAGCATAATCTTTTATTTCCTGAGATTTTTGAATTTGCTCACAGACCTGCTTATATAAGACTTCAGCATTTTCCGGGTCTATACTCTCATAGTAAGTCTTATATTCTTCTATATCGGGTGCTTGATCAGAAAAAACAACCTCTTCATAGTATTTTTCTTTTTCTAATTCAAAATTTTTCTGTTCTTCTTTGTATGTACCCAATTCTCCCACTTGAGAACTCAATTCCTCAATGGTTTTTTTATCTGTTTCAGCCTGAGCATTCAATGTATCAATTTGTATTTCAAGTTCCTTTATTCTTTCAACAGCTTCATCTACGGTACTATACGCAGTCCCCTCTGTTTCTGTAGACATTTGAACTGAATTAGGTAAAATTTTATTAATTACAGGAACATCCTTAAAGATCGGAGCAAGAACAGTTGATCCAAATCCACCTACATCCGTCTTGATTAAGATACCAATTATCCCCAACCAGATAGCAATAATTAACAATGCAACAAAAGCAAGAACTATCTTACTTCCGCCTTCTTCTTCATTGTTTTCATTTTCATTATCGTCCTGTTTATCTTTTACCTTTTTTTCTTTCTTCTCTTTTTTTTCTTTTTTATCTTTTTTTGTATTTTTATTATCTTCTTTTAAATTTTCAATATCAGCCATAACTACTCCTATTTATCTATTACTGTTAAACGTAAAACTAACCAGTTGATCAATTTCTTTTGCCTCAGCTGTTTTTTCTTCTTGAATAAATTTATCAAATTCTTTATCCCTTAATCTTTCATGGGTTTTTCTATCTGCCATAATTTCTGAAAGAGCAGTTCTTTTAATTTCCACCTCATCCTCTGCTTTTTTCACCTCAAACATTTGTGTACGAATCAATGATTTCATAGTATTAACATCATTTCTGGCATTATTTACAGCTTTTACATCAATAATATCATTCATTAATTCTTTCAATTTTGCCTCATATGAAACACGCTTAAGTACAAGCTTCTGAAGTTTTTCCTGTTCACTTTGATACTTCTGATTGGCCATACCATATTCATTCCTGGCCTGTGTTTCCAACTTTATTTTAATGTCTAGAATATTTTGCATTCTGTATTTAAATCTAGCCAATAAATCACCTCATTTATTCAGCAAAAACATCTGTTAAAAGCTGAATTTCTTCATCAAATTGGAATTTTTCATCTGTCCCCTGACATAGAAATTCATTTACATCGTGAATTTTCTTAATCGCATAGTCGATCTCTGGATTTGAACCTGCTTTATATGCACCAATATTAATCAAATCCTCAGCCTCATTATATGTGGCAAGAACAGATTTAAGTTTTCCCGCCAGCTGCTTATGTTCCTTTGTAGCAATCGCTCCCATAACTCGAGATATACTTTGCAATATATCAATAGCCGGATAGTGATTTTTATGTCCAAGCTTTCTGTCAAGCATTATATGTCCATCCAGAATCGAACGAGCTGTATCAGTAATTGGTTCATTAAAGTCGTCACCATCTACAAGTACAGTATATAAACCGGTAATCGAACCAGAATCAGACGTACCTGCCCGTTCTAAAAGTTTAGGCATTTCAGAATAAACACTTGGTGGATAACCACGAGTAACAGGGGGTTCTCCCGAAGCTAACCCAATCTCTCTTTGAGCCATAGAAAAACGAGTCAGTGAGTCCATCATCAACAGAACGTCTTTTCCCTGATCTCTAAAATACTCAGCAATACTTGTAGCAGTTTTTGCTGCTTTATTTCGGATAAGTGCCGGCTTATCTGATGTTGCAATAACCACAACAGATCTCGCCATGCCTTCTTCACCTAAATCTCTTTCAATAAATTCTCTTACTTCTCGACCACGTTCTCCAATTAATGCAATAACATTAATATCTGCCTTTGTATTTCTTGCAAACATTCCAAGCAATGTACTTTTTCCTACACCAGATCCTGCAAATATACCTATTCGCTGCCCCTTACCAACAGTAATAAGTCCATCCACAGCTTTAACTCCAAGTGGCAACACCTCACTTATTATTGTTCTATTCATAGGGTCAGGTGGCTCTGCTTCAATTGGATATGACGATAATAGTTCAACCTCAGCATCATCCGTCAATCGACCTATACCATCAACAGTATGTCCTAAAAGTTCATCTCCTACCAAAACAGATAATGGATGTCCCGTATTTTCAACGATACATCCAACTCCAACTCCTTCGACATTATCAAATGGCATCAAAATTAGGTGTGAATCATGAAATCCTACCACTTCAGCAGACACATATTCCACCCTTTCTTTGTCCAAATAGATTTTACACAAATCATTTAACCTTGCCTCAGGTCCAATTGATTCAATTGTAAGTCCAACAACCTTTGCAACTTTTCCAAAACTCTTATAATACTCTTTTCCAATAAGTTGCAAATATTTCTCAGCTTCTTTTAACAACAATAAAACCCCTTTTTGTCAAAACTAACTGCACAATGATTTTATATCTTTGATTAAATTATTTAACTCCATATCAATTCCGCAGTCAAATACACCAAAACTAGTCTCAATCTGGCAATCAGAGGAATCAAGATTTGCATCATTTACAATCTCTATTTCAACATCATTACCAATTCTCTCTCGAATCTCATCTATGTGAGAAAGTATAAATTTATAATTGCTTTGAGATACATGGATTCTAAATTCTCTTCCAACTTCTATCTTAGATATAGTATTTTTTACAAGATGTAAGAGCATTTCCTTTTTATCATCAAACTGGATACGAAAAACCTTATCAAACACTTGTGTCAAAGCATCTATTAAATCTGTCTCCAACTGAGAAGTATAACTTTCAACTTCCAGTTCCAATTCTTGTTTCTTTTGTAAATATTCTTCCTCTAATTGTTCTTTAAGCTGTTCTATTTCCTGTTCCTTTTGGATACTCCCAGCTTCATAACCTTCTTTTCGCTTCTCTTCATAAATCAGTTCAGCATTTTCTTTTGCTTTTTGTATTATTACATCAGCATTCTTATTTGCCACTTCAATAATATCATCAGCTTTCTCATTTGCCCTCTGCAAAATCTGTTCTACCGTAGAATCAGTATCAGTTGTTTCGACAACAGCAGCCTCTATTCCATCAACAAATTCTTCTTCATTGCTATCCGAAACAGTTTCCATATCGTCGGGTTCATTCTGAGTTTCATCTATTTCCGCTTTCCCAACATTTTCACCACTTAATCCTGGAAAAAATAAACCACTTTTAAATTCTGTTTCTTTTTCATACTGTTCTAATTTATCTTTAATCAACTGATTATTGTTGATTATTCTCTTTTTATTTTCAGGTTCAACGACATAATACTGCTTTACTAAATTAGACAACTATATCGTCACCTCCACCACGTGAAATAACAATTTCTGCCGAATCTTCAAGTCTTCTTATTACACCTACAATCTTCTGCTGAGCCTCCTCAACATCCTTCATACGTACAGGACCCATAAAGTCCATATCCTCTTTAATCATAGCAGCAAGACGTTTTGAAAGATTTCTAAATACAACATTCTGTACTTCCTCTGTAGTTCCTTTAAGAGCAAGCTCAAGATCAGCGTTTTCAACATCTCTAAGAACTCGCTGAATAGATCTGTCATCAAGTAAAAGAATATCCTCAAATACAAACATTTTCTTTCTGATGTCATCTGCAAGTTCTGGTTCTTCAATTTCAAGAGATTCCATAATATGCTTTTCTGTAGAACGATCAACACTATTTAAGATATTAACAATAGCATCTATTCCACCCACAATTGTGTAATCCTGATTTACGAGAGATGCAAGTTTTCGTTCTAGCACTCTTTCAACTTCTTTAATTACATCAGGTGAAGTTCTATCCATCTGTGCAATTCTTCTCGCAACATCAGCCTGCTTCTCAGGTGGCAGAGCCCCCAAAACAGTTGCAGCCTGTTGCGAAGGTAAATATGACAAAATCATCGCTATTGTCTGTGGATGCTCATCCTGAATAAAATTAAGCAGCTGACTCGGGTCTGTTTTTCTAACAAATTCAAATGGTCTAACCTGTAATGAAGCAGTAAGCTTTGCAATAACTCCCTGAGCCTTGTCGTCTCCAAGAGCTTTCTCTAAAAGTTCCTTTGCGTATCCAATTCCACCCTCAGCAATATACTGCTGTGCAAGACACACTTGATAAAATTCATCAAGTACAGCATCTTTATCCTGTGGTGATACGCTTCTGGTATTAGCTATTTCAAGCGTAAGTTCCTCTATCTCTTCTTCCTTCAAATGTTGAAAAATGACAGATGCTTTTTCAGGTCCTAATGTAATTAAAAGAATTGCGGCCTTTTGTACTCCGCTATAATCATCAATCATCTTTATTCCCAATCCTCATTCAACCAGTTTCGTAACAATAACGCAACTGCATCAGGATTATCCTCCACAAATTTCTCAATAAGAATTCTCTTCTCTGATTTTTCTGTGTATCCAATATCTTCTAACGGTTCTGTAGCCTCAGCTGTTGAGTCAAGCAAGGACTGAACGGATATCTCTGCCTCTGGCTCCACTTCTTTAACGGTTCGCGTACTTCTATATACGACAAATCCAAGTAAAAGAAATATTATTACCGCCAACACAATCTGCAGAATATCATTTAAAGACCTAGCCGATGTATCTTTTTCAATAAACTCTGGCTGTTCATAAATCATAAACGACACAGACTTAAATCCTGTTGCTTTTTCTACAGCATCAATTAAATCCTGGTCTACATCTGTAACCTTTACCGGATCACCATTTTGTGCCTTAAACTCCTCCCATGATATATCATCAAGAGTTCCATTTTCCTCAAGTGTAGCCTGATCATATACCTTATATCTGGTTGCAACAACAGTAACTGACGAAGTATCATAATTAATTATTCCGCCACTATTTTTTGTTGTCGTAATCTTCTCATCATTAAGGTAATCTGTGTCAATATCTGAAACTGACGAAGACGAAGTATTACTGTCCTGTGTAACATATGTAGTATCATTATTATTTGAATCCGTACCAGGAACAGCCGCTTCTCCATTAGTAGCCTCAGACTCATAAATCGACTGCGAATTTTTCAAACTATCATCTGCACCATCTGGAATACTGTATTTTTTCTCTGCTGTTTCAACTTCATCAAAGCTGATATCAAGATTCATTCCAACTTCAATATTGGAAAAAATCCCTGAAGATTCAAGAGCTCCGACGATCTCACTTTTTACCTGTGCTTCTAATTTTTCCCTATAGGATAGTTTAGAACTTGCAAGTCCAGTTGAAGTCTCTGCATCAGCTCCCGAATAAATAATCTCAGCTTTTGAATTAATAATTGTAACATTCTTTGTTGTTTCATTTCCAAGCTCGGTAGCTACATATCTTGCTATAGCATATGCCTGTTCTTCTGATATTTCTCTTTTTGTATCTAATGTTACAGCTGCAGTCCCCTCTTCCTTTGAGGAAAGAATTGTACCATCATTGTCTGGCAATGTAATATCAACAGACGCCGAATTTATGTAATCCAATTGTGATAAATGTTCTGAAAACTTCGACTCAAGGTAAACCTGATACTTTTTTTGTTTATCAGCCTCTGTTGTCGAAAAACTACCATCAGTAACATTACTAATATCATAACTTTGAGCTGGGATATCATTATCGCCGAGAGCCATTATTGCATTTACTTCATCATTCTTATCTACAGTAAACACTAAATTCGAATCAACTTCGTAACTAATTCCAGCACCATCAAGAATTTCCTTAATTTTTGAAGCTTCTGATGAATCAGTACTTGCCACAAGTTCAACCATAGTTGGCTTAGTAATAACAGCAGCAAGAATCAACAACGCAATAATAACTACAGCAACAACACTAAGTAATAGTGCTCTTTGCCTATTATTAAATTTTTTCCACCAGTCCAATACTTTTTCAAATAAAACTTTAATACGTTCCGGCATCTATAATTACTCCTTAAACAGACATCTGCATTAATTCCTTATATGCATCAATCACTTTATCTCTTACTGCAATAGTATATTGTAATGCAACTGCAGCCTTTGTTTCAGCAATCACTAAATCATGAGGATTCTCTGCTTCTCCTAATGCAAACTGAATCTCTGCCTGTTCAGCCGCATTCTGTAAATCATTTGTCTCGTTAACAGCCCCCATCATCGCTGATAACACATCAGAAAAAGCCTCCGGTTTTTCTGTATCTTTTGTCAAAGGCGTATCATTAATATACGAACTCATATCTCCCAAAGACACGCCGTTAAGAGTAGAAATAGTCATAATCAAACCCCTTTACAATTATTTTCCAATCTGTAGACCACTCTGAGCCATTGATTTTGCAGCATTAAACGCTGTAACATTAGCCTCATAAGCTCTTGTAGCATCAATGAGATTAGTCATCTCTGTAACTGTATTTACATTTGGATAAGATACATACCCGTTCTCATCCGCATCCGGATTTGACGGATCGTATTTCATAATTAAATCTGTTTCATAATCTTCTGTAACTTTAGTAACTTTAACACCGTCTCCCACATTTTTATTTTTAGAGCTGGTATATAGTTGACTAAACGGTGTAACATTTTTTTCTGAAAATGTCACAATCTTTCTTCTGTATGGTGTACCATCCTTAGTAGATGTAGTATTCACATTAGCAATATTCTGAGCAATAATATCCGTTCTATAACGCTCAGCCGTCATACCCGACGCGCTAATATTAAATGATTGAAATAAACCCATATAAAACCTCTCCTATCATTTATCTTCCCATTGATATTCTCATTCTTTCAAACTGTGAACTAATGCTTCCAGTCAAAGCCTGATACTTAATCTGTTCTGAAGCAAGTTCTACATTTTCTGTGTCAATATCAACATTATTCTTATCTAATCTGTACGAATAATTCTGATGATCCGTAAAAACATTTGCAGATAGATTAGAATAATCGAGTTCATTTATCTTAGAATCAAGGGATTTATGTTTACAACGTCCCAATTCCTCAGAAAGAACCCCTTCAAAATTCAAATCTTTTCTCTTGTATCCCGGTGTATCAACATTTGCAATATTATTTGAAATAACATTTTCTCTTTTCCAGCTTGCATCAGCTGCTTTAGTCAATACATTCACATAATTAAATGCTGTTGAGCTAATCATACAAAACCCTCCATGTCCAATATCAAACTATAATTTGTACGCACTCTACTATATATATTATAATTTATTATGTAAAAAAAACAAGCCATTTTCACTTGATATTGTGCTTTTTTTATTTTTTAGTACAATATTTATACATTAATACACAAAAAGGACCCATGAAACCATAAGTCCTTTTATCAATCCCATCCATTAGAAAACTATATATTTTTTCTCTTAATTTTCTCAAGTTCATCGAATACAACGTCATTCACGACTTTGATGTATGTTCCCTTCATTCCAGATGAGCGAGACTCAATCACTCCAGCACTTTCAAATTTTCTAAGTGCATTTACAATTACTGATCGGGTAATTCCAACTGTATCTGCTATTCTACTGGCTACAAGAATCCCCTCATTTCCATCAAGTTCCTCGAAAATGTGAATAATTGCTTCTAATTCAGAAAACGACAATGTACTAATAGCAGATTTTACAATTGCAATCTTTCTTTCTTCTTCGGCGTTTTCTTCATTTACAGAACGCATCATTTCAAGTCCAACAACCGTAGTACCATACTCAGTGAGAATAATATCATCAATATCATATTCTCTATCACTTCGGTACTCAAATAAAGTTCCAAGTCTCTCTCCTGCAATATCAATAGGAGTAATTATAGCTCTGTACCTTCTTGAATCCTCACCAAAACCTAAAGTTTCAAGATTAACATTTTCCTTCGTTGATAAAATTCCAAGTAATCGTTCATTTAAATCACTATCAATATATCCACCAACTTCATCAACAACCAGCTCCTGTAATTCATCTACTCCTCGGCAAACACTTGAGCCTAAAACCTTCCCCTTTTTACTGATAACAAGAATATCTGAATCTAAAATTCCTGTTAACACTTCACAAATATCGTTGAATACTACCTTAGATGAACTGTTATTATGCAATAACTTGTTTATCTTACGCGTCTTATCCAATAACTGAACTCCCATAAATTCAAGCCTCCCAAAATTGTCTACTCTTATTTGATTTTAACACTATTTTTCAGACAATTCAATCATTTTCATTTTTTATTTCTGTAACATATCCACATTTTTCATCTGAGCAGGCAATTTTATTACCCTTAACAACCATAAAGCTCTTACAACGTGGACATTTTTCTTCTACCGGTCTTCCCCAACTCATAAAATCACATTCCGGATTGTCAATACATCCATAGTATTTTCTACCCTTACGAGTTTTCTTTATTACAACATCTTTTCCACACTGTGGACAGCTAACACCTATCTTTTCAAAATATGGCATTGTATTTCTACAATCCGGGAATCCAGGACATCCAAGAAATTTTCCGTGTGGTCCATATTTTATAACCATATTACGTCCACATTCACTGCAAATCTCTTCTGTCACTTCGTCTTCGATGGTTACCTTTTCAAGTTCTTTTTCAGCCTGTTCTACCGCATTCTTTAAATCTGGATAAAAGTTTCTAATAACAGTCTTCCAATTTACGGTTCCTTCAGCAACACCATCTAAAAGAGTTTCCATATTTGCAGTAAAATGTTCATCTACAACTGTTGGGAACGAATCAACCATTATCTGATTAACAATCTCCCCTATTTCAGTTACATAAAGATTCTTTGCCTCTTTTGTAACGTATCTTCTGGCAAGAATAGTCGAAATCGTAGGTGAGTAAGTACTTGGTCTTCCTATTCCAAGTTCCTCAAGTGTTTTTACAAGCGATGCCTCTGTATAATGAGCAGGCGGTTGTGTAAAATGCTGTTTAGGTTCTAGCTCAGTAATTTCAACTTTTGAATTTTCATCAAAAGCCTTTAGTGTAACCGGTTTTTCTTTTTTCGCATCATCAGCCTCTACATATGCAAGCTCAAATCCATCAAAAATTGGTCTTGAAGTTGAAAAGCTAAACACATACTCCCCTACTCCAATTTTCACTGAAGTTGTCTCATAAACCGATTTAGCCATTCTGCTGGCTGTGAAACGTTTCCATATAAGCTGATAAAGCCTGAACTGATCTCTAGACAACGAATCTTTTATCTCAGATGGAACTCTGTTTATGTCGGTAGGTCTAATTGCCTCATGTGCATCCTGAATTTTCTTTGAATCTTTCTTTTGACCATCACCTTTAGCCAAATAATTATCACCATAACTATCTGATATAAAAGTTCTTGCCATTGCATCAGCTTCATCAGAAATACGAATCGAATCTGTTCTCAAATACGTAATAAGACCAACTGTTCCCTGTCCTTTTACGTCAACACCTTCATATAGCTGCTGTGCAATACGCATAGTTTTGGAAATCGGAAAATTTAGCGCCTTTGAAGCTTCCTGTTGCAATGTACTTGTTGTAAATGGCAACGGAGCTTTTTTAGATTTTTCAGTCTTTTTAATTGAAATAACCTTGCAATCTTTGCCCTTTAATTCTTCAAGAACCTTATTCATTTGGGTCTCTGATGAAATAACAATTTTTTCATTACCTTTTCCGTACAGTTTTGCAGGTATCATTTTCTTTTGTCCTTCAACATCTAATTGTGCTTCCAGACTCCAGTATTCTTCAGGAATAAATGCATTAATCTCTTCTTCTCTATCACAAATAATTCGTAACGCAACAGATTGAACTCTACCAGCACTCAGACCTCTTTTAACTTTCGCCCATAAAAGTGGACTAATTTTATATCCAACCATTCGGTCTAATGCTCGCCTTGCCTGTTGAGCGTCCACCAAATCCATATCTATTTCCCTTGGATTTTTTAAAGACTCTTTTACAGCATTTTTAGTAATCTCATTAAAACTTATTCTACTAACATTTTTACCTTCAAGTTTTAACGAATGATACAAATGCCAAGAAATAGCTTCTCCCTCACGGTCCGGGTCAGTTGCAAGAAATATTTTTTCTGCTTTCTTTGCTTCTTTTCTAAGCTTTGCAAGAATGTCCCCCTTTCCTCTAATAGTAATGTATTTTGGTTCAAAATCTCCTTCTACATCAATTCCAAGCTGACTTTTTGGAAGATCCCTGACATGACCATTTGAAGCCATTACTTCATAATTTTTTCCCAAAAATTTTTTTATTGTTTTAACCTTAGCAGGCGACTCCACAATAACCAAATACTTTGCCATTTACACAACTCCTTTTACTCCGTAATCAAATACACTTAATGTAATGATTTGGAATATCTTCTTTTATGTAACCCATCCGTTTTAAGTTTTCAAGAATATCTAATAATTCACTTAAATCAAACGGTAGTTTATCAAACAAAGTCCCTATTCCAACGGGACAAAAATCGAGTAAACTATACACCAATGATTCTTTTTTATCAAGTAAATTTTTTTTAAAATCCATTTGCACACACTCCGTAAATGCTGTTTCAGTAATATCTGAAACAAATTCTTCTATATCATAAATTATTCCAGCGCCCTGTTTTATCAACCTGTTGCACCCTTTGCTCAAGGGGTCTGTAATCCTGCCAGGAACAACATACACATCCCGGCCTTGCTCCATTGCAAAATCTGCTGTTATTAATGAACCACTTTTCAATTTAGCTTCGACAACAACAACAATATCCGACAGACCTGAAATAATCCTGTTTCTAAGAGGAAAATTTAAAGGAATAGGGTTAGTCCCAGGCAAAAATTCCGAAATTATTCCTCCAGTTTTTTTAATTTCTTCATATAAGTATTTGTTTTCCCTTGGATAACATATATCTACTCCCGAGCCTAACACAGCAAAAGTATTTCCTTTTCCCTGCAGCGCCCCTGTATGTCCATCTTTATCAATCCCTCTTGCAAGTCCGGAAATAACATTAATACCATTTTTTGCAAGTACCTCTCCTAATTTTTTGGCCACCTCGCATCCATATGCACTTCTTCCCCGTGCACCAACTATTGAAACAGACATTTTATTAGTTTCTGGCAATTTACCAGCAAAAAAAATCGAATATGGACAATTTGATATATTTTTTAATTTCTCTGGAAAGTTATCGTCTTCAATGGTCGTAAACTCAATACCTTTTTCCAAAAAATTATTCCATTCCTTGTTTATCTCCATATTTTTCCTTGATTTATTAAGTAAATCAATCTGTTTTCTTGAAAATAATTCTAATTGATTTATTTTATCTTCTTCCATATAATACAATTCTTCAGCCGTTATCCCTAAAGATACAATTGTTCTTTTTACCTCATTACTTATCCCTATTATTGACGCCAACCAGTATTTATATTTCATTGTATTCCTCCCCAGTATTTTTCATTTATACTGCGATAACAAATCGCCTCATTTAAATGACGTATTTTTATTGTATCGCAGCTATCCATATCAGCAATCGTACGAGCCACTCGTAAAATTTTGTGATAAGTTCTGGCTGTCAAATTAAGCTTATCATACATATTTTCCATGTATGCCTTTTCTTTACCGTCTAGAAAGCAATAGTAATTCATTTTTCCTGACGGTATCTTTGAATTATACTTAAACTCCTCATCCTTAAATCTTATTTGTTGTATATTTTGACAATTCACAACACGTTCTCGTATCGCATCTGATGTTTCATTTTTCCTGCATTCGGATATATCTTCAAAACTTAAAACAGGTGCTTCCACACAAATATCTATCCTGTCAAGCATAGGTTGTGATAGTTTTTCAAAATATCGTTTTAGAGTAGGCTCACTGCATCGGCATCTTTGCATATCTGGGTAATATCCACAATTACAGGGATTCGTTAGGACAAAGAAAATGATACAATCATAACGATTGTATCATTAGGGGTGTTCAAAGGGGTGTTCAGATGAACACCCCTTAAATGCTTTTCTTCTTATTAAATTCTCTGCAGCAAACTGAAATTTTCTGTTCACCCTAACAGGGGTCTGCTAATCTTAATTACCTATATTAACTACAATAAATCTCTATTGCTTTTGCCACAAATACAGCAGTTCCTCTTCCAGCAGCTTTATCGATATTTTCAGTAAATTCTCCACCAGAAGCATACATTGCACCAAGCCCCTTTAAAACCTCATTAGAGCATTTATAAAAATGCTCCGAAATATAGTCTTGCAGTTTCTTAACTTCAAACTGTACTTCCGCATGCTCCGGTTCCTTATCTTTCATTTTTCCAAACTCTACAAATATAAGCATGAGGTTTTTCCAAGCCATTTTTTGTGCGTCTGGAGACTGATTGTTTGCATTTTCTTCATATTCCTTATATTCTGAAGTCTGTCCCCATTGCTCTTTTGCCTTTCTGGCATACTCATCCATTCTTGTTGTATCAAATACTTTAAAATCCATTTTATTCACTCCTGTCGTTTTTATTTTACGAGCGAAATTAATAAGAACTTCAAGATGCTCTTTTTTCATAGTAAGCAACTCAATTTGTTGCTCCAACGCTTTGCTTCTATCAAAATTGGGTGCATCAATTATCGTCTTAATTTCCTTTAGTGGGAATTCAAGTTCTTTAAACAGTAGAATTTGTTGCAGCCTTTCCATTGCTGTATCGTCATACAGTCGATATCCTGCCTCTGTATATTCAGTCGGTGGCAGGAGTCCTATGGTATCATAATATTGCAGAGTGCGTATACTCACTCCGGTCAATTTGCTTACTTCATTTACTGTCATCATTGGCTTTTCCCTCCTCTCGATAAGTATACTCTAAACTATTACGCAACGTAGGAGTCAATAGCTTTTTTAAATATTTTGTTAGTTCTACAAATTCAAATCTTCACATGCTTTCAGGCTCTCAAAAAGCCTGAAATTTTCTGCTCCCTACAAATCAGAATTTACATAGCTGATTTATACAGGTGTTCCAAGTCTAATATTCTTTTGTTCTTTAAATCTGGCAACATTGAAAACAATGTAGGTATTTCAAATAAGTTATTGGCATTTATTTTGTTGTCCCTAATCTTTTTATATCCTTCAAAAAATATTTCATCATCGTATATATTCT